>NZ_QAIK01000169.1:3793-13432 GCF_003061005.1 Pseudomonas sp. HMWF021 | reverse complement strand
ACCCACAGCGTCACGGCCAGCGGTTTGAAGGTCGGCAACAACGTTACCCAGTACGAGTCTAGCGTCAAAGGCACCAGCGGCGCCGACACACTCAAGGCGCACGCCGGCGGCGACTGGTTGTTTGGTCTGGACGGCAATGACCATTTGATTGGTGGTGCGGGCAACGATGTGTTTGTCGGTGGCGCCGGTAACGACCTGATGGAATCGGGGGGCGGGGCGGATACGTTCCTGTTCAACGGTGCGTTCGGTCAGGATCGGGTGGTGGGTTTTACATCGAACGACAAACTGGTGTTCCTTGGCGTGCAGGGTGTGTTGCCCAATGATGACTTCCGTGCGCATGCGACGGCGGTGGGGCAGGATACGGTGCTGAAGTTTGGCGGGGATTCGGTGACATTGGTTGGGGTGGCGCTGAATAGCCTGAGCAGCGACGGCATTGTGATCGCCTGATGGTGAAGTGGCGTCTGTAAGGACGCCATCGCGGGCAAGCCCGCTCCCACAGGGTTTTGCGACGTGCACGAGCTTTGTGAACGGCCTATAACCTGTGGGAGCGGGCTTGCCCGCGATTGAAGGATTACTCGGTATTGAAAGTGACTCGACAGCCACACCCTGACTCAAAAGCTGTGCAAACAGCAAAAGCGGCCTAAAGCCAGCACGTGCACACACGTTCTACAGCTAGCCGCCATCGAGTACAGGAGATGCACACGTGAGAAGGTTCAAGGGGTATGTCGCGATTGTCGGGCTGGCGCTGTTATCGGCCAACGCATGGGCCGATCTGCCTCCAACCTCGATTCTGAGCCGTTACGGCATCAGCAGCGATCAACTGCCGAAACCGGCAAAGACCGAAGCCGTCGAACCGGTCGAAGAGAAAAGCCTGTTTCAGATCCAGCCCGAACAGCCCTTTGTGACGTTCCGGCGCGGTGACGACAAACAGGTACAAGCCACCGGCAACCTGAGCATCGACCGCATGACCCAACAGGATCTGGAGCGTTGCCGACGTCTGCAAGCCGAACTGGCGCGGCGGGGAGAGCAGTATTTCAGCTGCGATCACAGCATTGTGGGGCTGCCTGCTTTCGAGTAGTTGCCCCCAACGTTCCCCCTGTAGGAGCTGCCGCAGGCTGCGATCTTTTGACGTTGATTTTTGAAAACAAGATCAAAAGATCGCAGCCTTCGGCAGCTCCTACAGAGGTTGCGGGTCAGTCTTGTTTGCGTACGGTTGCGACTTCGTCAGAGCGGACCTTCACCTTGGTTCCGGAAATATCCTCGAACTCATAGAACCCGTCCTTGGTCTTGGTTTTCGGCATGTCCTTGGTCAAATACTGGGTGCCGTTCTGCAAGGTCACCACAGTCGGCGTAGAGCAACCGCCCAATGCCAACAGGGCGGCTACCGCCAGGGGAATGCCCAGAGTCTTGATTTTCATACCCACCTTAAATACCTCATTCCATATGAACTGACCGTATTCGGTCTCTAACGCGATTGGTGCCATCCATCCGGGAAAAGTTCGATGGCACCCTGAAAAAATCCCGATTGCCGCTGCCATTGATCTTTTTCCGTTTGCACGCAACAGGCCAGAGCTGGTATCTGTACGCATAACCAGTACCCGCACGCCATGGCCCTGAATTCCCGTGATTGCCAACCCCCTCGACGACCCGTTCTATTACCTCAACAACTTCCGGCAAGTGCTTGATTGGCTTGAACTTCGCTATGCCGATGTGATGAGTGAAGCCGAGCACGGTTTTATCCGCGAGTTCAAAGCCCTGCCGCGCGCCTCCCAGGGTTTGCTGGTGCGCATGGTCATGCGCAAAGGCGTGCATTTTCGCCTCGGTAAACTCAACTACCCGGAAATCGGTGACATTACCGACGCTGCCCAGCCGCTGTTGAGTCACGGCTGGCTCGACGATCAGGCGTTGTTGAGCATCGCCGAGGTGTTCGACGTGTTGCTCAAGGCCGAACTTCTGCAAGCGTTCGGTACTTTTATCGAACAGCCCAAGGGTCGCAAGGACGACTGGCTACCCATGCTGGCCGAGCAATTCAGCGAACCACGCAGCCTCTGCGCCTGGGCACCATCGCTGGCCGAGCGTTTGCTCAGTCTGACCATCATGGACCTGTGCGACCGTCTGCGCCTGATGTTCTTCGGCAACCTGTATCAGGACTGGTCGGAGTTCGTGCTCGCGGATCTTGGCATCTTTACCTACGAAAAAGTCGAATTCTGCGCCGACTCCCGTGGCCTGCGCAGCCGCGAAGACGTGGACGCCTGCCTGTTCCTGCACCACTGCCAGCAGCGCTTCGAGGCGGGTGAGCCGCTGGACATCATCGTCGAACAGGTCAGTGCGCTGCAGTTCGACAACCCGTGGCTGCAACGCCGTCGCGACAAGGTGCTGTTTCAGATCGGACAGTATTGCGAGCGCATCGGCGCGTTCGCCCAGGCATTGAGCATTTATCGCGATTGCGCCTACCCCGGTGCCCGCCAGCGGATGATCCGGGTGCTGGAGCGCTGCGGTGAATACACGCTGGCGCTGGAACTGGCCCTGCTGGCCGAGCAGGCGCCGCAAAGCGCCGCCGAGCAGCAGAGCCTGCAACGGATGCTCCCGAGGCTGCGACGCAAGCTCGGCGGGCCACCGCTCAAACGCGCGGCGCCGCGCCCGGTCGAGCGCCTCGATCTGCAACTGCCGCGCACTGATCCGGCGCTGTCGGTGGAGTTCTACGTGCAGGCGCATCTGCACGAAGACAGCGGCCCGGTGCATTACGTCGAGAACAGCCTGATCAACTCGCTGTTCGGCCTGTTGTGCTGGCCGGCGATTTTTGCGCCGTTGCCGGGGGCGTTCTTTCATCCGTTTCAACGCGGGCCGGTGGATCTGCTCAACGAGGACTTCCAGCAACGCCGCGCCGAACTGTTTCAGGCCTGCCTCGACCAACTCGACGATGGCCGTTACGCCGCAACCATTCGTGAGCGCTTCGTCGCCAAGTGGGGCGTGCAGTCGCCGTTCGTGTTCTGGGGCGCCTTGAACGAGCAACTGCTGGAGCAGGCGCTGGCGTGCCTGCCGGCCGAACACCTCAAGCACTGGTTCAATCGCCTGCTGCTCGACATCAAGGCCAACCGCGCCGGCATGCCCGACCTGATCCAGTTCTGGCCGCAGCACAAGACCTACCGGATGATCGAGGTCAAAGGCCCCGGTGACCGCTTGCAGGACAACCAGCTGCGCTGGCTGGAGTTCTGCCATCAGCACCAGATGCCGGTCGCCGTGTGTTACGTGCAATGGGCGGAGCAGAGCGCTTGAGCTACAGCATTGCCGTCCGAGCGCTGTGCGAGTTCACCGCCAAGACCGGCGACCTCGACCTGCGATTCACGCCCTCGCCGACAGCCCTCGAAGGCATGCTCGGCCATCGCACCGTGGCCTCGCGGCGCAACGACAAATACCAGAGCGAAGTGGCACTGGAAGGCGAGTTTCTGCAATTGAAGGTCAAGGGCAGGGCGGACGGCTACGACCCGCTGCAAAACTGCCTGGAAGAAGTCAAAACCTATCGCGGTGACCTGAGCAAGCAGCCGGCCAACCATCGTCAATTGCACTGGGCGCAGGCAAAAGTCTATGGCTGGCTCATGTGCCGCAAGCTTGAACTTGCGCAGATCAATCTGGCGCTGGTGTATTTCGACATTGTCAGCGAGAAGGAAACCTGTCTGGTCGAAGCGTTCAGCGCGCAGGCCTTGCAGGTTTTTTTCGAGCAGCAATGCCGGTTGTTTCTCGACTGGGCCGAGCAGGAAATGGCCCATCGCCAGGCGCGAAACCTGGCTGCGCAGCAATTGAGCTTTCCCCACGCCGACTTTCGGCCCGGCCAGCGGCATCTGGCCGAATCGGTGTTCAAAGCGGTCAGCACCGGCCGCTGCCTGATGGCCCAGGCGCCCACCGGGATCGGCAAAACCCTCGGCACGCTGTTCCCGTTGCTCAAGGCGCTGGCGCCGCAGCAACTGGACAAGGTGTTCTTCCTGACCGCCAAGACCCCGGGGCGCAAACTGGCGCTGGATGCCAGTCAGGTGTTGTTCGATCAGGCGCAAAACCTGCCTTTGCGGGTGCTGGAGATGGTCGCCCGGGACAAGGCCTGCGAACACCCGGACAAAGCCTGTCACGGCGAGTCCTGCCCGTTGGCCCAGGGCTTCTATGATCGCCTGCCCGCTGCCCGGCAAGCGGCCAGCCGGATCAATCTGCTGGATCAGGCCGCGATGCGCGAGGTCGCCCGCCAACACACGGTTTGCCCGTACTACCTGAGCCAGGAAATGGCCCGCTGGGCCGACGTGGTGGTGGCGGACTACAACTATTACTTCGATTTCAGTGCGCTGCTGTTCGGTCTGGCCCAGCTCAACCAATGGAAGGTCGCGGTGCTGGCGGATGAAGCACACAACCTGGTCGAACGCGGGCGCTCGATGTACAGCGCCAGTCTTGATCAGGCCGCGCTGGCCAGCGTGCGCAAGACGGCCCCCGAAGTGCTGAAAAAGTCCCTGCAGCGAGTCAACCGCGAGTGGAACGCGCTGCACCAGCCGCAACTGGCGCCGTATCAGGCCTACGACAAGGCCCCGGAAAAACTGCTGCAGGCTGTTTCCCTGTGCAGCGCGGCGATTGGCGATTACCTCAACGATCATCCGCAGGGGCTCGACAGCGCGCTGCAAACCTTCTATTTCGACATGCTGCAGTTCGGTCGGGTGGCGGAGCTGTTCGATGAGCATTACCTGTTCGACATCAGCAAGCGCGACCTCGCCCGCAAGCGGCCGCTGTCGCAGCTGTGCCTGCGCAACGTGGTGCCGGCGGCGTTCATCGGCCCGCGTCTGAAAGCGGCGCGCAGTAGCGTGTTGTTTTCCGCGACGCTGAGCCCGCGGCACTATTACGCCGATTTGCTTGGCACACCGACGGACACGGTGTGGATCGACGTTGAATCGCCATTCAGCGCCGAACAGCTTCAGGTGCAGATCGTCAGCCGCATTTCCACACGCTTCAATCATCGACAGGCATCGCTGGAACCGATCGTCGAGTTGATCGCCCGCCAGTTCAGTGAGCGCCCGGGTAATTATCTGGCGTTCTTCAGCAGCTTCGATTACCTGCAACAGGTGCTGACGCTGCTCGCCGAACGCCATCCGCAGATCAATCTGTGGCAGCAATCGCGGGGCATGGCCGAGGGGCAGCGGCAAGCGTTTCTCGATCAGTTCACCCCCAACAGCCAGGGCGTCGGGTTCGCCGTGTTGGGCGGTGCGTTTGGCGAGGGTATCGACCTGCCGGGGGCACGGCTGATCGGCGCGTTCATTGCGACCCTCGGTCTGGCCCAGCTGAACCCGGTCAATGAGCAGATGAAGCGCCGCATGGCAGCGATTTTTGGTGCCGGTTACGACTATACCTATCTGTATCCGGGTGTTCAGAAAGTGGTACAGGCTGCCGGGCGGGTTATCCGCACGCGCGAGGATCGCGGCATGGTGATGCTGATCGATGACCGGTTTGCCGAACCGCGCATTCAGCAGCTGTTGCCGCGCTGGTGGGCGCTCGACGCAGACGCCTCCCCAGCGAGTGCACGGGTCCCTGCGTGAAAGCGAGCGTGTTTTTGCACCTTCCCAACGCGCCGGATTACCGCATACTTGGGCTATTGAAAACCAGCGGTGAACCTGATGAGTGAAAACCCGAGCAAAACCGCCGCGATCGAGGAGATGCGTTTCCGGTTGTTGATCGATGCGGTGGTCGATTATGCGATTTACATGATCGATCCGGACGGCATCATCACCAGTTGGAACTCTGGCGCCAAACGCTTCAAGGGCTACGAAAAGGAAGAGATTCTCGGCGAGCATTTCTCGCGTTTCTACACCGAACCGGATCGCGCCGCCGGCTTGCCCCAGCGTGCGCTGGACACGGCCATCCGCGAAGGGCGCTTCGAAGGCGAGGGCTGGCGGGTGCGCAAGGACGGTACGCACTTCTGGTGCCACGTGGTGATCGATCCGATCATCGACCCGGACGGCACGCTGCTGGGCTTTGCCAAGATCACCCGCGACCTGACCGATCGCAAGATGGCCGAAGAAACCCTCAAGCAAAGCGAGCAGCAGTTCCGCATGCTGGTGCAGGGCGTGACCGACTACGCCATTTACATGATCAGCCCTGAAGGCCGGGTGTCGAACTGGAACCAGGGGGCGCAGCGGATCAAGGGTTATCTGCCGGAAGAAATCATCGGCGAGCATTTTTCGATTTTCTACACCCCCGAAGACCGGGAACATGGAGAACCGCAACGGGCACTGGAGATCGCGGCCCGGGAAGGTCGATTTGAAAACCGGAGCTGGCGGGTGCGCAAGGATGGCAGCCGGTTTCTCGCCCACGTGGTGGTCGATGCCATTCGGGGTGACACCGGGACGTTGCTGGGTTTTGCGAAAATCACCCGCGATGTGACGCAGGCTCATCAATCGCAACTGGCTCTGGAAAAGACCCGCGAAGCGTTGTTTCAGGCGCAGAAGATGCAGGCCATCGGGCAACTGAGCGGTGGCATCGCCCATGACTTCAACAACCTGCTGACGGTGATCCTCGGCAACCTGGAAATTGTGCGCAAACGGCTGGGTGATGACCCGAAAGTCAGCCGCCTGCTGGAAAACGCCACTCAAGGGGCATTGCGCGGGGTGTCGCTGACCCAGCGCATGCTGGCCTTTGCCCGGCGCCAGGAGCTCAAGACCGAACCGGTCGATGTCACCCGGTTGGTGCAGGGCATCACCGGCCTGCTGCGCAGTTCGCTGGGGCCGGGGATCTGGATCGAAACAGCGCTGCCCGAAGGTCTGGAACCGGTACTGGCCGACACCAATCAACTGGAACTGGCGGTGCTCAATCTGGCCACCAATGCCCGCGACGCCATGCCCGAGGGCGGCAGCGTGGTGATCAGTGCGCGGCCGGAGGTGGTTCTCGAAGAAAGCCATTCATCGATGAAGGCCGGGCGGTATGTCTGCCTGAGTCTGGTCGACAGCGGTGAAGGCATGGACCCGCTGACGCTGGCGTCGGCCAGGGATCCTTTTTTCACCACCAAAGGCCTGGGCAAGGGCACCGGGCTGGGGTTGTCGATGGTGCACGGCTTCATCGAGCAGCTTGGCGGCCGGTTCGTTCTCAAGAGCGAGAAAGGGCATGGCACCGCAGCGGAACTCTGGCTTCCGGTGGCGGCCGGCAGCGTGAAAATGCCATTGGTGCATCCACACCCGGAACCTGCGACAGTGCCGCGGCTCAGCGTGCTGGTGGTGGATGACGACTCACTGGTGTTGACCAGCACCACGCTGCTGCTCGAAGACCTCGGGCACCGTGTCATCAGCGCGACATCCGGCGAGAAGGCGCTGGCGCTGTTCGATCAGGGAGAAGTCATCGATCTGATGATCACCGACATGGCCATGCCGCAAATGAGCGGCGCACAACTGGCCCATGCCGTACGTTTGCTCAAGCCGGATCTGCCAATCATCCTCGCCACCGGTTACGCCGAGCGTCTGGAAGGTTTTGCCGAAAAACTGCCGCGCCTGCCCAAGCCGTTCACCCAACTCAACCTGGTGGAAATCATTGCCCGGTCGATGAAGTGAATCCGCCTGAACTTGTCCGCGGCGGGGGCCTTCTAAAAGGTTTCCCCGCCCCGGAGCGTGCGCCCCTTGCCTCGCATACTGACCCAGCCAACCGCTGAAGAACACCTGACCGAACATGACGCCAAGATGTTCGGCTCGCCCAAGGAACGCCTGGATTTCTACCGCAAGGAAATCCAGTACGAAACCAGCATTCTGGCCAACCGCACCGATGCCTATCTGGCGGCGCAGTCGTTTCTGGTGATTGCCTTTGCTTCGTGCATGTCCAACCTCAACCCCGAGTGGGGCAAGCTGTTCACGCTGGTGGTGCCGCCGTTTCTGGCCTTGCTCGGGCTGCTCAGCTCGCTCAACGCGTGGCCCGGAATTCGTGCCGCGTACGACATCATCGACCACTGGCATTACAAGCAGAGCGAACTGTTGCGCAGCGAGCCGATCATGGGCATGGCCTATGACGAATCACCGCTGTTCAGCGAGATGGAGTCGAGCCACAAGGGCTATCGCAAGTCGTTGTTGTTTTCGGTGCGCACGCCCTGGATCTTCGCCACGTTCTGGATCCTGCTGGGGGCCTATGCCGTGTTCATTCAGGTGACCAACCCGGGGGGCTGAGCGCCACCCAAAGAAAAAGCCCGGACTTCGCAGCCGGGCTTTTTTCTGTGCAGTCATTCGACGGTTTCAAGCTGCCGACGCAATTCCTGCGAATGATGTGACGACATCGGAATCGGCGGGAAATCCTCGTTGAGGACACACAGGTGATCGATGGCTTCTTCGAACTTCGCATCGGCTTTGCGGCGCAACGCTCGATAGCGCTCAAACTGCTCGATGTCCAGATTGTCCGCTTCCAGCAGCTCGTAAGCCGCTCGGTTGAGGGTGTGAGCCTCTTCGAACAATTGACGATTGCGTTCCAGGGCCAAAGCCCTGCAAGCCTTGATTTGCGCAGGAGTCGAGCATTCTTTCATGACCGTGACCTTGTTATCCGGGTGGAGGGTTATGGTTGTGACCATCACCTGTTGCGCGAAGATCCATTTTTTTTGCGTTGTTCGTAACGCGCCAGGATTGGCTGGGTGCTGATGCCGTGCAACAGGATGCTCAGCGCCACGACGGACAGCGTCAGGTCGGTACACAGCGCGGCCAGCGAGCCGTCGAGTCCGTGGTTCAGGGCGTAAAACAGATAGAACAGACTGCCGATCCCGCGTATGCCGAACCAGCCGATCAACAGGCGCTGGCGCAGTGCCAACAAGCTCCCCCACGGCATCAGCACCACGCACGCCGGACGGATCAGGCAAAACAGCACACCGCCGACCAGCAGTGCGCGCCAGTCCCAATGCGCCATCAGCACGACACCAAGCAAGGTCACCAGAAACACTTCCATGGCCCGTTCGACCAGACTGCCGAACGACAGCATGTCGCCCATCATGATGCCGGCGGCGACCTGGCTGTCCTCCAGCTGTTCGGTGTCGCCATGCACTGCGTGTTGCGGCTCGACGTTCTGGTGGCCGACCACCGGTTGCACCAGATGCTCCGCCGGGGGCTGCTCGACGCCGGTGGATTTCACTTCTTCCTGACGTAGGCCCAGCCCGGCGGCGAAGACCGACAGAAAACCGTAGCCGCCAATGGCCTCGGCCACCACGTAGGCGAGGGCAATCAACGCCAGCGCCAGATAGTCGTTCGGGCTCAGGGTGCTGTCGTCATTGCGGATGCGCAGCGACAGCGTTATCCGGCCGATGCCGCGGCCCATCCAGTAGCCGGTCAGCAAACCGGCGGGCACCGCCCACAGCACCTCGCGCAACAACCAGTCCGGCCATTCGCCGGCGTGCCCGGAACCGTCGAGCAGCAATAACCCGAGCAAGACGAAAGGGAAGGCAATGCCGTCGTTGAGCCCGGCCTCACCGGACAGACCAAAGCGCACGCTGTCGACGTCACGCGCGTCGTTGACCTGCACCAGCGCGGCCAGCACCGGGTCGGTCGGTGCCAGCATCGCGCCGATCAACAGCGACGGCCCCCACGACAGTTGCAAGACGAAGTGCAGCAACAGGCAAACCGCCGCGATGGTCAGCACCATCACCGGCCCGGCCAGGCC
>NZ_QAIK01000169.1:0-3783 GCF_003061005.1 Pseudomonas sp. HMWF021 | reverse complement strand
GGCGTAATTTCAGCCCGCAGACGAACAGGGAAAACAGCACCGCCACTTCGGTCAGATGCTCCATCCAGGACGAGGCACCTTCGAGCGACAGTTTCAGCAGATTCAAACCGCTGGGGCCGATGGCGATACCCAGCAGCAGGCACACCGCTGAAGTTGTCACCGGCATCCAGCGCAGATACGACGAAGTCAACGCAAGCGCCAGCAACACACCGCCCAGTACCGCGACCCAAACCACGAAGGTCATGACTGACCGCCTGTAGACGGCGCCCGCATCAAGTTAACCCACGGTGCTGCGAAGGTACTCGGGCGTGAGCACGTTGAACCACAGCAGGATCATCGACACCAGCAGGGTGACCATGACCAGCAATCCGATGCCCCAGACGCAGGCAGAGTTGAGCAGGCCTTGCTCCTTGCGCTCGTGCATGAAGGTCGGCAGGCCGACGAACAGCAGAAACGTCGAATACACCGAGGCCGCGCCAAGCACCAGAATCGCCAGCCAGCGACTGGGATAGAGACCGGCAATGCCGGCCACGAAGAATGGCGTCACGGTGTACGCGGCAAATCCGATGCACTGATTGAGCGTTGGCCGCGCATCGAAGCTGCGCGACATCCAGCGGATGAACCCGCCGATCAGCGCCACACCGAAAATGATCGCCACGTACAGCATGACGCTCAGTTGCAGCGCGCTCGACGTGCTCAAACGCACGACTTCACCGGCTGCCAGGCTCCAGCCGACATAGGTGGTGCCGATGAACAGGCAAACCGCAGGAATCAACGCCAGTATCAGCAAATGGGCGAGGTAATGCCGGGGATGAGCTTCTTCTTCGCGGCGGATATCGGTCCAGGCGAAATTGGGTTGGGTGAACAGTTTGACGATAGGGGCGGACATGACGACCTCCTGATCCGGCAGACCGGTTGCGGGTTCTTAAAGGTATGGAGGGACGTCATGCCGTCAGGTTCAGTTTTTCTCGCGCACGTCAGAGCATCGGTTTGCCACCGGTGATCCCGTAGCGCTGACCGGTGATGTAACTGGCTTCATCCGAGGCCAGCAGCACATAGATCGGCGCCACTTCCACCGGCTGCCCGGGGCGGCCGAGCGGGGTTTCGCTGCCGAAGTTCTGTACTTCTTCGTCGGGCATGGTCGAGACGATCAACGGCGTCCAGATCGGCCCGGGGGCCACGCAGTTCACGCGGATCTCCTTTGGCCCGAGCATCTGCGCCAGACCGCCGGTGAAGTTGGCGATCGCACCTTTGGTGGTGGCGTAGGCGAGCAGGGTCGGTTTGGGCAAATCGGAGTTGACCGAGCTGGTGTTGATGATCGACGCACCGGCACGCATGTGTTTGATCGCCGCCTGGCACAAACGGAAGATCGCGGTGATATTGACGTCGAAGGTCATCACCCATTCCTCGTCGGGGATTTCTTCGAAGGTTTCGTGGGTCATCTGGAATGCGGCGTTGTTGACCAGAATGTCGATGCGCCCGAAGCGCTCGACGGTCTTGTCGACCAGCGCCTGGCAATGGGCCTTTTGCGCAAGGTCACCGGGCAGCAGGATGCACTGGCGACCAGCCTGTTCGACCCAGCGGGCGGTCTCTTTGGCGTCGTCATGTTCATTCAGATAGGCCACCGCGACGTCTGCGCCTTCGCGGGCGAAGGCAATCGCCACGGCGCGACCGATACCGCTGTCGGCGCCGGTGATCAGCGCAATCTTGCCGGCCAGCCGTCCGGAACCGACATAGCTCTGTTCGCCACAATCGGGGTAGGGCTGCATTTTGCTTTGCGAACCGGGAACGGCTTGGGCTTGTGCGGGAAAGGGTGGTTTTGGATAGTCGGTCATCATCAATCTCCGAGGTCTCAGGGCAGGTATGGGCGGTTGACCCGGACGGTTTGCCGTGAGTTCGATCGGATTTGCGCTGTACACCGACTGCAAACACAAACCCCCTGTAGGAGCTGCCGAAGGCTGCGATCTTTTGACGTTGGTTTTTTTAAAACAAGATCAAAAGATCGCAGCCTTCGGCAGCTCCTACAGGGGGGAGGTGGTGTTTTCAGGATTTGTGGTTAGTCAGGGCGCGTTCCATGCGGGCGATGCCTTCTTCGAGCAGCGAGCGCGGGCAGCCGAAGTTCAGGCGCACGAACTGTTGGTGCTGATCGCCGAAGTCCAGACCGGGGCTCAGCCCGACTCTGGCCTGTTCGAGGAAGAACTGCTGCGGGTTGTCCAGTTCCAGCGCCGTGCAATCGAGCCAGGCCAGATAGGTGCCCTGCGGCACATTGATGCGCACGCCCGGCAGGCGACTGTGCACCGCGTCCACCAACCAGTCGCGGTTGGCTTGCAGATAGGTTTTCAGCTCGGCGAGCCACGGGGCGCCCTCGCTGTAGGCGACGCGGGTGGCTTCCATACCCAGCGGGTTGACGCTGTCGACCATGCCGCAACGGGCGTGGTTGACGCGCTCGCGCAGGGCGGCGTCCTGGATGATCATGAACGAGGTCTTGAGGCCCGCGATGTTGTAGGCCTTGCTCGCCGACATCAGGGTGATCGTGCGCCTTGCGATTTCCGGGTTCAAGGAGGCGGTCGGGATGTGCACGCGGCCATCGAAGCACAGCTCGGCGTGGATCTCGTCGGAGATGATCCAGGCGTCCTGCGCCGCGCAGATATCGGCCACGGCTTGCAGCTCTTCGCGGCCAAATACCTTGCCGATCGGGTTGTGCGGGTTGCTCAGGAGCAGGGCGCCGCCGCCGTGCAATGCTTCGCGCAGGCTGTCCAGATCAGTGGCGTAGGTGCCATCCGCCAGGGCATCGAACGGCAGTTCGACCTTGTTCAGGCCCCAATGGCCCGGGGCATGGCGCAGTGGCGGGTAGTTCGGCACCTGCACCACGACGTTCTGCTGCGGTTTGACCAGCGCCTTGAGGGCCATGTTGAAACCGGATTCGACCCCCGGCAGGAAGATCAACTCCTGCGGTTTGACCTTCCAGGCGAACTTGTTCCACAGATCAGTGACGATGGCCTCACGCAGGTTGTCCTGCGCCACGCTGTAACCCACCAACGGATGCAGCAGGCGCTGCTGCAATGCCTCGATGACGACCGGCGGCGCGGCGAAATCCATATCAGCGACCCACATCGGCAACACGTCGGCCGGGTAACGGCTCCACTTGGTGCTGCCGGTGTTGTGGCGGTCGAATACCTGATCAAAATCGAAAGTCATGCGTGGTCTCGTGAAGGCGGGTTGTCATGGGCGCCATGATAAACCCGGAACCCCTGTAGGAGCTGCCGAAGGCTGCGATCTTTTGCTTTTGATTGCTAAAAACAAGATCAAAAGATCGCAGCCTGCGCAGCTCCTACAGGGGAATGGGTTTACCCGACAAACGGCCGACGGTCGGTTTTCACACAGAGTGTGTGGTCATTGTCTACAGTGAAAAAGTCGGCAGCCAATCTGCCGTAACCGTGTTTGTCCAGAAAAAGCCCGGCTCAAGTACCGGGTTCCACCTGATCAGGAGTGCACGATGGATCTCAGCCGTCGTCAATTCTTCAAGGTCGCCGGTATCGGCCTTGCAGGCTCTAGCCTGGGCGCGTTGGGCATGGCCCCGACGCAGGCCTTCGCCGAGCAGGTGCGTCACTTCAAGCTTGCCCACACCTATGAAACTCGCAACACCTGCCCGTATTGCTCGGTCGGTTGCGGCTTGATCATGTACAGCCAGGGCGATGCCGCGAAGAACGTCGCGCAAAACATCATCCACATCGAGGGCGACGCCGACCACCCGGTCAACCGCGGCACCCTGTGCCCGAAAGG
>NZ_QAIK01000168.1:21987-31272 GCF_003061005.1 Pseudomonas sp. HMWF021 | reverse complement strand
CAGGTGCACGGTCATGCCGGGGTGCGCGGTGTAGAAATCCTTGAGACGTGGCAGCAGCCATTTCGAGCCGAAGGTCGGCAGCGTCGCCAGGCGCAAACTGTGTATGCCCGACCCGAACGCCATGGCCTGCAGGGTCGCGCTGCGGATCTGCCCGAGGGCTTCGGCCAGTTCGCGCTGATACATGCGCCCGACATCGGTCAGCACCACTTGCCGCCCTTCACGGCTGAACAGGCGCATGCCGAGCATTTTTTCCAGAATCTGCACCTGACGGCTGACCGCACTCTGCGTCAGCGACAATTCGTGGGCGGCGCGGGTGTAGCTTTCATGGCGCGCGGCGGCCTCAAAGGCCAGCAATAACGACATGGAAGGGGTGAGCGTTCGCGGATTCATTCGTTTTAGTCATGGATTGCAGGTCGATTTTACGTTTGTCTCATGGGCGCCAAGCAATGAACATAAGCACCATGAAATGGCGGGAGCGTGACGCAATCATTCATTGCGCACAACTGTTCACCGCCGCACGGCCCGTTTTTTGACCGAGATTTCCTGACCGATGATTGCCCAGCTGAAACCCGCCACGGCGTTGACCGCCGATTACCAGCAATTCCTCAAAGCCTTGAAGGCCAGCGGTTTTCGTGGCGAGATCAGCGCCGATTACGCCAGTCGCGTGGTGCTCGCCACCGACAACTCGATCTACCAGCGCCTGCCACAAGCGGCGGTGTTTCCGAAGGACGCCGAGGATGTGGCGCGGGTCGCGCGGCTGATCGCCGAGCCGGCCTATCGGCAAGTGGTGATCACCCCGCGTGGCGGCGGCACCGGCACCAACGGCCAGTCACTCACTGACGGCATTGTTGTCGACCTGTCGCGGCACATGAACCGCATACTGGAAATCAACGTCGAACAGCGCTGGGTGCGGGTGCAGGCCGGTGTGGTCAAGGATCAGCTCAACGCCGCGCTGAAATCCGCCGGGCTGTTTTTCGCCCCGGAGCTGTCGACTTCCAACCGCGCCACCGTCGGCGGCATGATCAACACCGATGCCAGCGGGCAGGGCAGTTGCACCTACGGCAAGACCGGCGACCATGTGCTGGAACTCGACATGGTGCTGCGTGGCGGCGAACGCCTGCACGGCGCAGCGCTGGCGGAAGAAGATCTGACGGCGCTGTGCGCCCGCGAAGATCGGGTCGGTGAAGTCTACCGCTGTGCACGGCAGATCATTGACGAGCAGGGCGAACTGATCAAACAGCGCTTCCCGGATCTCAACCGCTGCCTGACCGGCTACGACCTGGCGCACCTGCGCGAGGCCGACAATCGCTTCAACCTCAACAGCGTGCTGTGCGGCGCTGAAGGCTCGCTGGGCTTTGTCGTCGAGGCAAAGCTCAACGTGTTGCCGATCCCCAAACACACGATGCTGGTGAACATCCGCTACGCCGGATTCATGGATGCATTGCGCGATGCCCGGGCGCTGATGGCGCTCAAGCCGCTGTCGATTGAAACCGTGGATTCCAAAGTGTTGCTGCTGGCGATGCAGGACATCGTCTGGCACGGCGTTGCCGAATACTTCCCGCAAAGCGCCGACCGGCCGACGCTGGGGATCAACCTGGTGGAATTCTGCGGCGACGATCCCGAGGATCTGCAACGCCGGGTCGAAGCCTTCCTCGAACATCTGAGCAGCGACGCAACAGTTGAACGCTTGGGGCATACGCTGGCCGTCGGCCAAGCGGCGGTGAACAAGGTCTATGGCATGCGCAAGCGTGCGGTGGGGTTGCTGGGCAACGTTGCCGGTGAAGCGCGGCCGCAGCCGTTCGTTGAAGACACCGCCGTGCCGCCGCAGCATCTGGCCGAGTACATCGCTGAACTGCGCGATCTGCTCGACAGCCACGGTTTGCAGTACGGCATGTTCGGCCACGTTGATGCCGGGGTGCTGCACGTACGGCCGATTCTCGACATGAAGAATCCGCAGCAAGCGGCGCTGGTGCGCCCGGTGTCCGACGGCGTCGCGGCGCTGACCCAGCGTTACGGCGGCCTGTTGTGGGGCGAACACGGCAAAGGCCTGCGTTCGGAATACGCGCCGGCATTCTTCGGTGAGTTGTACCCGGCACTGCAAGCGCTGAAAGCGGCGTTCGACCCGTTCAACCAGTTCAACCCCGGCAAGATCGCCACCCCGGCCAACACCGGCGCGGCATTGCTGAAGATCGACGAAGTGACCCTGCGCGGCGAACTCGATCGGCAGATCGACGAAAAGGTCTGGCAGAGCTACGGCGCGGCCATGCATTGCAATGGCAACGGCGCCTGCTACAACTTCGATCCCGACGACGCCATGTGCCCGTCGTGGAAAGCCACCCGCGAGCGTGCGCAATCGCCCAAGGGCCGTGCGTCGTTGATCCGCGAGTGGCTGCGCTTGCAGGGCGAGGCGGGCGTCGATGTGCTGTCGGAGGCGATCCGTCGTCCGGCATTTTTTAGCAACCTGTGGACACGCTGGCGCAACAGCCGCACGCAGGGCGCAGACTTTTCCCATGAAGTGTACGACGCCATGGCCGGCTGCCTGGCATGCAAATCCTGCGCGGGGCAGTGCCCGGTCAAGGTCAATGTGCCGGAGTTCCGTTCGCGGTTTCTGGAGTTGTATCACAGCCGTTATCTGCGTCCGGCGCGGGATTATCTGATCGCCTCGCTGGAATACAGCATTCCGTACATGGCGCGGATTCCGGCGCTGTACAACGGATTGATGGGCGCAACATTCGTGCGCAAACAGTTGGAGCGTTTCGGTGGAATGGTCGATGTGCCGTTGCTCAGCCGCTTCGATTTCCATGCCGCCCTGCGCCGCTGGAATGTGCAGCCGGCGACCGTGTCCCGACTGTCAACGCTGACCCCGGCCCAGCGCGAACGCAGCGTGGTGCTGGTGCAGGATGCGTTCACCCGTTACTTCGAAGCGCCGTTGCTGGCGGATCTGGCCGAGTTGATTTCGCGGCTTGGCTATCAGGTGTATCTGGCGCCGTTCAGCGCCAACGGCAAGCCGTTGCATGTGCAGGGTTTCCTGTCGGCGTTCAACCGTGCGGCGTTGCGCAATGCCCGGCAACTGCGCGAGCTGGCGGACGTTGGCGTACCGTTGCTGGGACTGGACCCGGCAATGACGCTGGTCTATCGCCAGGAATACCTGAAAGTGCCCGGCATGGACCAATGCCCGGAAGTGGCGCTGGTGCAGGAATGGTTGCTCAAGGTGATGCCGGAGCAGACCGGTGTCGAAGCGCCCCGGACATTCCGTCTGCTGGCGCACTGCACCGAGAAAACCAACGCGCCGGCCGCCACCCGCCAGTGGGAGCAGGTGTTCGAACGGGTCGGTCTGAAACTGGCGACGCAGGCCACCGGTTGCTGCGGCATGTCCGGCACCTACGGTCATGAGGCGCGCAACCGTGAAACGTCGGCGGTGATCTACGAGCAATCCTGGGCGCGGCAGGTCGAGGCACCGGCGGAGCAGGGCGAAGCACTGGCCACCGGGTATTCCTGCCGCAGCCAGGTCAAGCGCCAGTCGGATCGGGCGCTGCGCCATCCGTTGCAGGTGCTGCTTGAGCGGGTGCGTCGCTGAGCGGCTCGTCGTCCGGGGCGTTGTCCCAGATCAGCCGTGGATCGAAACTCATCGCCGAGAACATGGTGAACACCACGACCATGCCGAAAAACAGGATGCCCGGTCGTGGTTCGATGTCGCCCAGCGCCTGGAACTTCACCAGCGCTGCAACCAGTGCGACCACCAGCACGTCGAGCATCGACCAGTAACCGATCAGCTCGACGAAACGGTACAGCTTCGAACGCTCACGGCGCGCCCAGTCGCTGCCACGCTGTACGGTGATCAGCAGCAGCGACAGGGCCACGAACTTGATGCCCGGCACCGCGATGCTGGCGATGAAAATGATCAGCGCAATGTCCCATGCGCCGCCTTCCCAGAACTCCAGCACGCCGCTCATGATCGTGCTGTCGGCGCCGTTGCCCAGCATCATGGTGTTCATCACCGGCAGCAGATTGGCCGGTACGTAGAACGCCAACGCGGCAAACAGATAAGCCCAGGTGCGGGTCAGGGAATTGGTCTTGCGCCGATGCAGCGGTGCTTCGCAACGCGGGCATTCGTGCGGCTCGTCGGTCATGTCGCAGGCCAGCCCGCAGCTGTGACACAGGCACAGGTTCAGTTCGCTGGCGGTCGGTGGTCGCTTCATAGAATGTCCCACAGATCACGAATGTCGCGCCCGGCAATGCGGATCATCATCAGGCTCAGCACGGCCAGGGCGAACAGGCCGATGCCCGGCAGCACATCGAGTAGCCCGGCCAGTTTGAACACCGCCACCATCGCCCCCAGCAGACAGACTTCGAGCATGCTCCACGGGCGCAGCGTTTCCAGCCAGCGCATGCACAACTTGAACCCCGGTGCGCGGCGGGCCGAAAGGGCGAAGCTCAACACCCAGATCAGCAGCACCAGTTGAAAGGCCGGGGCGATGATGATTGAAATCGCCGCGACCATCGCCATGAAAGTGATCGGCCCCTGACTCAGTGCCAGCACTGAATCCCACAGCGTCGCGCTGTTTTTCAGGCCCTTCATGCTGATGCTCATCACCGGGTAGAAATTGGCGAACAGCCAGAGCATGGCTGCAGTGACACTCAACGCCAGACGCTGCTCGACGGTCAGGCCGTTATAACGCTGCAGTACGCCACCGCAACGGGCGCAAAGGGTTTTCTGATGCTTGCCGAGCACGGCTTTTTCATACACGCAATCACAATGCTCGCAGATGATCAGGTGCTGGGTGGGGAACATGGACAAGGCTCGACGACAGGGCACAAGACCTGATCACTATAGACCCTGGATCAGGGCCTCGTCGGCGCGGGTGTCTGACAACGCACAGAGCCTGTCTGCGCGCTGTCAGCTGCCGTGGGTATTGAGAATGCTCGCCACCTGTTGCGGCTGGCAGTTGAGGTACGGCGAGGATTTCAGCCAGCGTTGGTCCGGATACCAGGAAAACATGAACTGGCCGTCTTTCAGTTTGTCGATCACTTGTCTGGCAATCTGTGGTCGCACTGCCGGGCAGCCCTGGCTGCGGCCGATTCGGCCCTGACGCTTGCTCCACAGCGGGTTCACATAGTCGGCGGCGTGGATCACGATGGCGCGGTCGCGGGCCATGTCATTGAAGCCCGGCTCCAGACCGTCCATGCGCAACGAATAACCGTGGGTGCCCTTGTAGCTTTCCTGAGTGCGAAAGAGGCCGAGGCTGGACTGGTAACTGCCTTCGCGGTTGGAAAACTGGGTGGCGAAGTTTTCCCCGGAGTTGGAGCCGTGGGCGACCAGGTCGCGCAGTACCAGTTTCTGTCGGCTCAAATCGAAGATCCACAGCCGGCGCGCGGTGGAGGGTTGCGAATAATCGATGATCGCCAGATGCCGGGAGGGTTTGGCGCCATTGTTGACGGCGCACTGCATGGCATTCAATGCACCTTTCAGCGCCTGGGGATTGAGTTCCGGCGCGGCGTGGGCGAGGCTGGTGAAGAGAACCGGCGATGGGTTGCCGGCGGCGAAAGCTGGGCTGTTCACGACGACAAGGGTCGCGGTGGTCAGCAGAAGTCGGCGCAAAAACGTCAACATTTGGAGAATGTCCTCAGGAATGCCTCATTTGTTACTTTTTCTCCTGACTCCCAGTCATACCCGGCAGGCCGCAGTTCGCACCTGATGTAAGGTTGACCGTCATCAAGACGGCCATGGATTGGAGTAAAGCAGTTGTTCAAAAAGTACGCATGCTACTTGAGCCTTTGTCTGCTCGCTGCGCCGTTTGTCGCTTGTGCCGACGAGCCGTTGCCGCCGCTGGAAACGCTGCCTGCTGTCGCTCCGGTCGAAGCCACGGTCAATCCGCCGATCGAAGCACCGGTGCAGCCGCAGAGCCCGTTGCACGCGGTATTGCTGGGTCTGCCGCAAGCCTGCCCGGCGATTGCCGCGGGCCTCGACGGCGCGGCGCTGCAACAGGTGCAGGCGTTCTATCAACAGCAGGACTGGCTGCCCGTGTGGACCGCCGATGCTGCACGGTTGGCGACCCTGCGCACCCAGATGCAGGCGCTGGCCGACGATGGCCTCAACCCCAAGCGCTATCCGCTGGCGCAGACCCCGCCGCAAGATGGCGAGTTATGCGCCGATATCGACATCAGTCGCTACTACCTGCAAGCCTTGCAGGACCTGCATTACGGTCGGCTGCTGCAAGCGCACTTCGAGCCGCTGTGGCATGCCGATCAGGCCCCGCGCGATCGGCAGGCCGAACTGCTGGCGATCGCCGTGCCGGGCATGCACGACATTGCAGCGGCATTCACTCAGGCGCGCCCGCGTCTGTTGCAGTATCAAAACCTGCGTCATCTCTATGCCGCGCAACGGCAGAAAGCCTTGCCACAGTGGCAGTCGGTGGGCAACGGGCCGCTGTTGCGCCCGGACATGGAGGACAAGCGCGTGCCGGATCTGGCCCGGCGCTTGTACAGCGAAGGGTATCTGCATTCGGTGGTGGGTACCCCGGGCAACGCCTATCAAGGGGTGTTGGTGGAGGCGGTGAAAAGTTTTCAGGCCAATCACTCGTTGCAGGCTGACGGTGTAGTAGGGCCGGGGACGATCGCCGAACTCAATATCAGCCCGCTGACCCGTCGCGAGCAGTTGAGGGTCAACCTCGAACGCTTCCGCTGGATGGCCCAGGACATGGAGCCCGACGGCTTGCTGGTCAACGTCGCTGCCGCCGAACTGACGCTGTATCAGGGCGGCGTGCCGGTGTGGCAGACCCGCACTCAGGTCGGCCGTGCCGAACGTCAGACGCCGCTGCTCAAGTCCAGGGTCACGCGCCTGACCCTGAACCCGACCTGGACCGTGCCGCCGACCATCTGGAAAGAAGACAAGCTGCCGGCGATCCGCAAGGACCAGACCTTCCTCAGCCGCCAGAACCTGCAGGTGCTCGACGCCCACGGCCAGCCAGTGGCCGCCGCGGACATCGACTGGGACAACCCCGGCAATATCATGCTGCGTCAGGACGCCGGACCGCGTAATCCGCTGGGGCAGATGGTCATCCGCTTCCCCAACCCGTTCTCGGTGTATTTGCACGACACGCCGAGCAAGGCGCTGTTCGACAAAGGCCCGCGAGCGTTCAGCTCCGGCTGTGTGCGGGTCGAGCACCCGATGCAACTGCGTGACCTGTTGCTGACCCCGGCCGAACGCACCCGCACCGACACTCTGCTCGCCACCGGCAGCACCCACGAATTCCGCCTGTCGGCACCGGTGCCGATCCTGATGACCTACTGGACAGCGCAGGTCGGCAAGGATGGGCAGGTGCGTTATGCGCCGGACATCTACAGCCGTGACGACGCATTGCTCGCCGGCCTCGACGGCGCACACTGACCGATCCCCTGTAGGAGCTGCCGCAGGCTGCGATCTTTTGACTTTGATTTTGAGTGGCAGGATCAAGATCAAAAGATCGCAGCCTGCGGCAGCTCCTACAGGGTTTTGTGTGATTCCGGAAGCTTGCGCAGCGTCTAGCCCCAGTGTCCCCGCAATCCCATGGGGCGAGACTTCGGAACCCGGCATGCAAGCGCTGTTGAACGAGATTCTTGACGCTGTCCGGCCCCTGATCGGGCAGGGCAAGGTGGCTGACTACATTCCCGCCCTCGGCACGGTGCCGGCCAATCAGTTGGGCATCGCGGTGTATGGCAACGACGGCGAAATGTACTGCGCCGGCGACGCCGAAACGCTGTTCTCGGTGCAGAGTATTTCCAAGGTGTTCAGCCTGGTGCAGGCCATCGAGCATTCCGGCGAGGCGATCTGGGAGCGTCTGGGCCACGAGCCCTCCGGCCAGCCGTTCAACTCGCTGGTGCAACTGGAGTTCGAACGCGGCCGTCCACGCAACCCGTTCATCAATGCCGGCGCGCTGGTGATCTGCGACATCAACCAGTCACGGTTCGCTGCGCCGACCCTGTCGATGCGCGACTTCGTCCGACGTCTGTCGGGCAACCCGCAGATCATGATTGACGGCAAGGTCGCCGATTCCGAATACCAGCACCGCGCCCGCAACGCGGCGATGGCCTACCTGATGCAATCGTTCGGCAACTTCCACAACGACGTCGAAGCGGTACTGCGCAGTTACTTCAGCCACTGCGCCTTGCGCATGAGCTGCATCGATCTGGCCCGGGCGTTCTGCTTCCTCGCCAATGATGGATTCTGCAAGCACAGCGGCGAACAGATCCTCAGCCGCCGCCAGACCCAACAGATCAATTCGATCATGGCCACCAGCGGCCTGTACGACGAGGCCGGCAACTTCGCCTATCGCGTCGGCCTGCCAGGCAAAAGCGGGGTAGGCGGCGGCATCGTCGCGGTCGTGCCGGGGCAGTTCACGGTGTGCGTATGGTCACCGGAGCTCAACGCCGCCGGCAATTCGCTGGCGGGGATGGCGGCGCTGGAAATGCTCAGTTCGCGGATTGGCTGGTCGGTGTTCTGAACCGATCCTCCAAACACCACAAAACTCTGTGGGAGCTGGCTTGCCAGCGATAGCGGTGGTTCAGCAACATCAATGCCGGGCTTGCCGGCTTTATCGCTGGCAAGCCAGCTCCCACAGGTTTGATGGTGTTCGTAGAAGGTGTGTTTCAGCGCAGAATCCGCTACATTTTCCGGCCGCCCCTCATATGGTGAATCCGCTTCATGTCTCTTGCGCTCGAACGTCTAGTCGCTGGCACGCCGATCCCTTTCGCTGGTAACCGCGTGACCGTGGTCAGCCCCGAACTGGCGGCGCGTTTTCAGCCCGGAGACCACCTGCTGGTCGAGCAGGTGAGTGGCGAGCTGTTGCTGATTCCAGTGGTCGATCAACAAGCGGCGGCGGTAGCGATCGAGCGTGCGGAAGCGGCGTTCAGCGCACTGTCGGCGGTGTCCGACGAAGCCATCAGCCGCTTCTTCGATCGGTTCGCACAACGCCTGGAAACCCCGGAATGCTGGGCCTTGATCGAAGCGGCGAACCTGGCCGACATCGAGCGCGCCAAGGCCCGTGGTCGCTCCACCACCCGGCTTCTCGCGGACGAGCGCATGCGCCGCGACATGATCGCCGGCCTGCGCGCCTGGCGAGATGCACCGGCCACACGCGGCAAGGTCATCAGCAGCGTCGAACACGACGGCTGGAAGGTCGAGCAAGTGGTATCGCCGCTGGGCATCGTGGCGTTCGTGTTTGAAGGACGGCCGAACGTGTTCGCCGATGCCGCCGGTGTACTGCGCACCGGCAACACCGCGGTGCTGCGTATCGGCAGCGATGCATT
>NZ_QAIK01000168.1:17228-21977 GCF_003061005.1 Pseudomonas sp. HMWF021 | reverse complement strand
GAATCCGGCGCTGGCCGATGCCGGTCTGCCGGCGGGGGCGGTGTCGCTGGTGGAAAGCGTCAATCACGCCGCCGGTTGGGCGATGTTCGCCGACCGGCGTTTGTCGCTGGCGGTGGCCCGGGGTTCGGGGCGTGCGGT
Organism: Pseudomonas sp. HMWF021; assembly: GCF_003061005.1. Classification (GTDB taxonomy): domain Bacteria; phylum Pseudomonadota; class Gammaproteobacteria; order Pseudomonadales; family Pseudomonadaceae; genus Aquipseudomonas. The sequence goes on along the minus strand of NZ_QAIK01000168.1, from coordinate 21,839 downwards.
GAGCCAGTTGGGCAGCATCGCCCAGCAGGCGGGCACGGCGGTCAGCCTGCATGGCACTGGCGGCGCGTGGTTGATCGCTGATCGTGATGCTGATGCCACACGCTTCGCAGCGGTAGTGCGCAACTCGCTGGATCGCAAAGTCTGCAACACGCTGAACGTCTGCCTGATTCAACGTGATCGTGCGGCCGAACTGGTGCCGCTGTTCCTCGATGCGCTGCAGCAGGCCGGCAACGCACGCGGGCAGGGCTGCAAATTGCACATCGTCGCCGGCAGTGAAAGTTATCTGCCGACCGAGTGGCAGAACGCGACAGTCGAGGTCTACCGCGCCGAGGGTTATCAGACTGAAGCCCTGGCCGAACCACTGGCCGAGTCCGATCTGGGCCGCGAGTGGGAATGGGAAGAAACCCCGGAAGTCAGCCTGATGATCGTCGACGATCTGGATCAGGCGATCACGCTGTTCAACCGCTACAGCCCGCAATTCACGGTCTCGTTGATCAGCGAGGATGCTGCTGTCCAGGAACGCTTTTACAACGCGGTGAATGCACCGTTTGTGGGTAACGGGATCACCCGTTGGGTCGATGGGCAATACGCGCTGAACAAGCCGGAACTGGGGCTTTCGAACTGGGAGAGTGGTCGGTTGTTTGCGCGCAGTGCGATTCTTTCCGGCGACGGGGTGTTCACCGTACGCAGCCGTATGACCCAGATCGATCTCAGCGTAAAACGCTGATCCGTATCCACGGCGCGCCCTGTAGGAGCTGCCGAAGGCTGCGATCTTTTGATCTTGTTCTTAAGCAAAATCAAAAGATCGCAGCCTTCGGCAGCTCCTACAGGGGGCGGCGATGTGATTCAGGCAGCTGCGCTGGCGTTTGCCTGAATGGCACACGTCGCCGGCTGCTCGGCCAGCGGCACAAACGTGCGCCGGTCCGCCGCCAGCGCATCGATCGAGCCGGTCTCGATGTCATACACCCAGCCATGCAGATTCAGCAGGCCTTTCTCCTGGGCCAGGCGCACGCTCGGGTGAGTCTGAATGTTCGCCAGTTGCGCGATCACGTTTTCGCGCACCATCGAACTCAATTTCGCCGCCTCACTGGCATGGGGCCGTGCCTCGTTCACCACTTTCGCCGACTCGGCATGTTGCAGCCAGCCGCTGACAGCAGGCAGGTGATCCATGCATTTGCACTGGGCAATCGCAGTCATCGCACCGCAATCGGAGTGGCCGCAGATCACGATGTCAGTCACACCCAGCACCGCGACTGCGTATTCCACCGTCGCCGAAACCCCGCCCGGATGCGGGCTGTAGGACGGCACGATATTGCCCGCGTTGCGGATCACGAACAGCTCGCCGGGTTCTTGCTGGGTCAGCAGTTCCGGCACCACACGGCTGTCGGAACAGGTGATGAACAAGGTGCCGGGTTGCTGAGTGGTCGCCAGGTGTTTGAACAGTTCGGTGCGTTGCGGAAAGGCTTCGTTCTGGAACTTCAGGAAACCGTCGATCAGGGCTTTCATGGGCGTGTCCTCATTGAGCAAGTGAGCGGTTGGCCCGCACGCGAGGTGCGGGCCGCGCGGATCAGAACGGACGCAGTGGCAGGAACTTGCCGTCGAGGGTGACTACGGCGCGGGAGCCGCCTTCGGGGTCTTCGACTTTCTTGATGTCGAGCTTGAAGTTGATGGCGCTGATGATGCCGTCGCCGAACTGCTCGTGAACCAGGGCTTTGAGGGTGGTGCCGTAGATCTGGATCATCTCGTGGAAGCGGTAGATGGTCGGGTCGGTCGGCACGCCGCTGAGGCTGCCGCGCAGCGGGATGATCTGCAGAGCGGCAACGGCGTCGGCGTCCAGCTCGAGTTTGTCACCGACCACTTGCGCAGCGTCTTGCGGCAACGGGTGCTGGCCGAGCAGGGCAGCGGTGACGTAGGCCAGGCTCAGGCCGGTGCCATCGGCCAGATCCTGCCATGACAGATTCTTGCGGGCCTTGATGTCGAGAATGCGGGTGGTCAGGGCCAGGCTGGCATCGTTGTAGGCGTGGGACTGTTGCATGGTGTCACTCCTTTCAAGGTTGGCTTGCTGTGTGGGAGCAATCTTCTGCCGATTGATCCATAGCGTCCAAGACCGATATACAATGCCAAGCATAAGTCCTGCCTATAGTTGATGAATCCCATGCTGCTGCGACATTTGCGTTATCTGCTGGCCGTGGCCGATCACGGCGGTTTCACCCGAGCGGCGGAGGCCTTGCACGTGTCGCAGCCGACGCTGTCGCAACAGATCCGCCAACTGGAGGAAACCCTGGGGGTGAACCTGTTCGACCGCACCTCGCGCACAGTCAGACCCACCGATGCCGGCGAGGCCTACATTGAATGTGCACGGCGAGTGCTGGTGGAACTGGAGGCGGGCAAGCGGGCGCTGCATGACGTGAAGGATCTGTCCCGTGGCACTTTGCGCCTGGCCATGACCCCAACGTTCATGGCGTATCTGGTCGGGCCGTTGGTGCGTGACTTTACGGCGCGGTATCCGGGCATTCATCTGCAGATTTTCGAGTTGTCGATGGACGACATCGAAGCAGGGCTGGCGGACGACTCGCTGGATGTTGCGATTGCCTTTACGCCGGTGCGCAACCCGGATATCGAGTGCATTCCGGCATTTACCGAAACCCTGGGGATCATGGTCGGGCGTGAGCATCCGCTCTATGGCAGCACTACGGCGCTGAAGGCGAGCGATCTTGCGCAACTGGATTTCGCCTTGCTGGCGCCGGACTTCATCACCCGGCTATCAATTGATGAGTATTTCCGTCTGCACGGGATCACGCCGCAGGTGCGGATCGAGGTGAACTCGGTGAGCACGCTGCTGGAAGTGGTGCGCCATTCGCCGCTGGCGACGATGTTGCCGGAGGCGATTGCTACCGAGGATCGGGCGTTACGCAGGTTGCGGGTCGAGAACGAAGCGCCGCAGCGAGGGGCGGCGCTGTTGCGGCGGCGCAATAATTATCACAGCGCGGCGGCGGTGGCATTTATGAAGTTGGTGCTGGAACTCAATACCCCCCTGTAGGAGCTGCCGAAGGCTGCGATCTTTTGATCTGGTTTTTTAAGATCAAGATCAAAAGATCGCAGCCTTCGGCAGCTCCTACAGGGAATTTTAGGGGAACAAAAAAGGGCCTGCTCCTTATGGGAAGCAGGCCCTTTTAATTATTGAAGCTGTAAATCAGCAGAACCGGTCAATCACCCGAACTTCGTTCTTGTTCTGCATCGAGTCCCACGCCTGTTTCAGCGTCTGCAGGACATTGCCGATGAAGTCCTTGTCGGCCGCGGCTTTCTTGCCGACATAACCGTGGCCGCGACGATACATCTTCAGGCGGGCCAGCAGGTTCTGGTTGCTGCGGTCGAATTCTTCTTCACCAGCGTGGGGCGACAGGCAGTCGATATGCACCTGACCCGACTTGCTGATCCAGAGAATGTGGCTGTCGTGGCTGTCTTTTTGCGCAGCGAACATACGAGCCAGTTCTTCGATAGTAGGTTGATTGTTCAGATTCATGATGTTTGCCCCTTGACCAGTCTGGTGATCTTTCAAAGTTGATTCGCTAATACAGGTAGCCCATCGGTTAGTTGATCCCTGGCACCGAAACCAGGACGTCAGCGGTCGCCCGTGTGAAGTACGGGGTCATGCGTCTGTTGCATGTAGTCGTGTTGAATAACTGCTACGCAATAGCGTCACAACGAGGAGAAGCAGCGAAAACCGGGAGGCTCCTTGACGACGTTTTCAGGGTCGACCACAAGCGTCTTGAGAATTTTCGCCAGCACTTCTCGTCCTTGTACTGGACGTTCAGGCCAGGTCAGCTTCTTCAATCTGCCTTGTGGGCAGCGTGTATCCGGAAAAAACAACTCGGCGGTCAGACGAGTTTGCTCAAGCGTGTTACCGATGTTCCCGATCGGGGAACGTCTTCATCATGCAAAAGCAAAACGGTGCCGTCAACGGTTTTGTAGTGATTATTTTTGGTCACTACATATTGTCGGACAAAGCTGTTTTGGAATGAGAAAAGTTCCGATCAGGCAACGGACACGGGGGCGCGCAGGACGTAGAAGGTGCAGGGGTAACCGTCCACGGCGCGCTGTTGGCGGGTGAATGCGCCGTCAGTCAATTCGGGGATCAACCTGGCCCAGAAGCGCTGCGCAGGCAGGTTGGCGTCGATGTGGAAAATCTGCCATTGACCGGGCAGGCGGCTCAAGAGGGCAGAGACGACAAACTGCGCGACGCCTTGGCCACGAAAGCGCCGGGCGAGGAAAAAATAGCTGAGGTTGTGTTCGGCGCCGTCGATGCGGGTGTCATCGTCGACGATCATAAATCCGGCGATTTCACCGTCGACGCGAATCAGGAAAGGTTGGGTCGCAGGGTTACGCCAGTAATCGTCCTTGAGAGAAATGCTGAAGAAACCATGTTCGCCGAGCCTCAGCGGTAGCCATTGGCTGAAGTCGTACATGTAGAACTGCATGAGGTTTTCGATGGTTTGCAGTTCGTCGCGGTGGGCGGGGTGTAGTTGGATGCTGGGCATTGGGGTTAACTCCCTGCGGTGATGAACCCGATAATGTGAACTCATACCTTGTGGCGAGGGGATTTATCCCCGA
>NZ_QAIK01000168.1:2104-17218 GCF_003061005.1 Pseudomonas sp. HMWF021 | reverse complement strand
GTCCTCTAGTTAAGTAAAAGCTGGGGCCGCTTCGCAGCCCATCGGGGATAAATCCCCTCACCACAGAATCCCCCACCACAGGACAGGTCATTGCTTTGTGGTGCGTTTGGCTACGCTGGCGGTTTTGCTGCGCGTCGATTTACGCTTTTTCTTCCACGGCGCCGCAGCCTTGCCGGCAGGTGGCGGGCTGCTGATGGTGAGGCTTAGCGCCGAACAGCGAGTGACTTGCTTGCTCATCCATGCCGCCTGCTTGGTGACGAACTCTTCCAGACTCATTTCGCCGCTCTGCACCATGTCCAGCGCCTGCTCCCAGATGGCAGTGGTGCCGGGATCGGCAATCGCACGGGGCACGGCGTCGATCAGACTGAAGGCTGCCGGGGTCGCGGCGAGGGCCTTGCCGTTCTTCACCAGATAGCCGCGGTCCAACAGGCCCTGGATGATCGAGGCGCGGGTCGCTTCGGTGCCGATACCGGTGGTGTCCTTGAGTTTCTGTTTCAGCAGTGGATCTTCCACGAGTTTGGCGACGTTCTTCATTGCCTTGATTAGATCGCCCTCGGTGTAGGGCTTGGGCGGCTGGGTCCACAGATCCTTGAGGTTCACGCCGGCCACGGCGCAATCGATACCCTGGCTCAGCGCCGGCAGGGTTTGCGGTGCGGGTGCTTCACGACCCTTGGCCGGCGCAAGTGCCTCGGGCAAGGCACGCTTCCAGCCCGGTTCGATGATCTGCTTGCCGACGGCACGCAAGGCTTCACTGGCGCAATCGAAATCGGCCTGGGTGCGGTCGTATTCATGGTTGGGCAGAAACTGCGCCAGATACCGCGCGCGAATCAGGGTGTAAACCGCCCGGTGTTTGCCGCTTAAACGCTCGAGATTTTTTGCTGCCGCCGTGGGGATGATGCCGTGGTGGGCGCTGACCTTGGCGTCGTTCCACGCTCGCGAGCGGCGCTGCGGGTCGAGGTGACCGTTCAGGGCTTCAAGGCTGGGGTCGGCCTGACGCAGTGCCGCGAGTATTCCTGGGGCTTCGCTGTGCTGGCTCAGCGGCAGGAAACCGCAATCGCTGCGCGGGTAGGTGATGACCTTGTAGGTTTCATAGAGCGCCTGGGCGATGTCGAGGGTTTCCTGGGCGCCGAGGCCGAGCTTTTTCGAGCAGACTTCCTGCAGGGTGCCGAGGTCGAAGGGCAGCGGCGCCACTTCGCGCATGCGCTCGGTGCGCAGTTTGACCACCCGCGCAGTGGCGGCGCTGTTCAGAGCGGCGGCTGCCTGCTGGGCCAATGCCTGATTCAGGCAGCGATCCTGATCGTCGCAAACATCGGAGGGCGCACGCCATTGCGCGGTGAACGACGTGCCGTTGTGCAGCAGTTGCACATCGATCGCCCAATACGGCACCGGCACGAATTCGGCGATGCTGCGGTCGCGATCCACCACCAGCCGCAAGGTCGGCGTCTGCACCCGGCCCACCGGCAGCACACCCTGATAGCCGGACTGCCGGCCCAATAACGTAAACAGGCGACTCATGTTCATGCCGATCAGCCAGTCGGCCCGGGAGCGACCCAGCGCCGAGTGATACAGGCTGAAGGTTTCCGCCCCTGGTTTCAGAGCGGCCAAAGCCTTGCGGATCGATGCTTCGTCCAGCGCCGACAGCCACAAGCGGCGGATTGGCCCGCGATAGCGGCAGTGTTCGACCAGTTCCCGGGCAATCATCTCGCCCTCACGGTCGGCGTCGGTGGCGATGATCAGTTCGCTGGCCTCGCCCAGCAGGCGCTTGACCGCTTTGTACTGGCTGGCGGTGCGCGGCTTGACGGTCATTTTCCATTTGTCCGGGATGATCGGCAGATCTGCCAGCACCCAGCGCTTGTAGCGCGCGTCATACGCATCCGGTGGTGCGGTTTCCAGCAGGTGGCCAATGCACCAGGTCACCGTGACGTCCGTTCCCAGCCAGCAGCCGTCGCCCCGACGTTTGGCGCCGAGTACGGCCGCAATGTCTTTGGCCTGGGAAGGTTTTTCACAGAGGTACAGCCGCATAACCACCGTCGTCGATCAGTTCACTGAAGGTGCAAAGAATGGCCGGACTCGGCGCCAAGGGCAACTTTTATCTGTATGGATATACAGATAAAAACGTTGCCGGGCGTGACCGGTATTACCGGGACGCGGCGCACGGCTATCGAGAAATCCAATGGTGCGGCGGTTGCAGGGCATGGCAGGTTCACCGGGCCTTTCAAGAAACGCGAGCGACAGGACGATCCCGCCAGGAGATCGCCGTGGTCCGAACGCACTGACGACTCTGAAACAAGGAAGTCCCACCATGGCCCAAGCCAAAGCAAAATCCAGCACTGCCTATGATGAAGTGAACGCCTTCAGCCACCTGTATGACCGTGGCGTCGGCCTGATCAACGGCAAACCGTCGTTCACCGCCGATCAGGCAGCCGACGAAATCCTGCGCAAAAACCTGTCGTGGCACGACAAGAACGGCGACGGCAAAATCTCCCTGACCTACACCTTCCTCACCGAGAAACCGGCGAACTACAACCCCAACCTCGGCAACTTCAGCCAGTTCAGCGCGCAGCAAAAGGCTCAGGCCGTGCTGGCGATGCAATCCTGGGCCGACGTCGCCAAGGTGACTTTCACTGAGGGCAAGGGCGGCGACGGCCACATGACCTTCGGCAACTATGACGTCAGCACTGGCGGCGCAGCGTTCGCCTACCTGCCGAGCGGCGGCAGCTATGACGGCCAGTCGTGGTACCTGATCAACGATCAATACCAGGTCAACAAGACTCCGGACACCAACAACTACGGGCGCCAGACCCTGACCCACGAGATCGGTCACACCCTCGGCCTGTCGCACCCGGGCGCCTACAACGCCGGCAACGGCAGCCCGACCTACAACGACGCCAAGTACGCCGAAGACACCCGTGGCTACAGCCTGATGAGCTACTGGAGCGAAGCCAACACTGACCAGAACTTCAGCAAGGACGGCAGCGGCGCCTACGCCTCGGCACCGTTGCTGGACGACATCGTCGCGGTGCAGAAACTCTATGGCGCCAACTATGAGACGCGCGCCGATAACACTTGGTACGGCTTCAATTCCAATACCGGGCGCGATTACTACACCGCGACGTCGGCTTCTTCCAAGGTCGTATTTTCGGTGTGGGACGGCGGTGGGGATGACTGGCTGGATTTCTCCGGTTTCACCCAGAATCAGAAGATCAACCTCAATGAAGGTTCGTTCTCTGACGTTGGCGGGCTGGTGGGCAACGTGTCGATCGCTTACGGCGTGACCGTGGAAAACGCCGTTGGCGGTTCGGGCAATGATTTGCTGATCGGCAACTCGGCGGTCAACCATCTGTTCGGTGGTGCCGGCAACGACATCCTCTACGGTGGTGGCGGCGCGGATGTGTTGTGGGGTGGTGAGGGCGCAGACACCTTCGTGTTCGGCGCAGCCAGCGATTCGACCAACAACCAGCCGGACTGGATCATGGATTTCAAGAGCGGCGTGGACAAGATCGACCTCTCGGGCATCGCTGCGTTTGCCACGGGTGCGGCTTCGCTGAATTTTGTCAGCAGTTTCACCGGTCATGCGGGGGAAGCGATTCTGACGTACTACGCGCAGAACGGTCAGACCGGGCTGCTGGTCGATCTGACAGGCCAGGGGCAGGTCGACTTTGCCGTGGGTGTGGTGGGGCAGGCGGTGGCGTCCGATATCGTCGCGTGAAGTGATATGACGGGGCCAACCTGACGCTTGTGGCAAGGGAGTCCGGTCCCGCTCGGCGGCGAAGCCGTCGCAAAACCTGAAATCGCGTTATACCTGATGCAGCGCGATTTCCGGATTTGGGTCTGCTGTGCAGCCCCGCGGGACGGTGCGACGATTCGACAAGCTCCCTCGCCACAGTTCATTTGTCCCTGGAGAAACCCCATGAGCACCACCGGCCTCAACCCCGTCATCACCCTCGAAGAACTTTCCGGTTGCCTGCTGGTGAAATTCCACGGCATCCAGGTCGCGGCGTCCTCCCATGTGCTGGTCCTCCATGAGGCCAACTACCCGCCGGTTTACTACATTCCTCGCGAGGACATCGACGAGAAATACTTCGCCCGCACCGACCACACCAGTTATTGCCCGTACAAGGGCGATGCCAATTACTTCAGCCTGCAGGTGCCGGGGCATGAGGGGGCGAATGCGGTGTGGACTTACGAAAATCCGAAAGTCTCGGTCGCGCCGATTCGTGACTACGTGGCGTTTTATCCGGATCAGGTGAAGTTTGAAGTGATCAAGGCTGACGCTTAGTTCCGGAATAAAGAGATTTGATTGTGGCGAGGGGATTCATCCCCGATGGACTACGCAGTAGTCCCATTTTTCACGGGGGGCGCTGCGCACCCCATCGGGGATAAATCCCCTCGCCACCGGTTTTCTCACCAAAGGATCATGTGCGCAGGTTCAGATTCAGTTCTTGTCCAGATCGATATTCTTCGTCTCACGCAGACAGATCATCCCCACCACCAGGCTCACCCCGGTAACCAGCACCGGATACCAAAGCCCGTAGAAGATGTCCCCGGTGTACACCACCAGCGCAAACGACACGGTTGGCAGGAAACCGCCGAACCAGCCGTTACCGATGTGATACGGCAGGGACATCGAGGTGTAGCGGATGCGCGTTGGGAACAGTTCGACCATCAGCGCCGCCAGCGGGCCGTAGCACATGGCCGAGATGATGATCAGCGCGACGATCAGCGCCACGATCATCGGTTTGTTGATCTGCTGCAGATCCGCCTGTTGCGGGTAGCCGGCGAGGGTGACGGCGCCGCGCAGGGCGGCTTCGTCGTAACCGTCGATTTTCACGTCGCCGATGCTCACTTGAACGCCACTGCCGGCGGGGGCAGCGGCGCTGGAGTAGGGCAGGCCCTGTTTGACCAGGAAGGTCTTGACCTTGTCGCAAGGGCTGTCGAATTTGGCCTTGCCCACCGGATCGAACTGGAAGGTGCAGGTGGCCGGATCCGCCAGCACGGTGATCGGCGCCTGACGGCTGGCCTGGTCGATGGCCGGGTTGGCGTAATGCGCCAGGGATTTGAAGATCGGAAAGTACAGCGCGGTCGCCAGCAGCAGGCCAAGCATCAGCACCGGTTTACGCCCGACCTTGTCTGAGAGCCAGCCGAAAATGATGAAGAACGGCGCGCCGATCACCACGCTGATGATCAGCAGCGTGTTGGCCACCGCCGGGTCCATTTTCAGGAACTGGGTGAGGAAGAACAGCACGTAGAACTGCGCGGCGTAGAAGGTCACCGCTTGCCCGGCGTTGATGCTGAACAGCGCGATCAGCACGACCTTGAGGTTCTCCCACCTGCCGAAGGACTCGCGGATCGGCGCTTTCGAGGCTTTGCCTTCCTCTTTCATTTTCAGGTACGCCGGCGACTCGTGCAGGCTCAGGCGAATCCAGGTGGAAATGCCCAGCAGCACGATCGACAGCAGGAACGGAATGCGCCAGCCCCAGACTTCAAACTGATCGCCAGTGAAGTAGCGGCAACCGAGCACCACCAGCAGCGACAGCAGCAGGCCGAGGGTGGCGGTGGATTGAATCCAGCTGGTGTGGAAACCGCGTTTGCCGATCGGCGCGTGTTCCGCCACATAGGTTGCAGCGCCGCCGTACTCACCGCCCAGGGCCAGGCCCTGAAGCATGCGCAGCACCACCAGAATGATCGGTGCGGCGATGCCGATGCTGGCGTAGGTCGGCAGCAGGCCGACGCAGAAAGTTGCGATGCCCATCAGGATGATGGTCGCGAGGAAGGTGTATTTGCGCCCGATCATGTCCCCCAACCGACCGAACACCAGCGCCCCGAACGGCCGCACGATAAACCCGGCGGCGAAGGCCATCAGCGCGAAGATGAACGCCGTGGTGTCGTTGACCCCGGCGAAAAACTGCTTGCTGATCACCGCCGCGAGGGCGCCGTAGAGGAAGAAGTCATACCACTCGAACACCGTCCCGAGCGACGAGGCGAAGATGACTTTCTGCGTGGCATTGCTGGTGCTGGCGCCGCGCGTGGCGTCCAGCGGCTGAGCGTGTTCTGACATATCGGTATCCCTCACAGTGATTGTTTTTGTTGTTCCACTGGTGTTGCGCGCTGCCTTGAACGAATTACACGGTCCCCTGTAGGAGCTGCCGAAGGCTGCGATCTTTTGATCTTGGTCCTGATCTGAAAAAGCCAAGATCGCAGCCTGCGGCAGCTCCTACAGGGTTTGGGCCAGTTCGGGGGTGGGTGTGCAGGTCCTTGTCGGTGGATTGAGGATCATCTGCGCCGCCTTCTCGGCAATCATCAGCGTAGGCGAACACGTGTTGCCCGAGGTGATGCGCGGCATGATCGAGGCGTCGGCGATGCGCAGGCCGGGCACACCGTGCACGCGCAGTTGCGCATCGACTACCGCATCGGCGTCCTGGCCCATGCGGCAGGTGCCGACCGGGTGGAAAATCGTCGTACCGATCCGTGCTGCGGCTTCGTGCAGTTGCTCCTCGCTTTGCAGGTTGTCGCCCGGCAGATACTCCACCGGTTTGAAGGCTTGCAGGGCCGGGGCGCTGACGATGCGCCGGGTCAGGCGGATCGCGTCGGCGGCCACACGCAGGTCTTCGGGATGGCTGAGGTAATTGGGTTGAATCAGCGGCGCGTCCTGCGGATCCGCCGAACGGATGTCGATACGGCCACGGCTCTGCGGACGCAGATCGCACACTGACGCGGTGAACGCCGGAAAGCTGTGCAGCGGTTCGCCAAAACGCTCCAGCGACAGGGGCTGCACGTGGTACTCAAGGTTCGCCGAGGTCTGCTCCGGCCCGGATCGGGCAAATGCCCCAAGCTGACTCGGTGCCATCGACAACGGCCCACTGCGGTCATACAGATAGCGCAGGCCCATGCCCATCTTGCCCCACACACTGCCGGCGATCTGATTCAGGGTGCGGGCGTTCTGCAGTTTGTAGATCAGCCGCAGTTGCAGGTGATCCTGCAGATTGCCGCCAACCCCCGGCAGCTCATGAATCACCCCGATGCCCAGACGCTCGAGCAATGGACGCGGGCCGATCCCCGAGCGCTGCAGAATGCTCGGTGAGCCTACGGCTCCGGCGCAAAGGATGATCTCCTTGCGCGCCTTGAAGCTTTTCACCTGGCCTTCATGACGTGCACTGACCTTCGACGCGCGACCGTTTTCCAGCAGCACCCGATTCACTTCAACCCCGGTCAACACCGTCAGATTGGCCCGCTCGCGAATTGGTTTGAGAAAGGCCTTGGCCGCGTTCCAGCGCACCCCGGCCTTCTGGTTGACCTGAAAATAACCGCAACCTTCGTTGTCGCCCTGATTGAAGTCGTCGATGCTGGCGATGCCACTCTGCTCGGCAGCGCTGCGAAAGGCGTCGAGAATAGGCCACGACAGCCGTTGTTGTTCCACGCGCCATTCACCGTTGCCACCGTGAAATTCAGCGGCTCCGGCGAAGTGGTTTTCGCTCTGTTTGAACAGCGGCAGCACGTCGTTCCAGGCCCAGCCCGGATTGCCCTCGGCCGCCCAGCCGTCGTAGTCACCGGCCTGGCCGCGCATGTAGATCATGCCGTTGATGGAGGAGCAGCCACCCAGCACTTTGCCGCGCGGGTAGCTCAGGCTGCGGCCCTGCAGGCCGGGTTGCGCTTCGGTCTTGAAGCACCAGTCGGTGCGTGGGTTGCCGATGCAGAACAGGTAACCCACGGGGATGTGAATCCACGCATAGTTGTCGCGCCCGCCGGCTTCGAGCAGCAACACGCGCTGCTGTTTGTCCGCCGACAGTCGATTGGCCAGCAGGCACCCGGCAGGGCCGGCGCCGACCACGATGTAGTCGTATTCTTCAAGGGAAGTCTGCATTCCCTGACCTCGCTTTTTGTTTTTATTGTCGGACACTCTAGTTGTTAGCTTTCGTCAAAAGAATGTTAGTTTTTGCGCAGCCGCTGTGCGTTTTCAAACAGCCCGGATTGACGATAGCTGACAAGGACACCCCATGTTCGACTGGAACGACCTGCGGTTCTTTCTGGAGTTGCAACGCAGCGGCCGCCTGCTCACCGCAGCCCGGCGCTTGAACACCACTCACGCCACGGTGGCCCGACACATCGAGGCCATCGAAAAGAGCCTCGGCACCGCGCTGTTCGTCCAGCACGCCCAAGGCTATGAAATGACCCCGGCAGGCGAGGCGCTGCTCAAGCACGCCGAAGCGATGGAGAACGTCGCGCTGCTGGCCCAGGAAGAAATCACCCAGTCCACCGCACCGCTGGGCAAGATCCGTGTCGGCGTCACCGAAGGGCTGGGCATCAAGTTTCTCGCCAGCCGCATGATCGGCCTGTTCGAACGCTATCCGGGGCTGGAAGTGGAACTGGTCGCCGTGCCGCGCTTTGTCAGCATCCTCAACCGCGAGGCAGAAATCAGCATTCATCTGGAGCGCCCGGCCGCCGACATGCTGGTCACGCGCAAGCTCACCGACTATCGGCTGGCGCTCTACGCCAGCCAACGTTACCTCGACAACGCGCCGCCCTTGCGCAGCCGCGAAGACCTCGGGCGGCATGCGTGGATCGGATATGTGGATGATCTGCTGTTCAGTCAGGAACTGATGTTCCTCAACAGCTTCTGCCGCAGTCCGCGCGTGGTGTTCCATAGCACCAGCGTCATCGCCCAGCAGGAAGCGGCGCGCTCGGGATTGGGCATTGCCGTGCTGCCCTGCTACATGGCCGCGTCGGATCCGGATCTGGTGGCGTTGTTGCCAGATGACAGCATCGAGCGCAGCTACTGGATCAGCACGCGGCGCGAACTGCACAAATCGGTGCGGCTGCGGGTGGTCTGGGATTATGTCGTCGGCCTTTGCGAGGCGGAGCAGGGCTTGTTACGCGGATAGTCCACCCAAATCCCCCCTGTAGGAGCTGCCGAAGGCTGCGATCTTTTGATCTTGATCTTTAAAAACAAAAGATCGCAGCCTACGGCAGCTCCTACGGGGACTTTGCACAAACCTTCTAGCCTCATCGCGCCATTTGTGGATTACTGGCCCCAGCCCATCACCGTATTCAAGCCATGAGCAACTGGATCGACCTTGCCCACGACCGGGAGACCGGCATCGAAACCCTGCACGCGCATTTCGCCGGGCACGCGCATGCCTACGATCCGCACTGGCATGAAACCTATCTGATCGGTTTCACCGAACAAGGCGTGCAGCGCTTCAACAGCCGGCGGGCGCGGCATGACAGCACGCCGGGCAAGGTCTTCATGCTCGAGCCCGGCGACATCCATGACGGCGATGCGCCGAGCCCGGACGGCTTCACCTATCGCATGCTGTATCTGCAACCGGCGTGGCTGGAACAGGCGCTGGACGGTCTGCATCTGGGCAGTTACGGCAGCGGCCTGCCGGGCATCGGCAGTGTGCTCAACGACGATCCCGAGCTGGCCCGGGCCACCCTGTTCGCGTTCAATGCGCTGCATAAGCAGGACGTGCGCATGGTCCGGGATATGGCGCTGGACACCTTGCTCGAACGACTGGCGATTCATTTATATCGCCGACCACAACCGATAGCCGCCAATCGCGCACCCTTGATCGCCCGTCAGGCACGCGATTACCTGATGGCCTACCACGAGCAGGACATCAGCCTGCAAACCCTGGCCGACGTCTGCGGCACCGACCGCTTTCGTCTGACGCGTGCATTCAAGGCTGCCTACGGACTTGCCCCCCACGCGTGGCTGATCCAGCTGCGTCTGAGCCGAGGCCGGCAGATGCTCGCTGCCGGCATACAGCCGATAGAAGTCGCCAGCCAGCTCGGTTTCGCCGATCAAAGCCACCTCGGCCGCTGGTTCGTGCGTGCCTATGGCATCACCCCGGGCGCCTATCAGCAACGAGCGATTGGCACGTTTCGACGCTGAACAAACGTTCAAGACCGCCCCACCTCGAAACCGCCACAGTAGGTCCTGACTTTCTACAGGGCCGTGCCATGCTTGCATTCATCCTCTTTGCCTTCGTCGCTTCGATTACCCCGGGGCCGACCAACCTGATCGTCCTCAGCACCAGCGCCCGACGTGGCTGGCGGCCGTGCCTGCCGATCATCCTCGGCGCGGGGGCGGGCGCTGCGTCACTGGTGTGGGTTGCCGGCGCTGGCGCCAGCACGCTGATGCAGCCCGGCGTGCGCCCGGTGATCAGTGCGCTGGGGATGTGCTGGATGCTTTGGCTGGCGTGGCAGATCTTCACCGCGCCGGCCACTGCCATCGACGCCGCTTCCGGCGATGAAAAACCCGAACTGGGCCTGCTCGGCGCCGCGCTGCTGCAGTGGGTCAATCCCAAGTCGTGGATGATGGCGATTGCCGTGATCAGCGTGTTCACCGCGCAAGGGCAGGGGCTGAACGGGTTGTGCCTGGCGTTTTTTCTGGTGTCGTTGCCGTGTCTGGCGCTCTGGGCGCTGCTGGGTCGAGGCGCGGCGCGCTGGCTGAGCAACCCGGCGCAGTTGCAATGGTTGAACCGGGTTCTGGCGGTGTTGCTGGTGATCTCATCCGCCACCGCGCTGCTGCATGGTTGAACGGGAACCGGATGGCAGACGCTTTCCCTTGCAGATGGCCTGCAACGGGCTCCACAGAATCGACAGCCAATTCCCTGATCCCCCTCCATTTCACTGGCGGTTACAGGGTGGTCGGCTATAAAGAATGAGTGGTCAGGTCTTGCGTCAACCGCTGCAGTCGTGCGCGGTGGCGCAAGTGGCTCTTCCATTCATCGCGGGTCGTCCTATGAATAATCCTGGGAAACGCGTGTACCTGTCGTTGTCGCTGGCTTTCTCTGTTGCGCTATTGAGCGGCTGCGCCAGTCCTCCGCCACCGCCTCCTGCTGCACCGCCACCACCGCCGGTACGTACCTGTCAGACCCTGGAAGACACTCAGGTGTCCGGCGACATGTACGTTGACGAGCAGGTGACCCGGCATATCACCACCACTCGCTGTGTCACGCAGTAGCGTGGGGCAGCTTTGCAGGCGGGGTGCTGCGTGGTCATTGCCTGACCTCAATCCATTGTAGGAGCTGCCGAAGGCTGCGATCTTTTGATCTTGATCTTCAAAAATCAAAAGCAAAAGATCGCAGCCTTCGGCAGCTCCTACACGGGGGCGTTTGGGTCAGGACAGGAAACCGCCGTCCACATTCAGCGAAACCCCGGTGGTGTAGCTCGACGCATCGCTCGCCAGATACAGCACCGCGCCGGCCATCTCGCTCGGATCGGCCACGCGCTTGAGCGGGATCTGTGTCAGCGCCTGCTTGAGGATCGCATCGTTCTTCACCAGCGCCGAAGCGAACTTGGTGTCGGTCAGGCCCGGCAGCAGCGCGTTGCAGCGGATGCCGAATTGCGCGCACTCCTTGGCGAAGACTTTGGTCATGTTGATCACCGCCGCTTTGGTCACCGAGTAGATGCCCTGGAACACGCCGGGCGAAATACCGTTGATCGACGCGACGTTGATGATGCTGCCGCCACCGTTTTCGCGCATCAGCTTGCCGGCTTCCACCGACATGAAGAAGTAGCCGCGGATGTTCACGTCGACGGTCTTCTGGAACGCACCCAGATCGGTATCCAGCACGTTGCAGAATTGCGGGTTGGTCGCGGCGTTGTTCACCAGAATGTCGAGGCGACCGAATTGCTCCTTGATCCCGGCGAATACCTGGGCAATCTGCTCCATCTCACCGATGTGGCAGGCCACGGCAGTGGCTTTGCCGCCGGCGGCGATGATCGCGTCGGCGACGTGCTGGCAACCTTCGAGCTTGCGGCTCGAGACGATCACGTGGGCGCCTTGCTGGGCCAGCAATTTGGCGATGGCTTCACCGATGCCGCGGCTGGCGCCGGAGACGAAAGCGATCTTGCCGTCGAGGTCGAACAACTGAGTCTTGGACATAAGGGTTCCTTGGTGTGGGCCGTCAGAGGCTCGATTTTGCAATGACCTGCAGGCTCATGTGCTCCAGCAGTTTGTTCATGTGAATGAACTGCGCGAAGCGTTTGTCCTGGGTCTGACCGTGGTAGAAGCGGTAGTAGATCTGCTGCACGATGCCGGCCAGGCGGAACAGGCCGTAGGTGTAGTAGAAGTCGAAATTGTCGATCTGGATGCCCGAGCGCGCGGCGTAGTAGTCGACGAACTCGCGGCGGGTCAGCATGCCCGGAGCGTGGCTCGGCTGGCGGCGCATCAGTTGAACTGGCGCCGGGTCGCCGGCTTCGATCCAGTAGGCGAGGGTGTTGCCCAGGTCCATCAGCGGGTCGCCGAGGGTGGTCAGTTCCCAGTCGAGCACGCCGATGATCTGCATCGGGTTGGCCGGGTCGAGGATCACGTTGTCGAAGCGGTAATCGTTGTGGACGATGCTCGAGGTCGGGTGGTCGGCCGGCATCTTGTCGTTGAGCCAGACTTTGACCTTTTCCCAGTGCGGCGCGTCCGGGGTCAGGGCTTTTTCGTAGCGCTCGCTCCAGCCCTTGATCTGACGGGCGACGTAACCTTCAGGCTTGCCCAGATCACCGAGGCCGCAAGCGTTGTAGTCGACCTGGTGCAGCTGGACCAAACGATCAATGAAGCTCTTGCACAGTGCTTCGGTTTTCGCCGCATCAAGCCCCAGCTCCGGCGGCAGGTCGGAGCGCAGGATGATGCCCTTGACCCGCTCCATCACATAGAACTCGGCGCCGATCACCGACTCGTCGGTGCAGTGCACGTAAGCCTTGGGGCAGTACGGGAAACCGTCGCGCAGTTGATTGAGAATGCGGAATTCACGGCCCATGTCGTGGGCGGATTTGGCTTTGTGGCCGAACGGCGGCCGGCGCAGGACGAATTCCTGCTGCGGATACTCCAGAAGGTACGTCAGGTTCGACGCACCGCCGGGGAACTGGCTGATCGCAGGTGTTCCGGTCAGGCCAGGAATGTGCGCCTTGAGGTACGGATCGATCAGGCTGGCATCGAGTTCTTCGCCAGAGCGGATACGGGTGGACTGGTCAGTAAGCGCCATGCTTATCCCTTCTGCTTATTTTGGAGGCCAGACATCATTGGCTAATCTAATGGCGCGCCCGACTGCCCACAAGCGCGCTGCGGTCTTATAGGTTAGCGTGTTGCCGGATAATCAGCGTTCCGAATAGGCAGAACAGCCCCCGCTTGCCAGCTGCCGCAGGGGCGTGCGTTCAGTGCACGCGCTGATTGGTGTGCCTTGGCGGAAGCTCGATGGGAGTGAGCACCGGCTGCCCGGAGAAAAACGCCACGAGGTTTTTCCCCACCAGTTCAACAGTGCCTTGTGTGGCCTCCGGTGACAGGCCGGCCACGTGCGGCGTGAGGAGCACGTTGCCGAGGGATTTCAGCGCATCCGGCACCTGCGGTTCATGGTCGAATACATCCATAGCGGCGCCGGCGATTCGCCGCTGCTCCAGTGCGCTGATCAGTTCGCCGGTAGCGATTACGCTGGCCCGGGCAATGTTGACGATGAAGCCTTTTGGCCCCAGCGCATCGAGCACTGGCCGGGTTACCAGATGTTGAGTGCCGATCCCGCCAGGCGTGGCGACAATCAGAAAGTCCGAGGCCCGCGCCAGTTCTGTCGGGGTGGAGCAGAACGCATAGGGCACGTCGTTGCGCAGTTGACGATTGTGGTAGCTGATCTGCATATCGAAACCAAGGTGCGCGCGTCTGGCAATCGCCAGGCCCACAGCGCCCAGCCCGAGGATGCCCAGGCGCTTGCCGGCCAGCGACGGACGCATGATCTTCGGCCATTCACCGCGTCGTACCGCCGCGTCGCAGCGTGGAATGTCACGCACCAGCGCGAGCAGCATCGCCATCGCGTGGTCGGCCACCGACGAGGCGTTGACCCCGGCACCATTGGTCACGGTGATCCCGCGGTCGCTGGCGGCCTGCAGGTCGACATGTTCGTAACCGGCGCCGATCACCGTGATGATCTTGAGCGCCGGCAGGCTGGCAATTTCATCGGCGGTCAGGCCCAGCGGGCCGCGGGTCAGCACCGCATCGATGCGGCTGCCGTGGGTCTGGATGGCTTGCGCTCGTTCGGCAGGCGTCGGGGCGAGGATCAGGTGAAAACCCTGCTGCTCGAGAATCGGCAAATAATCATTGATGGTTTCAACCAGTACCAGAACGGTGGCGGGCATTGCGCGGCTCCTGTGATCAATAACGGTTCAGTCGCGAAAATCGTCTCAGAGTGCTGATTCCAGAGCGGTTTGGCAATGGTGGGCGCTACCCCGCTTCAGCCCAGTGTAGGAGCTGGCACGGGGAGCGCGGGATCGCTTCGTCGGGCTGTTCAACCGGCGTATTGGGCAATGCCGTTGCCGAACGACCAATTCTCCTTTTTGACTTCCACCAGATTGATGAACACGTCTTCCAGGCGGATGCCCAGTTGGCTGTTGAGGCTCTGCGCGATGGTCTGGTACAGGGCCTTTTTCTGCTCCAGTGTCCGGCCTTCGTTGAGGGTGATCTGAATGATCACCAGTTGGTCTGTGCGCTGGATGCCCAGATATTGCTCGTCGAAGATGAAATGCTCGCCGTCGTGCTCATTGAGGATCTGGAAGTTGTCATGCTCCGGCACATTGATGGTGTTGCGCATGGCGGCGTAGATCTGTTCGCCGATGCGCCTGGCGAAGGTGGGATCGGAGTGTTTTCTGATTTCGACGCGCACGAGGGGCATGGGTAGAGACTCCATGGGGCAGGGGACTTCTCTCACGCTAGATCATGTCGGGCGAATTGACAGCAGGGACGATGAGCTGACCGTTGTTTTTGTACGAGGCTACCTACGATTTTCGCGGATTTTGCCTACGAATTTGGAAGATGCGTCTGCTATCGGAATGGTGGGCGAACGCGAAATCATGTGGCGCAAAGCAGCTCGGGCAGGGACTGCCAACAGCCAAGGAAGGCGAATGCTCAAGAACGATCTTGAAAATCTGGAACTCGACAGGCTGGAAAATGAGTCAAGAAAGCTTGTGGCCGAGAGGAAAAAGCTATTGGCGGAGGAGAAAAAACTTAATAGAGAGACAAATTTATATCCGCTTGCATTAATAGCCGGAGTGGTGACAGCAATCACCGCAGTAGCAGGTGTTTTCTTCAGGTTTTGATGGTTCGCGTTCCACAACTGTCAGATCCATAACACAAAA
>NZ_QAIK01000168.1:207-2094 GCF_003061005.1 Pseudomonas sp. HMWF021 | reverse complement strand
GGCGATATGTATCCAGTCTGGGCAACGCTGGCGTTCGGCCTGTTTTGCATGTCACTCGGGTTTCTCCTGGCTCGATCGGTCTGATCGAGTCTTGCCGCTCGTATCGGTGCTGAAACTTGCCGAAAAACGACATTCTACGTGCCTGTAGCCGACAGCCATTTTCCCGAAAACGACAATCCGCTCATCTGCTCCGCACAACCATTGCTCAGCTAAGTCTTTGCTTCTGCTCATTTATCGCGGAGAATCGCGCCCCTGTTTCGGCCGGAGCATGTCTGTCGGTTTTTTCCGACGCGTCCTGACCGAGTGGCAAGTGACCGGAATGCGGAGATCCGACCGGATGAATGATCAGGCCAATAGCGTCGACGAACGCTATGAAGCGGCAGCACCAGCTGAACTGTCGAGCTGGAATCGCCATGACACCACGTGGATGTTGGGACTGTTCGGGACGGCCATTGGCGCCGGCACCCTGTTTTTGCCGATCAACGCGGGTCTTGGGGGCTTCTGGCCGCTGGTGATCCTCGCGCTGCTGGCGTTCCCGATGACGTTCTTCGCCCACCGGGGCCTGACCCGTTTCGTACTTTCCGGTCGTGAAGGCGCGGATATCACCGATGTGGTCGAGCAGCATTTCGGCATCAAGGCCGGTGCACTGATCACGCTGCTGTACTTCTTTGCCATCTTTCCGATCCTGCTGATCTACAGCGTCGGCCTGACCAACACGGTCGCCAGTTTCCTCGAACACCAGCTGCACATCATGCCGCCGCCGCGTGCGCTGCTGTCGTTTGTGCTGATCCTCGGTCTGCTGGCCGTCGTGCGTTGCGGCGAGCAGGTGATCGTCAAGGCGATGAGCCTGATGGTGTACCCGTTCATCGTCGCGCTGCTGTTCCTGGCGGTGTACCTGATTCCGCACTGGAACGGCGGCATCCTCACCACCGCTTCGCAGGTGCCGGCGCCGTCGGCGCTGCTGCACAC
This sequence comes from Pseudomonas sp. HMWF021, assembly GCF_003061005.1. Lineage (GTDB taxonomy): Bacteria > Pseudomonadota > Gammaproteobacteria > Pseudomonadales > Pseudomonadaceae > Aquipseudomonas. Next base: position 1,125 of record NZ_QAIK01000168.1, on the reverse strand, counting down.
GCTGTGGCTGGCGATCCCGGTGATGGTGTTCTCGTTCAACCACTCGCCGATCATTTCGGCATTCGCGGTGGATCAGAAGCGTCGTTACGGCGTTAACGCCGATCAGCGCAGCTCGCAGATCCTGTGCCGCGCCCACCTGCTGATGGTGGTGATGGTGCTGTTTTTCGTGTTCAGTTGCGTGCTGACCCTGTCGCCGGAGCAACTGGCCGAAGCCAAGGCGCAGAACCTGTCGATCCTGTCGTACCTGGCTAACCACTTCAGCAACCCGACCATCGCTTTTGCAGCGCCGTTGATTGCGTTCGTGGCGATCTCCAAGTCGTTCCTGGGCCATTACATCGGTGCCAGCGAAGGCCTCAAGGGCCTGATCGTCAAGAGCGGCAAGCGCCCGGGCGCCAAAGCGCTGGATCGTATCGTGGCCGCGTTCATGCTGGTGGTGTGCTGGATCGTCGCGACCCTGAACCCGAGCATTCTGGGGATGATCGAGACCATCGGCGGCCCGGTGATTGCGGCGATTCTGTTCCTGATGCCGATGTACGCGATCCGTAAAGTGCCGGCGATGGCACGCTATCGCGGTCAGGCGTCGAACGTGTTTGTCACGGCCGTCGGTCTGGTGGCAATTTCGGCTTTGATTTATTCGCTGACCGCTTAAAGATCAAGAGATCGCAGCCTGCGGCAGCTCCTACCGGTATACAAAAAACCTGCAGGAGCTGCCGAAGGCTGCGATCTTGCGCTTTTCAGCTACAGTAGGCCGCTGCGCATCCCACATGCGCAGCGGCTTTTTTTCGTCTGGAGACAGTGGATTGTCGAGCGCCCCCCCACCTGTTGAGCAACCTGATCGCTGGCGGGACATCCTCGCCGGTCTGTCGATTGCCGGTCTGTTGTTGCCCGAAGCGGTTGCTTACTCGACCATCGCCGCCC
>NZ_QAIK01000168.1:0-197 GCF_003061005.1 Pseudomonas sp. HMWF021 | reverse complement strand
AGGAAAATCCACATGAGTACCTATGACCGCAAAGCCAGAATGGAACAACTGGAACGTGAGCACGATGAGTGGGAAGAAAGAATGCGCATCAAAAACAAGGGCGATATGTATCCAGTCTGGGCAACGCTGGCGTTCGGCCTGTTTTGCATGTCACTCGGGTTTCTCCTGGCTCGATCGGTCTGATCGAGTCTTGCCGC
>NZ_QAIK01000167.1:32652-53966 GCF_003061005.1 Pseudomonas sp. HMWF021 | reverse complement strand
GGCTTGCTCGCGAAAGCGGTGTGTCAGGCAACTCATTGTTGAATGACACACCGCTTTCGCGAGCAAGCCCGCTCCCACTTTTAATTTGTGTACAGCCCGGGTAGCCGGAAATCAGGAGATGGAAGATGGATTTGAATGCTGAGGTAGACAACCTGGTCAAGGCGTCCCAGGCGTGGATTCCGATGATCATGGAATACGGCAGCCGCGTGCTGCTGGCAGTGATTACCCTGGCGATCGGCTGGTGGCTGATCAACAAGGTCACGCAAAAGCTCGGCGGTCTGCTGGCTCTGCGCAATGCCGATCTGGCGCTGCAAGGCTTCATCAGCAGCCTGGCAAATATCATTCTCAAGGTGCTGCTGATCGTCAGCGTGGCCTCGATGATCGGCGTCGAAACCACTTCGTTCGTTGCAGCGATCGGTGCCGCTGGCCTGGCCATCGGCTTGGCGTTGCAGGGCAGCCTGGCGAACTTCGCCGGCGGCGTGTTGATTTTGCTGTTCCGTCCGTTCCGTATCGGTGACTGGATCGAAGCGCAAGGCGTGGCGGGTACGGTCGACAGCATCCAGATTTTCCACACCGTGCTGCGTACCGGTGACAACAAGACCATCATCGTCCCGAACGGCAATCTGTCGAACGGCATCATCACCAACACCAACCGTCAGCCAACCCGCAAAGTGGTGTTCGACGTGGGTGTGGATTATGAAGCCGATCTGCAAAAGGCTCGTCAGGTGCTGCTGGATCTGGCCAAGGATGAGCGCGTGCTGCAGGATCCTGCCCCACAAGCGGTCATTTCGACGTTGGGTGACAGTTCGATCACGGTTTCCCTGCGAGTCTGGGTTAAAACTGCAGACTATTGGGACGTGATGTTCATGTTTAACGAACAGTCGCGTGATCGTTTAAAGACGGCCGGTATTGATATTCCATTTCCACAGCGTGTGATTCGCGTGGTTCAGGAATCGGCAACACAATGATAGGTTGCTAATTAAATGCCTGACTTGTTGGTCAGGCATTTATTACAAGTGACAGGCAATAAAAAAGGCCCATCCTAAGATGGGCCTTTTTTATGCTTCCAAACTAACCACTGACAATTACAGGATGTTCAGTGGGTATTCGGTGATCAGGCGGAACTCTTTAACGTCGCCTTCGCCTTCGTCAGCGTTAGCAACGTGCCAGGCTTGACGGATGCGGAAGGACAGATCTTTCGCTGGGCCAGACTGAACAACGTACTTGGCTTCGAAGTTGGTTTCGTGGTGCTTACCGTCTTCACCGTACAGGCCGGCGTAAGCGCTACCCGCTGGAGTGTGGGTACCGTCGATATCCCAACCTTTAACGTAACGAACCATGAAGCTCAGGCCAGGAACGCCGTACTCGGCCATTTTCAGGTCGTAACGGGCTTGCAGGGATTTCTCGCCTGCACCGTTGAAGTCGGAGTACTGGATGGAGTTGGCGAGGAAGATCGAGTCGCCACCACGGTTGTTCTTGCCCACGCCGATGTAGTCGAACGGAGTGTCGCCGTTGACCTTCTGGAAGGCCAGGGTGAAGGTGTGTGCCTTCAGGAACGACAGGGCGGTTGCCAGCGAGAAGGCGGTGTTGCTGATGTCGCCCGCTTTGGCGCTGCCGGTGTCGGTGGTGCGGTAGATGTTGAAGTCGGTGTTCAGCGAAGTGTCACCACCAAACGGGGTAGTGAGGTTCACGTTGGCGTAGTACTGGTTCCAGATGTCTTCCAGCTTGGCGCCGTACAGCGATGCAGTCAGGTTGTCAGTGATGCCGTATTTACCACCGAAGTAGTCGATGTTTTTGGCTTCAACACCCGCGTAGGTGGCGTAAAGGCCGCCTTCACGGGCGTTTTTGTCCTGGCTGGTGGCCGAGTAGAAGTGACCCGCTTCAAGGTCCAGATCTTTGACTTCGCTGCTCTGCAACTGGAAACCAGTGGCAGTTTGCGGAAGGATACGGGAGCCGCCAACAGCGAATACCGGAGCGGTGCTTGGCTGCATGTCGCCGAATTTCAGCTCGGTTTTGGAGATGCGGAATTTAACGGCTGCGCCGGCTTTGCCTTGGCTGTCGTTAACGTCGTGGGCATAACCGTTGGCTTTGACGGTGTCGCTACGGCTCATGTTGCCAGTGCCGGTAGTACCATCACCGCCATCCAGCTTGACCGCGAGGTAACCGAATGCATCGATACCGACGCCTACGGTGCCTTGGGTGTAACCGGAAGTGAAGTTGCCGAGAAAGCCCTGGGTCCAGTCTTTCTGGTCGTGGCCACCGTTCTTGTTGTCGCGGTTGAAGTAGTAGTTCTTCAACGTCTCGGTGAGTTTCGCGCCTTCAACAAAACCTTTGGCTTCTGCCTGGTCATCTACAAACGGGGCGGCCGTAGCCAACTGAGTACTGGCGGCTGCTGCAACTGCCAGTGCGATTGTGCTCCACTTCATCACGCGCATCGTGATTTGCTCCTTTGGTTTTAGAAGAGTACTGCCGTCCCACCTGTTTTATTATCTGGGCGGCTCTTTCTTTTTGTGTCGGCGCAAACTTATATCACGCCGACAATGTTTGGCGATACTTGCACATACAACCTTTCATGTTCTTTACGACGACGTCGCAAATGGTTGGGTTGATGTCGCAAATTCACAGTACCAATGCAACCGGACTGACAACTTTATCGCTGTTTCTGGGCCTTCTTGCATCGGTAAAAAAGAGTCCCTGGCAAAACACTTGAATCTCCATTGGGGCAACCCTGCCACCGTTTTTGTTGGCCTGAAGCAACCCGTTCCCGTGGTGCGCTTATAGACCATATGTGTCCCAATGCAACAAGCGTGCACAAAGTGCAGGATTGCCGCGTTTATTTTTCTGAACACCTGCCTGTATCTGTAAAAACCGCATGAAAACGGGGGTTCAAGCCCTTTTGTATCATGGGCTTGACGCATACCTTTGCATCGTGTTGTCACGTTCCCGCGCGGGCATGACAACCAAAAACGTTACCGGTTCACCCCGTCAGTGAGTATTTGGCGGATGCTCGACGCACTGAGCGTAGACGCACTGTGCGCTTTTGGTGCAAAAAATTTACAGGCTGTACCGGATTCATACAGTGTGTGGTCACTCTGCTGTCGGGTTGATCAGGGCGTCTCGGGCATTTGTTCGTGCTCGAGGGCAAACCTGGCGCTGTGATGGTGCACGGTCCGTGTGAATGCCTCTTGCAAGGGCCTGAGTGGACTGGCTTCGTGAACCCCGGCGAATTCGCAGGTATGCTGCCTGCCTGTCGCTTGGTGCGTTGCCCGTCGGGGACGGCCGCTAAGCTGAATGATGTAGATCAGCCGGGAGTGCACGCAGTGTTTGCTTTAGATTCACGACTTCAACAGGACACCCTGACCATTGGCGACTTTCCGCTGTGTCGGCTGCTGCTGTCCAACGATGCCAATTACCCGTGGTTCATCCTGGTGCCACGCCGCGACGATATCAGCGAGTTGTTTCAGTTGGATGTCGCCGACCAGCAGCAGTTGTGGCAGGAAACCACCGCGCTGGCCGAGTTGCTCAAGGATCTGTTCGATGCCGACAAGCTCAATGTCGCGACCCTGGGCAACGTCGTCAGCCAGTTGCACATGCATGTCATTGTGCGCAAACGCGAGGATGCGGCATGGCCTGCGCCGGTCTGGGGCAAGCACCCGGTCAAACCCTACAGCGCCGAGCAGGTCGCGGCCATTCGTGAACGGCTGCGTCTGGTGCTGACTGACCATTTCACGTTTCTGGAGGGCTGAGCCATGAGCCTTGAAGAGCGCGTTACCGATCTGGAAAGTCGTCTGGCCTTCCAGGACGACACCATTCAGGCGTTGAACGACGAGCTGGTGGCACAACAGCGGGTGATCGAGCGCCTGCAACTGCAAATGGCCGCATTGCTCAAGCGCCAGGAAGAGATGGTCGGGCAGTTCGATTCTTTCGAGGAAGAGGCGCCGCCGCCCCATTACTGAGGTCGGCGCGTTTGTGCGGACATAAAAAAACCGCGAACAGCCTGGCTGTTCGCGGTTTTTTGTTGCCTTGGATCAGCGACGCGGCAGAGCGGCGATCACATCCTCGGCTTGCAGGCCTTTATCCCGGTTCATTACCGAGAACTCCACGCGCTGGCCTTCGACCAGGACGCGGTGGCCTTCGCCACGGATTGCACGAAAGTGCACGAAAATATCATCGCCGGAATCCCGGGAAATAAAGCCGAAGCCTTTGGACGTGTTGAACCACTTCACGGTGCCGGTATCACGGTTGCTCATGTCATAGCTGACAGGCGCGGCGGCCGGTGACGATTTGTAGAAGCTGACAGCCAGATGCAGGACGACCGCAACCAGGGCAATCACCAGGCTGAACAACACGGCCGGTTGACCGGCGATGACAGGCATCGGGGCGATCAGGGTCAGCGTTTGCAGGACGACAGTCAGCACGAGAAGAGCGCTGACCAGATTTTGCAGATGCTGGCGCGGGCCTTTGTTCCAGAAAGGGATCACTGGAGCGATGACCAGGTTCAGCAGGCCGAAAAAGGCCAGGTAGAGTGCATCGGGTTGTTGCAGGTAAGGAACGGCTTCGGATCTCAGGCTCGGTATGAACGACAGCAGCAAGGCTGCTGCGCCCATTAGCAGGTGGACGATTTTCAACATTTTGATTGGCTCACGTTATGACGGCTCACAAGGAAGAGCTGAAGACGCACGGTTCGCTTCGAAACAAAAAGAGGCGTTGGACACGTACGCGGTATCAGCCTATGCGCCAAACCCCGGAAAATGGGGCGTAGCGACACACTGCCTATTTAACAGCAAAGCCTGCAGCTACTCAAATCAGGGCGGCCAGCGGTGCCTGCACGGTCGATTTGTCGCACCGCGTGTGCCGATTGCCGGCTGCGAGGTCGCCGTTGCCTTGCTAGAGTGGGGCTGCACCTGTTGGATGAATTCAATCGCCTTAGGGGGTAAACATGGCAATCGACATCGGTATCAGTGAAGAAGACCGCAAATCCATCGTCGAGGGGCTGTCGCGGCTGCTGTCGGACACCTACGTGCTGTATCTGAAAACCCATAACTTCCACTGGAACGTCACAGGTCCCATGTTCCGGACCCTGCATTTGATGTTCGAAGAGCAATACAACGAGCTGGCGCTGGCTGTGGACTTGATTGCCGAGCGCATCAGGGCGTTGGGTTTTCCTGCGCCAGGGGCCTACGCCACATACGCACGTCTTTCCTCCATCAAGGAAGAAGTCGGTGTGCCAAGCGCCGAGGACATGATCAAGCAATTGGTCGAGGGCCAGGAGGCGGTGACCCGCACCGCTCGCGGGATCTTCCCGCTGCTGGACAAGGTCAGCGACGAACCGACAGCCGACCTGCTGACCCAGCGTATGCAGGTCCATGAGAAAACCGCGTGGATGCTGCGGGCACTGCTCGAAACCTGAGTGAGCAATTTCGGGCGCGTGCGTAGCGCCTGAAGTCTTACCGTAGGTGTCTGCTTATCCTACGCAGATGGTCAAATAGTCATCTGGATATAACTTTGCGTTCGCGCTTTTATGGGGGGCAACAGGATGTTGCCTTGATAACAAGCAGAAACGGCAAAGGAGTGTCAGTGATGTCAGGTGCAGACAGGCGAAGCGAAAGCATCGGTTTGCCACAGGAAATAAAAGTCGACCCGTTTGTCAGCGAATTCGACTTTGCGTTGATCAGGCCCTGGTCCAGGTCCGTGCGTCTGAACGGGTTTGCCACGTGTCTGAGGCTTGAGCAGGTTTACTGGGATATTCTCGGGCGCATGGCCGATGACAACGGCTGCTCGGTCAGCACACTGTTGTCCCATGTGGATCGGCAAGTGCACCTGCGCCACGGCGGGGTGAAAAACTTCAGTGGTCTGGTCCGGGTGGTGTGTGTAATGAATGGACTCAGGGACACACCGGCGAGCAATGTGCCCATGCACGGGCATGACTTGAAATGACGTTGCAGGCTGTGCAGTCTTACGGCTGCACAGCCTGCATTTAATGGATATAATCCCGCTCTTTCGCCGCAAAGCCCTGCGCGCGGTGGCAATCTGATCGCCGAGACACCCCCATGCCGATGTACGATTACCAATGCGCTTCCTGTGGTCATCAGTTGGAAGCCATTCAAAAGATCAGCGAGGCACCGCTGGTCGACTGCCCTGCCTGTCAGGCGCCAGAGCTCAAGAAACAGCTGTCCATGCCGGGTTTTCGCCTCAGCGGCAGCGGTTGGTACGAAACCGATTTCAAGACCGGCGCCAAGAAGAATCTGGCCGGTGGCGACAAATCTGACTAGGGTTCAGGCCCAGGTCGAACGACACGCGTGAGATTCCGCAAGCTTGATGGCAACGGGATCTCCACCGAATTTCGAATTACGAGAAGCGAAACCACTACCATGATGCGCAGCCATTATTGCGGCCAACTGAACGAAAGCCTGGAAGGCCAGGAAATTACCCTTTGCGGATGGGTTCACCGTCGCCGCGACCACGGCGGGGTGATTTTCCTCGACATCCGTGATCGTGATGGTCTGGCCCAGGTGGTGTTCGATCCGGATCGCGCCGAGAGCTTCGCCGCTGCCGATCGCGTGCGCAGCGAGTACGTGGTGAAGATCACCGGCAAGGTGCGTCTGCGTCCGGCCGGTGCAACCAACGCCAACATGGCGTCGGGCATGATCGAAGTGCTGGGCTACGAGCTGCAAGTGCTGAACGAAGCGGAAACCCCGCCGTTCCCGCTCAACGAATACTCCGACGTCGGCGAAGAAACCCGTCTGCGCTATCGCTTCTTGGACCTGCGTCGTCCGGAAATGGCCGAGAAGCTGCGCCTGCGTTCGCGCATGACCACCAGCATCCGTCGCTACCTCGACGAGAACGGCTTCCTTGACGTCGAAACGCCGATCCTGACCCGTGCGACTCCGGAAGGTGCGCGTGACTACCTGGTGCCGAGCCGTACTCACGCCGGTTCGTTCTTCGCGCTGCCGCAATCGCCACAGCTGTTCAAGCAACTGCTGATGGTGGCCGGCTTCGACCGTTACTACCAGATCGCCAAGTGCTTCCGCGACGAAGACCTGCGTGCCGACCGTCAGCCTGAGTTCACTCAGATCGACATCGAGACCAGTTTCCTCGACGAAAAAGACATCATGGGCCTGACCGAAGGCATGATCCGCAACCTGTTCAAGGAAGTGCTGGATCTGGAATTCGGCGAATTCCCGCACATGACCTTCGAAGAAGCCATGCGTCGCTACGGTTCGGACAAACCGGACCTGCGTAACCCGCTGGAGCTAGTCGACGTTGCCGATCAACTGAAAGAAGTTGAATTCAAGGTCTTCAGCGGCCCGGCCAACGACCCGAAATGCCGTATCGCCGCTCTGCGCGTTCCAGGCGGAGCGAGCATGCCGCGCAAGCAGATCGACGATTACACCAAGTTCGTCGGCATCTACGGTGCCAAGGGCCTGGCGTACATCAAGGTCAACGAGCGCGCGGCCGGTGTTGATGGTCTGCAATCGCCGATCGTGAAGAACATCCCGCTGGAAAATCTCAACGCCATCCTTGATCGCGTGGGTGCAGTTGACGGCGACATCGTGTTCTTCGGTGCCGACAAGGCCAAGATTGTCAGCGAAGCCCTGGGCGCGCTGCGTATCAAGCTCGGCCACGACCTCGACCTGCTGACCTGCAAGTGGGCGCCAATGTGGGTCGTCGACTTCCCGATGTTCGAAGAAAACGACGACGGCAGCTTCTCTGCGCTGCACCACCCGTTCACCGCACCGAAGTGCTCCCCTGAAGAGCTGGAAGCCAATCCGGCCGGTGCTCTGTCCCGCGCCTACGACATGGTGCTGAACGGCACCGAGCTGGGTGGCGGTTCGATCCGTATTCACCGCAAGGAAATGCAGCAAGCGGTGTTCCGCCTGCTGGGTATCAATGAAGCGGAACAGGAAGAGAAGTTCGGCTTCCTGCTCGACGCGCTGAAGTACGGTGCGCCGCCGCACGGTGGTCTGGCTTTCGGTCTGGACCGTCTGGTGATGCTGATGACCGGCGCCCAGTCGATCCGTGAAGTGATTGCCTTCCCGAAAACCCAGAGTGCTGCGGACGTCATGACGCAAGCGCCGGGTGTGGTGGATGCCAAGGCATTGCGCGAGCTGCACATTCGTTTGCGCGAAACGCCAAAGGCTGAGTAAGACGGGCCTGAAGGCGCATCTTCGGATGCGCCTTTTTTCTTTCTATAAAGAACAGGTCGAGATTTTTTGTTTGCTGGCCGCTGCATGAGCAGGGCGGGCAACGTTTCAAAGAGAATTCGGAGCGAGTTATGGCAGGTCATTCCAAGTGGGCGAACATCAAGCACCGCAAAGAACGTCAGGATGCCAAGAGAGGCAAGATCTTCACCAAGTGGATCCGTGAGCTGACCGTTGCGGCCCGTCAGGGTGGCGGCGATCCGGGTTCCAATCCGCGTCTGCGTCTGGCCCTGGACAAGGCGCTGGGTGCGAACATGAGCCGCGACATCATCGACCGTGCCGTGGCCCGTGGCGCCGGTGCGACCGAAGCGGACAACGTTGAAGAACTGACCTACGAAGGTTACGGCCCGGGTGGTGTGGCGGTGATGGTCGAGTGCATGACCGACAACCGCAACCGCACCGCGGCAGCCGTGCGCCATGCGTTCAGCAAGTGCGGCGGCAACCTCGGCACCGACGGTTCGGTGGCCTACCTGTTCGAGCGCAAGGGTCAGATCAGCTTCGCCCCGGGCGTTGACGAAGATGCCCTGACCGAAGCCGCACTGGAAGCCGATGCCGACGACGTGGTCAGCCATGAGGACGGCTCGATCGACGTGTTCACCTCGTTCACCAGCTTCTATGCCGTGCGCAACGCGCTGGAAGCGGCCGGTTTCAAAGGTGATGACGCAGAAATCGTCATGCAGCCGACCACCAGCGCCGAACTGGATCTGGAAGGCGCGGAGAAGGTGCTCAAGCTGATCGACATGCTCGAGGATCTGGATGACGTACAGAACGTCTACTCCAATGCGGACATTCCGGAAGACGTGGCCGCTCAGCTCGGCTGATGCAAAATACCAAGGTCGCAGTTTTTGGTGGCTCTACAATTGGTCTGTAGGCGCTGCCGAAGGCTGCGATCTTTGTGTTTTTAAAGAGCAAAAGATCGCAGCCTTCGGCAGCTCCTACATGTACCCTCAGCTTTCGCATCAATTTCTGCAGGCGTTATGACTTTAATTCTGGGTATCGACCCCGGCTCGCGCATCACCGGTTACGGGATTGTTCGCGATACCGGACGCGGCGGCTGCATCTATGTGGCCTCGGGCTGCATCCGTACCGGCGCCGGCGAGCTGCATGAGCGGCTGCAAATCGTTTATCGCGGCGTACGTGAAATCATTCAGACCTATGGCCCGGTGACCATGGGCATCGAAAAAGTGTTCATGGCGAAAAATGCTGACTCGGCGCTCAAGCTCGGGCAGGCTCGCGGTGCGGCGATTGTTGCCGGCGCCGAAGAGTGTCTGGAGATTGCCGAGTACACCGCAACCCAGGTCAAGCAGGCTGTGGTCGGCACCGGTGCCGCCAATAAGGAACAGGTGCAGATGATGGTCATGCACATGCTCAAGCTGACCAGCAAACCGCAAATCGATGCCTCCGATGCGCTGGCCATCGCCATTTGTCACGCGCATACCCGTTCCAGCCTGTTGCCGCATGGCTTGGGAACCGCACGCAGTCGTGGCGGGCGCCTGCGTCTCTGATAGCATCAGCAATCATTTTTGCGGAATGCGGATTTCGCGCCTGGGTCGTCGGCCCGAATCCCGCCTTCCATCTGTCGCCAGCCCACGGCTGGTCAACGCTCAAGGATCTGAAACGTGATTGGACGCTTGCGCGGCACCCTGGCTGAGAAGCAGCCGCCGCACCTGATTCTGGATGTAAACGGCCTCGGGTATGAGCTGGAAGTGCCCATGACCACCCTTTATCGCCTGCCGTCGGTCGGTGAACCGCTGACGCTGCACACCCATTTGGTCGTACGCGAAGACGCGCAGTTACTCTATGGCTTTGCCGGCAAGCGTGAGCGAGACTTTTTTCGCGAGTTGATCCGTCTCAATGGTGTCGGGCCGAAACTGGCTCTGGCGCTTATGTCGAGTCTGGAAGTCGATGAGCTGATCCGCTGCGTGCAATCCCAGGACACTTCGGCGCTGACCAAGGTCCCGGGGGTCGGCAAGAAAACCGCCGAGCGCCTGCTGGTCGAACTCAAGGATCGTTTCAAGGCCTGGGAAACCTCGCCGACCATGTTCGCTCTGGTGCCGAACCAGCCGGACGGCCCGGCGCCGGTCAACACCGCCGAGAACGATGCCGTCAGCGCGCTGATTTCCCTGGGCTACAAGCCGCAGGAAGCGAGCAAGGCGATTTCCGCCATCAAGGACAAGAACCTGAGCAGTGAAGACATGATCCGCCGCGCCCTGAAGGGAATGATTTAAGTGATTGAAGCTGATCGTCTGATCGCCGCCGCGCACAGCCCGCGCGAGCGCGAAGAAGTCCAGGACCGGGCCATTCGCCCTGTCAGCCTGGCCGACTACATTGGCCAGCCGACTGTCCGCGAGCAGATGGAACTGTTCATCCAGGCCGCCCGTGGGCGTAACGAATCCCTCGATCACACGCTGATCTTCGGCCCGCCGGGCCTGGGCAAGACCACGCTGGCCAACATCATTGCCCAGGAAATGGGCGTGTCGATCAAAAGCACGTCCGGCCCGGTGCTTGAGCGTCCGGGTGATCTGGCAGCGCTGCTGACCAATCTTGAACCGCACGACGTGCTGTTCATCGATGAAATCCATCGCCTGTCGCCCATCGTTGAGGAAGTGCTGTATCCGGCGATGGAAGACTTCCAGCTCGACATCATGATCGGCGAAGGACCGGCGGCGCGCTCGATCAAGCTCGATCTGCCACCGTTCACCCTCGTCGGCGCTACCACCCGTGCCGGCATGCTGACCAACCCGTTGCGTGACCGTTTCGGTATTGTCCAGCGTCTCGAGTTCTACAGCACCGCTGACCTGTCGACGATTGTCAGTCGTTCGGCAAGCATTCTCGGCTTGCCGCTGGACCCGGAGGGCGCCTTCGAAGTGGCGCGCCGCGCTCGTGGTACGCCGCGGATCGCCAACCGCCTGCTGCGTCGGGTGCGCGACTTCGCTGAAGTGCGCGCCAAGGGTCATATCACCAAGACGGTGGCGGATCTGGCGCTGAACCTGCTGGATGTCGACGAACACGGATTTGATCATCAGGACCGGCGCCTGCTGCTGACCATGATCGAGAAATTCGATGGGGGGCCGGTGGGCATCGACAGTCTGGCAGCGGCGATCAGTGAAGAGCGTCATACCATTGAAGACGTGCTGGAGCCGTACCTGATTCAGCAGGGTTACATCATGCGTACGCCACGGGGCAGGGTGGTGACGCGGCATGCGTACCTGCATTTCGGTCTGAACATTCCGTCACGAATGGGCGAGATGCCCGTGGCAGACGAGTTTCTCGATGCCGTGGACGATTGATACACATTTTTTCGCGATTTATTCAGCGTTTGTACTGTCACAGGACGGTACTTTTGCGGTAAAGCCTTAAACACTGAAAAAACAGTTGCCTGGCCGGATTGGCAACCCGAGGAGTAAGCACTAGAGTATGCGCGCGCAAAACGGGCTTGAGCCGTTCGCACATCGTTGTCGCGTTTATTACGAGGACACCGATGCGGGCGGCATCGTGTATTACGTTAATTACCTCAAGTTTATGGAACGGGCTCGAACCGAGCGGCTCCGGACGCTGGGCTTTGCCCAGTCGGAACTGGCCGGGGAGGACCTGTTGTTTGTCGTGCATTCCAGCGAAGCGCGCTACCACGCGCCGGCGCGACTGGACGACGAACTGCTGGTAAGCGCTGATGTAATCGAATTGAACCGTGCCAGCCTGCGCTTCAAACAGCAGGTCAGGCGGGCTGCGGATAATGTGCTGCTCTGTGAAGGGCAGTTTCTGGTGGCCTGTGTGCGCACCGACAGTTTGAAACCCCGGGCCATGCCCGAATCCTTGCGTGCGGCCTTTGCCGACGCGGGCGGCACGGGTACACACTCAAAGCAGGAGATAAAGCGTGGAAGCTAACGTCGTCGACCATTCCTCCATGTGGAGCCTGGTCAGCAATGCCAGCATCGTGGTGCAGTTGGTAATGTTGACCCTGGTGGCCGCATCGGTGACCTCATGGATCATGATCTTTCAGCGCAGCAATCTGCTGCGCGCCGGTCGACGCGCCCTGGAGAGCTTCGAAGAGCGCTTCTGGTCGGGTATCGACCTGTCCAAACTGTACCGTCAGGCGGGCAGCAACCCGGATCCGGATTCGGGCGTGGAGCAGATCTTCCGTGCCGGTTTCAAGGAGTTCTCCCGTCTGCGTCAGCAGCCAGGCGTCGATCCCGAAGCGGTGATGGAAGGTGTGGCCCGTGCCATGCGCGTTGCCATCTCCCGTGAAGAAGAGAAGCTGGAGCAGAGCCTGCCGTTTCTCGCCACCGTTGGTTCGGTCAGCCCGTACATCGGTCTGTTCGGTACCGTGTGGGGCATCATGAACTCCTTCCGTGGTCTGGCTCAGGCCCAGCAAGCGACCCTGGCCACCGTGGCCCCGGGTATCGCCGAAGCCCTGATCGCCACCGCGATCGGCCTGTTCGCCGCGATCCCGGCCGTTATCGCTTACAACCGTTTCTCTGCCCGCAGCGAAACCTTGCTGAGCCGCTACTACACCTTCGCCGATGAGTTCCAGGCGATCCTGCACCGCAAAGTGCACACCAGCGAAGAATAAGCAGGTATTTCCCGATGGCTTTAATCGCTCGAGCCCGAAACAAGCGCAAGCCGGTCGCCGAGATGAACGTGGTGCCATACATCGACGTGATGCTGGTGCTGCTGGTTATCTTCATGGTGACCGCGCCGATGCTCAATCAGGGCGTGAAAGTGGATCTGCCCAAGGTTTCCAGTGAAGCCTTGCCGCAGGACAACAACACTCAGGTGCTGACCATTTCGATCAAGGCTGACAAGACCTACTACTGGAACCTTGGCAGCGAAGTCGACACTGAAAAGCAGCAGGACAGGGCCATGACGCTGCCACAGATGACTGACGCGGTGACCAAGATCATTCGCGCCGGCAACGAAGGCGGCAAGCACACCCAGGTGTTCATTCGCGGCGACAAGTCGGTCGACTACGGCGCCGTCATGGGCGCGATGGGCGGGTTGCAGAAAGCCGGGGTCGGTAATGTTGGCTTGATTACCGAGGCGCCCTGATGCAGCAACAGCGAGAGCCGTCCGCCTCGGAAAGCTACTTCTGGCCTAGCGTCCTGGCAATTGGCTTGCACGTGCTGGTGTTCGGCATGCTGTTCGTCAGTTTTGCCCTGACACCGGAGCTGCCGCCGGCCAAGCCGATTGTCCAGGCGACCCTGTACCAGCTGAAATCGAAAAGTCAGGCAACCACCCAGACCAATCAGAAGATTGCGGGTGAGGCGAAGAAATCCGCCGCGCGTCAGACTGAAGTCGAGCAGATGGAGCAGAAAAAGGTCGAGCAGGAAGCGGTGAAGGCTGCGGAACAAAAGAAAGAAGAAGCGGCTCAAAAGGCCGAGGAAGCCAAGAAGGCCGACGAGGCGAAGAAAGCGGACGAGGCGAAAAAGGCTGATGAAGCCAAGAAAGCCGACGATGCGAAGAAAGCCGAGGCCAAGAAGGCAGAAGAGAAACAATTGGCTGATATAGCCAAGAAGAAAGCCGAAGAAGAAGCCAAGAAGGCGGCTGAAGAAGAGGCCAAGAAAGCGGCCGCTGAAGAAGCCAAGAAGAAGATCGTCGAAGACGCGAAGAAGAAAGCCGCCGAAGACGCCAAGAAGAAAGCTGAAGCTGAAGAGGCGAAGAAGAAAGTCGCCGACGAAGCGAAGAAGAAAGCTGCTGCCGATGCTGCGAAGAAGAAAGCGCAGGATGCGGCACGTAAATCTGCCGAAGACAAAAAGGCTCAGGCCCTGGCAGATTTGCTTTCCGACACGCCACAGCGTCAGCAGGCCTTGGCCGATGAGCAGGGTGACGAAGTCGCGGGCAGTTTCGATGACCTGATTCGTGCGCGGGCAGCGGAAGGCTGGGCTCGTCCTCCTTCGGCACGCAAAGGCATGACGGTCGTGCTGCAAATCGGCATGTTGCCGGACGGTACGGTGACTTCGGCCAGCGTGGCCAAGTCCAGTGGCGACGGTCCGTTCGATGCTTCGGCAGTCGCGGCGGTCAAGAATATTGGACGTTTGACGGAAATGCAGGGAATGAAGCCGAGCGATTTCGCTCCGTATCGTTCATTCAAGATGACATTCACACCTGAGGATCTAGCCTTGTGAGAAACCTTCTTCGAGGAATGCTGGTCGTGATCTGCTGCATGGCAGGGATCGCGATGGCTGATGAAAAGAACATTCTGGTCACCAGCGGCAGCGATCGGGCCACCCCGATCGCCGTTGTACCGTTCGGCATGCAGGGCGGTGCCGTGTTGCCGGACGACATGGCTGAAATCATTGGTAACGATTTGCGGAACTCGGGCTATTACTCGCCGATTCCAAAGCAGAACATGATCAGCCAGCCAAGCCAGCCGAGTGAAATCATCTTCCGTGACTGGAAGGCGGTGGGTGCTCAATACATGATGGTCGGCAGCATTGCTCCAGCAGGCGGTCGTCTGCAGGTGCAGTGGGCACTGTTCAACGTGGCCACCGAGCAGAAAGTGGCTGACGGCAGTGTTTCCGGTACCACCGAGCAACTGCGCGACATGGCGCACTTCATCTCTGACCAGTCGTTCGAAAAACTCACCGGTATCAAAGGTGCGTTTTCGACCCGTCTGCTGTACGTGACAGCCGAGCGTTTCTCCGAGAAGAACACTCGCTACACCCTGCAGCGTTCGGACTACGACGGTGCCCGCGCCGTGACGCTGCTGCAATCGCGCGAGCCGATCCTGTCGCCGCGTTTCGCACCGGATGGCAAGCGCATCGCCTACGTGTCGTTCGAGCAGAAGCGTCCACGGATCTTCATGCAGAATATCGACACCGGTCGCCGTGAGCAGATCACCAACTTCGAAGGCCTGAACGGCGCGCCAGCCTGGTCGCCGGATGGCAATCGCCTGGCTTTCGTACTGTCGAAAGACGGCAACCCGGACATCTATGTGATGAACCTGGGTTCGCGTCAGATCACTCGCGTGACTGCAGGTCCTGGCATCAACACCGAACCGTACTGGGGCAAGGATGGTTCGACCATCTACTTCACCTCGGACCGCGGCGGCAAACCACAAATCTACAAAACCAGCGCCAATGGCGGCGGTGCCGAGCGTGTGACCTTCATTGGCAACTACAACGCCAACCCGAAGCTTTCGGCTGATGAAAAGACTCTGGTGATGATCCATCGCCAGGACGGTTTCACCAATTTCAAAGTGGCGGCCCAGGATTTGCAGCGAGGTAGTGTAAAGATCCTCACTGATAGCACTCTGGACGAGTCACCCACTGTTGCGCCCAACGGCACCATGGTAATCTACGCCACCCGCCAGCAGGGCCGGGGAGTCTTGATGCTCGTGTCCATTAATGGACGCGTGAGGCTCCCGCTTCCTACCGCACAAGGCGAAGTCAGAGAACCGTCCTGGTCCCCTTACCTGAACTGACGCGGCGCTTTACGTTTTACTTAACACACTGGGGTTCATTAGGAGTTTCACGATGGAAATGCTGAAGTTTGGTAAATTTGCTGCGCTGGCTCTGGCCATGGCTGTAGCTGTAGGTTGCTCGTCCAAAGGCGGCGACAACGCCGGTGAAGGCGCTGTTGATCCAAACGCTGGTTACGGCGCAAACACTGGTGCCGTTGACGGTTCCCTGAGCGAAGAAGCTGCTCTGCGCGCAATCACCACCTTCTACTTCGAATACGACAGCTCGGACCTGAAGCCAGAAGCCATGCGCGCTCTGGACGTTCACGCCAAAGACCTGAAAGCAAACGGCGCTCGCGTTGTTCTGGAAGGCAACACCGACGAACGTGGTACTCGTGAGTACAACATGGCACTGGGCGAGCGTCGTGCGAAAGCCGTTCAGCGCTACCTGGTACTGCAAGGTGTTTCCCCAGCTCAGCTGGAACTGGTTTCCTACGGCGAAGAGCGTCCAGTTGCTACCGGCAACGACGAGCAGTCCTGGGCTCAAAACCGTCGCGTCGAACTGCGTAAGTAATTCGATATGCGAACGTGCCGTCGTGCTGTAACTGTTCTGGCTCTCAGCCTCGCGCCGCTTGCGGCGTGGGCTGCGGTTCCTGTGGTCGATGACAACTCCGGTTATAACAATAGCGGGAGCAGTTATCCGCCTGCGGGTTACGGTACGAACGGCGCCTATGCCGGGGGAGCGGCTTCGGCCCCTGCCTCGGCACAGGGCATGCTGTTCAACCAATTGCAACAGATGCAGGATCAGATATCGCGCCAGCAAGGCGTGATCGAAGAACTGCAGAATCAGGTTGCGCGCATGAAGCAAGAGTCCCTGGAGCGATACCAGGATCTTGATCGGCGCATAGGATCCGGTGCTGCACCTGCCGCGACTCCTGAGAATTCTTCTGCCGGTGGCGATGCAAGTGCTGCTGCCGGTGCTGCCGCTGGCGCCGGGGCTGCTGCCGCCCAGGCACCTGCTGCAAGTAGCGAACCGGGTGATCCGGCCAAGGAAAAGCTGTATTACGATGCCGCTTTCGACCTGATCAAAGCCAAGGATTTCGACAAGGCCAGCCAGGCTTTCTCGGCCTTCCTGCGCAAATACCCGAACAGTCAGTACGCGGGCAATGCCCAGTACTGGTTGGGCGAAGTCAATCTGGCCAAGGGCGATCTGCAAGGCGCAGGTCAGGCTTTTGCCAAGGTTTCGCAGCTCTATCCCAAGCACAACAAAGTGCCGGATTCGCTGTACAAGCTGGCTGACGTAGAGCGCCGTCTTGGTCATACCGACAAGGTCAAAGGCATTCTGCAGCAGGTGGTTTCCCAATACCCGGGGACTTCCGCTGCCCAGCTGGCCCAACGCGATCTGCAACGCATGTAAGTGTGTTTGACCCGTTTGGAAGAAACCCGCGCTTGTCGCGGGTTTTTTCGTTAGAATTCACGCCCTTTTTTCTGAAACACGCTTCTGGTGATCTACGCGTTGGCGGGGTTGCCTGAAGTGCCTGACGGAGGCGGACAGCCTGTTTAGCTGTTACGCCCGTGGCGACTATGCAAGACACATTGAGAATTACCGAAGTTTTCTACTCGTTGCAGGGGGAAACTCGGACAGCCGGGCTGCCCACGGTTTTTGTGCGCCTGACCGGTTGCCCGTTGCGTTGCCAATACTGCGACAGTGCCTATGCGTTCAGCGGCGGCACGATTCGTTCCCTCGACGACATTCTCGAGCAAGTGGCCGGATATCGTCCGCGCTATGTCTGTGTGACCGGCGGCGAGCCGCTGGCACAGCCGAACGCCATCCCCTTGCTCAAGCAGTTGTGTGATGCCGGATATGAGGTCTCCCTGGAAACCAGTGGCGCCCTCGATATCTCGGCAGTAGATCCGCGTGTCAGTCGCGTTGTCGACTTGAAGACGCCGGACTCGAAAGAGGCTCACCGCAACCGCTACGAAAATATCGAACTGCTGACCCGCAACGATCAGGTGAAGTTTGTCATCTGCTCGCGGGACGACTACGACTGGGCGGTCTCGAAGCTGATCCAGTACGGTCTCGATCGACGTGCGGGTGAAGTGCTGTTTTCCCCAAGTCATCATGACCTCAATGCCAGGGATCTGGCGGACTGGGTGGTGGCAGACAACCTGCCGGTGCGGCTGCAACTGCAACTGCATAAATATCTATGGAATGACGAGCCGGGGCGCTGATATGACTGAACAACTGAACACTAGTGAGAAACGTGCGGTAATCCTGTTGTCGGGTGGGCTGGATTCGGCCACCGTGGTGGCGATGGCCCGCGCCGAAGGTTATGCCTGTTACACCATGAGTTTCGATTACGGCCAGCGCTCCCACGCCGAACTGCATGCCGCAGCGCGCGTCGCTCGCGATCTGGGTGTGGTCGAGCACAAGGTGATCGGCCTGAACCTCAACGGCATGGGCGGCTCGGCACTGACCGACACCAGCATCGACATTCCCGAGGAGCTGGGCGAGGGCATCCCGGTGACCTACGTGCCGGCGCGCAACACGGTGTTCCTGTCGCTGGCGCTGGGCTGGGCCGAAGTGCTCGGCGCCCGTGACATCTTTATCGGCGTGAACGCAGTGGATTACTCCGGTTACCCGGATTGCCGTCCGGAGTTCATCGAGTCGTTCGAGCGCATGGCTAACCTGGCGACCAAGGCGGGCGTGGAAGGCAATGGCTTCCGCATCCAGGCACCGCTGCAGAACCTGAGCAAGGCGCAGATCGTCCAGGCGGGCGTGAAGCTGGGTGTAGATTACGGTCTGACTGTTTCCTGCTATCAGGCGGACGATGAAGGCCGTGCGTGCGGCAAATGCGACAGCTGCCGCCTGCGTGCAGAAGGCTTCGCAGCGGCTGGTGTAGGCGATCCAACACCTTATTTTTGATTTTTTTCAAAAAGGTGTTGAATAGTCCTTAAAAATCAGTATTATACGCGCCACCACACAGCGGGTCGTTAGCTCAGTTGGTAGAGCAGTTGGCTTTTAACCAATTGGTCGTAGGTTCGAATCCCACACGACCCACCATATTTGGCGGTTTAGAAAATCCGGAAGGCCCACGAAAGTGAGGATTTCCGGGTTTTTTTTTGCCTGCGATTCAGGCACCGCTCCTTTCATCGTTGCCTGTGCTGACACAGGTCAGAATCATCTTTTGTATCAACGGGATATTCTGTAGCCTTGCGCAGCTTCAACGCTGTCCGTGCCTGATAAAAACTCACTCTCCCGGCGGTACCCTCAAGCGGTCCGGAGCCGGGTGTATACTCGACTTTCGCGCGAGAGCGCCTGCAGGTCTTGCGAACATGACGCAGATTTCCGAACGCCTTCTGGTTCAAGCCCACCTCGATGCCAAACAGCCCAAACCGCTGACTGCCGAGGAAGAGGCCTACTACCGTTCCGCCATCGCCGCCGAGCTCAAGGCTCAGGATGCGGTGCTGGTTGCCCACTTCTATTGCGATCCGGTGATTCAGGCCCTGGCCGAAGAAACCGGCGGCTGTGTGTCCGACTCCCTCGAAATGGCCCGCTTCGGCAACGCCCATCCGGCCAAGACCGTGGTGGTCGCCGGCGTGAAGTTCATGGGCGAGACCGCGAAGATCCTCAACCCGGAAAAGCGC
Organism: Pseudomonas sp. HMWF021; assembly: GCF_003061005.1. Taxonomy (GTDB): domain Bacteria; phylum Pseudomonadota; class Gammaproteobacteria; order Pseudomonadales; family Pseudomonadaceae; genus Aquipseudomonas. The sequence goes on along the minus strand of NZ_QAIK01000167.1, from coordinate 34,721 downwards.
GTGCTGATGCCGACCCTGGACGCCACCTGCTCGCTGGACCTGGGTTGTCCGGTGGACGAGTTCTCGGCGTTCTGCGATCAGCACCCGGAACGCACGGTGGTGGTGTACGCCAACACCTCGGCTGCGGTCAAAGCCCGGGCTGACTGGGTGGTGACGTCGAGCTGCGCGCTGGAGATCGTCGAAAGCCTGATGGACAACGGCGAGACCATCATCTGGGGACCGGACAAGCACCTGGGTACTTACATTCAGCGCAAGACCGGCGCCGACATGCTGCTGTGGGACGGCGCGTGCATCGTTCACGAAGAGTTCAAGTCCAAGCAGCTCGAGGACATGAAGGCGCTGTACCCGGATGCCGCGATTCTGGTGCACCCGGAGTCGCCGACTTCGGTGATCGAACTGGCAGACGCAGTAGGTTCCACCAGTCAGTTGATCGCTGCCGCGCAAAGCCTGCCGAACAAGACCCTGATCGTCGCCACCGACCGTGGCATCTTCTACAAGATGCAGCAGCTGTGCCCGGACAAGGTCTTCATCGAGGCGCCAACCGCCGGTAACGGCGCGGCGTGCCGCAGTTGCGCACATTGCCCGTGGATGGCCATGAACACCCTTGAGCGCACGCTCAAGAGCCTGAAGGAAGGGACGAACGAGATTTTTGTCGATCCGGCGTTGATTCCGCAGGCGATCCGCCCATTGAAGCGCATGCTGGACTTCACTCAGGCTGCGATCTTTTTTATGCGCGCTATTTTTGTTTCTTTGGAATTCGCACCACGCGGGTATCGGAATACATGTCGTGCCAAGTGCGCTTCTGCTTGTCGAAAAGCGACCAGAAGAATCCGAGCCCCACACACAGCCATGAAGCGATCGACACCATGAAGCGCAGCAGCGCCTGCCACAGGCTGATCGCGCTGCCATCGGCGTTCTGTACGCGGATGCCCCACACCTGCATGCCCAGTGTCTGCCCGCCGTGAGTCCAGAACTTGGCGAAGAAGGCGAACAGCACCAGCAGCAAAACTGTGGAATACAGCGGATCGCCGTCCATTTTTCCGGCGTCTGTCAGCACGCGCAGGCGTTCTTCACCGATGATCGCCGCCTGGATCAGCTTGTAAACGAACCCAGTGACGATCAGCAGGGCGGTGCACAACAGGAAGTCATAGAACATCGCGGCCAGGCGCCGGCCAAGGCCAACGGCAGGAAAGTCGCCCTGGGGTGTGAGCAGGTTTTTCGACATGGCAGCCTCTGGACGCAAAATGAAGCGCCATTTTACGGATTCGCGCGCACAAAAAAGCCCCTGATATCAATATCAGGGGCTTTTTCACAGCAGAAGATCAGCCTTCAGCTTGTACTTCGTCAGCCTGCATGCCTTTCTGGCCTTGCACTGCAACGAAGGTCACCTTCTGGCCTTCTTTCAGGCTTTTGAAGCCGTTGCCCTGAATAGCGCGGAAATGCACGAACAGATCCGGACCGCTTTCTGGAGTGATAAAACCAAAACCTTTCTCGTCGTTAAACCACTTGACGGTACCGCTCTGACGTTGGGACATTTCTTATTTCCTTTGACGCAAAAAATTAATGACAGTCTCTTCCTCATGAAAGAGTACTGGGGCTGGTTGCAGGAGAGTAAGAAGACGTCGAACGGGATGTAGCTAACTTGTAGGCTACTGCCCAGGTCACGATTCCAAGCTGACCCATGCAAACACAGTGGACAAACTCTACGCCAACTACGGGAGAAAAAACAAGCCCCGTGAAGGCCCCGGTTTTCCTGCGCTTGCTGGCAGTTAGTCAGTCTTCTAGTGGGGCTTAGACGATTAGCCTGTTCATTAGTTTTCGATCGTTATAAGCAAAGTTCATATTCGAATCAGATGTTAGAAAATGCACTTTTTTGTGGCGATTGCGTTACACATTAGTGCACGCTTAACGCAATCGCGTTACTTATAGAAACAGTCAATCAGCCGCGGTAGTAGCGTTGTGGAACAAATGGCATTTTGCTTACAAGCATTTGCACCTTTTTCCCACGGACGATGGCCCATACGGGTGTGTCGAGGGTGACATACGCGCTGTCCAGGTAACCCATCGCC
>NZ_QAIK01000167.1:18788-32642 GCF_003061005.1 Pseudomonas sp. HMWF021 | reverse complement strand
CCATACGGGTGTGTCGAGGGTGACATACGCGCTGTCCAGGTAACCCATCGCCAATGGGCCGCCCAGAGTCGGACCGAAACCGCCGCTGCACACGCTGCCGATGATGTCGCCGGCTTCGTTGACGATTTCTGCGCCTTCACGCACCGGGGTCCGCTCCTGTGGCAGCAGGCCGACGCGTTTGCGGGCGACACCGTTCTGCTGTTGAGCAAATACCTGCTCCGCCCCCGGGAAACCACCGGCCCGCGCGCCGTCGGCACGGCGAGGCTTGGAGATCGCCCATAACAGGCTGGCTTCGATTGGCGTGGTCTCGGTGTTCATGTCGTGGCCGTAGAGGCACAGGCCGGCTTCCAGGCGCAGCGAGTCACGGGCGCCGAGGCCGATGGCCTGGACTTCCGGTTCGGCGAGCAGTGCGCGGGCGAGTTTTTCCGCGTCGGCGGTGGGCACCGAGATTTCGAAGCCGTCTTCACCGGTGTAGCCAGAGCGGCTGACGAAGCAATCCACGCCCAGCAGTTGCACGCGGTTGAACTGCATGAACGTCATCTTCGCCACTTCCGGTGCCAGCCGTGCCAGCACCGTTACGGCGGCCGGACCTTGCAGAGCAAGCAGAGCGCGCGCTTCGAACAGCTCCGTAATGGTGCACTGATCGCCGATGTGTTGTTGCAGATGCGCCAGGTCCTGATCCTTGCACGCCGCGTTGACCACCAGGAACAGCTCGTCGTTGCCGAGGTTGGCGACCATCAAGTCGTCAAGGATGCCGCCGTGGTCATTGGTGAACATTGCGTAGCGCTGCATGCCCACCGGCAGGTCGATGATGTCCACCGGCACGAGAGTTTCCAGGGCCTTGGCGGCATTGGCGCCGCTCAGGCGAATCTGGCCCATGTGCGAGACATCGAACAGCCCGGCCTGCTCACGGGTGTGCTGGTGTTCCTTCATCACGCCCAGCGGGTATTGCACCGGCATGTCGTAGCCGGCGAACGGCACCATGCGCGCGCCGAGTTCGAGGTGCAGAGCGTGCAGCGGGGTTTTCGATAGTTGTTCGGTGGACATCTTCAACTCCTGAAAAAATGTACAGCCGCCAATGCGCGAGCATCAGCATTCGATAATGTTGACCGCCAGACCGCCACGGGCGGTCTCCTTGTATTTGCTTTTCATGTCGGCGCCGGTCTGGCGCATGGTGCGGATGACCTTGTCGAGGGAGACGAAGTGCTGCCCGTCACCACGCATCGCCATGCGCACCGCGTTGATCGCCTTCACCGAACCCATGGCGTTGCGCTCGATGCATGGCACCTGCACCAGCCCGCCAATCGGGTCACAGGTCAGGCCGAGGTTGTGCTCCATGCCGATTTCCGCCGCGTTCTCGACTTGCTGCACGCTGCCGCCGAGCACTTCGCACAACGCGCCGGCCGCCATTGAGCAGGCCACGCCGACTTCGCCCTGACAGCCGACTTCGGCGCCGGAGATCGAGGCGTTTTCCTTGTACAGAATGCCGATGGCGGCGGCGGTCAGCAGAAAACGCACCACGCCATCGTCATTCGCACCGGGGATAAAACGCATGTAGTAATGCAGCACCGCCGGGATAATCCCTGCCGCGCCGTTGGTGGGCGCGGTGACTACGCGGCCGCCGTTGGCGTTTTCTTCGTTGACCGCCAATGCATAGAGGTTGACCCAGTCGAGCACCGACAGCGGATCGCGCAGCGCCGATTCCGGGTTCTTGCACAGTTGCCGATGCAGCGCCGCCGCCCGGCGTTTGACCTTCAGCCCGCCCGGCAGAATGCCTTCGTTGCGACAGCCAGCGGCAACGCAGTCCTGCATCACTTGCCAGATTTTCAGCAGACCGGCGCGGGTCTCTGCCTCCGGGCGCCAGGCACTTTCGTTGGTCAGCATGACCTGGCTGATCGACAGACCGTAGGTGGCGCAATGGCTGAGCAAGTCCTTGGCACTTTTGAACGGGAAGGTCAGCGGTGTGGCGTCTTCAACGATGCGGTCAGCGCCGGCCGCATCTTCATCCACAACAAAGCCACCGCCCACCGAGTAGTACTCGCGGCTGCGGATTTGAATACCCGCCGCATCGAACGCACGGAAGATCATGCCGTTGGGGTGGTAGGCCAGCGGTTTGCGGATCATCGCCAGGTGTTCTTTCTCGTTGAACGCAATGCTGTGTTCACCGAGCAGGTTCAGCCGGCCAGTGCCGCGAATTTCCTGCAGACGGGCGGCGACGGTTTCGGTGTCGACGGTGTCCGGGTGTTCGCCCTCCAGGCCGAGCAGCACGGCTTTGTCGCTGCCGTGACCCTTGCCGGTGGCGCCAAGCGAGCCGTACAGCTCGACCCGAACGCTAGCGGTTGCGGCCAACAGGTTTTCCCGGCGCAGGCCCTCGGCGAAGCGCGCAGCAGCACGCATCGGGCCGACGGTGTGGGAGCTGGAAGGGCCGATGCCAATCTTGAACAGGTCGAACACGCTTAACGACATGAGTGGTTCTCCGGTTTCTTGTTATAGGAATTGGCGGAATATCAGGCTTGGTACATCCCCCTGTAGGAGCTGCCGAAGGCTGCGATCTTTTGATCGTGTTTTTAAGATCAAGATCAAGATCAAGATCAAGATCAAAAGATCGCAGCCTTCGGCAGCTCCTACAGGGAAGGAGCGGGGCAGATAAACCTGCCCCTTCTTCGGTTAAGCGTAGCTTTCGATCGACGGGCAGGCGCACACCAGGTTGCGGTCACCGAACACGTTGTCGACGCGACCGACCGGCGGCCAGTATTTGCCTTCGATCAACGACGCCACCGGATACACCGCCTGCTCGCGGCTGTACGGGTGGGTCCACTCGCCAACCAGTTCCGCTGCAGTGTGCGGGGCGTTTTTCAGCGGGTTGTCGTCCTTGTCCAAAGTGCCGTTTTCCACTGCGCGGATTTCTTCGCGGATGCGGATCATGGCGTCGCAGAAGCGGTCCAGTTCTTCCTTGGATTCGCTTTCGGTCGGCTCGATCATCAGCGTGCCGGCGACCGGGAACGACATGGTCGGGGCGTGGAAGCCGAAGTCGATCAGGCGCTTGGCGACGTCATCGACGCTGATGCCGCTACTATCTTTCAGTGGACGCAGGTCGAGGATGCATTCGTGCGCCACCAGGCCGTTGCTGCCGGTGTACAGCACTGGATAGTGCTCTTCGAGACGACGGGAAATGTAGTTGGCATTGAGGATCGCCAGTTGCGAAGCGCGCTTGAGACCCGCGCCGCCCATCATGCGAATGTACATCCAGGTGATCGGCAGAATGCTTGCGCTGCCGAACGGCGCTGCGCAGACCGCGCCTTCTTTGCGCTCCATCTGGCCGTGACCCGGCAGGAACGGGGTCAGGTGCGACTTGACGCCGATCGGGCCGACGCCCGGGCCGCCACCGCCGTGGGGGATGCAGAAGGTCTTGTGCAGGTTCAGGTGGCTGACATCGCCGCCGAACTTGCCCGGCGCGCAGAGGCCGACCATCGCGTTCATGTTGGCGCCGTCGATGTACACCTGGCCGCCGTTGTCGTGAATGATCCCGCAGATTTCGCGGATGCCTTCCTCGAACACGCCGTGGGTCGACGGGTAGGTGATCATCAGCGCGGCGAGGTGTTCGCGGTGCTCGATGGCTTTGGCGCGCAGGTCTTCGATGTCGACGTTGCCGCGTGCATCGCACGCGGTCACCACCACGCGCATGCCGGCCATGTTGGCGGTGGCCGGGTTGGTGCCGTGGGCAGACGACGGGATCAGGCAGATGTCGCGGCGCTCATCGCCACGGCTTTGGTGGTAGGCGCGAATCGCCAGCAGGCCTGCGTACTCACCTTGCGAGCCGGCGTTCGGTTGCAGCGAAATCGCGTCGTAACCGGTGGCGGCGCAGAGCATCGCTTCCAGTTCGTCGGTCAGTTGCTGGTAACCGGCGCTTTGTGCGGCCGGAGCGAACGGGTGCAGGGCGCCGAATTCGGCCCAGGTCACCGGGATCATTTCGCTGGCGGCGTTGAGCTTCATGGTGCACGAGCCCAGCGGGATCATGGTGCGATCCAGTGCCAGGTCCTTGTCCGCCAGTTTGCGCAGGTAGCGCATCAGCTCGGTTTCCGAGTGATAACGGTTGAACACCGGGTGGCTGAGGATCGGCGACTGACGCACCAGCGCAGCCGGGATGGTGCTTTGTACCGAAGCGGCCAGCGCAGCGAAGTCCGGCAGGGTTTTGCCGTCGGCGAACAGGCCCCAGAGGGTTTCGATGTCAGTCTGAGTGGTGGTTTCGTCGACCGACAGGCCCAGACGCTGAGTGTCGATTACGCGCAGGTTGATCTGTGCAGCGTGCGCCTTGTCGTGCAGTGCGGCAGTCTGTGCGCCGGTGGCGACGGTCAGGGTGTCGAAGAAGTGCGCCTGCTCGACGGTCTGGCCCAGTGCGCTCAGGCCCTTGGCCAGAATCGCGGTCAGGTGATGCACGCGGTTGGCGATCTGGGTCAGGCCTTTCGGGCCGTGGTACACGGCGTACATGCTGGCGATGTTGGCCAGCAGCACTTGTGCGGTGCAGATGTTCGAGGTGGCCTTCTCGCGGCGGATATGTTGCTCGCGGGTCTGCATCGCCAGACGCAGCGCCGGTTTGCCGAAGCGGTCAACCGACACACCGACCAGACGGCCGGGCATGTCGCGCTTGAACGCATCCTTGGTGGAGAAGTAAGCCGCGTGCGGGCCACCGAAGCCCAGCGGCACACCGAAGCGTTGCGCCGAACCGATGGCGACGTCGGCGCCGAACTCGCCCGGGGCGGTCAGCAGGGTCAGGGCCAGCAGGTCGGCCGCTACGGCCACCAGTGCGTTGGCGGCGTGGAAGCGCTCGGTCAGTTCGCGGTAGTCGAACACATCACCGTTGCTCGCCGGGTATTGCAGCAGCGCGCCGAAGAACGGCGTCACGTCGCTCAGTTCACGCTCATCGCCGACCACCACGTCGATACCCAGCGGCTCGGCACGGGTGCGCAGTACGTCGAGGGTTTGCGGGTGGCTGTGGATCGAGGCGAAGAACTGGTGGCTGCCCTTGTTCTTGCTCAGGCGCTTGCAGAAGGTCATGGCTTCGGCAGCGGCGGTGGCTTCGTCGAGCAGGGAGGCGTTGGCGATCGGCAGGCCGGTGAGGTCGCTGATCAGGGTCTGGAAGTTCAGCAGCGCTTCGAGACGGCCCTGGGAAATTTCCGGCTGGTACGGGGTGTAAGCGGTGTACCAGGCCGGGTTTTCCAGCAGGTTGCGCAGAATCGGCGACGGCGTGTGGCAGTTGTAGTAGCCCTGACCGATGTAGGTCTTGAACAGCTGGTTTTTGCCGGCAATCGATTTGATCATCGCCAGTGCGTCGGCTTCGCTCAGGCCATCGTCCATGCCGAGCACGCTGGTGCCCTTGATGCTTTCCGGGATCACGCTGGCGCTCAGCGCTTCGAGCGAGTCGAAGCCGAGGCTGTTGAGCATGGCTTGCTCGTCACCGGCGCGCGGGCCGATGTGACGGGCAATGAATTCGTTGGCAGTGCCGAGGTTTACTTGGGTCATGTCGTTACTCCTCAGGCTTCGGCTTGGGCTTTGATAAAGCGGTCGTAGGCGTCCTGATCCAGCAGTTTCGCTACAGCCGAGGCGTCACTTGGCTGGAAGCGGAAGAACCAGCCTTCGCCCAGCGGATCTTCGTTGACCAGTTCCGGAGCTTCTTCCAGCGCCGGATTGGTTTCCAGCACGTCGCCGTCGAGCGGCATGTACACGCCGCTGGCGGCTTTCACCGATTCCACGGTGGCGGCTTCGGCGCCTTTTTCGTAAGCCTGCAGCTCAGGCAGTTGCACGAACACCACGTCGCCCAGGGCGTTCTGCGCGAAAGCGGTGATGCCGACAGTAACGCTGCCGTCAGCTTCGGTGCGCAGCCATTCGTGATCTTCAGTAAAACGCAACTCGCTCATGGAAACTCCTAAGGGGCCAGACTCGTCTGGTGGACGCGGTGGAAGGCTTGGGCGGCAAAGCCCTGATTTTATGAACGGATACTTAGCAAGAACGCGGCCATCTTGAATTTATCTATATAAAACAATGAGTTATTGATTTTTGGTCAATGCGATGACGAGGCGTGTGTAGCGAAATCGCTACAGATCAGGGCAGGGAAAAAAGCTGAATCGGATCAAAGCCTTGCACAGCAGTGATCGGAGAAGGGTGTATCGATATCGTTCCGCTGTAGCGCTTTCAGTACAGATGGAGGTCGCTTTCAAGCAGAAAATACAAATCCTGAACTGGAAACCCGCGCTGTAGGAGCTGCCGAAGGCTGCGATCTTTTGATTCTGTTTTTCAAGATCAAAAGATCGCAGCCTGCGGCAGCTCCTACAGGGGATTTGTGGTGGTTCAGGGTTTGTTGGGGATGCCGTATTTGCGCAGGCGATGGGCGATTGCCGTGTGCGAGGTCTGCAGGCGGCTGGCCAGTTGGCGGGTCGAGGGGTAGCTGACGTAGAGTTTTTCCAGCAGCGCTTTCTCGAAGGACTCGACGGCTTGTTCGAGGCTGTCGACGTCGCTGTCGGTCTGCCGCGCTACCGAGGTGCCGGCGATGTCCAGATCGCCGATATCGACCAGACTGCTTTCGCAGATTGCCGCCGCACGGAAGATCACGTTCTGCAACTGGCGCACGTTACCCGGCCAGCGATTGCCGAGCAGCGCCGGATAGGTGCCGGGGGCGAGGCGGCAGACCGGGCGCTGGATCTGCGCACACGCCTGCTGCATGAAATAGCGCGCCAGCAAAAGAATGTCCTGACCACGCTCCCGCAACGGTGGCACCTCGACATTGAGTACGTTGAGGCGATAGAACAGGTCTTCGCGGAACAATCCCTCGCTGACCATTTTTTCCAGATCGCGGTGGGTCGCGCTGAGGATCCGCACGTTGACCTTCACCTCGCGATCACCGCCCACTCGACGGAAGCTGCCGTCATTCAAAAAACGCAGCAGTTTGGCCTGCAAGTACGGCGACATCTCGCCGATCTCGTCGAGAAACACCGTGCCCTGGTTTGCCAGTTCCATCAGCCCCGGTTTGCCGCCACGTTGCGCACCGGTGAAGGCGCCGGGGGCGTAGCCGAACAGTTCGCTCTCGGCGAGGTTTTCCGGCAGGGCCGCGCAGTTCAGTGCGAGAAACGGCGCACTGTGCCGCGCACTGATCGCGTGGCAGGCGCGGGCCACCAGTTCTTTACCGGTGCCGGTTTCGCCTTGAATCAGCAGTGGCGCATCGAGTGCGGCGACCCGTTGTGCGCGGGCCTTGAGGGTGCGAATCGCCGGAGATTCGCCGAGCAGCGCGTCGAAACCCTCGGCGTGGTCATGGTGCAGCGCCGAGAGCTGTTCGCCGATACGGTTCGGTTGATACAGGGTCAGCAGCGCGCCTGCGTCGGTGATCGGCGTGGCGTCGAGCAACAGGGTCTGGCCGTTGACGGTGATTTCCCGCAGTGACAGGCGCAAGCCTTGTTCGAGCAGGGTGTCCAGCAGGCCGGGATCGTTGAACAGTTCAGCGACGCTTTCCCCCGCCGGTTCGCGGCCGTACAGGGCGATCAGTGCCGGGTTCGCCAGCAGCACTTTCCCCGCGCTATCGAGGGCGAGTACCGGGTCGGTCATCGCCGCGAGCAAGGCATCCAGCTGCAAGTGCCGGCGCTGGCCCGGAAGAATATCGACCACCACCACGGCCTCCACGCCGCGCACGCGGAACAGCGCATCTTTCAACTCTTCGAGCACTTGCGCACTCAAGGTCGGCGCGTCGATGTAAACGTTGGGCGGAATCATCTCCACCGCATCCAGATTGAGATTGCGCCCACCGAGGATCGCCAGGACTTCCTGGGTAATGCCGACGCGGTCGATGAAGCTGACGTGGATACGCATGGGGGCGGTTCAGTGTTCTGCAGTGCGGAGGGGGGCAAGTATGCCTTGGGGCGGGGCAATGGTGAAATCAGATCAAAAGATCGCAGCCTTCGGCAGCTCCTACAGAAAAGCGATCAATGTAGGAGCTGCCGAAGGCTGCGATCTTTTGATTCGGGTGGTTATTCGAGGTGTTCCGGTTTCACCGGGTCCCCGGATTTCATATTCAACTGCACCCGCACATCCTCGAACATCAGGTCGTAATGCTTGTGCTGCGAGCCGATGCTGCTGTGAGTCTTGGGAATGCCATATTTCTCGGCAATCTTGGTCACGTTGCTGGCGAAGTTGTAGGCCTGGTCCTTGGGCAGGAAAAACGTTTCCTTCATGTCCTTGCCCTGGATGCTGCCGTGCAGGGTGAACTGCATTCCTTTGCCGTCCTTGGGATCGGTGAACACTTGATAGTCGAGGCACAGGTCGTAACTGACATCGTCCTTGTTCAACGCGTGCCGCTCGATGTGCAAATGACCGGGTTCGAACTGAGCCATGGGTTTCTCCTTTCAAGGCATGGGAGAAGGGCAGAACCTCGGCCTGCCCCAGGAGTTTCTGATCGTTATCGGTAGCTGATACCGGACTTCGCCGTGCTGACCCGCGTACCCGCAGTGCCCTGAACGATGGCTTCGATGTCCGCCAGCGAGCCGATCACCGCAACCTTGCCAGTATGGCGTGCGAATTCGCAGGCTGCCTGCACCTTCGGCCCCATGGAGCCGGCGGCGAAACCGAGGCGTTCGAGTTCATCCGGGTGCGCTTCGGCGATGGCTTTCTGCGACGGCTTGCCGTAATCGATGAACGCCGCGTTGACGTCGGTGGCGATCACCAGCAAGTCGGCTTCCAGTTGCTCGGCCAGCAGTGACGAGCACAGATCCTTGTCGATCACCGCCTCGATGCCCTTGAGGTTACGGTGCTCGTCGTACATGGTCGGAATACCGCCGCCACCGGCGCAAATGACGATGCTGCCCTTGTCCAGCAACCACTTGATCGGGCGGATTTCAAAGATGCGTTTTGGCCGGGGACTGGCCACCACGCGACGGAATTTGTCACCGTCGGCGGCAATCGCCCAGCCTTTCTCGGCGGCGAGTTTTTCCGCTTCGGCCTTGTCGTAGACCGGGCCGATCGGTTTGGTCGGGTTCTGGAAGGCCGGGTCCTTGGCGTCGACTTCGACCTGGGTCAGCAGGGTGGCGAACGGCACTTCGAAGTCCAGCAGGTTGCCCAGTTCCTGTTCGATGATGTAGCCGATCATGCCTTCGGTTTCGGCACCGAGCACGTCCAGCGGGTAAGGGGTGACGGAGGTGTAGGCCGCCGCCTGCAGCGACAGCAGGCCGACTTGCGGGCCATTGCCGTGGGCGATGACCAGTTGGTTGCCGGGATGGATCTTGGCGATTTGCTCGGTGGCGATGCGGATGTTGGCGCGCTGGTTGTCAGCGGTCATCGGCTCGCCACGACGGAGCAGGGCGTTACCGCCCAGAGCTACGACGATACGCATAATGCAATCCTTTCAGAATTCGATAACCCTGTAGGAGCTGCCGAAGGCTGCGATCTTTTGATCTGGATCTTTTAAAAAAACAAAGTCAAAAGATCGCAGCCTTCGGCAGCTCCTACAGGTAATGATTAACGGCTCGGTGCGATCACTGTGGGAGCCGGGCTTGCCCGCGATGGCGGTGTATCAGTCAGCATTTCTGTTGTCTGACACACCGCTATCGCTGGCAAGCCAGCTCCCACAGTGACCGTGTCGATCAATTAGAGATCAGCCAGGGTCGAGACCAGGATCGCCTTGATCGTGTGCATGCGGTTTTCCGCTTGCTCGAAGGCGATGCAGGCGGGCGACTCGAACACGTCGTCGGTCACTTCGATGCCGTTGGCCAGGTGCGGGTACTGTTCGGCGATCTGTTTGCCGACCTTGGTATCGCTGTTGTGAAACGCCGGCAGGCAGTGCATGAACTTGGTGCGCGGGTTGCCGGTGGCTTTCATCAGCTCCTTGTTGACCTGATACGGCAGCAGTTGCTGGATACGCTCGGCCCAGGCTTCCACCGGCTCGCCCATCGAGACCCAGACGTCGGTGTGGATGAAGTCCACGCCTTTGACCGCCGCTTTCGGGTCTTCGGTGAGGGTGATGCGGGCGCCGGATTCTTCTGCGTATTTTTTGCAGCGATCCACCAGGTCGTCATGCGGCCACAGGGCTTTCGGCGCGCAGATGCGTACGTCCATGCCCAGTTTGGCGCCGACCAGCAGCAGCGAGTTACCCATGTTGTTGCGCGCGTCACCGAGGTAGGCGTAACTGATTTCGTGGATCGGCTTGTCGGCGTGTTCGCGCATGGTCAGCACGTCGGCAATCATTTGCGTCGGGTGATATTCATCGGTCAGACCGTTGAACACCGGCACCCCGGCAAACTTCGCCAGCTCTTCGACGATTTCCTGTTTGAAGCCACGGTACTCGATGGCGTCATACATGCGACCCAGCACGCGGGCCGTGTCCTTCATGCTTTCCTTGTGGCCGATCTGCGACGAGTTCGGGTCGATGTAGGTGACGTTGGCGCCTTGATCGTAAGCCGCCACTTCGAACGCGCAGCGGGTGCGGGTCGAGGTTTTTTCGAAGATCAGGGCGATGTTGTTGCCCTTCAGGTGTTGCTGCTCGGTGCCGGTGTACTTGGCGCGTTTCAGATCGCGAGACAGGTCGAGCAGGTAACGCAGCTCACGTGGGGTGTGGTGTTCCAGGCTGAGCAGGTTACGGTTGTGGATGTTGAACGCCATGATGATTCTCCTTGGATTCGGTAATCGGCCCGGCCGCTACGGGATGGGTGCGGCCGGGGAGATGGTCGTTAGTAATCGATTGGGTCACGCACGATCGGGCAGGTCATGCAGTGGCCGCCGCCACGGCCACGACCGAGTTCGCCGGCGCTGATGGTGATGACTTCCACGCCGGCCTTGCGCAGCAGGGTGTTGGTGTAGGTGTTGCGGTCGTAGCCGATGACCACGCCCGGTTCCACGGCCACCACGTTGTTGCCGTCGTCCCATTGCTCGCGTTCGGCGGCGAAGCTGTTGCCGCCGGTTTCCACCACGCGCAGCTTCGGCAGGTTGAGGGCTTTGGCCACGGTGTCGAGGAAACTGCCTTCCTCGCGGCGGATGTCGATGCCGCCCTGTTTGCTTTCGTCAGGGCGCAGAGTGAACGCGACAATCTGGTTGACCACTTCCGGGAAGATCGTCACCAGGTCGCGGTCGCAGAAGCTGAACACGGTGTCCAGGTGCATCGCGGCACGGGACTTCGGCAGGCCGGCGACGATGACTTTTTCCACGGCTTTGTTCTTGAACAGGTTCAGCGCCAGTTGGCCGATGGCCTGCCGCGACGAGCGTTCACCCATGCCGATCAACACCACGCCGTTGCCGATTGGCATCACGTCGCCGCCCTCGAGGGTCGAGCTGCCGTGATCCTTGTCCGGGTCGCCGTACCAGATCTCGAAATCGGCGTTGGTGAACTGCGGGTGGAACTTGTAGATGGCAGTGGTCAGCAGGGTTTCCTGACGTCGCGCCGGCCAGTACATCGGGTTCAGTGTCACGCCGCCGTAGATCCAGCAAGTGGTGTCGCGGGTGAACTGGGTGTTCGGCAGCGGCGGCAGGATGAAGCTGGAGTGGCCGAGGAAGTCGCGGAACATCTGGATGGTCTTGCCACCGAAGCTGTCCGGCAGATCATCGGCCGATACGCCGCCGATCAGGTATTCGGCGATGTGTCGCGGCTCCAGGCTCTTCAGCCAGGATTTCACTTCGCTGATCAGGCCCAGGCCCACCGAGTCAGCGGTGACCTTGCGGTCGAGGATCCAGTCCAGCGCTTCGGGGATGGCGACGATGTCGGTCAGCAGGTTGTGCATTTCCAGCACTTCGATCCCGCGTTCACGCATCTTGGTCACGAAGTCGAAGTGGTCGCGTTTGGCCTGGGCCACCCAGAGCACGTCGTCGAACAGCAGTTCATCGCAGTTGTTGGGGGTCAGGCGCTGATGGGCCAGACCTGGGGAGCAAACCATGACTTTGCGCAGTTTGCCGGCTTCGGAATGGACGCCGTACTTAACTTTTTCCGTGGTCATTGCAGTGATCCTCCAGATTACAAATCAAGGGTTACAAGGTCAGGAAGCCGTCGTAGAGACCGTAGGCAGCCACCAGGGCACCCACGACCACTGCGGCGAAAATCAGCTTCTCGACGTTAGTGAAAATCGGTTGTTTGAGTTCCAGCTTGGCCTTGGCGAACAGGATCGCGCCGGGTGCGTAGAGCAGGGCCGAGAGCAGCAGATACTTGACCCCGCCGGCATACAGCAGCCACACCGCGTAGATCAGCGCGATGCCGCCGATAATCAGATCCTTGCGCCGTTCGGCCGCAAAACCCTCGTAGGTTTCACCGCGCACTGCCAGCAGCAGGGCATAGGCGGCCGACCACAGGTACGGCACCAGAATCATCGAGGTGGCGAGGTAGATAAGTGACAGGTAAGTGCTGGCCGAGAACAGGGTGATGATCAGGAACAGCTGGACCATCGCGTTGGTCAGCCACAGGGCGTTGACCGGTACGTGGTTGGCGTTCTCGCGGCGCAGGAACTCGGGCATGGTGTGGTCTTTGGCGGCGGCGAACATGATCTCCGCGCACAGCAGCACCCACGACAGCAGCGCCCCCAGCAGCGAGATGATCAGCCCGACGCTGATCAGCACCGCGCCCCAGTGACCGACCACGTGCTCCAGCACGGCGGCCATCGAAGGGTTCTGCAGTTTGGCCAGTTCCGGCTGAGTCATGATGCCTAGCGACAGCACGTTGACCAGCACCAGGAACAGCAGCACGGTGATGAAGCCGATGACGGTGGCCTTGCCGACGTCCGAGCGTTTTTCCGCCCGCGCCGAGAAGATGCTTGCGCCTTCGATGCCGATGAACACCCACACGGTGACCAGCATCATGTTGCGCACCTGGTTCATCACGCTGCCCAAATCCGGGTTTTTCACACCCCAGATGTCGGCGGTAAAGATGTCCAGTTTGAAAGCGAAGATCGCGATCAGCACGAACAGCAGCAGCGGCACGACCTTGGCGACGGTGGTCACGAGGTTGATGAACGCCGCTTCCTTGATCCCGCGCAGCACAAGGAAATGCACGGCCCACAGCAGCACCGAGGCGCCAATCACTGCAGCAACCGTGTTGCCTTCGCCGAAAACCGGAAAGAAATACCCGAGGGTGCTGAACAACAGAACAAAGTAGCCGACGTTGCCCAGCCAGGCACTGATCCAGTAGCCCCAGGCGGACGAGAAACCCATGTAGTCGCCGAAACCGGCCTTGGCGTAGGCGTAGACACCGCCGTCCAGGTCAGGCTTGCGATTGGCGAGGGTTTGAAAGACAAAAGCGAGGGTGAGCATGCCGACAGCGGTGATGGCCCAACCGATCAGCACCGCGCCGACGTCGGCGCTGGCGGCCATGTTTTGTGGCAAAGAGAATATCCCGCCACCGATCATTGATCCGACTACCAAGGCAACCAGTGCACCTAGTCGTAGTTTTCCGGGAGCTTCAGACATTGCATGACTCCATTGCAGGAGAGAAGAGTTCACAGCGTAATGCTGTTGTCTGTTCAAACAGCTGACTTGGATCAGTTCATGGCCACATTCCATTGTTAATGAATGACTTATGAAACAACTGAAGGCATAACGCTATCGTCTGGAAGGCCCGTCCTAGAGGCCTTTGCCTGTTGTGGTTGGGAATTGGTCTTATTACTTTCGAATTATCACGCTAGTTGTTTTTCAGCTTTTGGCAAATTTTCAGCATCTGTTTTCAGTACAGAATTGATTTATTAGGATTCGCGCACAAAACTGTCTTACCGTGCTAGGCGTTAGCGTCAGTCGCTATATCAAAGGTTCGATTCGGAGTTGTTCGAAATAAAATGTACACAGGCTTTATTCTTTAAGTTAATTCCCTGAAACAGACGCACTTAGTGGCGAGGGGATTTATCCCCG
>NZ_QAIK01000167.1:0-18778 GCF_003061005.1 Pseudomonas sp. HMWF021 | reverse complement strand
GCGCGGCGTATCAGACAGAACGAATTCTCAGGGTTTGGGGCGGCTTCGCCACCCATCGGGGATAAATCCCCTCGCCACAGGTATAAACAGGTTTCGATAATCGTTGTCAGGAAAAGGGAGACTGGAATGTCGCAACCGACGCAAAAGCTGCGACTGGGTGCGTTGATCGCCCTGGTGGTGGGTTCGATGATTGGCGGGGGGATTTTTTCGCTGCCACAGAACATGGCTGCCCGCGCCGATGCCGGGGCGATCCTGATCGGCTGGGGGATCACCGCCATCGGCATGCTGACCCTGGCGTTCGTGTTCCAGACCCTGGCCAATCGCAAGCCCGAGCTGGACTCCGGGGTCTACGCCTACGCCAAGGCCGGTTTCGGCGACTACATGGGTTTCTCGTCCGCCTGGGGCTACTGGATCAGTGCGTGGCTGGGCAACGTCGGTTATTTCGTGTTGCTGTTCAGCACCCTCGGTTACTTCTTCCCGGTGTTCGGCCAAGGCAATACGCCGATCGCCATCGGCTGCGCGTCGGTGTTGTTGTGGGCGGTGCATTTTCTGGTGATGCGCGGGATCAAGGAGGCAGCGTTCATCAATCAGGTGACCACGGTCGCCAAGATCGTGCCACTGATCATGTTCATCGTGATTGCCGCTGTGGCGTTCAAGGCCGACATTTTCACCCGCGATATCTGGGGCCGCAGCAACCCGAGCTTCGGCGGGGTGATGGATCAGGTGCGCAACATGATGCTGGTGACGGTGTTCGTGTTCATCGGCATCGAGGGCGCCAGCGTGTATTCGGCGCGGGCGGAGAAACGCAGCGACGTCGGCCGCGCCACGGTGATCGGTTTTCTTGGCGTGCTGGCGCTGCTGGTGCTGGTTAACGTGCTGTCCCTGGGGATCATGAGCCAGCCGGAACTGGCGACCCTGCAGAACCCGTCGCTGGCGGCGGTGCTGGAACACATCGTCGGGCCGTGGGGGGCATTGCTGATCAGCATCGGTCTGGCGGTTTCCCTGCTCGGCGCATTGCTGTCGTGGGCGCTGCTCTGCGCCGAAATTCTCTTCGCCACGGCCCGGGACAAGACCATGCCGGCGTTCCTGAAAAAGGAAAACGCCAACCATGTGCCGGTCAATGCGCTGTGGCTGACCAACGTGATGATTCAGATTTTCCTGCTGATCACACTGTTCTCCGCCGGCACCTACACCAGTCTGATCTACCTCGCCTCTTCGATGATTCTGGTGCCGTACCTGTGGTCGGCGGCGTACGCGGTGTTGCTCAGCGGGCGTGGCGAAACTTACGAACATGCTTCGGCTGAACGCACCAAAGACCTGCTGATCGGTGGCATCGCCCTGTGCTACGCGGTGTGGCTGTTGTATGCGGGTGGTGTGAAGTATTTGCTGCTGTCGGCGCTGTTGTACGCGCCGGGCGTGGTGCTGTTCGCCAAGGCCAAGCATGAGCAGGGCGAGCCGTTGTTCACCACGGTGGAGAAGGGCATTTTTGCCTGCGTGCTGATCGGCGCGGGGCTGGCGGCGTATGGCTTGTACAGCGGTGTGCTGTCGCTGTGAGGCTGACGCTGGCTTATCAGCCGCCCTATGACTGGGACGCGATGCTCGGGTTTCTCGCGGCGCGGGCGGTGGTGGGAATGGAGACGGTGGTGGAGGGCGTTTACTCGCGCAGCATTGGCCTGCGCGGGGTGCAGGGTACGCTGTCGGTGTGGGCGGGCGCGGGTGATGCGCTGGAAGTCGAGCTGGATTGTCCTGATCCGGCCGTTGTGCCGGAGATCATTCAGCGTTTGCGTCGGATGTTTGATCTGGATGCCGATCTGGCATTGATGCATCGGCATCTGGCGAATGATCCGCTGCTCGCGCGTTTGATTGCCGAGCGCCCTGGGCTGCGGGTACCGGGGGCGTGGGACGGTCTGGAGCTGGCGTTTCGGGCGGTGCTGGGGCAGCAGATCACCGTGGTGGCGGCGATTCGCCTGGCGGGCAAACTGCTTGCGCACTATGGCGCGCCCTTGCGCTCGAAGTTGCCGGGCCTGACGCATGTGTTCCCCGAGGCCGGCGTGTTGGCGATGGCGGACCTGGCGGCGCTGGGCATGCCGAAAAGTCGCGGGCGAACGTTATCGGGCGTGGCGCAGGCGCTGCTGGATGATCCGCTGCTGTTCGAGCCGGGGCGCGAGGGTGGCGTGGCGCGGTTGCTGGCGTTGCACGGGATTGGCGGGTGGACGGCGCAGTACATCGCATTGCGGCAGTTGCGCGATATGGACGGCTTTCCCCATGGCGATGTCGGCTTGCTGCGGGCGCTGGAGGTGCTGGAAGGTGTGCGACCTGCGGCGCGGGAACTGGCGGATCGGGCTGAGGCCTGGCGGCCGTTTCGCGGGTATGCGGCGCAGGTGTTGTGGACGTCTTTGAGCCGGGCTGACTGATCAATAGTGTGTGCTGCTCGGACTGGCCCCATCGCTGGCAAGCCAGCTCCCACAGTGTCTGTGTCGAACACAGAGTGTGTGAACACCTTTGAACCTGTGGGAGCTGGCTTGCCAGCGAAGAGGTCTGCATGGTTTCACCACAACGGGCGATGTGAACCCAATTCGCTGGCCGGCAACGCCCAGTGCAGCGGCGTCCCGCTGATCGTCACCGGCGCCAGCAATCGATGCGCCGGCCCCCACGGTGTCTGCTCCAGCGACAGGCTTTTATCCTGCGCATCTTCAGCCCGCAACGCCTCGCTCGTCCCCGGCCCCCGTTCGATCAACAGCCTGGCGGTGCGCGCCAGTGACAACCGCGCCGAGCCACCCCGGCCCGTCTTCAATCGCTCCGTCAGAAGCCGTATCGCACTGGCCGCCATCAAATACCCGGTGCCGTGATCCAGCCCCTGCACCGGCAATGGCGTTGGTTTATCGGCATGCTTCCAGCGCTGACCGGCCTCGGCGATGCCGCTGCTCATCTGCACCAGGCTGTCGAAACCACGACGGTTCTGCCACGGGCCGCTCCAGCCGTAGGCATTGAGGCAGACGTCGATCAAACCTGGCGCCAGTTGTCGGCGGCGTTCGGCGCCGAAACCGAGCTGCTCCAGGGCATCGGCGCGGTAGCCGTGCACGAGAATGTCGGCGTCCTTCAACAGGTTCTCGAACACTGCACGATCGGCGGGTTGCTGCAGATCCAGCCGCGCGCAGCGTTTGCCAAGGGTCATGTCCGGGATGACGCCTGGCTCGTTCCAGCTCGGCGGATCGATGCGCAGCACATTGGCGCCCAGACCCGCGAGAAAACGGCTGGCGGTGGGACCGGCGAGCACGCGGGTCAGGTCCAGCACCTTGAGCCCGGCCAGCGGTTGCGCCACCGAGCCTTGCCATGGTTTGAGTGTTTCGTCCTGATCGGGGCTGAAATGCACCAGCGGCTCGGCATTCACTGCCAACCCTTGCGGATGCTGCTGCCATTGCGCCCAGCTGCGCATTTCGGCGGCGCAGCCGTTGGCCTCGACCACCGCCTGTTCCAGTTCGGCGCTGCGCCACTGCGCGACTTTCTTCGCCATTGCGGCACGGTCGGCGCAGGCACCTAGCACGCGTTCGGCTGCGGCGCGGTGATGCGGGGCGTTGGTGTGGAGGCGGATCCAGCCGTTTTCGGTTGCGTAGTCACCGGCAACCGGATCCCACAGCGGCGGGGTTTCCCAACCGATCGGCCGCAACGAGGTGGCAAACCAGAACGACGCCAGTCTTCGGTCGACTTCCACGGCGGGCAGGCGCCCGGTCTGTTGCTGGAGCAGTTCGCTGACGGCCTGACCGGCAGCGGCGATGCTGGCGCAGGCCAGATCGGTCACGGCGAACGCCGAGGGCAGGGCGCCACTGGCGGTGAACGGAATCGGCGTGTTGGGCAAGCCGAGTGCGGCTTGAATGGACGTGAGTAAATCAGTCATCGAAGGCCCTCCGGGAGAGAGGGCGATGATAGTGCAAAAAAATCTCGAGGCAGATGAAATCCCCGAACAACGAACACTGCCCCCTGTGGGAGCTGGCTTGCCAGCGATTGCGGTGTGTCAGTCACTCATGTACTGACTGATCCACCGTCATCGCTGGCAAGCCAGCTCCCACAGGGACTGTGGTGATTTTCAGACGCGGAACTGATCCATCAGCTTCATCTGCTGACTCGCCAACGCATTGAGCTGGCTGCTGATCGCCGCCGATTCAGTGGCCTGTTCAGTCAGCGTCTCAGTCACGGTACGAATCGCCGAGACGTTGCGGTTGACCTCTTCGGCCACGGCGCTCTGCTGTTCGGCGGCGCTGGCGATCTGCAGGTTCATGTCGCTGATCACGGTCACCGCATCGCTGATCTTGCCCAGCGCATCCACGGCCTGACGGATCTGCCCGGCGTTGTTGTGCGCCTGGGTCTGGCTCGAGTGCATGGTCGCGACCACGCCACGGGTGCCGGTCTGGATGCGTTCGATCACCACGCGAATTTCCTCAACTGAATCCTGAGTGCGCTTGGCAAGGTTGCGCACCTCGTCGGCCACCACGGCAAATCCGCGACCGCTTTCCCCGGCGCGGGCGGCTTCGATGGCGGCGTTGAGCGCCAGCAGGTTGGTCTGTTCGGCGATGCTGCGGATCACTTCCAGCACCGAACCGATCTGCTCGCTGTTGACTGCCAGCGCTTCGACTTCGGTCACCGCTTTGCTGACTTCATCGGCCAGTTGATTGATGTCGCGGGTGCTGCGCTCGATGATCGACATGCCGTCCTTGGCCGACTGGTCGGCGCCCTTGGCGGCGTTGGCCGCGTTCGACGCGCTGTTGGCGACGTCGTGGGCGGTGGCGCTCATTTCGTTGGACGCGGTGGCGACCTGATCGATCTCGCGGAATTGCACCTGCATGCCTTCGCTGGTCTGACGGGCGATTTCCGAAGACTGATCGGCAGTGCCCCGCGCTTCGGTGATGCTCTGCTTGATCTGGGCGATGGTCGGTTGCAGCTTGTCGAGGAAGCGGTTGAACCAGTTCACCAGTTCGCCCAGTTCATCCTTCTTGCTGTAGTTCAGGCGCTGGGTCAGATCGCCTTCACCGCTGGCGATGTTTTTCAGCATCTCGGCGACATTGTTGATCGGGCGGGTGACACCGGAGGCGGTCAGCCAGATCAGCAGCAAGCCAATCAAACCGGCAACGGCCGCCACCGCCAAGGCGGTGAGCACACCGGTTTCCTGCGCATCGTCGAGCACGGCTTGCAGCTTGACCGAGTCGGCCAGCAGCACTTGTTTCGGCAGGTCGATGACCACGCCCCAGGCCCGCGAATTGCCAATCGGATCGACCGGGTACACGGCGCGAATCAGGTCGCCCTGTTCGAGAATCTTCGGCGTGCCGCTGCTGACCAGTTGCAACAGATCCTTGCCGTCGGCGCCGAGGGTGTCGCTGATCTTTTTGCCGACCCTGGTCGCGTCGGAACTGTCGGCAGCGAGCACGCCACTGCCGGAGACGATCAGCATGTGCCCGGCGTTGTTGAACAGATTGCGCTGCGACTCCACGGCCGCCGCTTGCAGGGCATCGAGGGCGATGTCGACGCCGACCACACCGATGGCCTTGCCGTCGACGATCAGCGGCACGGAAATGGTGGTCATCAACATTTCCTTGTTGCCCACGGTGTCGGCATACGGGTCGAGCAGGCAGGTGCGCTTGTTGTCGCGAGGGCAGGTGTACCAGCTGTTGTACGGCGTGCCGCTGACGCTGAGGGTGGTCTTGGTCATGTCTTCTTCGACCATGATCGTGTTCAGCGCCGAACCGGCGGCACGGCTCCAGTAAGTCGCAAAGCGCCCGGCTTCGTTGGACTGGCGCGCGGCATCGTTGACGAACTCGCTGTCCTTGCCATCGAGGCCGTTGGGTTCGAAGGCGAGCCAGATGCCGAGCACCTTGTCGTTGCGCTCGAACGCGGTTTTCAGGCTCTGGTTCAACTCTTCACGCAGGGCGCCGGCGTCCAGCGAACGCTTGGCGGCCAGCACGCGCATGTCCTTGATCTGATCGGCCAGCGCAGTGATCACCGTCAGGCTCTCGCCAAAGGTCTTCTGCACCCGCACAGCCTGCTCGGCCGCCTTGGCCTGCAACAGGTTCTGCACACTGGCGGTGAGCAGTTGGTTGCTGGAGTTGCTGACCAGTTCGTCGTTCTGGTTGGTCTGGTAAATGTTCATGCCGACGATCAGCGCAACCACACCCAGCAGGCACAGGCCGGAGAGCAGGACGATTTTCAGGCGAATGGAGAGAGAGTCGAACATGGGGCGATCTCGTGAATGAATGAGCAGGTGGCCACGGGATTAACTACCCGGTTCGCCAAATCCATTCAGCGCCATGCATTGCTCATCGGCGCGCAGCGATGGCGCATGAGGCGCTTGCCGACGAACGGTCGACGCTAAACGTTTGCGCAGGGGATTGTGCTGAAAAGGCGATTGATTACAGGGAAGTTTCAGCCTGGTGAACACTGAGGAACTGCTGGTGATGAGGCTTTGTGGTGAGGGGATTTATCCCCGATGGACTGCGCAGCAGGCCCAAAACCTGACCACCATTTTTAACTGACACTCTGCGGATGCCTGATTAGTGGCTGCTGCGCAGCCAATCGGGGATAAATCCCCTCACCACAAAAGCCACATCCACAAAGCATAGCGGGAGGTCAGGAAGAGGAGGGGATCGCTTCCGGACGCGACCAGATCCACAGATTGCCCAGACTCATCCCGGCAATCGCCAGATACACCGGCCAGCCGTGATCGAGCATCACCAGCATCAGCGTCGCGCACAGCAGCATGCTGACGGTGGCGCTGACCTTGGCCTTGCGCGCGATGATCTTGCCGTTGCGCCAGTTGCTCAGGATCGGCCCGAACAGCCGATGGTTTTCCAGCCAGGCACTCAGGCGTGGCGAGCTGCGGGTCGCGGCCCAGGCGGCGAGCAGGATGAACTCGGTGGTCGGCAGGCCGGGCACGACGATGGCGATCAGGCCAATGCCGAGGCTGACATAGGCCAGCAGGCCGAACAGCAGGCGGGCGAGTTTGGAGGAGGCGGGTTGCGGCATGGGCTCGGCGGTTGCTTCTGAAGCGGGACGGGAATCTTACAGGCTTACGCGGCCCCCCTGTAGGAGCTGCCGCAGGCTGCGATCTTTTGATGTTGTTTTCAAGATCAAGAGATCGCAGCCTGCGGCAGCTCCTACAGGGGGATTTTGGGTGGGTCAGGCCGGTTCGGCTTCGGTGGCGTAAGCCTGTTCCAGCAGCACGGTGAAGCGGTTGAATGCGTCGATTGCGCCTTGTTCCACTTCGGCTTCTTCCTCGGCAGTGAACTGCAGCGAATCAAGGGTGCGCACGAAGCTTTTCCAGCCCTCGGCACGGCCACCTTCAGGCTCGCCCAGGTGACGCGCACCGAAGGTTTCGCTCAGCTCCAGCGCCACCGCGCGTTTGATCAGGAATGCCGCGCCCAGCTTCGAACCTTCGGAGACGAAGATCCAGCCGAGGGCACGGGCCTTGCTCGGGTTTTTCAGCGCGCCGGCCACGGGTGCCGGGATGTCGGTGTGCAGATCCGCCAGGTCGGCCTTGGCCGCTTCAGCGCGGCAACGGGCCGGCAGGTCAGGGACGATGGCGGTCAGTTCGGGGTTGTTGTAGAGGTCAACCAGCTCCGACTGGAACAGGTACTGCGCGACCACGAAACGGGCGAAGTTGGCGCGGGTCTCGAACGGCGCGTGAGCCTTGACCAGCGCATCGAGTTTGCTGTGCGGCTCGTGGGTGATCTGGTTCAGGCGTTGTGAACGCAGGGCTTTTTCCGAAGTGGTCATGGGAGGTCCTTGATAAAAGAGGCGCTTGCTAACGAGACGAACAAGAAGACGTGCGAGCGTAAAAAAACCTCACTGCGCAATGTGCATACATGCGCAGTGAGTTCGGCCCGGGTCAGATGTCCCAGATCAGGTTGATCGCGAAATTGCGGCCCGGTTGGGTCAGGCGGTCGAGGTTGGCCGGGCTGATGACCGAAGCCTCGCCCACACCGTCGTAACCGCGCACGTCATCCCACAGCCAGTATTTCTTGTCGGTCAGGTTGTAAATGCCGCCGCTGACGGTGACGTCATCGGTAACCTTGTAATAACCGGCCAGGTCGAGAATGCCGAAGCCCGGCGATTTGAACTGGCTGCTGACGCCGTCCGGCGACTTGAATTGCGTGTCGTCGACGCGATCCTTCTTCTTCACCACGGTCCAGCTCAGCAGGCCACCGTAGTTGTCCTGGTCGTAACCCAGGCCGAACACGCCGGTCAGCGGGTTGACGCTGTTGAGCGGCTCGCCGGTGTCGTTGTTGCGCCCGTAGGCGTAGGCGATCGAGCCCTGGGTGTACAGGCCTTGCGGTGCGCCGAACGCATCGAGGTTCAAGCGACCTTTGACTTCGGCACCCTTGATGGTCGCGTGCTTGATGTTGCTCGACTGGAAGGTCAGCTCATCGTAACCAGGAGTGACCGCGTCTTCGTTGATGAAATCGCGGTACTTGTTATAGAACACCGCCACATCGAACGAGCCTTGCTCGAAGTTGCCGCGCAGACCGGTTTCATAGCTTTTGCTTTTTTCCGGCTCCAGATCCGGATTCGGCGCCACGTTGTAGCCGGTGGTGCTGTTTTCGAAGCGGCCGTACAGCGCTTTGGCGGTCGGCGTGCGGAAACCTTCGGCGTACTGGCCGTACCAGGTGTAGTTGTCGGTCAGGGCGTAGGTCAGGCCGAATTTTGGCGAGACTTTGTGCCAGGTCTTGTTCTCGTCGCTGACCGTGCCGTTACCGTCGGCGGCCACGGTGTTGAGGAATTCCTGGGTGATGTGCGGCTTGAGCTGGGTGTAGTCGTAGCGCAGGCCCGGCAGGAAGGTCCACTTGTTCCAGCTGATCTGATCCTGAGCGAACAGGCTGTAGGTGTTGATGGTCGGGTCCGGGAAATCGCTGGATTTCTTCAGCACGTCTGCCGCACTGGTGGCGCCGATGGCGGTGCAGCCACGACCGACCGCCAGGCACTTGCCGTCGCCGCTGCGCGAACCGGTGACTTTCTGCTGCTTGATCGTGGTGCCGTACGTCAGCACGTGATCGGTGTCACCGATGGCGAAGGCCTTGTCCAGTTGCGCATCGAATACCCACTGTTTTTCCTCGTAGATCGTGTCGCGGGTACGCAGCACTTTTCGGGTCATCGGGTAGTAGAACTCTTCGGTGCTCTGGTCAGTCTTGGCGACCTGATGGTTGAGGCTCCACTTCACGTTATCCGCCAGCAGGCTGTCGAGGGCAAAGCTGTGTTCGAGGCCGAAACGTTCACGGGTGATGGTGTCGTTGCCGGTGCGCCACTGGTACATGCCGCCGGGCAGCACGCTGTTGGGGATGGTCGGGGCGCCATTGAAGTACGGGCCGCCGTAGGCGCTTTTCTGATCGGTGTCGCGATCATCCTTGTACTTTTCGTAGGTCAGGCCCAGACGCGAATCTTCGTTGTAGTTCCAGCCGATTTTCGCCAGTACGTTGGTGGCTTTGACGTCTTCCGGGTTAGCGGCGGTGCGGGCGAGGCCCGTGCCGTTGTTGCTGCCGTAGGAGTCGGTTTCGTGGCCGTCGCGCTGGCTGAAGTGCAGCAAGCCGTCGAACTGCTCGGCGCGGCCGGCGACGGTGGCGGATTTCAGCCAGCTCTCATCGGCAGAGCTGTAACCGGTTTTCAGGCGCGCGCCGACATCTTTGCCCGGCTTGATGATGTCGTCCGGGTCGAGGGTGTAGTAACTGACGGCGCCGCCGATGGCGTTGCTGCCGTACAGCACCGAGGCCGGGCCACGGAGGATTTCCACGCGTTTGACGATTTCCGGGTCGACGTAATTGCGCTGGGTCTTGGCGTACGGGCCGTTGAAGAAACCGTCCGGTACTTCGACGCCGTCGACCTGCGTCAGGATGCGGTCGCCGTCGATGCCGCGAATGTTGTAGCCGCTGATGCCGCCGCGCTGGCCGGCGCCGCCGACGGACACACCCGGCTCGTAGCGCACCAGATCCTTGATGGTGTTGACGTTGTTGCGGTCCAGATCCTGGCGGGTCTGCACGGTGACGGTGGCCGGCACGCTGTTGACCGATTGTTCCTGGCGAGTGGCGCTGATGGTCACCTGATCCAGATTGAGCGCGCCGCTGTTATTGCGCTTTTCCAGCACCACGTTGTTGTTGCTCAGCTTGCGGAAGCTCAGGTTGGTCCCCACCAACAGGCGCTCCAGGGCTTTTTCCGGCGGCAGCGAACCGCGCACGCCCGGGGACGAAACACCCTGGCCCAGTTCTGCCGGCAAGCCGACCTGCCAGCCGGTCACGCTGGTGAAGGCATTGAGCGCCGACACCAGCGGTTGCTGGGCGATCGAAAACGAATAATCACCCATGTTGCGCGCCGGTTGTTCGGTGGCAGCCATCAGCGGTGCGGTGCCGGCCATGAGGATGGCGGCCGTCAACAGCGACAATACGCGGGAAGGGGAAGCAGTCTGGCGGGTAAGGCGAGAGGACATCGATAGCGCTCCGTGTCGCACGAATCTTTATAGGTGCTGATTCGCCTCAGAAGATGCGAATCAATTGCATTGGCTATAACGAGACGAACGGGATTCGGCTATCGAGTAAAAATAATTCTCATTCAGTTCAAAATTACCAGCGCGGGGAATTCCTGCAGGCGCGCCGAGGTGATGTGAGCGAGGGAACGCACAACGTCGAGCGGCTGGTCGAGACGGTAATTGCCGGTGACGTTGACGTCGGCCAACTGTTCGTTGGTGTTGATGATCCAGCCCGGGTAGTAGCGGCGCAGTTCGGCGAGCACCTTGTCGAGGGGACAGTTCTCGAAGATCAACCGGCCCTGAACCCAGGCCAAGTCGGTGGCGGGATCCAGTTTGGCCGGATGATCGAAACCATTGGGGCCGATGCGGATGCTTTCGCCGGCGCTCAAACGCACCCGCGCGTCGTTGTGGGTGGCGCGCAGATCGACATCGCCGCGCTGCACATTGACCTGCGCCACGCCGTCCAGATAACGCACGGCGAACGCGGTGTCGCGCACGCTGGCCTGTACCGGGCCGGCATCGATTTCCAATGGCTGAGCACGGTTGGCGCCCACCTCGAAAAACGCTTCACCCTGATACAGCCGCGCCACGCGCTGGCGCTCATCGATGGTGCTGGAGAACGCCGAATTGGTGTTGAGCAGCACCCTGGAGCCGTCCTCCAGTTGCAGACGCTGGCGCTCGCCGACCACGGTCAGGTGATCGGCCTGCAGGCGCATCGGCAGGTTGCTGAAACTGAACAGGCCGAGGATCAATACGGCGGCGGTCGCCAGGGGTTTCCAGTGCGGGCGCAGACGTTTGAGCAAGGTGACTTTTGCCGGCTTCGCCGCGAGGCTCTGTGCACATTGCACCACTTGCGGCCCGTCCCAGATCGCCTGGGCCTTGGCGAACGCCTCGGCATTCAACGGATCGGCCGCCAGCCAGGCGTGAAACTGCCGGGTCTGCTCGTCGTCCGCACTGCCGAGCACGATGAGCCAGTCCAGAGCCTGGTCCATTGCACTTGCAGCGTCCTGCGCCGTTGCGGGCGAAGGCGAGCGGTGGGTGTCCGTCACGGTGTTTCCTCGGCAGTGTCTGTGCACGGCTGTTTTTTTAGTGAAGCGTAAAAGTCGGGCAAGGGTAGCAAAGCCCGATGATCAGTGCAGGCACTGCTGATGCATAGAGAAAAGTCTTACGGCCTCAGTCGCCATTCAGACGCTCGGCGACACCAATGCAGATCGACATGATCAGCTTGAGTTCCTTCTGTACGGTGCTCAACGAGACGTTCAACTCGTCGGCGATTTCCTGATAACTGTGCCCGTGCAGGCGGCTGAGAATGAAAATCTGCTGCTGGCGGGGGCTGAGTTGACTGAGGCTCACGTTCAGGCGCTCCAGCATCTGTTCGGCGTGGGCGGCGTCTTCGGCGCTGCTGGCGGGGGCGGCGACGCTATGCACCACATCCTGCGGCACGTCATCGACCATGGTCCGTGAATGAATCTTGCGCGCACGCAGGTGATCCAACGCCAGATTGCGCGCCGTCTGAAAGACGAAGGGTTCAAGGTGATCGATGGCGCGCTCGCTCAGCGCCCGCGTGACGCGCAGGTAGGTCTCCTGCAGCAGGTCTTCGGCGGTGCTGTGGTTGTTGACCATCCGCTCGATCGTGCGCAGCAGGGACGTGCGCTGAGAGAGGAAGACATGATTGAAGCGTGATTGACTCACGGGGGAACCTGATCCATTTCGAGCGAATGATAATGCTTATCATCCAGTCCGGTGGTCAAGTGTTGTTTTGAACGAAGCAGACAAATGTAGGAGCTGCCGAAGGCTGCGATCTTTTGATGTTGCTTTTAAAACAAGATCAAAAGATCGCAGCCTGCGGCAGCTCCTACAGGGGCGGGCGGGATTATTCGGCGTTGCAGAGCGCCAGGCAGTTATCCAGCATGCGGTTGGAGAAGCCCCATTCGTTGTCGTACCAGGCCAGCACCTTCAGCAGTTTGCCGCTGGCTTTGGTGTGATTGGCATCGAAGATCGACGACAGCGGGTTATGGTTGAAGTCGCTGGAAACCAGCGGCAACGTGTTGTAACCCAAAATTTTCGAGTGCTGGCTGGCCGCTTTCATCAGCGCGTTGACCTCGTCGGCCGACGCTTCTTTTTTCAACTGCACAGTCAGGTCCACCAGCGACACATTGATCACCGGCACCCGCACGGCCATGCCGGTCAGTTTGCCCGCCAGTTCCGGCAGCACCAGGCCCACCGCTTCGGCGGCGCCGGTCTTGCTCGGGATCATGTTCTGCGTGGCCGAACGCGCACGGTACGGGTCGGTGTGGTAGACGTCGGTGAGGTTCTGGTCGTTGGTGTAGGCATGAATGGTGGTCATCAGGCCGCTTTCGATCCCCAGTTCGCGGTGCAGCACCTGAGCCACCGGCGCCAGGCAGTTGGTGGTGCACGACGCGTTGGAAATGATCTGGTGCGACTGACGCAGAATGTCGTGGTTCACACCATAAACCACGGTGGCGTCCGCGCCTTTGGCCGGGGCCGAGATGATGACTTTGCGGGCGCCGGCAGTAAGATGCGCGGCCGCTTTGGCGCGGTCGGTGAACAGACCGGTGCATTCGAACACCACATCGATCTTTTCCGCGGCCCATGGCAGCTCGGCCGGGTTGCGAATGGCGCTGACCGCAATGCGGTCGCCATTGACCGTCAGGCTCTCATTGTCATGGGCCACTTCGGCGTCGAATGTGCCGTGAACGGTGTCGTATTTGAGCAGATGGGCGTTGATGGCGCTGTCGCCCAGATCGTTGATGGCGACAATCTGCAAATCCTGTCGATAGCCTTGGGTATACAGTGCGCGCAGGACATTACGGCCGATGCGGCCAAAACCATTGATTGCGATTCGAAGAGTCATTGAACAGCGCCGCCGTCGTTTTGTTGTTGGAATTACAAGATTATTCGCATAAAAATAGAAAACAAGCCTTTTTAGTGGCAATATTTTGTTTTATCTACAACGAGTGACCTGAATCAACTGGTCCGAATGGTCAAAAAAGCCGTCTGTCATTCCAACAACAACGGCGTTTGATCAGCATAGACAATCAGGTCGCCACATCCGTTAGCCTGGAGTTCTACACATGCATCCCCGCGTTCTTGAGGTCACCGAACGGCTTATCGCCCGCAGCCGCGCCACGCGTCAGGCTTACCTTGCACTGATTCGCGGCGCCGCCACCGACGGGCCGATGCGCGGCAAGCTGCAATGCGCCAACTTCGCCCACGGCGTGGCCGGGTGTGGCAGCGAAGACAAGCACAGCTTGCGGATGATGAACTCGGCGAACATCGCCATTGTTTCTTCGTATAACGACATGCTCTCGGCGCACCAGCCGTACGAAGTGTTTCCCCAGCAGATCAAAAACGCCTTGCGCGAAATCGGCTCGGTCGGCCAGTTTGCCGGCGGTACGCCGGCGATGTGCGATGGCGTGACCCAGGGCGAGCCGGGCATGGAACTGAGCCTGCCGAGCCGCGAAGTGATCGCCATGTCCACGGCGGTGGCGCTGTCGCACAACATGTTCGACGGCGCGCTGATGCTGGGTATCTGCGACAAGATCGTCCCGGGCCTGATGATGGGCTCGCTGCGCTTCGGCCATCTGCCGACGATCTTCGTCCCGGGCGGGCCGATGGTCTCGGGGATTTCCAATAAGGAAAAAGCCGACGTGCGGCAGAAGTACGCCGAAGGCAAGGCGACCCGTGAAGAGCTGCTGGAATCGGAAATGAAGTCCTACCACAGCCCGGGTACCTGCACCTTTTACGGCACCGCCAACACCAACCAGTTGCTGATGGAAGTCATGGGCCTGCACTTGCCGGGCGCCTCTTTCGTCAACCCGAACACGCCGTTGCGTGATGCCCTGACCCGCGAAGCCGCGCATCAGGTCACGCGGCTGACCAAGCAGAACGGCAACTTCATGCCGATCGGCGAAATCGTCGACGAGAAGGCGCTGGTCAACTCGATCGTTGCGTTGCACGCCACCGGCGGCTCGACCAACCACACCCTGCACATGCCGGCCATCGCCATGGCGGCAGGCATTCAACTGACCTGGCAGGACATGGCCGACCTCTCCGAAGTCGTGCCGACCCTGAGCCACGTCTACCCGAACGGCAAAGCCGACATCAACCACTTCCAGGCCGCGGGCGGCATGTCGTTCCTGATCCGCGAACTGCTCGAAGCCGGCCTGCTGCACGAAGACGTCAACACCGTGCTTGGCCACGGCCTGAGCCGCTACACCCAAGAGCCGTTCCTCGATAACGGTGAGCTGGTGTGGCGCGAAGGCCCGACCGACAGTCTCGACGAAAACATCCTGCGCCCGGTGGCCCGTGCATTCTCCGCCGAGGGCGGTCTGCGGGTGATGGAAGGCAATCTTGGTCGCGGGGTGATGAAGGTCTCCGCCGTGGCTTTGGAAAACCAGATCGTCGAAGCACCGGCCATGGTGTTCCAGGATCAACAGGATCTGGCCGATGCGTTCAAGGCCGGTTTGCTGGAGAAGGATTTCGTCGCGGTGATGCGCTTCCAGGGCCCGCGCTCCAACGGCATGCCCGAGCTGCACAAGATGACGCCGTTCCTCGGCGTGCTGCAGGATCGCGGCTTCAAAGTCGCGCTGGTCACCGACGGGCGCATGTCCGGCGCGTCGGGGAAAATCCCGGCGGCGATTCACGTCAGCCCTGAGGCTTATGTCGGTGGTGCTTTGGCGCGGGTGCAAGAGGGCGATATCATCCGCGTCGATGGCGTCAAAGGCACTTTGGAACTCAAGGTCGACGCCGCCGAATTTGCAGCGCGCGAACCCGCCAAAGGCCTGTTGGGCAACAACATCGGCAGCGGCCGCGAACTGTTTGGCTTCATGCGTTTGGCCTTCAGCTCGGCGGAGCAGGGCGCCAGCGCCTTCACTTCTGCCCTGGAGACGCTTAATTGAAACTGGCTTTGGTCGGTGATATCGGAGGCACCAACGCGCGGTTCGCGTTGTGGAAAAACCAGCAACTGGAATCGGTTCAGGTGCTCGCGACAGCCGACCACGCCAGCCCGGAAGAGGCGATCAGCCTCTACCTGAGCGGCCTCGGTCTGGCGCCGGGTTCGATCGGTTCGGTGTGCCTGTCGGTGGCGGGGCCGGTGAGTGGTGATGGATTCAAGTTCACCAACAATCACTGGCGCCTGAGCCGTACGGCGTTCTGCAAGACCTTGCAGGTCGAGCAACTGCTGCTGATCAACGATTTCTCGGCGATGGCCTTGGGCATGACCCGTTTGCAGCCCGGGGAATTCCGCGTGGTCTGCGAAGGTACGCCGGAGCCGTTGCGCCCGGCGGTGGTGATCGGCCCGGGCACTGGCCTGGGTGTCGGTACTTTGCTCGATCTGGGCGAAGGCCGGTTTGCCGCGTTGCCGGGGGAGGGCGGGCACGTCGATCTGCCGCTGAGCAGTCCGCGAGAAACCCAGCTGTGGCAGCACATTCACAACGAGATCGGCCACGTCAGCGCCGAGACTGCGTTGAGCGGCGGCGGTTTGCCGCGGGTGTACCGGGCAATCTGTGCGGTGGACGGGCACGAACCTAAACTCGACACCCCGGAAGCGATCACCGCCGCCGGTCTGGCCGGTGACCCGATTGCCCTCGAAGTGCTGGAGCAGTTCTGCTGCTGGCTCGGTCGTGTGGCGGGCAACAACGTGCTGACCACCGGAGGTCGCGGTGGCGTGTTCATCGTTGGCGGGGTGATTCCACGCTTTGCCGACTTCTTTGTCGAAAGCGGTTTCGCCCGCAGCTTCGCCGACAAGGGCTGCATGAGTGATTACTTCAAGGGCATTCCGGTGTGGCTGGTGACGGCGCCGTATTCCGGGCTGGTGGGGGCCGGTGTGGCACTCGAACAGGCTTGAGACCGAGTCGCTTTCATCGCTGGCAAGCCAGCTCCCACAGGATTGAAGACAATCTCAGGATGTGTACAAGACCTTGTGGGAGCTGGCTTGCCAGCGATGAGGCCAGAACAGGCAACAAATTTCCAAGGTTCATCAGGCATAATCCACCCCAATTCCAACAACAAGGATGCCTTCGAAGTGAGCTCAGTCAACAAGTCGATATTGTTGGTCGATGACGACCAGGAAATACGCGAGTTGCTGGAAACCTACCTGACCCGCGCCGGGTTTCAGGTGCGGGCCACCGCCGATGGCGCCAGTTTCCGCCAGGCACTCAACGAGGCACCCAGCGATCTGGTGATCCTCGATGTGATGCTGCCCGATGAAGACGGTTTCAGCCTGTGCCGCTGGGTGCGTCAGCATCCGCGTCAGGCCCAGGTGCCGATCATCATGCTCACCGCCAGTTCCGATGAGGCCGACCGGGTGATCGGTCTGGAACTCGGCGCTGACGATTACCTCGGCAAACCTTTCAGCCCTCGCGAGCTGCAAGCACGGATCAAGGCGCTGCTGCGTCGTGCGCAGTTCGGCCAGGAACGCAGCGGCAGCGACGTGCTGGCCTTCGACGAGTGGCGGCTGGACATGGTCAGCCATCGGCTGTTCCACACCGACGGCGAGGAAGTGATTCTCTCCGGTGCGGATTTCGCGCTGCTGAAGTTGTTTCTCGATCATCCGCAGGAAATTCTCGACCGCGACACCATCGGCAACGCCACCCGTGGCCGTGACCTGATGCCGCTCGACCGGATTGTCGACATGGCCGTCAGCCGCTTGCGCCAGCGCCTGCGCGATACGGAAAAACCGCCGCGACTGATCCGCACCGTGCGCGGCAGCGGCTATCAATTGGCAGCCAATGTGGTTGCCGGCAATGCTCACTGAGTCGCTGCGCAGCCTCGCCAGCAAGGTGCCGGTGCCGCGTTCGCTGCTCGGGCGGATGCTGCTGTTGACCTTGCTCGCGGTGCTGTTCGCACAGACCTTGTCGAGTGTGATCTGGGTTTCGCAATTGCGTGCCACCCAGCTCGAAGGCCTGGTCACCAGCGCCCGCAGCCTCGCCCATTCGATGACCGCCAGCGTCAGCTATTTTCGTTCGTTGCCAGTGGCGTATCGGCCGTTGGTGCTCGACCAGTTGCGCAGCATGGGCGGCACCCGTTTCGTGGTGACGCTCAACGATAAACCGCTGGGCATGGAGGTATTGCCGATCACCCCGCGCAAAGCGGCGGTGATTCAGGCGGTGGACGAAGTGCTGCGTCAGTCCCTGGGCCACGATACCGATATCTCGGTGACCTTCGTCAGCCCCGAGGATCTGCGAATCTTCAATGCCGGGCTGAAACTCGATGAACTGCCGCGCTCGTGGGCGCACTACGCGCTGACTCTGGAACCGGTGAACCCGCCGGTGCTGGTGACGCAGATTCAAATGGCCCCCGGCGAATGGCTGTACATCGCGTCGCTGCTGCCCGAGCCTTACACCAGTCTTGAAGAGCAGGGCCTGCCGGCGCAGCAGGTTTGGTTCATCGTCCTCACCAGCGGTTTTCTGCTGTTGTTCATCGGCTTGCTGGTGCACTGGCAGAGCCGGCCGCTCAAGCGTCTGGCGCGGGCGGCGCGGGACCTGTCGCTGGGCGCCGACGTAGAGCCGGTGGCCGAGGGTGGCGGCAGTGAAGTGGTGGAAGTGGGGCGCGCGTTCAACACCATGCGCGAGCGTATCAGCCGCTACCTGACCGAGCGCAGCCAGTTGTTCAGCGCGATTTCCCATGACCTGCGCACGCCGATCACCCGCCTGCGCTTGCGCGTCGAACTGCTCGAAGATGAGCAGCTGCAAGCCAAGTTCGGCCGTGATCTGGATGAGCTGGAGCTGCTGGTCAAAGGCGCGCTGCAATGCGTGAAAGACACCGACATCCACGAGAACATCGAGCCGGTGGACCTGAACCATGTGCTCGACTGTCTGGTGGAGCCGTATCTGGCGCCCAACGGCAATGGCCGCGTGACTCAGCACGGGCGGGCGCTGGCGACGTATCCGGGCAAGCCTTTGGCGCTCAAGCGCTGCATCGGCAATCTCATCGACAATGCCCTCAAGTACGGTCAGAACGCGCATCTGCACATCGACGACGATGAAAGCGCATTCGTGCTGCACGTCGACGATGAAGGCCCGGGGGTGCCGGAGCAGCGACTGGAGCAGGTGTTCGAGCCGCACTTTCGGCTGGCCGGGCAGCAGCAGGGGTATGGCCTCGGTCTGGGCATTGCGCGCAACATCGCCCACAGCCATGGCGGTGAGGTGACGTTACAGAATTTGCGTGAGGGTGGGTTGCGAGTGACCCTGCAGTTGCCGCGGTCGGCAGACTGAAGATCAAAAGATCGCAGCCTTCGGCAGCTCCTACACCGTACCC
>NZ_QAIK01000166.1:7540-10439 GCF_003061005.1 Pseudomonas sp. HMWF021 | reverse complement strand
CTCGCGAAGGCGGTGTATTAGTCGCTAAATGCGCCGACTGACACTCAGTCTTCGCGAGCAAGCCCGCTCCCACATGGGTTTCTTCGTTTCATTCAATAGGAGAGGGCATGCGCGATTACAAGTGGCTGCACGAATACTGTCTGAACCGCTTCGGTTCGGCGGCTGAACTGGAAGCCCATCTGCCCGTTCCCAAGACTCCCGCGCAATTACGCAAGATCAGCGACGATCGTTACCTCTCGACCATGGCCCTGCGGGTATTCCGTGCCGGGCTCAAGCACAGTCTGGTGGACGCCAAGTGGCCGGCCTTTGAAGAAGTGTTCTTCAGGTTCGACCCGGAAAAAGTCGTGCTGATGAGTGCCGAACACCTCGAACGTCTGATGCAGGATGCGCGGATCATCCGCCACCTGGGCAAACTCAAGAGCGTGCCGCGCAATGCACAGTTCATCCTTGATGTGGAAAAGGACAAGGGCAGCTTCGGCGCACTGATCGCCGACTGGCCGGTGACCGATATCGTCGGCCTGTGGACCTACCTGAAAAAGCACGGGAGTCAGTTGGGCGGGCTGTCGGCGCCACGTTTCCTGCGCATGGTCGGCAAGGACACGTTCGTGCCGAGCTACGACGTGGTCGCCGCGCTGAATGCACAGAAGATCGTCGACAAGGTGCCGACCAGCCTGCGCGATCTGGCGATTGTGCAAAGCGCGTTCAATCAGTGGCATGAACAGAGTGGCGGGCGGCCGATGAGCCAGATTTCGATGATGCTGGCTTACACCGTCAATCATTGACATCGAGTCGCGTCAATCGCTGGCAAGCCAGCTCCCACAGGATCCTTGTTGATCACAATTCTGTGATCGACACAAAAACTGTGGGAGCGGGCTTGCTCGCGAAGGCGTCAGCTCAGGCGACGGAAATCTCGCCTTCACCCGCGAGTTTGCGGTCCAACTGATACCGCCACCGCACATACAGCAGCGCCGAACAGAACACTGCCAGGCTCGCCACCATCTCCAGCACCCCGAACAGCTGCCGGCTCGGGTCATACGCTGCCAGTGCGCCTTTGATGAAATACAGATTCACCACAAAACACATCCACGAATGCGCTCGGGCACTGCCCATGATCATTCCCGGCGCAAGGACGATCCACGGAATCAGCTCGATCAACAGAATCACCCACGGTCGGGCGCCATGCAGGTCGGCGAATGCCAGATAGTACGCGGCGAGCAGCCCGGCGAGGCCGAAGAAGCACAGCAGGCTGATGGCCCGCATCGCTTTCACGCGCGGTTCGAGCCACTCGATGGAAGGCAGGACTTTCGGCTTCCTGGCCACACTCAGCCCTCCAGTTTTTGCGCGGTTTTCGCCAGGCGTGCGCCGAGCGCGCGACACAGCGCCATCTCGTGCTGATCGAGACCTTTTTTGCCATCGGCCCCGGCGTGATGGCTGGCGCCATACGGCGTGCCCCCGCCCTGGGTTTCCAGCAGCGCCGATTCGCTGTACGGCAGGCCGGTGATCAACATGCCGTGGTGCAACAGCGGCAGCATCATCGACAGCAGGGTGGTTTCCTGGCCGCCGTGCAGGCTGGCGGTGGAGGTGAACACGCCGGCCGGTTTGCCGACCAGTGCGCCGGTCAGCCACAGGTTGCTGGTGCCGTCGAGGAAGTATTTGAGCGGTGCAGCCATGTTGCCGAAGCGGGTCGGACTGCCGAGGGCCAGACCGGCGCAGTTCTTCAGGTCATCGAGGGTGGCGTAGAGCGCGCCTTCGTCAGGGATGTCCGGGGCTACCGCTTCACACTCGGTGGAGATTGCCGGCACGGTGCGCAGGCGTGCTTCGAGGCCGGCCTGTTCAACCCCTCGGGCAATCTGCCGCGCCATTTCGTTGGTCGAGCCGCTGCGGCTGTAATACAGCACCAGAATGTACGGCGCGCTCACGGCAACAACTCCAGCACATTTTCCGGCGGACGACCGATCACGGCTTTGTCGCCGACTTCAAGAATTGGCCGTTCCATCAGTTTTGGATGCTGAGCGATGGCGTCGATCAATTGCGCTTCGCTGAGGCTTTCGTCAGCCAGCTGAAGCATTTTGTATTCATCTTCCCCGGTGCGCAGCAACTGACGCGCGCTGATCCCGAGCTTGCCGAGCAAGGCCTTGATCTGCGCGGCGTTCAGCGGAGTTTCGAGGTAACGCACCACGTTCGGGGTCAGGCCACGGGCCTCAAGAAGTTCCAGCGCGCCGCGGGATTTCGAGCAGCGCGGATTGTGATAAAGCGTCAGATCGGTCATGGCAGGTCGCTTCTGGCGTAAAGTGGCGGCTATTCTAACTGTGCAGCGCGCAATCCAGAACCTTCAGAGGCGATGGGTCGCAGGCGCCTTCAATTTTTGACCAGGGAACATGACATGACACGGCGATTGGCAGCGGCATTGACGATGATCGGGGCGTTGATGCTGGGGGGCTGCGGCAACGACTACGGCATTGACCAGAATGGTCAGAAAGTCGCGTCCGAGCGTCTGGACAAGCACTGGGTAGTACTCAATTACTGGGCCGAGTGGTGCGGCCCGTGTCGCACGGAAATTCCGGAACTCAATCATCTGGCGGACGAACTGAAGGGCAAGAACATCGGCGTGTTCGGGGTCAACTTCGACAACGTGCAGGGTGAGGACCTGAAGAGCGCCAGCGAGAAACTGGGCATCAGGTTCACCGTGCTGGCGCAGGATCCGGCGGATCTGTTCGACCTGCCGCGCAGTGAAGCCCTGCCGGTGACCTACATCATCGACAACAAGGGCAAGGTGCGCGAACAGTTGATGGGTGAGCAGACGGCAGCGGGGGTGATGGCCAAGCTGGAGGCGTTGCAGGCGACAAAGTGAGCTGAATGGGCTTCTGTGGCGAGGGAGCTTGCTCCCGCTGGGCGGCGA
>NZ_QAIK01000166.1:0-7530 GCF_003061005.1 Pseudomonas sp. HMWF021 | reverse complement strand
GCCCCAAATCCTGCTGACTCGGTGTCTGCGACAACGTGCGGTTGACGGGTTTACGACTGCTGCGCAGCCGAGCGGGAGCAAGCTCCCTCGCCACAGTAAATGGCGTTCAAAAAAAGATCGCAGCCTTCGGCAGCTCCTACAGGTGTACACATGACCTTGTAGGAGCTGCCGCAGGCTGCGATCTTTTTTGCGGCTGAACGATCAGCCCTCTTCCAGCCACCAGCGCAACGGCTTGCCTTCGGCCGGCCAGAAGCGCATCTGCTCGATCGGCGAGATGTCCCAGCGCTCGACACCTTGCAGCGCCTGCAGGAAGCGTTGTTCCTGCTCCATCAGCGCCGGCGCGCAGAGTTTGCGGGTCTTGCCGATCGGGCCGAAGCTCAGCTTGTCGCCGTCGAGGGTGTACGGTGCGAACCAGTGGTTGCAACCGCCGTTGCCGTACGCGCGGCCATCGTCACCGAGGGTCACGGTCAGATGGCTGTAATCCATCAATGGCCGTTCGCCGATCCATTCCAGAATGTAGCTGCGGTTCTGCTGCAATTGCACCGGCTCTGCGGCGCAGCCCACCAGCGCGGCACCGACCAGCAGGGGCAGGGCAAGGCGTTTCATCACGCAGGCTCCTGGCATTTCGGGCACAGATGCTTGTCGCCGACGGCTTTCCAGCCCAGCTCGGCGATGCGCGCCGTGGCGGCCGGTTTCTCGGCGGTTTTGCCCAGCTTGGCGTCGACCGCGAATTCGAAATTCAGCTCTTTGGCACAGCTGTCGCAGTTGACCTGCCAGGTGTGGATCGCCAGTTCGCCGAAGGCCGGGCCGGTGGTCATCGCGGTCCATTGGCCCGGCGGATTGATCAGGTGGCGCACGGTGTCAACGGTCAGGCGCATGGACAAGTCCTTGCTGCCTTTGAGGGTGACCAACAGGACGTCACCGTTGCGGATCGAGCCACCGTTGCCGGTGACCTGATAGCGGCCCGGTACGAGGGCGCGGCATTCGGTGAGGGTGTGTTGCGGGTTCATCAGGGTGTAGCGGAAATCGTGTTCGACCATGGGTCCTCCAAATATGCGCGACATGCTAGCACGGGCTTGATTGCAGGATGGCGTACGTGTGCGACCTTCGATCCGGTTCAAATCGAACGACGCTCATGGCAAACTGCCGCCCTTCAATCTGAGGGAACGGAACATGGCGCTGATCGAATGTTATGAATGCAAGCGGAGCATCAGCTCTGAAGTAAAGGCGTGCATTCATTGTGGTGCTCCGATGGCGCAGCAGCACCCTCACACACCGGCGCCAGCCGCCGCGACGATTTCATTTGGCAGCCTGCCGCGCAACAAGTCCGTGCCTGAGGCGTTTATCCCGCCAGCAGCCCCTGAGCCCGCGCCGCGAGTTTCACCGGCGGCGCTCGGTCGCCGCCGTCGGCAACCGGAACCCGCACCTCAACTTCAAGCCAACGCCGACGGTTCGCGTCCGGTAGAAGGCTGGTTGAAAATCATGGTGTTTCTGTTGCCGATGGTCTTTGTCTGGTTCCTGCTGCGTAACGGCCACTCGATGAAGCAGCGCTTTTTCGGTTTTGGCTGGCTGGCGCTGTTGATCCTGGCCTCGTCGCTGTCGCCGAAGTAAACCGGCAAGCCTTCAACCTTTGACCTGGTTCTGCGGCGCGCCAGCGGCCCAGGTTGCGATGTTGTGCAGGGTGGTCGCCGCAATTGCGCCCAGCGCTTCGTGAGTCAGAAACGCCTGATGCGCGGTGATGATCACGTTGGGGAACGTCAGCAATCGCGCCAACACGTCGTCCTGCAACGGCAAGTCGCTGCGATCCTCGAAAAACAGCTGCGCCTCCTCTTCATACACATCCAGTCCCAGATAGCCCAGCTGACCGTCCTTCAAGGCGTCGATCAGCGCGGGCGTGTCCACCAGGCCGCCGCGACCGGTATTGATCAGCATCGCCCCCGGTTGCAGGTGCGCCAGTGATTCACGATTGATCAGGTGTTTGCTCTGTGCGTTGAGCGGGCAGTGCAGGCTGATGATCCGCGACTGCGCGAGTAACTCCGGCAGGCTCAGATAACGCGCGCCCAAGGCCACGACCTCGGGGTTGGGATACGGATCATGGGCCAGCAACTGGCAACCGAAGCCGTGCATGATTTTCGCGAACGTCGCGCCGATCTGCCCGGTGCCGACAATGCCAACCGTCTTGCCAACCAGATCGAAACCGGTCAGACCGTGCAGTGTGAAGTCGCCTTCGCGGGTGCGGTTATAGGCGCGGTGCAGGCGTCGATTGAGTGCCAGAATCAACGCCACCGCATGTTCGGCCACCGCATGCGGCGAATATGCCGGCACCCGCACCACGGCCAGCCCGAGGCGTTTTGCGGCGAGCAGGTCGACATGGTTGTAACCCGCCGAGCGCAGGGCGATCAGCCGCGTGCCGCCGGCGGCGAGGCGCTCCAGCACCGGTGCACTGAGGTCATCGTTGATGAAGGCGCAAACCACTTCGTACTGCTCGGCAAGCGCTGCGGTGTCGAGGTTGAGCCGGGCCGGCTGAAAGTGCAGTTCGATACCGGCCGGGCAGTCGACGGCGAGGAAACTGTCGCGGTCGTAGGTCTGGCTGCTGAAAACGAGCGTGCGCATAATTCCTCCTGGAACGGGGTGGCGAGTCAGCGTTGACGGCCACCACTTTAACGGCGGATGCCGCTGCCGGCATTGCCGTGGATCAGGCGCTGATTCTGGCTTGTGTCGCGAGGCGATTGATCGCCCGCTCCAGTTCCTCCAGCGCCGCCACGGCTTTGGGGTCGCCCTGTTTGAGCAGGGTTTCGCTGCGCTGACAGGCCGCGCGTAATTGTGGGACGCCGCAATACCGGGTCGCGCCGTGCAGGCGATGCACGCGCTCGATCAATGCGTTCTGATCCCGCGCTTCGCTGGCGGCGCGAATCGCTTCGCGGTCGGCTTCCAGCGAGGCGAGCAGCATGGCCAGCATGTCCGCCGCCAGATCAGCCTTGCCGGCGGCCAGACGCAGGCCTTCCTCGTGGTCGAGCACCGGCAGTTCGCTGCTGCCCGCCGCGCTGTCGCTGGTCCGCTCCGGCCCTTGATTGCGCAAGGCCAGACCGGTCCATTTCAGCACCACTTGCGCCAGTTGCCGCTCGCTGATCGGTTTGGTCAGGTAGTCATCCATGCCGCTTTGCAGCAGGGCGCGTTTTTCGTTGGCCATGGCGTGGGCGGTGAGGGCGACGATCGGCAGCGGCGTGCAATGCCGCTCGCTTTCCCACTGGCGGATGGTTTCGGTGGTCTGGCGTCCGTCCATGCCCGGCATCTGCACGTCCATCAGCACCAGATCGAACGATTCGCTCTGCACCGCTTTGACTGCAGCGTAGCCACTCTCGACGGCGAGTACCTTG
This sequence comes from Pseudomonas sp. HMWF021, assembly GCF_003061005.1. GTDB lineage: Bacteria > Pseudomonadota > Gammaproteobacteria > Pseudomonadales > Pseudomonadaceae > Aquipseudomonas. The sequence goes on along the minus strand of NZ_QAIK01000166.1, from coordinate 4,153 downwards.
GCGCCCATGTCTTCGAGCAGCGTCTGCACCAGCAACAGGTTGGCCGGGTTGTCGTCGACGCACAGCACTTTCGGCGCACGACTCGACAGCGGTTCGCCCGGCTCGCTGCGTGGTTGGCGCGGGTTGGCCAGATCGGCCAGTGCCCGGCGCAGTTTGCGCGTGCAGGCCGGTTTGGCCTGGAGCTGGCTGTGTGGGTTGGGTACCGAGAGATGGAACAGCGTCTGTTCGGTGGTCGGGCACAGCACCAGCACTTTGCAACCCAGGTGTTCGAGGTCCCAGATGTGCTGGTTCAAACGCTCCGGGAGCATGTCGTTGCTGGTGATGCCGAGTACCGCGAGGTCGATGGCCTGATCGGTCTGGTGGGCGCCGGTGACGCCGTTGGTCAGGCTCTCCAGGGTATTGAACGGCGTGACATCGAGGCCGCAGTCTTCCAACTGATGCTGCAGGGCCTGACGCGCCAGTTCGTGATTTTCCAGCACGGCCACACGGCGGCCGAGCAGCGGCGGGGCGGGCAGGTCTTCGGTGTCGTCACGGGTTTTCGGCAGGCTCAGGCTGATCCAGAATTCCGAGCCTTCGCCCGGCGTACTGTCGACGCCGATTTCGCCGCCCATCTGTTCGATCAGGCGCTTGGAGATCACTAGGCCCAGACCGGTGCCGCCGGGCTGGCGCGACAGTGAATTGTCGGCCTGACTGAACGCCTGAAACAACGCGCGCACGTCCTGACTCGACAGGCCGATACCGGTGTCCTGAATGCTGATGCGCAGTTGCACGCTGTCTTCGTGTTCTTCTTCGAGCATGGCGCGGGCGACGATGGTGCCTTCGCGGGTGAACTTGATCGCGTTGCTGACCAGGTTGGTGAGGATCTGTTTCAGGCGCAGCGGATCGCCGACCAGCGACAGCGGCGTGTCGCGATAGACCAGACTCACCAGCTCCAGTTGTTTGGCGTGGGCGGCCGGCGCCAGAATCGTCAGGGTGTCCTGCAGCAGGTCGCGCAGGTTGAACGGGATATGGTCGAGCACCAGTTTGCCGGCCTCGATCTTCGAGAAGTCGAGGATCTCGTTGATGATTCCGAGCAGGCTGTCGGCAGACTTTTCGATGGTGCCCAGATAGTCGAGCTGGCGCGGGGTCAGTTCGCTTTTCTGCAACAGATGCGTGAAACCGAGAATGCCGTTGAGCGGCGTGCGGATCTCGTGGCTCATGTTGGCGAGAAACTCGGATTTGATCCGGCTCGCCTCCAGTGCCTCTTTGCGCGCCAGATCCAGTTCGATGTTCTGGATCTCGATGGTTTCCAGGTTCTGGCGCACGTCCTCGGTGGCTTGATCGACGCTGTGCTGCAGTTCTTCGCGGGCGTTCTGCAGAGTACCGGCCATACGATTGATGCCCGAGGCCAGTTCGTCCAGTTCCTGACTGCCGAGCGGTGGCAGGCGGGTTTCCAGATGACCGTCCTTGAGCTGGGCGACGGCGTGTTTGATCTGGCTCAGCGGGCGGTTGATGGTGCGGCCCATGCGCAACGCGAGCAACGCCGCGCCAGCGAGGCCGGCGGCAATCAACAGCAGACTGGCAAACAGGCTGCGATAACCGCGCAGCAGCATGCCGTTGTGCGACAGCTCCAGTTCGACCCAGCCAAGCAGGCGATTGGATTCTTCGGGGATCAGATCGCCGGCCAGATTGCGATGCTTGCCGAACACCGGCATCAGGTAGCGCGTGGCGTCATTGCCACTGCGCCGTTGCAGTAATGCACTGTCGCCGCTGGGTGCCTGATTGAGCATGGTCGGGCCGGCATGTGCCAGCGGTGTGCGGTCGGGGGCGAGGAAGGTCACGGCGCGCACATCGGGTTGTTCGAGCGACTGGGTGGCGATGCGTTCGAGCAGATCGGTGTTGCCATGGCCCATGGCGGGCGCCACCAGCGGTGCCAGTTGCTCGGCAATCATCTCACCGCGCTGCATCAATTGGGTCTGCAGATCGGACTGTTGCATCCAGGTGAAATAGCCACCGAGGACCAACGCCATCAGGCTGGTCGGCAACAGGGTCAGCAACAATACGCGACCTTTGATTCCCAGTTTCTTGAGCACACCCATCTCCTGCATCCCGCTGAACTGTTGACTCGCACGTGCATCCGGCACGCGACATGGGCGCAGTGTAGCGATTTGCAGGCAGGCAATCTTCGGAAAAATGCGCGGGTCATCGGTTGGCAGGGATCGGCTCGTTTGTCCGGCAGGTCAACCTTGGGTTGCCCGATGGCGGGCAATCTTGAATAATCCGTCAACTGAGAATTATTTGCAGATACTCATGACTCTTGTCTCCATTGATTCGCCGCGCATTCTTGCCATTGAGGACGACCCGGTTCTGGGCGCCTACGTTCACGAACATCTGGGCCGTAGCGGCTTTGCGGTGACCTGGTGCCAGAACGGTCAGGAAGGGCTGAGCATCGCGCGTCGTCAGCGGTTCGACGTGGTGCTGATGGACATCCTGTTGCCGGGGCTCGATGGTTTGAATGTGCTGACGCAATTGCGCCAGAGCCATTCGACACCGGTGCTGCTGATGTCGGCCCTGGGCGCCGAGGCCGATCGCATCAGCGGCTTTCGTCTGGGCGCCGATGACTACCTGCCCAAACCGTTCAGCATGGCCGAACTGCATGTGCGCATTGAAGCCATTCTGCGCCGGGTGGCGCTGGATCGGCGTCCGGCAGCGATTGCAGCGCCTGCGATCCACAGCGCGCTGCGTTTCGACGATGAGCGGTGTGAAGTTTTCTATAACGCGCAGGCCGCCGGCCTGACCCGCAGCGAATACCGCCTGCTGGAAACCCTCAATCGCAACGACGAAGAAGTGCTGAGCAAGGCCTTCCTTTATCAGCACGTTTTGCAGCGCGGTTACGCGGCTCACGACCGCAGCCTCGACATGCACATCAGCCAGATCCGCCGCAAACTCAAGGCCATCGGTTACACCGAACGGGAAGTGCGCACGGTGTGGGGCAAGGGCTACGTGCTGAGTGCGTCCGATGAAAGTCTCTGACCTGCCAGGGCGCCATTCGCTGTTCTGGAAACTGGCGTGCCTGCTGGTGGCGTTCTGTCTGCTGATGATCTGGCTCAGTTGGTCCTGGGGGCGTTACATGGAGGAGCGCAACCAGTTCCTCTCCGACGAGGCGCGCGGCACGCTGAGCCGCTATGCCGCCGAAGCCGAACGGGCGTGGCAGCGCAGCGAGCGCGACGGGGTCGACAACTGGTTACAGAGCATGGAGTTGCGCGAGGCAGGCTGGGTCGGAGTGATCGACCGCAATCTGCAGTCGTTGAGCAGCGATCCGTTGAATGAACAGGAAATCCAGCACCTGACCTTTTTGCGTGGCCTCGACTGGCCGATCCACAAAAAGGGCCGGCCGTGGCTGCGGGTGCCGTTTCCCAAGGATCCATCGGCCGGCAGCCTGGTGATCGAGTTGCCCGAGCGATTCCTGCCGGGGAAATACCGGGTGTTCTGGCGGGTGATCACCAACGGCGTGATTCCGGGGTTGTTCACCTTGTTACTGTGCATCGGTCTGTATCGCTTGCTGGTGGTGCCGCTGAACAACCTGCGCGAGCAGGCCAACGCGTGGCGCGCCGATCAATTGAATGTGCGCCTGTCCAGCGGCATCACCCAGCGCCCGGACGAACTCGGCGAACTGGCCCGGGCCTTCGATTCGATGTCCGAACGCCTGCAGTCCACGGTCGCCCTGCAACAGCAACTGCTGCGCGACCTGTCCCACGAACTGCGCACGCCGCTGAGTCGGCTGCGGGTGGCCAGTGAGAGCGAGCAGGATCTGTTGCAACTGCGCGAGCGCATCGGCCGAGAAGTCGACGGCATGCAACGGCTGGTCGAAGACACCCTGCAACTGGCCTGGCTCGACACCGAGCGTGCGCCGTTGCCGGACGAAGCGATCCAGATTCAGGCGCTGTGGGAGATGCTCACCGACAATGCCTGTTATGAAAGTGGCTGGCCGAGCCTGCAATTGCAGTGTGCGGTGGATTCGTCGTGCTGGGTGCGCGGAAATCTCAATACCTTGGCGCAGGCGCTGGAGAACATTTTGCGCAATGCCATTCGCCATTCCCCCGAAGGCGGCATCGTGCGCCTTGATGGACGGCGCGATGGCGAGTACTGGCATCTGTGGCTTGAGGATCAGGGC
>NZ_QAIK01000165.1:17492-18933 GCF_003061005.1 Pseudomonas sp. HMWF021 | reverse complement strand
TTGCTCAACTGCCCGGTGCATGTGCTGGGCGGCAAGGAAGACCGCGCGACCACCGAGCAACTGATCGGCTGGAGCAAGGAAACCCTGGGCAGTTTTTCCGTGGACATGATGACCGGTGGGCATTTCTTCATTCATGAGCATGAAGCCCGGGTTATCCGCACGATCAAGACGCATCTGGAAGTTCACCATCGGCGTCATGCGCAAGCGGCCACACCGGCCTTTTAACGCGCGGCTCACTTTTCGAGTGATTACAGGAGGCCAGTCATGGCTGTTGCTGTGGAATTTTCCGTTCGGCCGCTGCTGCCGCAACGGGGTCGCTTGCCGTTGTTGGTGGAAGCGACCGAGACGGATACCGAGCTGTTGGCGGTATTCGATGAATTGAAAGTATTGGTGGATGAGCATTTGCTGCGCGATGGCGGGGTGCTGTTCCGCGGATTCCGTCTCGACGGTGCTGAACAATTTCGGCAGTTCGCGGCCAGTTTCGGTCATCCGTTGTTGAACTACGAGTTCGGTTCCACGCCGCGCACCAACGTCACTCAAGGCGTGTACACCTCGACCGAATACCCGGCGCACCAGAGCATTCCGCTGCACAACGAACAGGCCTATTCCCGTGACTGGCCGATGAAGATCTGGTTCTACAGCATGATCGCGGCGAAGTCCGGGGGCGAAACGCCGATTGCCGACAGCCGCGAAGTCTATCGGCGTATTCCGGCGGCTATTCGCGAGCGCTTCATCAGCAAAGGTCTGATGTATGTGCGCAACTTCGGCAACGGCCTGGATGTGGCCTGGGAAGATGTGTTCAACACCGATGACCGCGAGGTCGTCGAGGCTTACTGCAAGGCCCATGGCATCCTTTGCGAGTGGAAGGAGGACGGTGAGTTGCGTACCCGTCAGACTTGTCAGGCAGTGGCGATGCACCCGGTGACCGGTGATCACGTCTGGTTCAATCAGGCGCATCTGTTCCACATCTCCAACTTGCAGCCGGAGGTGCGCGAAAGCCTGCTCGACATCGTTGATGAGGAGGACTTGCCGCGCAACGTTTATTACGGCGACGGCTCGGCAATCGAAGACGACGTGCTGGCGCAAATCCGCGCGGTGCTCGACGAATGCGCTATCAGTTTTCCGTGGCAGGAAGGCGATGTGCTGATGCTCGACAACATGCTGTCGGCCCATGCGCGTTCGCCGTTCGAAGGGCCGCGCAAAGTGATCGTGGCCATGGCCGAAGGGCATTCGCAAGGCCCGCTCTGAGTCATTCGTGCGGTTGCCCGTTAAGGTGCCGAAGCCGGTCTTGTACCGGCTTCGGCGTTTGTGCGTCGGCACGGGTGACCGCCGGGCCGCTGTTGCGCCAGTGCGCTAAATCATTGCGTTTGTCATTCGTTCTTGTTGATACGACCGGGCCTCCTGGTCACGCCGCCGATCAGCAAGGACCCCATGCATGAAT
>NZ_QAIK01000165.1:0-17462 GCF_003061005.1 Pseudomonas sp. HMWF021 | reverse complement strand
GCTTTATCGAACTGCCGCAGGACAAACGCCGTTTGTTTCTCGCCGGCATGGCCCGCGAAGGCATCGATTTTGCGCAGCTCCCCATGACCGCCTGTGACGGAGCCGCCGAGCGTGACGGCCTGTCTTACGCGCAGCAGCGGATGTGGTTTCTCTGGCAACTGGATCCGCACAGTGCTGCCTACAACCTGCCGATGGCCGTGCGTCTGAACGGTGCGTTGCAGGTGCAAGCGCTGGAGCAGGCGTTCAGCCTGCTGGTTGCGCGGCATGAATGTCTGCGCACCACCTTCGGTCAGGTCGGCGAGCGTGCCTTCCAGCGCGTGGCCGAGCCGCAGGCGCTGCAATTGCCCCTCACCGATTTGAGCGCCGTGCCCGAACAGCAGCGCTGGCCGCTCGCGCAACAGCACATGATGGCCGAGGCCACGCAGGCATTCGATCTGCAAAGCGGCCCGCTGCTGAGCCTGCGCCTGTTGCGTCTGGCCGAGCAGGAGCATGTACTCCTGCTGACCTTGCACCACATCATTGCCGATGGCTGGTCGATGAATATTCTCATCGACGAATTCATGCGTACCTACGATGCGCTGGTGGCGGGGCGCGAACCCGCGTTGCCGGCGCTGACCGTGCATTACCGCGATTACGCGCTGTGGCAGCGCAGCTGGCTGGAGGCGGGTGAGCGTGAACGTCAGCTGGACTACTGGCGCGCGCAATTGGGCGAGGAGCATCCGGTCCTGGAGTTGCCAACCGACCGCGCCTATCCGGCGCAAGCGAGCCATCTGGGTGCGCGGCTGGAAACGGTCATCGATGCCGTGTTGCGTCAGGAACTGAAAAGCCTCGCCCAGCGTCAGGGTGTGACCCTGTTCGTGGTGTTGCTCGCGGCGTTCAAGACGTTGTTGCATCGCTACAGCGGGCAGACCGACATTCGCGTTGGTGGCCTGATTGCCAACCGCACCCGCAGCGAAACGGAAGGGCTGATCGGCTTCTTCGTCAACACCCAGATCCTGCGCAGCGAAGTCACCGCGCAAACCCGTTTCGTCGAGCTGTTGCAGCGTCTGCGTGAGGCCGCACTCGGCGCGCAGGTTCATCAGGAACTGCCGTTCGATGCCTTGATCGAGGCGCTGCAACCGGCCCGCAGCCAAAGCCACAATCCGTTGTTTCAGGTGATGTTCAACCATCAGCCGCTGGTGACGGACTTGCAGCATGTGCAGTTGGAATCGGGTTTGCAGGTGGGTTATCTGACGCAAGAGCAACTGGCCGGCAGTGCTCGGCAACATGCCGCTACCAGCGATTTGATGCTCGATACCCGCGAGGAAGGCGAGCAGTTGTTCGCCGCGTTCACGTACGCCACCGATATTTTTGATGCCGCGACCATCGCTGCGATGGCCGGGCATTGGCGCAATATTCTTGAGTCCGTTTGCCGCGACCCGCAGCAGGTCATCGGCGAAGTCGCGCTGCTGGCAGATGCCGAGCGCGCGCAACTGATTCAGGCCACTGCAGTAGCACCGCGTTTCGCCAGCGTACAAAACCTGTTCGAGGCGCAAGTGGCTCGCACGCCGCAGGCAGCGGCCGTGATCCTCGCCACCGCGCCGTCACCGTCACTGACCTATGCCGAACTCAATGCGCGCAGCAATCGCCTGGCGTATCAGCTGCGCGCGCGCGGTGTCGGTCCGGACGTGCTGGTCGGTGTCGCGTTGGGGCGCTCGCTGGAGCTGGCGGTGGCGTTGCTGGCCGTGCTCAAGGCGGGGGGCGCCTATGTGCCGCTGGACCCGCAAACCCCGGCAGAACGTTTGCGCCACGTACTGGACGACAGTGGCCTGAAACTGCTGCTGACCGACAGCGCCAGTCTTGCCAGCCTGCCGGCGCTGGAGGCTGTCGAGTGCCTGTGTCTGGAGCAATTGTCCGGCGAAACTCCGGCCGACAACCTGTCGTTAACGGTCGCGCCGCAGAATCTTGCCTACGTGATCTATACCTCCGGCTCCACAGGGCGGCCGAAAGGCGTCGCGGTCAGCCACGGCGCACTGAGTGAATTCATCGAGCGCGCCATCGATTACAGCGACCTGCGCGAAGGTGACCGGGTCCTGCAGTTCGCCACCAGCAGCTTCGACGGTTTTGTCGAGCAGTTCTTCCCGCCGCTGTGCCATGGCGCCGCTGTGGTGCTGCGTGATACGCAATTGTGGGACAGCGCAACGTTGCGTCAGGTGATTGTCGACCACGGCATCACGTTGGCTGACCTGCCGGCCGCGTACTGGTACTGGCTGGTGCAGGAATACGCGGCGCAACCGCCGGCCGGTTTTGGCGCGCTGCGACAGATCCATGTCGGTGGCGAGGCCATGGCGGTAGATGGCTTGCGGCTGTGGCAACAGGCCGGGCTGGGGCATGTGCGGTTGCTCAATACCTACGGCCCGACGGAGGCCACGGTTGTTTCGACCATTCATGATTGCAGCGCACTGACGGCAGACGTCGTGTCGTGGCGCGGTATCCCGATCGGGAAGGGTCTCGATGCCCGGCGCCTATACGTGCTGGACGATGATTTGAACCTGCTGCCGCAAGGTGCGGTGGGCGAGTTGTACATCGGTGGCCCGGGTCTGGCTCGTGGTTATCACCGTCAGCCGATGCTCAGTGCCGAGCGCTTTATTGCCGACCCATTTGCCGAAGGGCAGCGTCTGTACCGCACCGGCGACCGTGCCCGACTGCGTGCCGATGGCGCGCTGGAGTACGTCGGCCGGGTCGATCATCAAGTGAAGATTCGCGGCTTCCGCATCGAGCTGGGCGAAATCGAATCGCGCCTGCAACAGTGCCCGGGCATTCGCGAGGCGGTGGTTCTGGCGCTGCCGCTCAGCGGCGGCCCGCAACTGGTGGCGTATGTGGTCTGCGAGCAGGTCGTGCTGGAAAACGCCGCTACCCAGTCGGCGTTCCGTCAGCAAATCCGCGCCGCGCTGCAAGCCCATCTGCCGGACTACATGGTGCCGGGGCATCTGCTGTTGTTGCCGAACCTGCCGCTGACACCGAGCGGCAAGCTCGACCGCAAGGCCTTGCCGGCACCGGATGCGAGCCAGTTGCAAGGCGATTATCGCGCGCCGCAAACCGACACCGAGCAGTGTCTGGCGCAAATCTGGGCCGAGGTCCTGCAAGTGTCGCGGATCGGTCTGGATGATCACTTCTTTGAACTGGGCGGCCATTCGCTGCTGGCCGCGCAAGTGATCGCACGCATCAAAACTCAACTGGGCGTGGTGTTGCCACTGCGCAGCCTGTTCGAAAAACCGTTGCTGGCCGATCTGGCGGCGGTGCTGGCGCAACAGGTGGACAGCGCAACGGAAGACGACTGGTCCGACATGGATCAGTTCATGAATGCTTTGGAAGGAGAAGAAGTATGAGCGGCACCATGGCGGAGCGTATCGCTAAAAGATTCGTCGGCTTGCCGCTGGAGCAGCGTCGGCAGTTTCTGGCCAGACTGCGTGAGGACGGCAAGGACTTCAGCCTGTTGCCGCTGCCGGTCAGTCGACACGAGGTCACCTCGATTCCGTTGTCGTTCGCTCAGCAGCGCCTGCTGTTTCTCTGGCAACTCGAACCGCAGAGCGCCGCCTACAACATGGCGGCCGGGCTGCGCCTGAAAGGGCGCCTGGACGAATCGGCGCTGCAACGCTCTTTCGATCATCTGGTCGCGCGCCATGAAGCGCTGCGCACCGTGTTCCACACTGATGGCGATCAGCCGCAGCAGGTGATTCTCGATCAGCAGCCGATCACACTGGAGCGCATCGACCTCACGGGTCTTGCGGCTTCGCAACGCGAGACGGCCTTGGCGCAACAGGTGCAGACAGTCACCGCGCGGCCGTTCGATTTGCGCCAGGGGCCGCTGCTGCGTGCGAGTCTGTTTGCTCTGGCCGAAGAAGAATGCGTGCTGGTGGTGAGCATGCACCACATCGTCTCCGACGGTTGGTCGATGGACGTGATGGTCAAGGAATTCGTCCAGTGTTATCAGGCCTTCAGCCTTCAGCGCGAGCCGCAGTTGCCGGCGCTGCCATTGCAATACGCGGACTACGCGATCTGGCAGCGGCGCTGGCTGGAGGCCGGCGAGGGCGACCGTCAACTCGATTACTGGCGCCGGCAACTCGGTGAGGAACATCCGCTGCTGGAAGTGGCGCCGGACTTCGCCCGGCCACTGACGCAAAGCTTCGCAGGCCAGACCCTGAGCTTTGATTTTGGTGCGCAGCTGTCCCTGCAACTCAACGCGTTTGCGCGCAGCAAGGGCATCAGTCTGTTCATGCTGGTGCTGGCCGGGTTCTCGCTGTTCCTCTCGCGTCAGGCCGGGCAGCGCGACATTCGCGTCGGCGTGCCGAATGCCAACCGTGGCCGTGCCGAAGTCGAAGGGCTGATCGGCTTCTTCGTCAACACCCAGGTATTGCGTTGCGAGGTCGATGAGCACGGCAGTTTCGAAGACTTGCTGGCGCGGGTGCGCGAGGCGGCGTTCGGCGCGCAGGCGCATCAGGAACTGCCATTCGAGCAACTGGTGGACGAATTGGTGGCGGAACGAACCCTGGGCCACAACCCGCTGTTCCAGGCCAAGTTCAACCAGAACGTCGGTATGCAGAAACAGCGCTCGATGAACCTGCCGGGGCTGAGCGTCGCCGAGTATCCGCTGGACAAGGACGGCACCCACTTTGATCTGGCGCTGGACATCACCGACGACGGCACGCTGATCCACGGTCAGATGACCTATGCCAGCGACCTTTATCGCGCACAAACCGTCGAGGCTTTCGTGCCGGCGTTGCTGGGTTTGTTCGACGAATTGCTCAAGGCACCGCAAGCGCCGTTGCACAGCGTCGCCACGCTGGCTCCGGTGGTGCTTGCGGCACCGGGCGAACCGGCGTTGTCGGTGTTGCAGCAGTGGGATCGTCAAGTGGCGCAACAGCCCGAAGCACTGGCCGCGCGCGACCTGAATCAGACCTTGAGCTTTCAGGCGCTGGACCAGGCTGCCAATCGTCTGGCCCATCATCTGCTGGCGCAGGGCGTCAGCGCCGGCCAACCGGTTGCGGTGCTGATGGAGCGTTCGCTGGACTGGCTGACCTGTGTGCTGGCGATCTTCAAGGCCGCAGCGGTGTACATGCCGCTGGATGTCAAGGCGCCGAACGCGCGGTTGCAGCAGATGCTCGGCAATGCCGGTGCGCGCCTGCTGTTGTGCGCGCAAGGGGATGCGCGGTTGTCCGAGCTGGCGGTCGATGGTTGTCAGGGGCTCGCCTATGCCCCGCAACAGTGGCAGCAGGAGGCGAGTGTCAGCCCGGTGGTCACACTGTTTGCGCAGTCCCCGGCCTATGTGATTCACACCTCCGGCTCCACCGGGCAACCCAAAGGCGTGCTGGTCAGTCACGGCGCGCTGGGCAGTTACGTGCGCGGTGTACTGGAGCGTCTGGCGCCGACGCCGGACACCAGCATGGCGCTGGTGTCGACCATTGCTGCGGATCTGGGCTTCACGGTGTTGTTCGGCGCGTTGTGCGCCGGTCGCCTGTTGCACGTACTGCCGGAAGAGCTTGGTTTTGACCCGGATCGATTTGCCGAGTACATGGCCACTCATCAAGTGGGCATGCTGAAAATCGTCCCGGGACACCTGGCGGCGCTGTTGCAGGCAACCCGCGCCGCTGACGTGCTGCCGGCGCAAGCCCTGATCGTCGGCGGCGAAGCCTGCTCGCCGGCACTGGTGGAGCGTGTGCGTCAGCTCAAGCCGGGTTGCCGCATCATCAACCACTACGGGCCGAGTGAAACCACGGTGGGTGTGTTGACCCACGAGGTCAGCGAGCTGGCGGCCGACGCCCGCGGCGTTCCGGTCGGCACCGCGCTGAGCGGCGCTCAGGTCTACGTCGTCGACGATGTGCTCAACAGCGTCGCCGATCAGGTGGCCGGCGAGCTTTACATCGCAGGTGACAGCGTGGCGCTGGGGTATCTCGGGCAACCGGGCCTGACTGCCGAGCGCTTCCTGCCTGATCCGTTCGGTGCCGCAGGTGCGCGGGTTTATCGCAGCGGTGACCGGGTGCGGCGCAATCGTCAGCAAGCGGTGGAGTTCATCGGCCGCGCCGACGATCAGGTCAAGGTGCGTGGTTATCGCGTCGAACCGGCGGAAGTCGCGCGAGTCTTGCTCGGCCTCGACGGCATCAGTGAAGCCGCGGTGCTCGCCCTGGCCCTGGAGGACGATCCGGCGCGCCTGCAATTGGTAGCGTGGTGTGTGCCGGTGGCCGGTTCGACCTTGCAGGCACACGCTCTGCGTGAGCAGTTGCAGGCGTGCCTGCCGGAGTACATGGTGCCGGCGCAGATTGTGCTGCTGGAGCAATTGCCGCTGACGGCCAATGGCAAACTCGACAAGCGTGCCTTGCCGGTGCCGGGTGTGGTTACGCAGCAATTCGTTGCGCCGGTGGGGGAGGTCGAGGAGAAGCTGGCGGCGATCTGGGCCGAAGTGCTCAAGCTTGAGCGCGTAGGCACCAGCGACAACTTCTTCGAGTTGGGCGGTGACTCCATCCTCAGCCTGCAAATCATTGCCCGGGCCAAGCGCCAGGGGATCAAGCTGAGCCCCAAGCAACTCTTCGAAAAACAGACCATTGGCCAATTGGCTGCCGTGGCCAGACTGATCGACGCCAAACCGATGGCGAGCACGGCGCAACCCAACCGTGGGCCGCTGCCGTTGTTGCCGATTCAGGCACGCTTCTTCGAGACCGAGATTGCCCGGCGCCAACACTGGAACCAGTCGGTCATGTTGCAACCGACCACTCGTCTTGACGCCGCTCACTTGCGCACCGCGTTGGCGGCACTGGTCGAGCAGCACGATGCACTTGCGCTGAATTTCCAGTGCTCGGGCGATACGTGGCAGGCACAGGCGCAGACTCTGCGTGATCCGGACTTGTTGTGGCTGCGCGAGCTGGACAGTCTGGCAGCATTGCCGGCACTCGCTGACGAAGCCCAGCGCAGCCTCGATCTGCAACAGGGACGCTTGTTGCGTGCGGTGCTGGTGAACCTGCCGCACGCTGAGCAACGCCTGTTGTTGGTCATCCATCACCTGGTGGTCGACGGGGTGTCCTGGCGCATTCTGCTGGAAGACCTGCAGCACGCCTACACCGCGCTCGCCGCCGGCACGCCGCTGGTCCTGGCGGCTAAAAGCACGTCGCTGCACAATTGGGCCGAACGTCTGCAGGGATATGCGCAGAGCGAGGCGCTGGCCGCCGAGAGCGACTACTGGCGCGCAACCCTGGAGGCGGGCGACGCACAACTGCCGCGAGATTTCCCGCAGGACCATCAGAGCCGTGCCCAGGCGGCGCGGGCCAGTTCGCGCCTGAGTCAGGCGCTGACCCACAAATTGCTCAAAGTCGCTCCCGGAGCGTATCGCACGCAAATCAACGACCTGCTGCTGACCGCGTTGGCACGGGTGTTGTGCGACTGGAGCGCACAGCCTTCGGTATTGATTCAGCTCGAAGGGCACGGGCGCGAAGATCTGTTCGACGAGGTCGATCTGAGTCGCACGGTCGGCTGGTTCAGCAGTCTGTTCCCGGTGCGCCTGACGCCGGCGGCGGATCCGGGCGCCTCCCTGTGCGCGATCAAGGAACAACTGCGCGCGGTGCCGGGCAAAGGCATCGGGTATGGCGTGCTGCGATATCTGAACCGAAGCGCCGAGCTGCAGGCGTTGCCGCAACCGCGCGTGACGTTCAACTATCTGGGCCAGTTCGACGGCGCATTCAGCGCTGACGAGGGCGCGCTGTTCGTGCCAAGTGGCGAAAGCACCGGCGCCAATCAGGACGCTTCGGCGCCATTGGGCAATTGGCTGAGCGTCGATGGTCAGGTGTACGGTGGTGAGCTGGAACTGACCTGGACCTTTGGCACGGGCATGTACCGCGCAGAAACCATCGCGGCGCTGGCCGAAGCCTATCAGCGTGAGCTGGAGCGTCTGATCGAGCATTGCTGCGACAGCGGTGAAGCAGGCGTCACCCCGTCGGACTTCAGTCTGGCAACCTTGACCCAGGCGCAGCTGTCGGCACTGCCGATTCCGCCCCGTGACATCGTTGATCTGTACCCGTTGTCGCCGATGCAGCAAGGCATTCTGTTCCACAGTGTCAACGACCCGGACAGCCCGGCGTACACCAACCAGCTACGTGTCAACGTGCAACAGCTGGACGCCGAGCGCTTCCGTCAGGCCTGGCAGCACACCGTCGAGGCACACGAGATTCTGCGCAGTGCATTTGTCTGGCCGCAGGATGCCGCCGCAGCCGTGCAAGTGGTGCGGCACAACGTGCAGATGCCATGGCAGGTCCAGGATTGGCGCGGCCGGGCCGACCTCGGCGCAGCGCTGGAACAACTGGCCAGCGACGATCTCGCCCGCGGCTTCGACCTGACCGCCGCGCCGCTGTTGCGGGTGACGCTGGTGCGCACCGACGAAGCGACGCATCACCTGATCTACACCTGTCATCACATCCTGATGGATGGCTGGAGCACCTCGCAGTTGTTCGGCGAAGTGTTGCAGCGCTACGCCGGGATGGTCCCGGCCGCGACCCAGGGGCGCTATCGCGACTACATCGAGTGGCTCGGCCAGCGCGATCAGCAGGCCAGCCGCGCGTTCTGGACGGCGGCTCTGGCCGACCTGGAAGAACCGACGCGTCTGGCCGGCACCCTGTCGGGCGGGCAACCGGTGGCGGACGGTTACGCCGATCACGAGCATGTGTTCAGCGAGGCGTTGACCGCCGACCTGAACCGTTTCGCCCGCGAGCAGAAAGTCACCCTCAACACGCTGGTGCAGGCGGCGTGGCTGGTGCTGTTGCAGCGTTACACCGGTCAGGACAACGTGGCGTTCGGTGCTACCGTTGCCGGACGTCCCACCGACCTGCCGGGTGTCGAACAGCAGATCGGCCTGTTCATCAACACCCTGCCGGTAGTGGCGGCGCCGTCCGCGGAAATCGTCGTCAGTCAGTGGTTGCAACAGGTGCAGGGCCTCAATCTGGCGCTGCGCGAGCATGAACATACACCGCTCTACGACATTCAGCGTTGGGCGGGAACCGGTGCCGGGGCGTTGTTCGACAGCCTACTGGTGTTCGAAAACTACCCGATGGCCGAAGCCCTGCAACAAGGTCCGGCCACCGGCCTGACGTTCTCGGCGATTCGCCGTCAGGAACAGACCAACTACCCGCTGACGCTGGTGGCGGTCACCGGTCGCGAGCTGAGTCTGGGGATCAGTTACGATCAGGCCAGTTTCGCCGCGACCACGGTCGCTGCCCTGAGTGCGCAGCTGGAAAGTCTGCTGACGCAGTTCCTCGCGGATGCCGCTCAGCCACTCGGCGCGTTGCAATTGCTCGCAGCGCCGCAGCGCGAAGCGGCGATCAATTGGGGCAAGGCTGCCGTCACCGCGCCGGATGCTCGCACGGTACTGGAACACCTCGCCGCGCAAGTGCAGCGACAACCACAGGCGCAGGCCGTGGTGTTCGCCGCACAATCGATCGATTACCAGAGCCTCGACGCCCGGGCCAATCGTCTGGCGCACAAACTGCAAGCGCTGGGTGTCGGGCCGGAGGTGCGCGTGGGTGTGTGCATGCGCCGCACACCGGACATGCTCGTGGCCCTGCTGGCGATCCTCAAGGCCGGGGGCGCTTATGTGCCGCTGGATCCGGACTACCCGCAGGAACGTTTGCTGCACATGCTCGACGACAGCCGCGCCGCCGTGCTGCTCACCGAACCCGCAGCGCAGGCGATGCTGCCCGAAACGTTGAGCGCGCAGGTACTGCTGGTGGAAGAGGGCGCGCTCAGCGAGTTCCCGTCTACCGCCCCGGTGGTGAACGTGACGGCGCAGAATCTGGCGTATGTCATCTACACCTCGGGTTCCACCGGCAAGCCGAAAGGCGTGGCGATTACCCACGGTAACCTGTCGGCGCTGATTCAGTGGTCGGCGGGTGTGTATCGCGAGGAACAACTGCGCGGTGTGCTGGCGTCGACATCGATCTGCTTCGACCTGTCGGTCTGGGAAATCTTCGTCACGCTGGCCTGCGGCGGATGTCTGGTACTGGCGGACAACGCATTGGCACTGGCCGATCTGCCGGCCCGTGAGCAGGTCACGTTGATCAACACGGTGCCGTCGGCGATTGCTGCGCTGCAACGTGCCGGGCAGATTCCGCGCTCGGTCAAGACCATCAATCTGGCCGGTGAGCCACTCAAGCAAAGCCTGGTGGATACCTTGTACGCGAGCACCTCGGTGCAGCAGGTCTACGACCTGTACGGGCCGTCGGAAGACACCACCTATTCGACCTTCACCCTGCGTACGCCTCAGGGGCAGGCGAACATCGGCCGGCCGCTGGAAAACACCGTTGCGTACCTGCTCGACAGTCAGTTGCAAGTGCTGCCAGAAGGCGTGCCGGCCGAGCTGTACCTGGGGGGTGCCGGCGTAACCCGTGGTTACCTGATGAAGGCCGCGTTGACCGCCGAACGCTTCGTGCCGAACCCTTACGCCAGCAACGGCGAACGGCTCTACCGCACTGGCGATCTGGTGCGCCAGGGCAGTAACGACAACATCGAATACATTGGCCGCGCTGACCATCAGGTGAAGATTCGCGGGTTCCGCATCGAACTCAGTGAGATCGAAGCGCGGCTGTTGGAGTTGACGGACATTGGTGAAGCGGTGGTGCTTGCCCAGGAGGGTGCAGCCGGCAAACACCTGCATGCCTACGTCGTGGCGGCGCAACCGGTGAGCGATCAGGTCGTGTTCGCGGAACGCTTGCGCAGTGCTCTGGCCGCGCGCCTGCCAGCGCACATGGTGCCGGGGCACTTGCACCTGATTGAAGCCATCCCGCTCACGCCTAACGGCAAGCTGGATCGCAAGGCCCTGATGGCCTTGGGCGACAGTCCGGCGCAGCAACAGTATCAGGCGCCACAGACCGATCTGCAGTGGGAAGTGGCGACGGTCTGGCAGGAGGTGCTGGAGGTCGAGCGCGTCGGGCTGGCGGACAACTTCTTCCAGCTTGGCGGGCACTCGTTGCTGGCCACGCTGGTGGTGACCCGGATCAAGGAACGTCTGGGTGACAAGGTGCCGCTCAAGGACTTGTTTGAAACCGATACCCTCAAGGCGTTCTGCGCGCGGATCGAGGCCCTGCGCGTCGAAATGTCGCCCGTTCAGGATGAATTGGCTAAATCCCTGGAGGCTCTCAAACGTCTATCCCTCGATGATCTGGAAAAACTGATTTCTTGAGAGGGAAAAACGCGTGCAAGAGTTAATCGAGTCGGTAGGACAACTTTCGGCTAAGCAAAGAAAGGCTCTGGCGGTTCTGCTCAAGCAGAAAGGCGTCAACCTCTTTGACATTGCCCCGGTTTTCAAGCGCACGGCTGAAGAGCCGTTGCTGCTGTCCTACGCTCAGCAACGCCAGTGGTTTCTCTGGCAGTGGGCGCCGCACAGCGCGGCCTACAACATTCCGACGGCCCTGCGTTTGCAGGGACCGCTGGATGTATCCGCGCTGGAGCGCAGCGTCCAGGCGCTGATCGAACGACACGAAACCTTGCGCACGGTGTTCACCCAGGAAACCGGACAACCCTTGCAAGTGGTCCTGCCCGCAGGTCCCTTTGCACTGGAGGTCCAGCAACTGAGCACTGAGTCGGCGAACGACCCTGAAGCGTCCATTCAAGCGTTCGTGCAGACCCAGAGCCAGAAAACGTTCGACCTGGAGCATGGCCCGCTGTTGCGCGCGGCGTTGCTGCAAGTCACCCCGAATGACCATGTGCTGGTGCTGACCCTGCACCACATCGTTTCCGATGGCTGGTCGCTGCAAGTGATGATCGAGGAGCTGGTGCAGCTGTACGCCGGTTTCAATCTCGGGCACGCCGCAGGTCTGCCGGCGTTGCCGATTCAATACGCCGATTACGCCCTGTGGCAGCGCCAGTGGATGGAGGCCGGCGAGCAGGAGCGACAACTGGCTTACTGGCAAGAGAAGCTGGGTGGCGAGCAACCGGTGCTGGAATTGCCGATGGACCGCCCGCGTTCCATCGAGCAAAGCTTTGCCGGGGCCAGTCATAATCTGATTCTCGATCCGGCGCTGAGCAACGCGCTCAAGGCGTTCGCCCGTCAGGAAAACGTGACCCTGTTCGTGGTGTTGCTGGCCTCGTTTCAGGCGTTGCTGCACCGCTACAGCGGGCAGGCCGACATCCGCGTCGGCGTGCCGGTGGCCAACCGTGGACGAGTGGAAATCGAGCGTCTGATCGGGTTCTTCGTCAACACGCAGGTGCTCAAGGCCGACATCGATGGGCAGATGCCGTTTGTCGATCTGCTGCGCCAGGTCAAACAGACCGCGCAGGAAGCCCAGGCCCATCAGGACTTGCCGTTCGAGCAACTGGTCGAAGCGCTGGAGCCGGGTCGCAGTCTGAGCCACAGCCCATTGTTCCAGGTGATGTTCAACCACCAGGCCGAACGCCGCGCGAGCGTCGAAACCCGCCTCAACGGCCTGAGCATCGACCCGCTGGAATGGCAAAGCCAGACCGCCCAGTTCGACTTGACCCTGAACACCACCGAGCAGGCTCACGGCATCGAAGCCGTGCTCAAGTACGCCACGGATCTGTTCGACGCCGCGACCATCGAGCGCCTGGCGCAACACTGGAATGCGCTGTTGCGGGCGATTGTCGCCGAGCCGGGCCAGCGTATCGGGCAACTGCCGATGCTCGATGACCGCCAGCAACAACAATTGCTCGCGCAGTGGAATCCGGCACGGGTCGAACAAACGGTCGAGCAGTGCATTCATCAAGCCATCGAAGCCCAGGCGGAACGTCATCCTGAAGCCATCGCCGTGACCTTTGACGGGCAACGTCTGACCTACGCCGAGCTCAATCGTCGTGCCAACCAGTGGGCGCACGTGCTGATCGATCGGGGCGTCGGCCCGGACGTACGCGTCGGTGTTGCCGTTGAGCGTTCGCTGGACATGATCGTCGCCATCCTGGCGGTGCTGAAGGCGGGTGGCGCGTATGTGCCGCTGGACCCGGGCTACCCGGATGACCGGCTGAGCTACATGATCGCGGACAGCGGCATCGAACTGCTGTTGACCCAGGGGCATCTGCTGGCGCAATTGCCAGTGCCGGCGGGTTTGACCTGTCTGGATCTGAACCAGCCAGTCGCAGGCCGCCGCGACAGCAACCCGGTGTGCCTGACCACGCCGGACAATCTGGCCTACGTCATCTACACCTCGGGCTCCACCGGCAAACCGAAGGGCGCTTTGTTGCCGCACAGCAACGTCATTCGTCTGTTCAGTGCCACTGAGCACTGGTTCGATTTCGGCCCGCAGGACAGCTGGACACTGTTCCATTCCTACGCCTTCGACTTCTCGGTCTGGGAGATTTTCGGTGCGCTGCTCTACGGCGGCAAACTGGTCGTGGTGCCCCACGACACAAGCCGTTCCCCGGAAGATTTCTACACCCTGCTGTGCGACGAAAATGTCACCGTGCTGAACCAGACGCCATCGGCGTTCAAGCCGTTGATGCAGGTGGCCAGCGAGTCGTCGCGCGATAATACCCTGCGTTATGTGGTGTTTGGCGGCGAGGCCCTCGAAGTGCAGAACCTGCGCCCGTGGTTCGAACGTTTCGGCGACCGCGCGCCAACGCTGATCAACATGTACGGCATCACCGAAACCACCGTGCACGTGACCTACCGGCCATTGTCGCTGGCTGACTTGCAGCAGAGCCACAGCAGCCCGATCGGCGAGCCGATTGTCGACCTGTCGTGGTACTTGCTCGACAATTCGCTGAACCTGGTGCCGCAAGGCTGCATCGGCGAGCTTTACATCGCCGGCGCCGGTCTGGCCCGTGGTTACCTTAATCAGCCCGGCATGAGCGCGACGCGGTTTGTTCCGGATCCGTTCAATCCGCAGGCGGGTGAACGCCTGTATCGCACCGGTGACCTGGCGCGGCTGCGTGGCGACGGTGTGATCGAATACATCGGCCGTATCGACCATCAGGTGAAAATCCGCGGTTTCCGAATCGAGCTGGGAGAAATCGAAGCGCAACTGCTCAAGCACTCCGAAGTACGTGAAGCGGTGGTGCTGGCGGTCGATGGCCTCAGTGGCCAGCAACTGGCGACCTGGATCGTCGCCAATGAGGCGCTGGATGCCGAAGGGCAGGGCGCGCTGCGCGATTCGATCAAGGCACATTTGCGCGAATCGCTGCCCGATTACATGGTTCCAGTCAGTTGGGCGTTCCTTGAGCGCCTGCCGCTGACGGCCAACGGCAAACTCGATCGCAAACAACTGCCGCAGCCGGATGTCGCCCAGGTGCAGGAAGCCTACGCCGCACCGCGCAACGAACTGGAGCAGCGTCTGGCCGACATCTGGCAGGACGTGTTGAAGGTCGAACGCGTCGGCCTCAACGACAATTTCTTCGAGCTGGGCGGCGATTCGATCATTTCGATTCAGGTGGTCAGTCGCGCCCGTCAGGCGGGCATTCGCTTCACTCCCAAAGACATTTTCCAGCACCAGACCGTGCAGCGTCTGGCAACCGTCGCGCAACAGAGCGATGCAGTGCAGACGCAACAGGGCGAAGTGCTCGGCGATGCGGTTCTGACGCCGATTCAGCATTACTTCTTCAACGGTGATATCCCGGCGCGGCATCACTGGAACCAGTCGATCCTGCTGACCCCGGCCACGGCGCTGCAAGCGGCGCCGCTGGAACAGGCGCTGCTGCACCTGCAACGGCACCACGACGCGCTGCGTCTGCGTTATCGCCAGAGCGGCGATGGCTGGCAGCAGAGCCATGCGCCGGCGGATCAGGCACAAGCGTTGCTGCGCACGTTCACGCTGGATGACAGTGCGGCATTGCCGGCGCTGTGCCTCGAATTGCAGCGCAGTCTGGACCTGCTCGATGGCCCGCTGATGCGTGCGGCGCTGGTCGATCTGCCGGACGCCAGCCAGCGCTTGCTGCTGGTGATCCATCACCTGGTGGTCGATGGCGTGTCGTGGCGGATCCTGCTGGAAGATCTGCAAACCGCCTATCAACAACTGCACAGCGGGCAGGCTGTGGTGCTGCCGGCCAAGACCAGCGCGTTCAAGGATTGGGGCCAGCGTCTGCAAGCCCATGCCCGCAGTGCGGCGCTGGACAGTCAACTCGACTACTGGCGCGGACAGGTGCGCGACGTCTCGGTCGAGCTGCCGCTGGACAACCCGCAAGGCCAGTTGAGCAACCGTTTCGAACGCAGCGTCGATACCCGCCTGGATGCCGAACGTACCCGTCAGTTGCTGCAACAGGCCCCCGCGGTCTATCGCACTCAGGTCAACGATCTGCTGCTGACGGCACTGGCCCGTGTGTTGTGCCAGTGGACGAACACGGACAGCGCGCTGGTGCAGCTTGAAGGTCACGGTCGTGAAGACCTGTTCGACGATATCGACCTGAGTCGCACGGTGGGTTGGTTCACCAGCATGTTCCCGGTGCGTCTGACCCCCGACGCCAGTCTTGAGGCGTCGATCAAGGGCATCAAGGAGCAACTGCGCGCGATCCCCGACAAAGGCATCGGTTATGGCTTGCTGCGGTATCTGGGCAGCGCCGAGGCGCAGGCGGCGCTGAACGGTCTGGCGCAACCGAAAGTCACGTTCAATTACCTCGGCCAGTTCGACAACAACTTCGACGCTGACGCCCTGTGGGTACCGGCCACCGAAGACAAGGGCGCCGGTCAGGATGAAAACGCGCCGATGGCCAACTGGCTGACCATCGACGGCCGGGTCTATCAGGGCCAGCTGAGCCTGACCTGGACCTACAGCGGCGATGTGTTCGAAGAGGCGACCATCAATGCGCTCGCTCGCGCTTATGAAGTGGCGCTGGGCGAGTTGATCGATCATTGCCTGAGCCATTCGAGCGGTGGTTTGACGCCGTCCGACGTGCCGCTGGCCGGGTTGTCCCAGGCGCATCTGGACAGCCTGCCCATCGCCGCTCAGCGCATAGAAGACATCTATCCGCTGGCGCCGATGCAGCAGGGCATTCTGTTCCATAGCCTTTACGACGCCGATGCCAGCGCTTACGTCTATCAGATGCTGCTGGACATCGACGGCCTCGACGTGGCGCGTTTCCAGCAAGCCTGGCAGCGGGTGGTGGATCGCCATGAAGTGCTGCGCGCCGGGTTCATCTGGGGGCGCGATGGTCTTGATGCGCCACTGCAAGTGATCAATCGCCAGTTGACCCTGGAGATGCCGGAAGTCGATGTGCGCGGTGTGGCGGATCTGCCGGCCGTGCTTGAAGCCCGGGCGCAGGCCGACCGTGAGCGCGGTTTTGATCTGCAGAACCCGCCACTGTTGCGCCTGTGCCTGCTGCGCACTGCGGATGAACGTCATCGATTGATTTTCACCTGTCACCACATCCTGATGGATGGCTGGAGCAACTCGCGGATGTTCGGTGAGGTGTTGCAGGATTACGCCGGTCACCCGATGCCGGGTGCGCAGGGTCGCTACCGCGATTTCCTGGTGTGGCTGCAAGGTCAGGACAAGGCCGCCGCCCAGGCGTTCTGGCGCGGGCAACTGGCAGCGCTGGAAGAACCGACCCGCCTGGCTTCGGCCTGCCACGGGGCTACGGTGCCGGGGCCGGGCAAGCAGATGCATCGTCTGCATTTCGATGCAGCCTTCACCCAGCGCCTGAACGCGTTCTCGCGTCAGCAGCAAGTGACTCTCAACAGCCTGGTGCAAGCCGCGTGGCTGCTGGTGTTGCAGCGTTACACCGGCCAGGCCACGGTAGCCTTTGGCGCGACCGTGTCGGGACGTCCGGTGGATCTGCCGGGCATCGAGCAGCAACTGGGGTTGTTCATCAACACCTTGCCGGTGATCGCCAGCCCGCAGGCGACCGTCAGCGTTGGCGACTGGGTGCGCAGTGTGCAGGACAAGAACCTGCTGCTGCGTGACTACGAGCAGACTCCGTTGCAGGACATCCAGCGTCTGGCCGAGCTGAGCGGCGAAGCGCTGTTCGACACCTTGCTGGTGTTTGAAAACTATCCGGTCTCCGAAGCGCTGGAAGCCAATCCGGGTGGGTTGCGTTTCGGCGGTCTGGAACACCGCGAGCAGACCAACTACGGACTGACCCTGATTGCCGGGGCCAGCGACGTGTTGAATCTGGATTTCAACTACCTCACCGAACATTTCGCCGAGCGCAGCGTGCTGGACCTGGCGGCGCATCTGCAAGAGGTGCTGCGTCAGTTCCTCGAAGCGCCGCAGCGTTACCTGGGCGAGATCGGTCTGTTGCCGCTGGCCGAACGTCAGACCCTGGCGCGATGGAACGACAATCACGCCGCCTATGCGGAGCAACGCCTGATCTCGCAGAGCTTCGAAGCGCGGGTGGCGATGCATCCGCAGGCGCAGGCAATGAGTCATGCCGGTGTGGCGCTGAGCTATGGCGAACTCAACCGACGGGCCAACCAGTTGGCCCGTCATCTGCTGGCGCTCGGGGTCGGCCCGGAAATCCGCGTGGGCGTCGCGATGCCGCGTTCGGCGGAACTGGTGATCGGCCTGATG
>NZ_QAIK01000164.1:119446-132561 GCF_003061005.1 Pseudomonas sp. HMWF021 | reverse complement strand
GGCCGGTTGATCTCTATCGCCTGAACCCGCCCCATCGCTGGCAAGCCAGCTCCCACAATTGGAATGCACTCTCCTGTAGGAGCTGCCGCAGGCTGCGATCTTTTGACTTTGGTTGTTAAAAGCCAGATCAAAAGATCGCAGCCTGCGGCAGCTCCTAACAGAATCCAGTCGCGAATTCAGTTCTGCGAACCCGGTTCAACTATGGGAGCCAGCCTGCTAGCGATAGCGGTCTGACAGACACCGCGTCTCTAAAGGACGCGGCTCTGCTACCATGTCGCGCAATCGCCCCAGCCGTGACGACGTCCGCCAATGCCCCATGCTTCCCGCTCCACCTCCCTGCCTGAATTGACCGCCCTGTTCAGCGATGTGCAACAGCACTTTCTGAACGTGATCGTGCCGCTCTGGCAAGGCCCGGGCTGGAACGCCGACATGGCGCTGCCCTATGAGGCACTGGACGCCGCTCACCAGCCGCTGCCGCCGCAACGCTATCGGGCGATGGCCTGCGCACGGCAGCTGTATCTGTTTTCCAGCCTGATCGGGGTTGTGGATAACGCCGAGGTACGCGCCGCCGCGCTATTCCGATCGCTGCAACGGCACTTCCACGATGCCGAGCACGGTGGCTGGTTCTACAGCATCGATGCGCAGGGCAAGCCGCTGGATCAGCGCAAAGACCTCTACACCCATGCCTTCATCCTGTTCGCCTGCGCCCATTACTGGGCCAAGTCCCGCGAGCCGCTGGTGGAATCCACACTCAACGCCGCGCTGGAAGTCATCGGCCGCCGATTCGCCACCGGCGATGGCCTGTACGAAGCGTGTCTGGAGCGCGACTGGATCACCCTGCAAACCGGTCCGCTGCAAAACCCGCTGATGCACTTGGCCGAAGCCTTTCTCGCCACCCTCGCCGTGCGTGACGACGCGCCAACGCAGCGGGCGCTGCTTGAGTTATGCACAGCCATGCACCAACACTTCGTCGATCCGCAGCACGGCGTGCTGATGGAAAAACCGTTGGGGGCTGTGGATAACTGGTACGAGCCGGGGCATCAGTTCGAATGGTATTTCCTGCTTGAATCTTCGCCATTTCTGCGCGGCTCGGAACTGCACGCGGCGCTGGACCGGGCGTTCGCTTTCACCGAGCAATTCGGTGTTGAACAGCCTTCAGGGGCGGTGCGGGCGATGCTCGATCTGCAACCGGATGGACAGCCGAAGGATTCCACTCAGCGCATCTGGGCGCAGGCCGAATACCTGCGCGCCCTGACCCTGCGACCGGACAGCGAAGCCGCAGTGATGCACCAGTTGCAGGCGCTGCAACAGCGTTTTCTGCATGCCGGCGGTTGGCATGAGTGCCGGGACGAGCAGGGTGAAGTCAGCCGCAAGGACATGCCTTCGACCACGCCTTATCACTTGGCGACGTGCTACAGCGGTTTATCCGAATATCTGCGGTGATTGAAAATAGCTTTCGCGAGCAAGCCCGCTCCCACATGGGAATTTCGCCGAACACATAATCTGTGAACAGCTCGGATCCCTGTGGGAGCGGGCTTGCTCGCGAATAGCCGTTATACGGTCTCTACGCAATCCACTTCTTGTCGCCGGTAAAGCTGATAGTCAACCAGCGCGCCGCATCCGGCTCGCCCAGCTGCGCCGAGATCTCCTCGCGCAACGCATCCAGTTGCCCAACGCTCTGCAACCGGTAATCCGCCGGCAACACCACATGAATCTCGATGAACCGCGCCCGCCCGTGCTTCTGCACGTAGGTCACGTAGTCGTCGAAACCATGCTCGACCTTCGCCGCTTCCATCACCTGGCGCACCTGATCATCCAGCGTGTCCGGGGCAATGCCCAGCACATCGCGCAGCGCCGGGCCAAGGATCTTGAACGCCGGCGGCAACATGGTCAGGGCCAGCACGATCAGGATCAGCGGGTCGACAAACTTCGCCCACTCACCAAAGCCCTGGGCCTGGAGCAGCAGCGCCACGAGGAAACTGATCAACAGGCCGACCGAGAGCATCGCGTCCACCAGCCAGCTGATGTTGTCGAACTGGATCAGGCTGGACTTGAGCTTGCGATTGCGCCGGCGCACGTAGAAGAAATAGGCGAACTCGACGACGGTGAACACCGCCGCATAAATGATCACCAGCCCCAGCTCAATCTCGCGGCCACCGTTGATGATGCCAAACACACCGTTGAGGAACGCATAGATGGCGATCAACAGCAGGAAGCTGCCTTCGATCAGCAGCACCATCGGCTCCAGATGCCAGAAACCGAACTGGAAGCGGTGATTGCTTTCTTTGGCGATCAGCCGTGCAGTGATCAGCATCAGCACTTTGATGAACGTTGCGATCAGCGAGAAAAAACCATCGAAAAGGATGGATTGGGAACCTGAAACAAAACCGGTGACGATCCCGGCAATCGACACCGCGAACATCAGGATGGTCGATTGTTTGAGCAGTGACTGCTCACCTCGGTTACTCACGTAGCCTCCTCTAAAAACCTTTGAACCGCGGGGTGCGGTGGGGTTGTTGAGGAGGGAGTTTACCTTATCGCCATGTTTTGCCTGTTACGGCCTCATCGCTGGCAAGCCAGCTCCCACAGGTACCGAGTCGATTACAAGATTTTATGTATACCGACGATCCTGTGGGAGCTGGCTTGCCAGCGAAGGCCATTATGCGGTCTTACGCCTTGTTACGCTCGATGGCAAAACCGGCCCAGGTCTGGCTCACCGGCATCAGTTCCAGGCTGTTGATGTTGATGTGCGCCGGGGCATTGAGCACCCAGAAAATGGTCTCGGCGATGTCCTGCGGCTGGATCGGCTCAGCACCGGCGTAGGTGGCGTTGTAACGCTCCTGGTCACCGGCAAAACGCACCAGCGAGAACTCGCTTTCACACAGACCTGGCTCGATGTTGCTGACGCGCACGCCGGTGCCCTGCAGGTCGCAACGCAGGTTCAGCGAGAACTGCTTCACGAACGCCTTGGTCGCGCCATACACGTGGCTGCCCGGATACGGGTAGTTGCCGGCAATGGAGCCGAGGTTGACGATGCCGGCCCCACGGCCGTGCGCGATCAACCGTGGCAACAGCAGACGGGTGCTGTACATCAGGCCTTTGACGTTGGTGTCGACCATGGTGTCCCAGTCGTCGAGGTCGCATTTGGGTGCGGGGTCAACGCCCAGCGCCAGCCCGGCGTTGTTGATCAGGCCACGCAGTTTGGCGAACGACGGTGGCAGATTGGCAATTGCCTCTTCCATCGCCTTGCGGTCACGCACGTCGAGCACCAGGCCATGCACTTCGGTCTGTTTCGACAGTTCGGCGCACAGGGCATTCAGACGTTCTGCACGACGACCGGTCAACACCAGTTTCCAGCCAGCCTCGGCAAACCGGCGGGCACAGGCTTCACCAAATCCGGACGTCGCGCCGGTGATAAACAGGGTGTTGGACATCGTGTTCTCCTTGCGTCGGCCACGAGCGCGGCCATTGAAATAGAAAATCAGCAGCCAGCATGCCCGGCCCGGCAATGACGAGCAACCACTGCCCACTGTAGGAGCTGCCGCAGGCTGCGATCTTTTGATCTTGCTCTGGAAAATCAAAAGATCGCAGCCTGCGGCAGCTCCTACATAAGCGCACTCCAGATCAAAAATTGATCAACCGTTGGTACGCCTTGTGGGGCGTGGCCTGTAGCCATGTGCACGCACGTTATCCACAGTCCCTTCCACAGTTTCCGGGGGCAAGTGGAAACGCGCAAAGCCGCGCCCCACAAGGCTTTGCGCGGGAAATAGAAAGTTTTTTGCTTGACCCTGGCACGGCTGTTGTGCCGGAGATGGCATTTTGCACGACCGACCAGTCAGCGCAGTGATTGCGCGAGGCCAGTAACTACGCCGCTCAGCGCGGTCTTTCCAGAGTTTAGTCACAGACTTATCCACAGGCTTGTTCACATCGATTTGTCACTGCAATGCAGCCTAGAAAAAGGTTGACAACAGCGTCTTCAGCTCCCGCAAAAATGCCTGATCAAAAATCAATCACTGCCCTGAAAGCCACGTTTTACAAGGCTTTCAGCCAGCTACTCCCACGTTATTCACAGCCAGCTCCACAGCAAACGGGGACAAGTCAAAACTGTGGAAAAACAGCCATTTGCAGCGTCTATATGTCGCGCTTTGGCAGCTATGGGAATTTGTTTTCCACAATTTCACAATCGGCTTGATATTGAAGATGAATTCACTGTAGGAGCTGCCGAAGGCTGCGATCTTTTGACTTTCAAAAACAACATCAAAAGATCGCAGCCTTCGGCAGCTCCTACAGGGGGATTGTGGTGGTTTGAGATGTAAATAGCCCCGGGACTTTCGTCGCGGGGCTTGTGGACAACTCAGGAAGTATCAATGCCCGCCCAAATAAGCGTTACGCACCTCCTCATTCACCAACAGCTCTTTACCGGTACCGGTCAGGCGAATCTCGCCGTTGACCATTACATACGCCCGGTCCGACAGCTTCAACGCATGGTTGGCGTTCTGCTCGACGAGGAAAATCGTCATGCCGGTTTTCGCCAGTTCCCGCAGGGTGGCGAAGATCTGCTTCACCACAATCGGCGCCAACCCCAGGCTCGGTTCATCGAGCAACAACAGCTTCGGCCGACTCATCAGGGCGCGGGCAATGGCGAGCATCTGCTGCTCGCCGCCGGACATGGTCATCGCCCGCTGGGTACGGCGCTCTTCAAGCCGCGGGAACAGCTCGAACATGCGCTGCATGTCCTCCTTGGCGTACTTGTCGCCAATCGGGATGGTGCCCATCAGCAGGTTTTCCTCGACGGTCATGTCGGGGAACACTCGCCGCCCTTCCGGCGACTGCGCAATGCCGTTGGAGGCGATGTAGTGCGAGGACTTGTGGGTAATGTCGACGCCCTGATAGAGGATCTGTCCGCCCGCCGCTCGTGGCTGGCCGAAGATCGACATCAGCAGCGTGGATTTACCCGCGCCGTTGGAGCCGATCAGGCTGACGGTCTCTCCTTCGTTGATCTCAAGCGACACGCCTTTGAGGGCCTGGATCGGGCCGTAGAACACGTCCAGTTTTTTCAGTTCGAGGATCGGTTTGCTCATACCAGCTCCTCTTCGTCGGCGCCCAGGTAGGCGGCAATCACTTTCGGATCGTTGCGGATCGCCTCAGGCCCGCCCTCGGCGATGACAATGCCGTGGTCCAGCACCACGATGTGGTCGGAAATGCTCATCACCATGCCCATGTCGTGTTCGATCAGCACCACGGTCAGATCGTGCTCGTCGCGCAGCAGCCGGATCATCGCGCTCAGCGCTTCGGTTTCCTGAGGGTTGAGGCCGGCGGCCGGTTCGTCGAGGCAGATGATCTGCGGGCGGGTACACATGGCCCGGGCGATTTCCAGACGGCGTTGCTGCCCGTAGGACAGTTCACCGGCCAGACGGTTGGCGCAGTCCACCAGATCCACCACTTCGAGCCAGTAGAACGCGCAATCCAGCGCATCGCTTTCCGCTTTGCGGTAGCCCTTGGTGTTGAGGATGCCGGCGAGCATGTTGCGGTTGACCCACATGTGCTGGGCCACCAGCAGGTTTTCCAGCACCGACATTTCCTTGAACAGACGAATGTTCTGGAAGGTTCGGGCCAGGCCTGCGCGGTTCACCAGATGCGTGCCGCCGAACATCTTGTAGTACAGGCGACTGAGGAAGCTTTTCGGCGACACGAAGTCGGTCGGTTTGAACGACTCGCCCAGCAACTGGATGACGTTGGTCTGCTGGCCACGCACGTTGAGTTCGATCTTGCCGCCGGAGGCCTTGTAGAACCCGGTCAGGCAGTTGAACACCGTGGTCTTGCCGGCGCCGTTCGGCCCGATCAGGGCGAAGATCGAGTTGCGCTTGACCTTGAGGCTCACATCGCTCAAAGCCTTGATGCCACCGAAGTGCATCATCAGTTTTTCCACAGAGAGAACAACTTCACTCATGGCGCAGTCCTCTCATAGTGAATGGCACCTTTGCGTGGAGTGACCCCGGTACGGCTGATGCGGATCAGCCCTCGTGGTCGCCAGATCATCATCAACACCATCAGGATGCCGAACAGCAGCACGCGGTATTCGGCAAAGCCGCGCAGCAATTCCGGAGCAACCGTCAGCACGAACGCCGCGATCACCACGCCGATGGTCGAGCCCATGCCGCCGAGCACGACGATGGCGAGGATCAGCGCCGATTCGAAGAAGGTGAACGAGGTTGGGTTGACGAAGCCTTGATAGGTGGCGAAAAACACCCCGGCCAGACCCGCCGTCGACGCGCCGATGGTGAACGCCGAGAGCTTGACCAGCACATGGTTGAGGCCCATCGAGCGGCAGGCGATTTCGTCTTCGCGCAACGCTTCCCAGGCGCGACCCACCGGCATTTTCACCAGCCGATGCTTGATGTACAGCACGGCCAGCACCACCAGGAACAACACCGTGTAGATGAAGTAATACTTCACGTCCGGGTTGTAGGCGATGCCGAAGAACTCGTGGAACGGCACCCCGCCATCCTTGGCCCGCTTGCCGAATTCCAGACCGAAGAATGTCGGCAGTGGCGCCGGCATACCGTTCGGGCCGCCGGTCAGCGACAGCCAGTTGTTGAGGATCAGACGGATGATTTCACCGAAGCCCAGGGTCACGATCGCCAGGTAGTCACCGTGCAGACGCAGCACCGGAAAACCGAGGATGCAGCCGGCCAGACCTGCGGTGATCGCCGCCAGTGGCAGCACGGTCCAGAAACCCAGCCCGAGGTATTGATACCCCAGCGCCAGACCGTAGGCACCGATGGCGTAGAACGCCACGTAACCGAGATCGAGCAGACCGGCCAGACCCACCACGATGTTGAGTCCCAGCCCCAGCAGCACATAGATCAGCCCGAGGATGACCACGCCCAGCAGATAGGAGTTGGAGACAAACGGCACGATGACCGCGAGCACGATCAGCAGCGGGATGATCCAGCGCAGGCGTGATTTGTGATCGGCCGGCAGCACGTGCACGCCGGAACCGGTGCTCTCGAAGCCGTCGAGGATCTTCAGGCCCTTGGGCGTCTGCAGGAACAGGCTCAAGGCAAAGCGGCCGATCATCACAATGCCGATAAGCCACGCGACGCGGGTCGGCTCAAGATTGAAGCTGTAGCCCTCGAGCACGACACCGACAATCGGGCCGAACACGATCAGGGCAATAAGGCCGGCAAGAATCGCCTCAACCAGACTTTTTTTGATATCGATGGATTTTTGGGTGGTTGAAGACATCGCTTACACCTTCGACACAAGAGGACGGCCCAACAGGCCCTGAGGCCGGAAGACCAGAACAAGTACGAGCAGCGAGAAGCTGAACACGTCTTTGTAGTCGGAGTTGACCAGGCCCGAGAACAGCGACTCGGAAATCCCGAGAATGATCCCGCCGAGCATCGCGCCGGGCAGTGAGCCGATCCCGCCCAGCACGGCGGCGGTGAACGCCTTGATGCCGATGACGAAGCCTGCGTAGAAGTCGAACGTGCCGTAGTTCATGGTGATCAGCACGCCGGCCAGAGCCGCCATCGCTGCACCGATGATGAACACGTAGGAAATCACCCGGTCGGTGTTGATCCCCAGGATCGAGGCCATCTTGCGGTCTTGCTGGGTGGCGCGGCACATGCGGCCGAGCTTGGTGTACTTGATCACGTAGGTCAGCAGGCCCATGCCGACAAATGCGGCGACCAGAATGAACACCTTGGTGTAGGTGAGCTGGACGAAACCTGTGCCGACGTCGATGCGCCAGGCACCGGTGAGCAGCGTCGGAACACCCTGTTGACGGGCGCCCTGGCTGATCTGGGCATAGTTTTGCAGGATCAGGGAGATACCGATGGCACTGATCAGCGGTGCCAGTCGGGTGGAGTTGCGCAGAGGTTTGTAGGCGACGCGTTCGATTACCCAGCCATAGACGCCGGTGACGACGATGGTGAAGACCAGCGTGCCGAGCATCAACAGCGGGAAGGATTCGATACCGAAGTAAGCCAGCAGAGCCAGACTGATTGCCGCGAGGTACGCGGAAATCATGTAAACCTCGCCGTGGGCGAAGTTGATCATGCCGATGATGCCGTAGACCATTGTGTAGCCGATGGCGATCAGGCCATAGACCGACCCGAGGGTCAGGCCGTTGACCAGTTGCTGCAGGAAAATACCATCCATAACGCAATCTCACGCAATGAGAACCTGCCCACCGGAGCGGGCGGTTCTTCTAGGAAAAATACAGATTTACGTCGGAGCAATGTCAGAGCGCGATCAGCCCAGCCTCACCGAGGCTCCTGTGGGAGCTGGCTTGCCAGCGATAGCGGTGGATCAGCCAACCTGTGTGTCGACTGACCTGACGCCATCGCGGGCAAGCCCGCTCCCACAGGTATTGGTGGGGGTTAAGCGAATCGCGTCAGCCCTTACTTCTGTTTTTCCAACTGATGGTATTTGCCGCTAGCGTCCCACTGGTAAACCACGTAGTCGGACACTTTCAGGTCACCCTTGGAATCCCAGGACTTCTCGCCCATGACGGTTTTCACCGGGTTGGCTTTCAGCCATTTGGCAGCGTCGTCACCCTTATTGGACTTGGCGCCATTGAAGCCGGCCGCCAGGGTCTGGATCGAAGCGTAGGCGTACAGGGTGTAGCCCTCAGGCTCGGTGCCGGCCTTGCGGAACTGCTCGACCACCGCCTTGCTTTCCGGCAGCAGGCGCGGGTCGGCGCCGAAAGTCATCAGTACGCCGTCGACGTATTGCGGGCCACCGGCGGTGGTCACCAGTTCGTCGGTAACGATGCCGTCGTCAGACATGAACTTGACGTCTTTCAGGCCTTCGGTACGCAGTTGCTTGACCAGCGGGCCGGCTTCCGGGTGCAGGCCGCCGAAGTACACGACGTCGGCGCCAGCGGCGCGGATCTTGGTGACCAGGGCGCTGAAGTCTTTCTCGCCACGGGTCAGACCTTCGTAGATCACCGGGGTCACGCCACGCTTGATCAACTGGGCCTTGGTCGCATCGGCCAGACCTTGACCGTAGGTGTCCTTGTCGTGGATCACCGCGACTTTCTTGCCCTTGAGCACGTCGACGATGTAGTCGCCAGCCACGATGCCTTGCTGGTCATCACGCCCGCACATACGGAACATGGCGCTCAGACCGCGCTCGGTCACTTGCGGGTTGGTGGAACCCGGAGTGATCGCGATAACGCCGGCTTCGTCGTAGATTTCCGAAGCTGGAATGGTGGAAGAAGAGCAGAAGTGACCGACCACACCGGCAACCTTCTGGTTGACCAGGTCTTTGGCAACCGTCACTGCCTGTTTCGGTTCGCAGGCGTCATCGCCCTTGACCAGTACGATTTTCTCGCCGTTGACGCCGCCCGCCGCGTTGACCGCGTCCGCCGCTGCCTGTGCACCCTTCATGTACTGCTCGCCAAATGCCGCGTTGGCGCCAGTCATTGGACCCGCTACACCGATTTTCACATCAGCTTGAGCAAACGCAGAAACACCCAACGCAGTAGCTACTGCGAGGGCCAGAAAGCCTTTCTTGTAAAACGTCTGGGACATGAGGTGGTGCTCCAAGGTTTTTTTTAGTTGGCACTGCGACTTCACTTCACTGAATGCTCTGAGCAAGCGCCGTGCCATCGGTTTTTTATTCTGCAAAAAGTCGCTGCTTTCTTGTTATTTCGACTGTTTCGTTCCCATTTTCATTGGGCGTGCAACCGTCTAAACCGCGGAAGGTGAAACCTTTTTAAATCTCAGGCGCAACCCTCTTGCGCCATCATTGCAACCGCGGCACCAAACGACGTGCAACCAGCCTGTAACAGCTCGCGTCACCGAACTGCACACTGCTGGTGCGGTACTGCTACAACCCGCACCATTACAGGCTAGTCGCTGCATCGAAAAGCGCCGCGCCAAGCAACAAATTTCAACACTCAGATGACGATGCGCAGGCACTGGCCCGCGTGATACAGCGAGAACCCGGCTTCGTACAGGCAACTGCGCAGCCCGACGCCGGCCAGGGGCTGCATCGGTGCGAAGGGGATCGGCAGGGCTTGAGGATTTCCGTTACACAGGTAGTCGGCGAAGGCTTTGCCGACCACGGTGCCGGTGGTCACGCCGCGACCGTTGTAACCGGTGACGGCCACCAGTCCCGGCGCCGGCTCGAACAGCCGCATCAGATGATCGGGGGTGAAGGCGATGCGCCCGGTCCAGGTGCATTCCCATTCCACCGGTTTCAGGTTGGGGAAGTAATGCTGCTGCACGCGGTCGGCCCAGGCTTTGAGGAACCACGTCGGTTTCTGATTACCGTTGCCCAGACTGCCGAGCAGCAGGCGGCCGTCCTTGTCACGACGGATGCTGCTCAGCACCTGCCGCGTGTCCCAAGAGCCCTGCCCGCCGGGGAGGATTGCATGGGCGGCGTCTTCGGTCAGCGGCACCGAAGCGACCTGATAGTAATAACCGGGGAAGAAGTTGCGCTTGAGTTCGGTCCAGTCGCCCTCGGTGTAGGCGTTGGAGGCGATCACCACTTGCTCGGCGAGCACCGAACCGTGCTCGGTCTGCACTGACCATTGCTGGCCCACGCGCTCGAGACGGTTGACTGGCGAGTGATCGAACATCTGCCCGCCCAGGCCCTTCACCGCGTTGGCCAGGCCAGTGACATAGGCCATCGGATTGAGCGTACCCGCGCGCCGGTCGAGCAATGCGGCGGCGATCTTCTGGGTGCCGGTGGCTTGCTCGCAGGCCTTGCCGGTGAGCAGCTCGACCGGCGCGCCACGGCGTTTCCATTGTTGCTCGCGACTGCGCAGATCCGCCTCGCCCTTGGCGTTGTGCGCCATGTGCAGGGTGCCTTCGCGACGCAACTGGCAATCGATGTTGTATTTATCCACAAGGCTGAACACCAGCGCCGGTGCCGCCCCGAGCATGCGGTTGAGCTGACTGCCGACCGTTTCACCGAATCCGGCCTCGATCTCGTCCGGCGGGATCCACATGCCGGCGTTGACCAGCCCGACGTTGCGCCCGGAGCCGCCGTGCCCGGCACGATGCGCTTCCAGCACGCAGACACTTTTGCCTTTTTCCAACAGATGCAGCGCCGCCGACAACCCGGTAAACCCGGCGCCGATCACACAGACATCGACTTTGACCTCGCCCCGCAGCGCGGTGTTATCCGGGCGTTGCGGCGTGAGTTTTTCCCACAGACATTCTTCGCGTAACGGCATTGCCAGACTCCAACAGAAACCTAACCAATTGCGTTGTGGGCACTAAAAAGATCGCAGCCTTCGGCAGCTCCTACAAAACCGCAGCCAACCGCAGCCCTGTAGGAGCTGCCGAAGGCTGCGATCTTTTCAGCTTTTGCTCAATTTCAGTCGAAGGTAATGCCCTGCGCCAGCGGCAACTCCAGCGAGTAGTTCACGGTGTTGGTCTGGCGGCGCATGTAGGCGCGCCAGGCGTCGGACCCGGACTCACGACCGCCACCGGTTTCTTTCTCGCCACCAAATGCACCGCCGATTTCCGCGCCGCTCGGGCCGATGTTGACGTTGGCGATGCCGCAGTCGCTGCCGACCGCCGACATGAACTGCTCGGCCTCGCGCACGTCAGTGGTGAAGATGCACGACGACAGGCCCTGCGGCACGGCATTGTTCAGGCGCAGCGCTTCCTGGAAGTCGCTGTAGCCGACGACATAGAGAATCGGGGCGAAGGTTTCGCTGCAGACCACGTCGCTCTGCTCTGGCATTTCGACGATGGCCGGCGACACGTAGTACGCATTCGGGAATTGGTCTTCCAGTTGGCGCTTGCCGCCAAACACTCGGCCACCCTCGCTCAGCGCCTGCTCCAGCGCGTCCTGCATGTTTTCGAAACTGTGTTTGTCGATCAGCGGGCCGACCAGATTGCCTTCCAGCGGGTGGCCGATGCGCACTTTGGCGTACGCGGCTTTGAGGCGGGTGACGATTTCTTCCTTCACCGACTCATGGGCAATCAGCCGCCGCAGGGTGGTGCAGCGCTGGCCGGCGGTACCGACCGCGCTGAACAGAATGGCGCGCACGGCCATGTCCAGATCGGCGCTCGGGCCGAGGATCATCGCGTTATTGCCGCCCAGCTCCAGAATGCTGCGGGCAAAACGAGCGGCGACTTTCGGCGCCACTTCGCGGCCCATGCGGGTGCTGCCGGTAGCGCTGATCAGCGCGACACGCGGGTCGTCCACCAGCGCTTCGCCAGCGTCACGGCCACCGATGATCACCTGGCACAGATTCGCCGGCGCATCGCTGAAATTCTTCACCACACGGTCGAACAGTGCCTGGCAGGCCAGTGCGGTCAGCGGGGTTTTCTCCGACGGTTTCCACACCACCGGGTTGCCGCAGACCAACGCCAGCGTGGTGTTCCACGCCCACACTGCGACCGGGAAGTTGAACGCGCTGATCACGCCCACCACGCCCAGCGGATGCCAGGTTTCACGCATGTGGTGGCCCGGACGCTCGGAGGCGATGGTCAAACCGTACAACTGACGCGACAGACCGACGGCGAAGTCGCAGATGTCGATCATCTCCTGCACTTCACCGAGGCCTTCCTGAGTGATCTTGCCCGCTTCCCACGACACCAGCTCGCCGAGGTCAGTCTTGTATTCACGCAGCACTTCGCCGAACTGACGCACCAGTTCACCGCGACGCGGGGCCGGCACCTTGCGCCACTGCTCGAACGCATGATCTGCGCGACTGATGTGCTGCTCGACTTCGGCCGGGCCTTCCCAGTTCACGGCGGCGATGCGGCTGCCGTCGATGGGCGAATGCACCGGCACTTTGCCGTTCTGGTACAAGGCCGGGTTCACACCAAGACGATCAAGCAATGCGGCAACCATGGGTCACTCCTCAAGCGGAAAACTGAATGTGTGCGGCCGAACGTTCACGACCGGGCAGGCCTTTAGTTGTAGCTTCCCGAGGGCAAGGCAACAAACGACCTTTACGCGAGATATCATTCCGTTTATTCATGCTGCGCATAGAAAGACAAGAAAAAGGGATCACCCATGCTGAACAAACGCCACTTGCCGTCGATCACCGCGCTGCAGTGCTTCGAAGCCGTGACCCGGCACCTGAGCTTCACCCGGGCCGCCGAAGAACTGAACCTGACCCAGAGCGCGGTCAGCAC
>NZ_QAIK01000164.1:117400-119436 GCF_003061005.1 Pseudomonas sp. HMWF021 | reverse complement strand
TTTCTACCCCTTCGACCTTCGGCGCGCGCTGGCTGGTACCGCGTCTGAAGGGCTGGCGTCTGCGCCATCCGTCGATCCATCTGGACCTGTGCAACGAGCAGGAGGCGGATGACTTGCTGCAAGGGCGCAGCGATCTGGCGTTCTATTTCGGCCAGGGATCGCGCCCCGGCACCGAATGCCTGAAGCTGTTCGGCGAAGAGCTGGTGCCGGTCTGTGCCCCTGGCAGCCTGCCGGATCAGCCGTTCACTGACCCGACGCAACTGACCGATCTGGTGCTGCTGCAAAACGCCTCGCGCCCGCAGGCCTGGCACGACTGGTTCGACAGTCAGGGCTACCACACCGAGCACAGCTACCACGGGCCGCGTTTCGAAACCTTTTATATGTGCATCCGCGCCGCCCAGGTCGGTTGTGGCGTGGCGCTGCTGCCACGGTTTCTGGTGGAAGAGGAATTGGCCGACGGCAAACTGGTCATTCCCTGGCAGCATGCAATGCCCAGTTCCGACGCCTACTACCTGGCTTACCCGGAGCACGCGGCGGAAGTGCCGAAGGTGCGGGATTTTGTGAAGTGGATGCTGGAGCAGATTGATAGCCCTGCGGTTCAACAGGTCTGAGTACTGCCCTGTGGCGAGGGGATTTATCCCCGATGGGTTGCGCAGCGACCCCAAAAACTCAAGAGCGACGACTGCTGCGCAGTCGATCGGGGATAAATCCCCTCGCCACAAATGATCTTCACCTGCCAAAAATTGCTGGCAATCTTCGTCCCTGATATGCGCCACTAGCGTCATTGATTGATCCCGCGCAACCGCGCGGTGCACCTGGAGACCCCGTTTATGAGCGAGAGTGTGTTTGCCGATCGCATCGTGCAGAACCTGCTCGACACCGACTTCTACAAACTGACGATGATGCAGGCGGTGCTGCACAACTACCCCAACGTCGAAGTCGAATGGGAGTTCCGTTGCCGTAACAGTGAGGATCTGCGGCCGTATCTGGCCGAGATTCGCTACCAGATCGAGCGCTTGGCCGAACTGAGCCTGAGTGCCGACCAGTTGAGTTTTCTCGAGCGCATCACCTTTCTGAAACCGGACTTCCTGCGCTTTCTCGGACTGTTCCGCTTCAACCTGCGTTATCTGCATACCGGCATCGAGAACGGCGAGTTGTTCATCCGCCTGCGCGGCCCGTGGCTGCATGTGATTCTGTACGAAGTGCCGCTGCTGGCGATAGTCAGCGAAGTGCGCAACCGCTATCGCTACCGGGAAATCGAACTGGTGCAGGCGCGGGAACAGCTGTATCGCAAGTTCGACTGGCTCAGCGCCAACGCCTCGGCTGACGAACTGGCGCAATTACAGGTCGCCGACTTCGGCACCCGCCGGCGCTTTTCGTACCGCGTGCAGGAAGAAGTGGTGAACGTGCTCAAGCACGATTTCCCGGGGCGCTTCGTCGGCACCAGCAACGTGCATCTGTCCCGCGAGCTGGACATGAAACCGCTGGGCACCATGGCCCATGAATGGATCATGGCGCACCAGCAACTCGGCCCACGACTGATCGACAGCCAGATCGCCGCCCTCGACTGCTGGGTACGCGAGTACCGTGGTCTGCTCGGGATTGCGCTCACCGATTGCATCACCACCGACGCCTTCCTCGGCGACTTCGACCTGTTCTTCGCCAAGCTCTTCGACGGGTTGCGCCACGATTCCGGGGATCCGGTGCAGTGGGGCGAAAAATGCATCGCCCACTACCACAAGCTCGGCATCGACCCGATGAGCAAGACTCTGGTGTTCTCCGACAGCCTGACCCTGCCCAAGTCGCTGGAGATCTTCCGCGCGCTGCACGGGCGGATCAACGTCAGCTTTGGCATCGGCACCAACCTGACCTGCGACATTCCGGGTGTCGAACCGATGAGCATCGTGCTTAAAATGACCGCCTGCAACGGCCAGCCGGTGGCGAAGATCTCCGACGAGCCCGGCAAGACCCACTGCAAAGACCCGAATTTCGTCGCCTATTTGCGACACGTGTTTCAGGTTCCTGCCGATTCCAGT
>NZ_QAIK01000164.1:92359-117377 GCF_003061005.1 Pseudomonas sp. HMWF021 | reverse complement strand
AGCAAGGAGTGAATTCATGCAAGCCGTACAGCGTGAGATTGCTGAACAGCTCAAGGTGCAACCGCCATTCGCAGGGCATCAGGCCCTCGAAGCGGAAGTCGCCCGGCGCATCACCTTTATCCAGGATTGCCTGGTCAATTCCGGCCTCAAGACCCTGGTGCTGGGCATCAGCGGCGGCGTCGATTCGCTGACCGCAGGCCTCCTGGCCCAGCGCGCCATGCGCGAACTGCGCGAGCGTACCGGCGACGACGCCTACAAATTCATCGCTGTGCGCCTGCCGTACGAAACCCAGTTCGATGAACACGACGCGCAAGCGTCGGTGGACTTCATCGCCCCGGACGAACGCCACACCGTGAACATCGGCCCGGCGGTCAAATCACTGGCCAAGGAAGTTGCGGCGTTCGAAGGCAAACATGCGGTGTCGGTGGATTTCGTGCTCGGCAACACCAAGGCGCGGATGCGCATGGTCGCCCAGTACACCATCGCCGGCGCGGCGCACGGCCTGGTGATCGGCACCGACCACGCGGCGGAAGCGGTGATGGGTTTCTTCACCAAGTTCGG
Organism: Pseudomonas sp. HMWF021; assembly: GCF_003061005.1. Taxonomy (GTDB): domain Bacteria; phylum Pseudomonadota; class Gammaproteobacteria; order Pseudomonadales; family Pseudomonadaceae; genus Aquipseudomonas. The sequence goes on along the minus strand of NZ_QAIK01000164.1, from coordinate 116,816 downwards.
TGACGGCGCCTGCGACCTCGCCCCGCTCAGCGGTCTGGTGAAAAACCAGGTTCGCGCCATCGCCCGCAGCTTCGGCGCACCGGAATCGCTGGTGGAAAAAGTGCCGACCGCGGATCTGGAAGACCTGTCGCCGGGCAAACCCGACGAAGCCTCCCACGGCGTAACCTACGCCGAGATCGACGCCTTCCTGCACGGCGAGCCGGTACGCCAGGAAGCGTTCGACATCATCGTCGCGACTTACAACAAAACCCACCACAAGCGCGTGATGCCGTTCGCCCCGTAAGTTGCGCTGAAACCTGTAGGAGCTGCCGAGTGAAACGAGGCTGCGATCTTTTGATCTGGCTTTGAAGATCAAGATCAAAAGATCGCAGCCTGCGGCAGCTCCTACAGAAACGAAAAAAGCGTCCCGAGGGACGCTTTTTTTGTGCCTGCAGCCATTACTTCAGAGTAATGGTGCCTTTCATCATCGAGATGTGTCCCGGGAACGAGCAGAAGAAACCGTATTTTTCAGCGGCATTCAGTTTCGACACGTCGAAAGTCAACGAGTCGGTTTCCTTGGCACCGATGATCTTGGTGTGAGCGATAACGCGCTCGTCACCGTCTTTCAGGTAGTTCTTGTCGATGCCGGCAGCCAGGCCGTCGGTAGCGATCGGCTGCATGTCGGCTTCTTTGCTGATCACCAGGTTATGGCCCATAACGTTCTTCGGCAGGCTGCCGGAGTGGGTCAGTTCGACGGTGAAGGTCTTGCAGCTCTTGTCGATCACGATCTCCTTGGTGTTGAAGGACATCTGATCGGTGGAATCTACGGTGGTTTTGCACTCGGCAGCCATCAATTGGCTGCTGGCCAGCGCCAGCAGGGATACCGCAACAACTTTGGAAAACATGGTGAATCTCCAAGGCAGGGTTAACAAAAACACGAATGATGGAAAGACTGCCTGAAATCTTCGCAAGTTCCTATGACTTGAGTCAAAAATTGTATACAACTTTCAGGCTATGACACTCATCGAAACAATCTACCGGCCAGATTTCCCGGCCGGGCCTATGATCGGCGCATCTACTGAAACGGAGTGCCTGTCATGTTCTTTAACGGTCTGTTGTGCAGTTTGCTCGCCGCCTACGCCTGTGGCGCCAGCGGTACCTTTGAATCGCCAGAACGCGAAGCTTAGCGCTTGGATCGAGGCGTGCCAGCCATTACCCTGTGACGGATTGACCCAGGAGGAAGGCATGTCTCTCACATCCGTTTGTGTATTTTGCGGTGCCAACGCCGGCACCGATCCGGCTTACACCGAAGCTGCTGTCGCCCTTGGCCGTGCCCTCGCCGAGCGAAAATTGACCCTGGTTTACGGCGGTGGCGCCGTAGGTTTGATGGGGATTGTCGCCGACGCCGCACTGGCCGCCGGCGGTGAAGTGATCGGAATCATCCCGCAGAGTCTGATGGACAAGGAAATCGGTCACAAAAGCCTGACGCGCCTCGAAGTCGTCGATGGCATGCACGCGCGCAAGGCCCGCATGGCCGAACTCAGCGATGCGTTCATCGCGTTGCCCGGCGGCCTCGGCACCCTGGAAGAGCTGTTCGAAGTCTGGACCTGGGGCCAGCTCGGTTACCACGGCAAGCCGCTGGGGCTACTTGAGGTGAACGGTTTTTACAGCAAACTCACTGCATTTCTCGACCATATCGTCGGCGAAGGCTTCGTTCGCGCGCCACACCGTGACATGCTGCAAGTGAGCGAATCGCCACAAACCCTGCTCGACGCCCTCGATCAGTGGAAGCCGACCGTCACGCCCAAGTGGGTTGACCAAAAACCAGGCTAACCGCCAGGCACCGATACAGGGCAGAATACGCGCCGCTCAACCTCACCTTCGACCCCAGAGGATCGCCCATGGCCAAACCCAATTACTCCTTCGCCAAACGTCAACGAGACCTGGCAAAGGAGCAGAAGAAAGAGGAAAAGCTTCAGCGCAAGAAACAGATGGCTGAAGAAGCGGCACTGAACCCTGACGGGGAAGTGGCGACTGACGACGATGTTGATGTTGATGCACCGAAAGACCAGGCGCCTGACGCCTGAGCTGATTGCTGACTCGCTCCCTGCGGGAGCGATCTGTGGCGAGGGGATTCATCCCCGATGGGTCGCGAAGCGGCCCCCGCGTCCGGCCAAATCGAATGAGTTGTCTGGATTGGGCAACTGCTTCGCAGCCGATCGGGGCGGTGCGACGTTTCGCTGAATCCCCTCACCACAAAAGCTCCCCACACTTGATTGTTTTCATTCCAATGGCATCACGGTAACGCGAACCTCCGGGTCGTGAGACCCGCCCCCCAGAATCACCCCACGCAACGGCGACACATCGGAAAAATCCCGGCCCCACGCCAGGGTGATGTGCTCCAGCGCCGGCTGCACGTTGTTGGTCGGATCGAAATCCACCCAGCCCAGCACCGGACAAAACACTGACACCCAGGCATGCGACGCATCGGCGCCGATCAACCGTGGCTGCCCCGGCGGTGGCTGGGTCAGCAGGTAGCCACTGATATAACGCGCGGCCAACCCCCGGGACCGCACGCAGGCAAGCATCAGGTGGGCGAAGTCCTGACACACGCCACGCCGGCGCTCCAGCACCTCGACCAGCGGGGTCGCCACCTGCGTCGCCTCGGCATCGAAGGTGAACTCGCTGAAAATCTTCTGCATCAAGGCCTGCACACCGAGCAGCAACGGGCGGCCCGGCGGAAAACAGCTCTCGGAAAATTCGACGAAGCTGCGTTTCAGGTGCACGTAGGGTGACTGAAACCGATATCGGCAAGCCTCCAGCAACTCGGCAGACAGCGGCTGGCCGCTGTAGGTCAGCGCATTGCGTGTCTGCTCCCAGGCCGGGGACAGCGTGAAATCCGCCAGCGGCCGCGCCAGCACCTCAACCGTCAGCCGGGCGTTGACCTGCAACTCGTCGTGCGGTCGCTCGAAGGCCAGACGCGTCAGCGGATTGCCGAACACATCCAACTCGTCCCGCCGCGTGGTCGGCTCCGGGCTGATCAGCAATTGCTGCTCGGTGCAGCGCTGCCATGGGCATTCACGGGGCCACAGGTGCGCCAACTGCTGGGCCAGCGACACCGGGCTGTCGTAGTGATAACAGGTGTCATGAAAGATCTGGTAATGCGCGCTCATCAGACGGACACCGTGCGCTGGCTGACATCATCGACGTGGGCAAAGTGGCGCAGCGCCAGACGATCCGACACCTGGCCGCTGGCCTCGGCAATTTCTTGCAGCAGGTCCGCCAGACCATCGAGCGCCGCACGCACGCTGTTCTCCCCGAACAGCGGGTTCTCCAGGCACCCCAGATCAAACCGGGCCAGTCGCTCGACCAGTTGCGGCAATCCCGACTCGCGAGGCGCGCCGAAATCATCGTTCAGACGCCTGAGCGTGCGGGTTACCAGCTTCAACTGGAACAGCACCGCGTGCGGGTTCTGCTCATCCAGCAGCAAAAGGTCGAGTACCGGAATCAGCTGCGCCACTGCCAGATACCGCGAACGGTAGGTGATGCTGCTGTTGCCCAGCTCCAGCAGCCATTCCAGTCCCGCCTGATCGAGCGCCCCGGCGCCACGCAGGAAACCCGCAAGACTGCTGCTGAGAAATTGCAGACGCTCGATGCGTCGGCCGATCATCAGAAAGCGCCAGCCTTCGTCACGGGTCATGTCGTCCAGAGCAAACCCGGACAACGCCGCCAGCGACATCACCAGTCGGTTGAGAAAATCCAGCAGCTCACCGAAGTCCGGCTCCTCGGTGTCCAGTTCCAGCGCCTCGCGCTGCAACTCGACCAACGCCTGCCAGTTCTCCCGCGAGAGCTTACCGCGCACCTGCGACGCCGCCCACTGCAAGCGCTGCAGGTTGGAGCGCAGGCTGAACGACCAGTCCTCGCCCAGCAGCGCCGCCAGCAAACGCTGCGGCAACTCGCCCTCCTCCGGCAGCAGCATCAGGCGTTCAGCCAGTTCGACAGCCGCCTGCAAGGCTTGCGGGCCATCGCCATCGACATACCGCGCGAGCATGATCCGCAACAGCCGCGCACTGTCATCGCAGCGTTCACAGTAACGGCCGAACCAGAACAGATTCTCCACCACCCGCGACGGCAGATAAGGGTCGCGACGCACCAGATCGTGCACGCCGACATTGCGCTGGGTTTTCCATTGCTCGCCACTCGGCGCACGATCGCCCAGCACCCAGGTGTCCTTGCTCGCGCCACCGCGCTGCATCGACACCACTTCGGCATCGGCCTCGGCGGCAACCCGTGTCAGCCCGCCCGGCAGCACCCGATAACCGTCACCACTGGCCACCGCGTACATGCGCATGCCGATGGCCCGTGGTTGCAACTGGCCGTCCTCGGCTTGCCAGATCGGGGCCTGGGACAGCTGCGCCAGCTCTTGCGCCACGTAAGCATAGGGTCGGGCCTGCATGCGTTCGGCGAACGCCTGACGTTGTTGCTCACTCAAATCGCGGCCGAATACCGGCGCAAAGCTTTGTGAGGGGAATGCAGGTTTGATCAGCAGCTCCGGGAGTTTTTCCAGCGCCTGCGCCAGCACCGGCGCTTCGCCGCACCACCAGGTGGCGATGGATGGCAACAGCAGTTCTTCGCCGAACAGGTACTGATTGATTTTCGGCAGGAATCCGAGCAATCCGGGCGACTCCAGCACGCCGCTGCCCAAGGCATTGGCCACCAGCACCCGGCCCTGACGCACCGCTTCCAGCAAGCCGGGCACACCGAGGGCCGAATCGGTGCGCAGCTCCAGCGGATCGCAGAAATCATCATCGAGCCGGCGCATGATCGCGTGGACCCGGCGCAGACCGCTGAGGGTTTTCAAGTACACCGTGGCGTCGCGCACCGTCAGGTCGCCGCCCTCCACCAGTGGATAACCGAGCTGGCGCGCCAGATACAAATGTTCGAAATAGCTTTCGTTGAAGCGCCCAGGCGTGAGCAACACCACCAGTGGCGCATCATCGTCACACGGTGCCTGACGCGCGAGGGTTTCCTGCAGGGTGCGGAAGAATCCGGCCAGGTGCTGCACCTTCAGATCGCGGTACAACTCGGGAAACGCCCGCGAAACGATGGTGCGGTTTTCCAGCGCATACCCCGCGCCCGACGGTGCCTGGGTACGATCGGCCGTGACCCACCAGCGCCCGTCTGGCGCCCGCGCCAGATCCACGGCGTACAGATGCAGAAAGGCCCCTTCAGGCGGCGCGATGCCCTGGCAGGGCCAGAGAAAATTGTTGTGGCCAAACACCAGTTCCGCCGGCAACAGCCCTTCGCTGATCAGTCGTTGCGGCCCGTAAAGATCCGCCAGCACCGCGTTGAGCAAACGCGCACGCTGGGCAATCCCTGCCGACAGGTGCTGCCATTCATCAGCAGCAATAACGTGCGGCAGCAGGTCCAGCTCCCACGGGCGGTCAGCGCCCTTGGGATCGGCATAGACGTTATAGGTGACGCCGTTTTCCTGAATCTGTCGTGCCAGCAACGCCTGCCGCTGCACCAGTTGCGCCGGGGTACTGCGTTGCAATTGATCGAACAGCCGCCGCCAGTGCGGGCGCACTTCCCCGCTGTCGTTCAGCAGTTCGTGATAAGTGCCCGCCGTGAGCGGGTAGCGGTCTAGCAGGTCAGGCATGGAAAGCTCGGCAGACAGCGGGGAACGGTCAGACTAACGCAAGCACATGACGTGCGGATATACGAAAAATCCGCATGTCGTGCAGGATTTAGAAACGTCGCAAATCGAGTGTCATCGGCAGCTCGTCGGAGATTGTCAGGTTCGGTATCGGAAGTTTCCCGGGCGTGTGTCCGATGCGGAAAAACCGCGCCATGCGCCGACTCTCCGCCTCGTTGGCATTGACCGGCAACGTCTCGTAATTGCGCCCGCCCGGGTGTGCAACGTGGTACTGGCAACCGCCCAGCGAACGCTGCATCCAGGTATCGAGCAAATCGAACACCAGCGGCGCGTGCACCGGGATGGTCGGCTGCAGGCAGTTGGCCGGTTGCCAGGCACGAAAGCGCACGCCCGCGACGAACTCGCCGATACGTCCGGTCGGTTGCAGCGGCACCGGGATGCCATTGCAGGTCAACAGATAACGTTGCGGCGGCAAGCCGCTGAGCTTGATCTGCAAACGCTCAAGCGACGAGTCAACGTAACGCACCGTACCGCCCGCCGTACCCTCCTCGCCCAACACATGCCAAGGCTCCAGCGCCTGGCGCAGCTCCATCTCGATGCCGTTGACCGCGTAATCGCCGACTTTGGGAAAACGGAACTCCAGATGCGCGGCAAACCATTCGGCGCGCAATGGATAACCGGCGTTGTTCAGTTCGACGATGACGTCGGCGAAATCCTGCTCGATAAAGTGCGGCAGCATGAACCGGTCATGCAACTCGGTGCCCCAGCGCGCCAGTTTCGGTGGCGCGTACGGCTCGCGCCAGAAGCGTGCGACCAGTGCCCGCAGCAGCAACTGCTGGGTCAGGCTCATGCGCGCGTGAGGCGGCATCTCGAACGCGCGCAGCTCCAAGAGGCCGAGGCGCCCGGTGGCACCGTCCGGCGAATACAGTTTGTCGATGCAGAATTCGGCACGGTGAGTATTGCCGGTGACGTCGATCAGCAGGTTGCGCAGCAGTCGATCCACCAGCCACGGCGCGCATGCCTCGCCCGGTGCAGGCATCTGCTGGAAGGCGATTTCCAGTTCGTACAAGGCATCGTTGCGCGCTTCATCGACCCGCGGCGCTTGCGAGGTCGGGCCGATGAACAACCCGGAAAACAGGTAGGACAATGACGGGTGGTTATGCCAGTAACTGATCAGGCTGCGCAGCAGATCGGGGCGGCGCAAAAACGGTGAATCCCCCGGCGTCGCACCACCGAGGACGAAATGGTTGCCACCGCCGGTGCCGGTGTGACGGCCGTCGATCATGAATTTCTCGGTGGTCAGCCGCGTCTGTCGCGCCTGTTCATAGAGAAACTCGGTGCGTTCGACCAGTTCGTCCCAAGTCGCCGACGGCTGCACGTTGACCTCGATCACGCCCGGGTCCGGGGTAATGCGGAAATTGCTCAGGCGCGGATCGTTCGGTGGCTCGTAACCCTCCAGCAGCACCGGGCAATGCAGTTCTTCGGCGGTAGCCTCGATGGCCGCTACCAATTCCAGATAATCCTCGACCCGCTCCAGCGGCGGCATGAACAGGTACAGACGCCCCTCGCGGGCCTCGGCGCAAAACGCGGTGCGGGTCAGCCAGTCGGCGGATTCGTCGATTTTCGGCGCGCGTTCGTCAGTCGTCGCTGCTTCGCCCGGACTGTTGAGCTGCGCGGTGCCTGGCAACTCGGGGAAATCTTGATTCGGATCGCTGGCATGAATGAACGGGTACTCCGCCGCCTTCACCCACGGCTGCGAGCCGAGCGGCAAGCGATAACCCAGCGGCGAATCCCCCGGCACCAACCGGCAATGCTCGTCGCGCAGATACCAGCGCCCGCTCTGCCATTGATCACCCTTGGCCGTGCGCGCCAGCGGCAGTACCTGGCCGGTCACTTTATCCAGCCCCTGACTGAAGACCTTGCGCAGACGTGCACGCTCCAGCGGCTCTTCGAGTCGAGAATCTTCAGCGCTGACGTTGCCCGGCAATGTGCCTTCGCGCCAGAGGTAATGGAAGTTGTCTTCGTAGGCGGGGAACACAAAGCGTGCCGGCAGTTTCAGACGCTCGGCAACACTCGCCAGAAAGCGCCCCGCCAGTTCGCCATCGGCGCCGTAGTCCTGCTGCTCATCGGCGATCAGCGCGCTGTTGTGCCAGATCGGCACGCCGTCGCGGCGCCAATAGCAGTTGAGCGACCAGCGCGGCAATGGCTCGCCCGGATACCACTTGCCCTGACCGAAATGCACCAGCCCCTTGGGCGCATAGTGCTGGCGCATGCGCTGGAACAGTTCGGCGGAGAGGCGGCGCTTGTCCGCCCCCAGCGCGGCGGTGTTCCACTCGGCACCGTCGGGGTCGTCGATGGACACGAAGGTCGGCTCGCCCCCCATGGTCAAGCGCACATCGCCTTGCAGCAGATCAGCGTCGATCTGCCGGCCCAACGCCTGAATCGCTAGCCATTGTTCCTCGGTGTAGGGCTTGGTAACCCGTGGCGCTTCCCAGATCCGCTCCACCGACATCTCGTGACTGAACTGGCATTCGCAGGGCTCCACCAGGCCACTGATCGGCGCCGCCGAGGATGGATCGGGACTACAGGCCAACGGAATATGCCCTTCACCGGCGAATAATCCCGACGTGGCGTCCAGACCGATCCAGCCGGCGCCGGGTAAATACACCTCGCACCAGGCGTGCAGGTCGGTGAAATCGACGTCGGTGCCAGACGGACCGTCGAGACTTTTCACGTCGGCGGTCAGTTGAATCAGATAACCGGACACAAACCGCGCGGCCAAGCCGAGGTTGCGCAGCAGTTGCACCAGCAGCCAGGCCGAGTCGCGGCAGGAGCCGGACGCTTGTTCGAGGGTGTGTTCCGGGGTTTGCACGCCAGGCTCCATGCGGATCAGGTAGCGGATGTCTTCGCTCAGTCGCTGGTTGAGCATCACCAGAAAATCCACGGCGGGCAGCGGCGTGCGGTCGATGCTGTCCAGATAGGCTTTGAACGCTGGGGTCAGCGGCAGGGTTTCGAGGTAGGGCGCCAGCTCCTTGCGCTCATCGGCGGCGTAGGTAAAGGGGATGTTCTCGGCGTAGGGTTCGAGGAAGAAGTCGAACGGGTTGAAGACGGCCATCTCGGCCAGCAGATCGACCTCGATGCGCAACTCGTCGGTTTTCTCCGGGAACACCAGACGCGCCAGGTAGTTGCCCTGCGGGTCCTGCTGCCAGTTGATGAAATGCTGCTCGGGCGAGACTTTCAACGCATAGGAGAGAATCCGCGTACGGCTGTGGGCGGCCGGGCGCAGGCGAACGATCTGCGGGCCGAGTTCGACAGCGCGGTCGTAGCGGTAATGTGTGACGTGATGCAATGCGACATGAATCGACATGGCGTGCCTCCTGCGAGCCCAAGCGTATTCGAAAGCGCGCAAGACTTATGCCATGCAGGGGCTTGGGCGCTTTCCCGGAATGCTCAGGGCAGTACAGCACCAAAATCGGGCGATGCGAGGAAATGCTTTAGCGAAGTTGCGCCTAAATGTGGCGGAGATCAAAAGATCGCAGCCTGCGGCAGCTCCTACAGGGAAACGTACGACCCGATGTAGGAGCTGCCACAGGCTGCGATCTTTTGACCTTGAAAAAAAACGCCAACCCGAAGGTTGGCGTTCTGTTGAAACAAAAAGCGGTTTAGCGCGGAACGACTGGCTTGCGCGCCGGCTTCGGCCCCTTGCCCTTGGCCGCTTCCTTGCGTTCCTTGGCCGCCTGCTGGTTGCGGGCGAACGCCGCAGCCTTGGCTTGTTCACGCTTGTCCCAAGGATTACCACCGTCGCTGGCACGGGGTGGCAGACCGTTGTGCTGGGTGAGGATTTTGGTGGTCTTCTCTTTCGCCACTTTATGGCTGCCGGCCGGCGTCGAGTTCTTGCGACGGGCGCTCTGGTAGCTGTCGGTGGCCGGCTGGTGCAGCGGGATCAGCTGGTTCTTGCCCGGCCCGATCAGGTCGGCGCGGCCCATGCGAATCAGCGCTTCACGCAGCATCGGCCAGCCTTTCGGATCGTGATAACGCAAGAACGCCTTGTGCAGACGACGCTGCTCTTCGCTCTTGACGATGGTCACGCCGTCACTCTTGTAGGTGACCTTGCGCAGCGGGTTTTTGCCCGAGTGGTACATCGCGGTGGCGGTAGCCATCGGCGACGGGTAGAACGCCTGCACCTGGTCGGCACGGAAACCGTTGCCCTTGAGCCACAGCGCCAGGTTCATCATGTCTTCGTCGGTGGTGCCCGGGTGCGCGGCGATGAAGTACGGGATCAGGTACTGCTCCTTGCCCGCCTCCTTGGTGTACTTCTCGAACATGCGCTTGAAGCGGTCGTAGGTGCCGATACCCGGCTTCATCATCTGGTTGAGCGGACCTTCCTCGGTGTGTTCCGGGGCGATCTTCAGGTACCCGCCGACGTGGTGGGTCACCAGCTCTTTGACGTACTCCGGCGACTCGACCGCGAGGTCGTAACGCAGGCCGGAGGCAATCAGGATCTTCTTCACACCCGGCAAGGCACGGGCGCTGCGGTACAGCTGAATCAGCGACGAGTGGTCGGTGTTCAGGTTCGGGCAGATGCCCGGAAATACGCAGGACGGCTTGCGGCACGCGGATTCGATTTCCGGGCTCTTGCAGGCGATGCGATACATGTTCGCGGTCGGGCCGCCGAGGTCGGAGATGACGCCGGTGAAGCCAGGGACCTTGTCGCGGATCTCTTCGATCTCGCGAATGATCGACTCTTCGGAACGGTTCTGGATGATCCGGCCTTCGTGCTCGGTGATCGAGCAGAAGGTGCAGCCGCCGAAGCAGCCACGCATGATGTTCACCGAGAAACGGATCATGTCGTAGGCCGGGATCTTTTCCTTGCCGTACGCCGGGTGCGGAATCCGTGCGTAAGGCATGCCGAACACGTAGTCCATTTCTTCAGTGGTCATCGGAATCGGCGGCGGGTTGAACCAGACGTCGATCTCGCCATGCTTCTGCACCAGCGCACGGGCGTTGCCCGGGTTGGTTTCCAGGTGCAGCACGCGGTTGGCGTGGGCGTACAAGACCGGGTCGTTACGCACCTTTTCCATCGACGGCAGGCGGATCACGGTCCTGTCGCGGGTCATCTTCGGGCTTGCCAGGATCTGCACGACCTTGGCTTCCTCGGGATCGTCCACCGGGCCTTTTTCCTGCTCGATGGCGCAGGCCTGGGTGTCCTGAGTGTTGACGTACGGGTTGATGATCTTGTCGATCTTGCCCGGACGGTCGATGCGCGTGGAGTCGACTTCGTACCAGCCGGCCGGGGTGTCACGACGGATGAACGCGGTGCCGCGCACGTCGGTGATGTCTTCGATCTTGTGACCGTAGGACAGACGCTGGGCCACTTCGACAATGGCGCGCTCGGCGTTGCCGTACAGCAGAATGTCGGCGCTGGCGTCGATCAGGATCGAGTTGCGTACGCGATCCTGCCAGTAGTCGTAGTGGGCGATGCGGCGCAGCGAAGCTTCGATGCCGCCGAGGACGATCGGCACGTGCTTGTAGGCTTCCTTGCAGCGCTGGCTATAGACCAGGCTCGCGCGATCCGGACGTTTACCGGCCATGCCACCGGGGGTGTAGGCGTCGTCGGAACGGATTTTCTTGTCTGCGGTGTAGCGGTTGATCATCGAGTCCATGTTGCCGGCCGCGACGCCGAAGAACAGGTTCGGCTCGCCGAGCTTCATGAAGTCGTCTTTGGACTGCCAGTTCGGCTGGGCAATGATCCCGACGCGAAAGCCCTGGGACTCCAGCAGCCGGCCGATGATCGCCATGCCGAACGACGGGTGATCGACGTAGGCATCACCGGTGACGATGATGATGTCGCATGAATCCCAGCCGAGCTGATCCATCTCCTCCCTGCTCATCGGCAGGAACGGCGCTGGCCCGAAACATTCGGCCCAATATTTTGGATAGTCAAATAACGGCTTGGCTGCTTGCATGTCGATAACCGGTGTTGGCTTTCATTGAATTTCGCGGGCGCGGAATATAGCACAAATTTTGACCAATTCCGACGGCTGTGGTCGGTTTCTCTTTGAACCCGTCCGCCCCACCACCCCGTCCCGAACATTTCACGTTTTCGATGAACGTGCGACGCACAAAACGGCAAGGAAACCGACCGTCCGTCGATTTCATTTCCGGATGTCGCAGCGTAAACGCAAAAGGATTTCAGACATGCGCCGCAAAACATCCATCAAGAGCACAGCGACCGACCCGATACCTCGCCGCCCCGGACAGCACTCCCACTCCGGTGCCCCGGCCATACGCGTCGATAATCCAGCGGTGATCGGAGTGCCTGCGATTCGCCCGCCGACACCGGGCCGCACACCAGCGGATGCCGCGCTGAATGCCCCCCTCCCTTCAACATCGCGGGTAACCGTCAGTGCGACATCCGACTCGACAGGGATGAGCAATGCGGAGGAACACCCACTGAGAAACTTCTGGGCTCCTGCCCGGTTAACGCTTCCCCCACCCGACGCCGAGGGCATTTCGACGTTCAAGGGGCGCAATTACGTAAAATTGCCAGAGGGTGGCACTGTGCAGATCGGGCGGGACCCCGTAACCGGCCTCTACCGGGCCAAACTGGCCAGCGAATTGAATCCTTCCGGACCGGTGTTGCGGTTCGAGCCAGAAAGCAGGCTCTGGCACCCGGCCGCTTCGCCATCGGCCAGCTCGCTGTCCGCTGCACGACTGCAACATTTGCGCACCGATCTGGATTTGAGCGCGGCCGATCCGGACGGCGATGGTCTGCACCGTTTCAACGGCAAGCTCTACGTGGTCATCGAGAACCACACCTATCAAGTGCTGCGTGACCCCAAGGCTTCGACAGAGCAAGCCAGCGTGATGCGCATCATTCGACCGCAGGATCAGACCGCCACCCACACGCGCAATCTGTACCACACGAGTGACAGAGATTCGCAGCCGATTGTTTTCGATGCCAGACATGGCTGGCTGGCAGCCCCTGTAGCAGATCCGGCAGGGCCACAGCGACGCTCGGCTTCTCCAGGCGTGTTTCAGCTGGCAGACGTGGACCTCAGGCTCTCCCGTTTGCATCAGGATATTGAAACGGCCATGTCTAAAAGTCTTGAGTTGCGCAGCGCCTGGGAAGCTGTCAGTGGTCTGGAAGGCGAAAGAGAGGCACTGGTTGCGCGCGAAGTGCAGCACCTGCGAGAGCTGGCGGCACTCAAGAATGCCTCCGATTTCTTCAATGAGAACAAGCTCGCAATCGTTGCCCTATCCAACGCTGACACCTACAGAAAAAAATTCATTGAGTTGCTGGAAGGCAGATTGTTCGTATACGAACAAATCATTGAATCGAGCTTTACGCGCCAGGCTCTGGAAGGCATGTTCGTCAACCTCGCGAATGAGAAGTTGCCTTCGGTCGTCTCGCTTCTGACCAGGCAACTGGACTACATGAGAAAGCACCAGCAGATTTCCGAAGAACTGGTAAAAAAATGGCACGTTTCGCGAAACGACTCTGGTGAATTCCTCTCACCGATGATCCCCCGAATGGTTGCCCTGTGGGTCTATGCCAAAAGCGGGCTGCTCAACTCTCCTGAGTCGGTTGACAACACCCCCAAGGCTCATTTGCTGGCAACCCAGTTTGGTGACCTGACGAACGCTTATGGCGCGCTTGATGACATACCGGACAGTTCTCGCGCTACTTTCTTGAACCAACTGTGGGAACAATGCGCCGCCATCAGAGCCGGGTACGAGCGGCTTGCTTTGCCTCTTGATTCGCAACATGTCATTTCTCGAGATGAAATAACCGCAGAACTCAAAGATTTCGAGAACACGCTGGAACAACACCTGAGCCGTCATCAGCACGAACATGCCAAGGATTCAACGCACCCGGCCCATGAGCAACTGATCGACTTTGACTTCATCCCGCGTCAGGACCGCAGCGGACCCGAGCCGAAGCCATGGCGAGTTTTCACCACGCGAAGACATGGTATCTCCAGGGTCAAGGTGGGCGTACCACGACGCACCGCACAGGGCGAAGACATCATTGATGTGAACCACCCTCACGACCCGAAACAACATTTGCAAACCTATGAACGTCGGGACGGTGAATGGCGTCCCGTCAGGTCATTCAAGGATAAAACCCTGCCCACGCTGATTGCCGAAGCCGATCAACACCTGGAACAGACGCAAGCGCATCTGAACAGCGCATTGACGGATGAGCAGAAGAAAAACAACCCGGACAACATCGTCGAGGCGCTTGGAGACAAGGCCGACGCGCTGGATGACCTCGCCTTTCGGCTAAAGCCCTTCGAAGCGACTGAGACCCGCGCCGGTCCGTTGATCGAACGTCTGAAACATGACAGTCAACGCTTGCGCACCCAGGGCGAAGAGATTCGCATCCGGATCTACAAGGACAAAACCTGGCTGAGCGCCAGCCGCCTGATTTATCTGATCGACAAAGGTCACGTGCGCGCCGTGAAAACCGCGACCCGCGTGAAACGCGGCAAGGGCAAGAATCGAGAGTTCCTCGATCTCTATTCTCTTGATGATGCCCTCACTGGCGACCCGCTCTGGCACGCGCATTTCCATTATGCAGACAAGGACACGCCTGACCTGAGCTTCAATGTTCGCGGCGCCCATCTCAAAACCCTTGAACAAAGCGCGATGGGCATTACCTCCCAACGCAGGGAAGAACAGGCAGGGCGCCAACACGTTGCCATCTGGCGCGAGTCCATTGACGGCCGCACAGCGTTAAAAATCTTCGAGCAGGCAAAAGCGCAGGCTGTGAAATGACGCTCGGATAGAGAAGACCGTGCTGGCCGAAACATTCGGCCCCATATTTTGAATAGTCAAACAGCGGCCTGGCTGCTTGCATGATTGGCCGAGCACACTCGGCCACTTTGTCACTCATCGTCATCGAAGTTGTAACTGCCCGGCGCGAGGTTTTCGAAGCGGGTGTATTTACCGATGAAGGCCAGGCGAATAAAACCGATCGGGCCGTTCCGCTGCTTGCCGATGATGATTTCAGCGATGCCCTTGTGTTCGGTTTCCGGGTGATACACCTCGTCCCGATACACGAACATGATGACGTCGGCGTCCTGCTCGATCGCTCCGGATTCCCGCAAGTCGGAGTTCACCGGGCGCTTGTTGGGACGTTGTTCCAGGGAGCGGTTGAGCTGCGACAGCGCCACCACCGGGCAGTTGAACTCCTTGGCCAGAGCTTTCAGGGATCGGGAGATCTCGGAAATCTCGTTGGTCCGGTTGTCACCGCTGGAGCCGGGAATCTGCATCAGTTGCAGGTAGTCGATCATGATCAGGCCGACGTCGCCGTGCTCACGCACCAGACGCCGGGTCCGCGCGCGCATTTCCGACGGGCTGATGCCGGCCGTGTCATCGATGAACAGCTTGCGATCGTTGAGCAGATTGACCGCCGAGGTCAGGCGCGGCCAGTCGTCGTCTTCCAGTTGGCCGGAACGTACTTTGGTCTGATCGATACGACCCAGGGACGAGAGCATACGCATGATCAGCGATTCGCCTGGCATCTCGAGGGAGTACACCAGCACCGCCTTGTCGCTGCGCAGTACGGCGTTTTCCACCAGGTTCATCGCAAAGGTGGTTTTACCCATGGACGGACGGCCGGCGACGATGATCAGGTCGGCCGGTTGCAGGCCGCTGGTCTTCTCGTCGAGATCGGTATAACCGGTGGACAGGCCAGTGATCGAGTCGGCGGTGTTGAACAGGGTGTCGATGCGGTCGATGGCCTTGGTCAGCAACTCGTTGACGCCGACCGGGCCGCCGGTCTTCGGTCGTGCCTCGGCGATCTGGAAGATCTGCCGTTCTGCTTCGTCGAGAATCTCTTCGGCGGTACGGCCTTCGGGGTTGAAGGCGGCGTCGGCGATTTCGGTGCTGATGCCGATCAACTGGCGCAACGTCGCCCGCTGGCGAACGATCTGCGCATAGGCCTTGATGTTGGCGACGGACGGCGTGTTTTTCGCCAGCTCGCCAAGGTAACCGAGGCCACCGACCTGCGAAGTCTGACCTTCCTTGTCCAGTTGCTCGGCCAGGGTCACGACGTCGATCGGCATGTTCTGATCGGCCAGTTTGGCGATCGCACGGAAGATCAGGCGGTGGTCATGCCGGTAGAAATCGCCGTCGGAGACTTGATCGAGCACGCGTTCCCAGGCGTTGTTGTCCAGCATCAGACCACCGAGTACGGCCTGTTCGGCCTCGATGGAATGCGGCGGCACTTTCAGCGCGGCGGTTTGCAGATCGTATTGCTCGGGAGCGGTGATTTCGTTCATGGCCACTTGGAGTCAGGTTTGAAAACGGGAGTACCAGAAAGACAAAGGGCACGACCTGTAAACAGGATCGTGCCCGATGTTACCGGCAAGCACCCGAGGGTGCCAGCCGACAAGTATTGCTTAAGCTGCTACCACGACAACGCGTACGGTGGCTTCAACTTCGGCGTGCAGGTGCACAGCCACGTCGAATTCACCCACGTTGCGGATGGTGCCGTTCGGCAGACGAACTTCGCTCTTCTGCACTTCAACGCCGGAAGCGGTCAGTGCGTCAGCGATGTCGTGAGTACCGATCGAACCGAACAGCTTGCCTTCGTCGCCAGCGGTGGCAGTGATGGTCACTTCCAGCTCGGCCAGTTGGGCAGCACGGCTTTCAGCCGATGCTTTACGGTCTGCGGCGGCTTTTTCCAGCTCAGCACGACGCTCTTCGAACGCAGCCAGGTTGGCAGCGGTCGCAGCGGTAGCTTTGCCGAAAGGCAGCAGGTAGTTACGGCCGTAACCGGCCTTAACGTTTACTTTGTCGCCCAGGTTGCCCAGGTTGGCGATTTTTTCCAGAAGGATCAGTTGCATGTGGAAATCCTCTTAACTTTTAACCTTCACCGTTCGCGTTATCGGTGTCTTTCGACACGTGACGACCGCGAAAATCAATCAGGCTGTCGACAATGGCCAGAACCACGAGCAACGGATAGATCAGCTGCATGAACAGCAGCAGCGTGACGTACAACCCCACCAGCCAGAATCCGGCCAGTCGCTTCTGCCCGACCAGCCCGTGAATCAGGGCCAGTCCGGCGAACACCAGCGGTACGCTGCACAACGGCGTCAACATGGCCATCTGTGCACCGAGATTCGGGCCCAGAAGCATCAACGCCAGCAGCAACATCGCCGGCCCCAGCGGGATCCGGATGGCGCGAAACTCGCGACCAAAACCACCCGGGTTGTACAACAACGCCTGCCAATGACGCCCGACAATCAGGCTCAGCACGCTGACGATCTGCAACAGGGCCGCAATCAGTCCGGTCAGGACCGGTGCAATCAGGGACGCGAAACGCGCTTGCTCATCGACCGACAATTGCTTGTAGGTTTCACCAAGAAGCGCTGGCATGACCTTTATCAGGGCTTGCGCGAGCATCTCGATCTGGGCCGCAAACGCTGCCCCGAGCACCACTGAAAACACCACTCCCATCACTACGCTGACCAGCAGCGTGCGAACCCAGGATTCGCTTGCGCGCAACACCAACGCAAGCCCCGAAGACCCCAGCAGCACCAGAAGTGCCCGTGGATCATCGGCATACAGCCACCAGACCAAAGCCGGCAGCAGCCCCAGGGACAGAACGCCAAGAGCGTCCGTCAGTCCGCGCCGCAGAAGCACCAGGCTCCCGGCGGCAGCACCCAACCAATACAACAACGGCAATGTTGCACATCCGGCCACTACAAGAGTGGCCTGCATGCGGCCGCGCATGATGAACTCAGCTAAGGCACGCATGCATTCAATCCTTTGCTACTTGTCGACTGCCCGGTCTCAGCGGCCGTGGCTGTCGGTGTAGGCCAGCAGGGCCAGGAAGCGGGCGCGCTTGATAGCGGTGGCCAGCTGACGCTGATAACGAGCTTTGGTACCGGTGATGCGGCTTGGAACGATTTTGCCGGTCTCGGATACGTAGGCTTTCAGAGTGTTGAGATCTTTGTAATCGATCTCTTTCACGTCTTCAGCGGTGAAGCGGCAGAATTTACGACGACGGAAGAAACGTGCCATTTGATAGGCTCCTTAAAAGGTCCGTGGATTACTCGTCAGCGTTATCGCTGTTGTCGCTGTCATCACCCTCAACGCCATCAGCGTCGGAGTGCTCAGGACGGTCGCGACGCTCACGGCGCTCACTGCGGTTTTCTTCAGCCTTGAGCATCTCGGACTGGCCGGTAACGGCTTCGTCGCGACGGATGACCAGGTTACGGATCACTGCATCGTTGTAGCGGAAGTTGTCTTCCAGCTCGGCCAGAGCCTTGCCAGTGCACTCAACGTTCAGCATCACGTAGTGAGCCTTGTGAACATTGTTGATTGCGTAGGCCAGTTGACGACGGCCCCAGTCTTCCAGACGGTGGATTTTGCCGCCGTCTTCTTCGATCAGCTTGGTGTAACGCTCAACCATGCCGCCGACTTGCTCGCTCTGGTCAGGGTGGACCAGAAAGATGATTTCGTAATGACGCATGAATGCTCCTTACGGGTTGTAGCCTGCCGCTCAAAAACGGTCAGACAAGGAGTGAATGACACTTATGGACTTGCTGGCGCGGGGCACATGCGTGCCTGCCGTCACAGCAAGGGGCGCAATTGTAGAGAAGGGACTGCAGAGGTGCAAGGCAATTGGTGATTATTTGAACAATCACCGGGAGACACCTGTAGGAGCTGCCGAAGGCTGCGATCTTTTGACTTTGATTTTTCAAAACAAGATCAAAAGATCGCAGCCTCGTTTCACTCGACAGCTCCTACAGGCCACACAGAGAACTTTATTTCCTGGCGGCAGCCTTGGCCTTTGCACCGCGTTGACGCTGCGCTTCGAACAGGCACACACCGGTGGCCACGGACACGTTGAGGCTGCTGACGCTACCGGCCATCGGCAGGTTCACCAGATAGTCGCAGTGCTCGCGGGTCAGGCGACGCATGCCTTTGCCTTCGGCGCCCATGATCAGGATGGTCGGGCCGGTGAGGTCCTGGTCATAAATACTGACCTCGGCCTCACCCGCCGTGCCGACAACCCAAAGACCGCGCTGCTGGAGCTTTTCCAGCGTGCGCGCCAGGTTGGTCACCGCCACCAGCGGAATCACTTCCGCCGCGCCGCAGGCCACTTTACGTACCACTGGCGTCAGGGTGGCCGACTTGTCCTTGGGCACGATCACCGCCAGCGCGCCGGCAGCATCCGCCGAACGCAGGCAGGCGCCGAGGTTGTGCGGGTCGGTCACGCCGTCGAGCACCAGCAACAACGGCGCGCCTTCGGTGCGGTCGAGCAGCTCGTCGAGCATCGCCTCGCCCCAGACCTGGCTCGGACTGACGTCCGCGACCACGCCCTGGTGTACGCCTTCAACCCAGGCGTCCATTTCGCGGCGCTCGGCCTGACCGACCTGCACACGATTTTCGTTGGCCAGTTCGATCAGGGTCTGCACACGCGGATCGTTGCGGCTTTCGGCCAGCCAGATCTGCTTGACGCGTTTGGGGTGGTGACGCAGCAACGCTTCTACCGCGTGAACGCCGTAGATTTTTTCCAACTGACTCATGACTTCGCCTTCGGTTTACGCGCCCCGCCACTTTTGGCTGGAGCCGAACCCGCTTTTGGCGGGCCTTTACGGTGTTTGCTCGGTTTGGCTGGCTTGCCGCCGGCAGCCTTGTCAGGCGCCGACCGTCCGGTCTTTCCCCCAGACGCCGCTTTACCACCGCTTTTGGCTTCGGCCAGCAAGGCCTTCTTCAATTCACGGCTTTTGCGCAGCTCGGCGTTTTTCGCCACAGCATCGCTCGGGCGATAGGCTTCGACAGCCTTCTCTTTGGCCGGACGACGGCTGGCGGTTTTTGCCGGCGCCTTGTCTTCCACAGCCTTGCTCGCAGGTGCTGCGGTATCGGCGCCGCGCTTCTTGCGACCAATCGGCGCGCTGATGGTTTTTTCGGCCATCTCGAAATCGATCTTGCGCTCGTCGAGGTCGACGCGCATCACGCGCACTTCAACGGTATCGCCGAGACGGAAGCTGCGACCGGTGCGCTCGCCCGCCAGGCGGTGATGCACAGGGTCGAAGTGGTAGTAATCGCCCGGCAGCGCGGTGACGTGCACCAGGCCTTCGACGTAGATATCGGTCAGTTCGACGAACAGGCCAAACCCGGTCACGGCGGTGATCACGCCCGGGAACGATTCGCCGACGCGATCCTTCATGAACTCGCACTTGAGCCAGTTCACCACGTCACGGGTGGCTTCGTCGGCACGGCGCTCGCTCATCGAGCACTGCTCGCCGAGTTGCTCCAGCGCCGCTTCGTCGTATGGATAGATGCGCGCCTTCGGAATGGTCATCGCACCGGCACGGCGAACGTGCGGCGTGTCCTGTTTCGAATGGATCACGCTGCGGATGGCGCGGTGCGTGAGCAGGTCCGGGTAACGACGGATCGGCGACGTGAAGTGGGTGTAGGCTTCGTAGTTCAGGCCAAAGTGGCCTTCGTTCTGGGCGCTGTACACCGCCTGGCTCAGGGAGCGCAGCATCACGGTCTGGATCAGATGGAAATCCGGACGATCCTTGATGCTTGCCAGCAGGGCCTGATAGTCCTTCGGCGACGGGCCGTCCTTGCCTTTGTGCAGGGACAGGCCGAGCTCGCCGAGGAAGGCGCGCAGTTTTTCCAGACGCTCCGGTGGCGGGCCGTCGTGGACGCGGTACAGCGCAGGGATTTCGTGCTTCTTGAGGAATTCGGCGGTGGCGACGTTGGCCGCCAGCATGCATTCCTCGATCAGCTTGTGTGCATCGTTACGGGTGGTCGGGCGGATTTCGGCAATCTTGCGCTCGGAACCGAAGATGATCCGGGTTTCCTGCGTTTCGAAATCGATCGCGCCACGCACGTGACGGGCCGCCAGCAACACTTTGTACAGCGCATAGAGCTGCTTGAGATGCGGGAGGACGTCGGTGTATTCACCGCGAAGCTTGCGTGCTTCAGTGGCTTTCGGGGTTTCCAGCATCGCGCTGACCTTGTTGTAGGTCAGACGGGCGTGGGAATGGATCACCGCTTCATAGAAGCAGTAGTCGGTCATTTCGCCGGACTTGGAGATGGTCATCTCGCAAACCATGGCCAGACGATCGACGTGCGGGTTCAGCGAGCACAGGCCGTTGGACAGCTGTTCAGGCAGCATCGGCACCACGCGCTCGGGGAAATACACCGAGTTGCCGCGCACCTGGGCTTCGTTGTCCAGTGCCGAACCGATCTTCACGTAGCTGGAGACGTCGGCAATCGCCACGTACAACTTCCAGCCGCCGGAGAACAGGCGCAGCTTGCCCGGTTTGGCTTCGCAGTAGACCGCGTCGTCGAAGTCGCGGGCGTCTTCGCCGTCGATGGTGACGAACGGCAGATGGCGCAGGTCGATGCGCTTCTCTTTGTCTTTTTCTTCGACTTCCGGCTTGAGCTTGCCTGCTTCCTTGAGCACGGCTTCAGGCCAGACGTGCGGAATGTCGTAGGTACGCAGCGCGACATCGATTTCCATGCCCGGCGCCATGTAATTGCCGACCACTTCGATCACATCGCCTTGCGGCTGGAAGCGCGGGGTCGGCCAGTGGGTGATTTTCACCTCGACGAACTGGCCAATCTGGGCGTTGGCATTGCGGCCCGGGGTGACCAGCACTTCCTGCTGGATCTTCGGGTTGTCGGCCACGACGAAACCGATGCCGCCTTCTTCGAAGTAGCGACCGACGATGCTTTCGTGGGCACGGGACACCACTTCGACGATCACGCCTTCACGGCGACCGCGACGATCGAGACCGGACACCCGCGCCAGAGCACGGTCACCGTCGAACACCAGACGCATCTGCGCCGGGCTCATGAACAAGTCATCGCTGCCGTCATCCGGCACCAGGAAGCCGAAACCGTCACGGTGACCGCTGATGCGGCCGAGGATCAGGTCGAGCTTGTCCACCGGCGCATACGTGCCACGGCGGGTGTAGATCAGTTGAGCGTCGCGCTCCATGGCGCGCAGGCGGCGGCGCAGGGCTTCGATCTGGTCTTCTGTGGTCAGACCAAACTCTTCGACCAGTTGCTCGCGGGCAGCAGGCGAACCCCGATCAGCAAGGTGCTGAAGGATCAGTTCGCGGCTGGGAATAGGGTTTTCATATTTTTCCGCTTCACGAGCGGCCTCGGGATCGAGGGACTGCCAATCGGCCATTAGAGAGTTTTCACCTTGTCTATATGCGGGTTAGTTTGGCATAGGCGCCATCAAACGGGAAATTTCCGACTATATAAGGCCTTTCTGGAGCCTTGTATCGACGCCTGACAGCCCTTTTGAACACCACCGGTAAAAAAAATCATTTTTTTCGCTGGCAGGGGTTTACAGTTAAAAAGGCGCTCCGTATAGTGCGCGCCATCGACGACGTACATACGTTGACGAGATGCCCAGGTGGTGAAATTGGTAGACACGCCAGCTTCAGGTGCTGGTGACCTTACGGTCGTGGAAGTTCGAGTCTTCTCCTGGGCACCAATTTCGAGTTTGAGACTAGATCAGTTTCAAGACTCACACAAAACCCGCGAAAGCGGGTTTTTTGCATTCTAAGCAACGGGTTTGTTAAAACTGATTAATTAAAATTAAATCAGGGGTTTACAGATCAAAAAGCGCTCCGTATAGTGCGCCACATCAACAGCGGCAACGCTCGCGATGAATGCCCAGATGGTGAAATTGGTAGACACGCCAGCTTCAGGTGCTGGTGACCTTACGGTCGTGGAAGTTCGAGTCTTCTTCTGGGCACCAATTCAAACTCAAGGTTACGACGTTGAGTTTCCCGAAAACCCGCGAAAGCGGGTTTTTGCGTTTCTGGCATTTGAAAACTTGCGCCCCTGTAGGAGCTGCCGAAGGCTGCGATCTTTGCTTTTAAAAAAAGATCAAAAGATCGCAGCCTTCGGCAGCTCCTACAAGGGCAGTGCAATCCGCACCTATCAGAGCCTGCCGCAGCCCGCAAGGCGCACTTGAGAAACAATATCGTTTATCATTGTTGCAAGTTTTTGCAATGCGACAGTGAGGAACCCTGCGAATGATGTTTCGAAATACCCTGCGCCGCGGCTTGACCTTCACCCTGCTCGGCCTGGCACTCGCCACTCCCCTCACCCAGGCAGCCGAGGCGGTTTCCCTGACGCTCTACAACGGTCAACACAAGGAAGTCGGCGATGCGATCGCCAAGGCTTTCGAGGCCAAGACCGGTATTCACGTCAACGTGCGCAAGGGCAGCAGCAACCAGCTCGCCAGTCAGGTCATCGAAGAAGGTGACCGCTCTCCCGCCGACGTGATCTACACCGAAGAATCCCCGCCACTGAACAACCTCGGCGAGCAAGGCCTGCTCGCAAAGACCGACGACGCCACACTGGCCGTGTTGCCCAAGCAATACGTCGCCGGCAACGGCACCTGGATCGGTGTCACCGCGCGGGTTCGCGTGGTTGCCTACAACCCGAAACTGGTCGATGAAAAAGACCTGCCGAAATCGGTAATGGAATTCTCCGATCCGAAGTGGCAAGGCAAAGTCGGCTTCGTCCCGACCAGCGGCGCGTTCCAGGAACAGGCCGTGGCGATCATCAAGATGCACGGTCGCGATGCCGCCGAAGAATGGCTGACCGGCCTGCGCGCCTTCGGCAAGACCTACAGCAACAACATGGTCGCGCTCAAAGCCGTGGAAAACGGCGAAGTCGCCACCGTACTGGTGAACAACTACTACTGGTTCGCCCTGCAGCGCGAAAAAGGCAAACTCGACTCGAAACTGCATTACTTCACCGGCGGCGACGTCGGTGGGCTGATCACCGTGTCCAGCGCTGCCGTACTGAAATCCAGCAAACATCCAAAAGAAGCTCAGCAATTCCTCGCCTACATGGCCAGTGAAGAAGGTCAGCGCGTGATCACTCAGACCACCGCCGAATACCCGCTGCACAAAGGCATGGAATCGGATCGCGGACTCAAGCCGTTCAGCGAACTGGAAGCGCCGAACGTTACTCCGGCCGACCTGGGCAACGCCGAAGAAGCGCTGGATCTGGAACGTGAAGTTGGCCTGAACTGATGACCGCATCGTTATCCGCCCCCGCCGCGCGCGGGGGTTATGTGCCACGGCGCAAGCGGCCGTCGATCTGGCTGGTGCTGCCGGTACTGCTGCTGGTGGTGCTGAGCCTGTTGCCGCTGGCCTATGTCGGCCTCAAAGCCTGGCAGGCCGGCTGGACCGAGGCGCTGCATTTGTTGTGGCGCCCGTATGTGTTCGGTCTGCTGCGCAACACACTGGCGCTGATGGTTGGCGTAACGCTGACTTGCGGCGTGATCGGCCTGTCGCTGGCATGGCTGCTGGAGCGCAGCAATCTGCCGGGACGACGCCTGTGGGGGGTGATTCTGTGCCTGCCGTTCGCGGTGCCGGCGTTTGTCAGCAGCTTCACCTGGGTGTCGTTGAGCGCGCAGTTCGAAGGCCTCGGCGGGGCAATTCTGGTGATGAGCCTGTCGAAGTATCCGCTGATCTTTCTGCCGGTCGCGGCAACCCTGCGCAACCTCGATCCATCCCTTGAAGAGTCCGCCCGCACTCTGGGGCAAAATCGCTGGGGCGTGTTTTTCCGCATCACCCTGCCGCTGCTCTGGCCATCGCTGCTGGCCGGCTCGCTGCTGATTGCCCTGCACATGCTGGTGGAGTTCGGCGCGCTGTCGATCATCGGCCTGCAAACCTTCACCACCGCCATCTACCAGCAATTCGAACTGGAATTCAGCAACGCCAATGCAGCGATGCTCTCGGCAGTGTTGCTCGCGCTGTGTCTGATGCTGCTGTGGCTGGAGCTGCGGGTGCGCGGCAAGGGTCGGCA
>NZ_QAIK01000164.1:77269-92349 GCF_003061005.1 Pseudomonas sp. HMWF021 | reverse complement strand
GAGCAAGTGCGGTTGGGACCGTGGGCGGTTGCCGGTCAGTTGTATTGCCTGTTGCTGGCGATTGTCGGCAGCGGCATTCCGCTGGGCATGCTCGCGTACTGGCTGGCGGTGGGCTCATCGGCAGCGTTCCCGGTCGCGGCGATCACCGAAGCTCTGCTGTCGTCGCTGGCATTGTCGCTGGGTGGCGCAGCGCTGTGCCTGCTGCTGGCGGTGCCGGTCGGGCTGCTGGTGGTGCGTTACAAGGGCCAACTGGCGATCTGGGCCGAACGCCTGCCGTATCTGCTGCACGCCTTGCCGGGGCTGGTGATTGCGCTGACGCTGGTGTATTTCGCCCTGCATTACGTGCCAGTGCTGTACCAGACCTCGACGTTGCTGCTGATCGCCTATGCGCTGCTGTTTCTGCCGTTGGCGCAGGCACCGATTCGCACGGCGCTGAACAAGGCTGCGCCGCAACTGGAAGAAGCGGCCCGCACGCTGGGGGCTTCGTCGTTCACGGCGTTTTGCCGGGTGACCCTGCCGATCATCTTCCCGGCGCTGGGCGCGGCGTTTGCGCTGGTGTTTCTGGATGCGATGAAGGAACTGACGGCGACGCTGCTGCTGAGCCCGACCGGGCTTAACACGCTGGCGACCGAGGTCTGGGCGCATACGGCGAATGTCGAGTTTGCGGCGGCGGCGCCTTATGCGGCGCTGTTGATTGTGGTCTCCGGGCTGCCGGTGTATTTGCTGACGACGCGGATGTACCTGAGCCGCTAAAAGATCGCAGCCTGCGGCAGCTCCTACAGGGAAATGCAAATCCCCATGTAGGAGCTGCCGCAGGCTGCGATTTTTTGATTTAAGCCCTGAACTGCCCCAGGCTCGCCTTCAACTGCGCCGCCAGCCCATCCAGCACCTTGCCACTGGCAGTGGTCTCCACCACCGCTTGTGCCGCTTTCTCGGCCTGGGCATGAATCGTCTCGACCCGCCCGCGCACTGCCTGCGCGCCCTGCGCCTGGTGCGCTGCCGCCTGCGTCGCCAGACCGATTGCCGCGTGCACCTGCTCGACCGAGGCCTGCACCGACTGCTGCAGCCGCGCGCTGTCGCGTAACACCAGCAAACCTTCGCTAGCCTGACGCCCGGCCTGGCCGATTGCTTCTACCGCCTCACGCGCGCCCTGCTGCAACGCGACGATGTGCGCCTGAATGTCACCGGTCGAGCTTTGCGTCTTGCTCGCCAAGGCGCGCACCTCGTCCGCGACCACGGCAAAACCGCGTCCCGTCTCGCCGGCCCGCGCCGCTTCGATCGCCGCATTCAGGGCCAGCAGGTTGGTCTGCTCGGCGATCCCGTGAATCACCGTCAGCACCACTTCGATCTGTTCACTTTGTTGTGCCAGCCGCTCGATGACTTTCGCCCCGGTGTCGACCTGCCCGGCCAACGCCTCGATCAGGCTGCCGACCTTCGCCGAAGTGCGGGTGTTTTCGTCGGTGGCCTGGCGAATATCCACCACCTGTTTCAACGCCGCCTGCATGGCGTGGCTTTCCGATTGCGCCTCGTCGGCCATTTGCGACAGTGCGCGCAGGCTCTCCGCAACCTCGTCGCGCTGCATCCCGGCGGCCGCATCGGCACCGGCATTGCGCAACGTCATCGCGCCGATTTCCACGCCGGTACGCTGGGCCACGTCGCCCGCCTCGCGCACGATCGGCTGCAACTTATCCACAAAGCGATTGACCGCCGAGGCCATGTCGCCGATTTCGTCCTTGCTGTTGATCTGCACGCGCTTGGTCAGGTCGCCCTCGCCTGCCGCCAGATCGTCCATCGCTGCGTTGAGCATCTTCAGGCGATTGACCACCCGATGCCCCAGCACCACGGCCAGCAACAACAGCACGCCGCAGCCCACCAGTGCCAACCCCATGCCGATGCGCCAGCGCAAGGTCGCCGCCGCGTCCTGCACGGTACTTGCGGTATTGGCCTTCATCTCGGCAGCTGTGGATTGCGCCGACTGCAGCCGCGCGCGCATTGCCGCAGCGCTGTCGGCGGCGGCGCCCTTGAGGCTGTCGCCCACCAGTTGATCGCTGCTGGCGATCAGCGCCGAGAAGCGTTGGTCGAGCGCGGCCAGATCGGTGTCCACCGAAGCGGTCGAGACGCCCATCAGCACTTTGCCGATTTCCACGCCGTTGGGGTTGATCGAGGCTTCGAGGTAGTAGACCGACGGATCGTTTTTCGCCGCGTCCAGCACCTTGTCCAGCGCACGCTCGCCCTGGCCTTTTTCCAGCAAGGCCTTGTTGATCGGGTTTTCGCGATTCAGGTAACGCGTCAGGTGCTGACCGGTGGCGTCGTCGTAAACCACGAACAGCACGTTGGGATTGCGCTGGGCACGGCGGGCGAACTCCGACAGGGTCGGCACGTCGCTATCCCACATGGCGCGCGGCGCCACCGAGGCGAGCAACTGAGCCATGTCGTTGGCCGAATCCTTCAGGTCCTTTTCCAATGTCGTACGCAGTTGCGCCTGTTCTTCCTTCAGACGAGAAGACAGGCCGGCGGTCAGACGCTGACGGGTACTCGAGGAAAGGCTGTCCAGGCTTGAGGTCACTTCACGCCCGGCCTGCTCCAGCTCACCGGACAGCTTTTGGCTGTCGGCACCCAGGCGAGTACCGAGATCAGCCTCCAGCGCCGTGACCGTGCTTCGTGTCAGGGCGACTGCCACCAGCACTTGCACCAAAAGGGCGATACCAAGGGTAACGAACACGGGCCGCAACAAACGGCTTTGTAACAGTGAGAGAACGGCCGACACTGTGAATCCCTCTACTTCTGACGCCATTAATTTGATGGCACTCTTGTAGGAAGATTTACAGCAAAGGTCATGCCGTCCAACAGGCATAAACGACAAAGGCCCCGATGAAGGGGCCTTTGTTTTTTACATCAACGACTTATCAAGCGAACGGATGACGCAGAACGATGGTTTCGTTGCGATCCGGGCCCGTCGAAATAATGTCGATCGGTGCGCCGATCAACTCTTCAACGCGCTTGATGTAGGCACGAGCGTTGGCTGGCAGCTCTTCCAGGGTCTTGGCACCCACGGTCGATTCGGTCCAGCCCGGCACTTCTTCGTACACAGGCTGCAGGCCTACGTAGCTGTCGGCGTCGGTCGGCGCCACGGCATTGCCTTGCGCGTCTTTGTAGCCGGTGCAGATGTTGATGGTTTCCAGACCATCGAGGACGTCCAGCTTGGTCAGGCAGATGCCCGAAATGCTGTTCACGTCGATAGCGCGACGCAGGATAACGGCGTCGAACCAGCCGCAACGACGGGCACGGCCGGTGGTCGCGCCGAACTCGTGACCTTGCTTGGCCAGGTGTGCGCCCACGTCGTCGAACAGCTCAGTCGGGAATGGACCCGAACCGACGCGAGTGGTGTAAGCCTTGGTGATGCCCAGGATGTAGTCCAGGAACATCGGGCCAACGCCCGAACCGGTCGCCACGCCACCGGCGGTGGTGTTGGAGCTGGTCACGTACGGGTAGGTACCGTGGTCGATGTCGAGCAACGAACCCTGGGCGCCTTCGAACATGATGTCCTTGCCGGCGCGACGCAGGTCGTGCAGCTCGGCAGTCACGTCGAGCATCAGTGGCTTGAGCAGCTCGGCGTATTCCTTGCACTCGGCCAGGGTCTTTTCGAACTCGATGGCCGGTTCTTTGTAGTAACCGACCAGCATGAAGTTGTGGTAATCCACCAGTTCACGCAGCTTGTCTTCGAAGCGCGGCATGTTGAGCAGGTCGCCCACGCGCAGACCACGACGTGCAACCTTGTCTTCGTAAGCCGGGCCGATGCCGCGACCGGTGGTACCGATCTTCAGCTCGCCACGGGCTTTTTCACGGGCCTGGTCCAGCGCCACGTGGAAGGACAGGATCAGCGGGCAGGACGGGCTGATACGCAGGCGCTCGCGCACCGGTACGCCTTTCTCTTCCAGCTTGGTGATCTCACGCAGCAGGGCGTCAGGTGCAACCACCACGCCGTTGCCGATCAGGCACTGCACGCCTTCGCGCAGCACGCCCGAAGGAATCAGGTGCAAAACGGTTTTTTCGCCGTCGATCACCAGGGTGTGGCCAGCGTTGTGGCCACCTTGGTAGCGCACTACGGCGGCAGCATGTTCGGTCAGCAGATCAACGATCTTGCCTTTGCCCTCATCACCCCATTGGGTGCCCAGGACTACGACATTCTTACCCATAACACTTGTCCTCATTCGCGCAAACTTGGTGCCGGCGATGGCCGGCAGGAAAACTCAAGAAGCCAGTGGCGATACTTGCCAAAGCCCGTTCTGCTGAATCAATTGCCGGTCGCAGTCCGCATCACGGGCGGCGGCCAAAGGTTGTCCAGGCAATGCCTGAACGACACGCTGACCCTCACTGCGCAACTGGCAAACCTGCTGCCAGAGTGCCGCATCCGTACTGTCAGGCATCCAGATACCGCCAGACGGTAGCTCGATCTCAGCACGCCCCAGGGTCACCAGGGTTTTCAAATCGGTAGAGAAACCGGTCGCCGGACGGGCACGACCGAAGTCGGCGCCGATGTCGTCGTAACGACCGCCCTGAGCGATGGACTGGCCAACGCCTGGCACAAACACCGCAAACACCACACCGGTGTGGTAGTGGTAACCGCGCAGCTCGCCCAGATCGAAGTACAGCGGCAGATCGGGGAAACGCACCGACAGACGCTCGGCGATCGCCAGCAAATCTTCCAGCGCGGCCAGTACCGGCGCCGGCGCATTGGCCAGACGCTCACGGGCGGCGCTCAGCACTTCACGGCCGCCACACAGGTCAACCAGCGCCCGCAGCATGCCGGACAGATCCGCCGGCAGGCCTTCGGTCAGGGTAATGACCTCGTCGATGGCCTTGCGTTGCAATGCATCGAACAACTGTTGCTCGACTTCACCGGACAGACCGGCGGCACGCGCCAGCCCACGGTAGATGCCGACATGGCCAAGGTCCATGTGCACATCCGGCACATCGGCCAGTTGCAGCATGGCCAGCATCAGGCTGATGACTTCCACGTCGCTGCTCGGGCTGGCGTCGCCGTACAACTCGGCGCCCAGCTGAATCGGGCTGCGCGAGGACGACAGTGCACGCGGCTGGGCATGCAGCACGCTGCCGGCGTAGCACAGACGGCTCGGACCTTCACGACGCAGGGTGTGCGCATCGATGCGCGCCACTTGCGGCGTGATGTCGGCACGGAAACCCATCTGCCGACCCGATTGCGGGTCGATGACCTTGAAGGTACGCAGATCCAGGTCCTGGCCCGCACCGGTCAGCAGGGATTCCAGGTACTCGATATGGGGAGTCACGACAAACTCGTAACCCCAGCTCTGGAACAGATCCAACACCTGACGACGCGCGACTTCAATGCGCGCCGCTTCCGGTGGCAGTACTTCTTCGATGCCATCTGGCAGCAGCCAGCGGTCTACCGTTGCCATTACGCCATTCCCCTTTGATCCGGGCGGCCAGCCTGCGGGCAAGCCTTGAGTGAAGCAGAAAATGACCGGTCCGTTCAAAACGCACGCGCATGAACGACGCGGCGAAAGGCCTGTTACCGGCTTCGCCCATCACTTTCCTCGAAAAACGCTCGGGCCATTCAACCCGATGCCTGCAACAAAAAACAGCAATCAAACGTGCAGACGCAAAAAAGCCGGGAATTTCCCGGCTGCCGCATCATACACACGTTTTCCCAAAGGATCACCCCGCCCGAGGTTTTAGCCGCCGGGCGGAGTGATTCAGGTCAACGTCGTATCAAGGCTTGGACTTTTCCAGGTAATGGAAGAAGTCGCTGCTTGGGTCCAGGACCATGACGTCGGATTTGTTCGCGAAGCTTTCACGGTAGGCACGCAGGCTGCGGTAGAAACCGTAGAACTCCTGATCCTGACCGTAGGCCTTGGAGTAGATCGCAGCGGCCTGGGCATCGCCGTCACCGCGAATCTCTTCGGATTCACGATAGGCTTCAGCCAGCAGCACGCGGCGTTGACGATCGGCGTCGGCACGGATGCCTTCGGCCAGCTCGTTGCCCTTGGCGCGGTGCTCGCGAGCTTCACGCTCACGCTCGGTGCTCATACGCTCGAACACGCTGCGGTTAACTTCTTTCGGCAGATCGATGGCCTTGACCCGGACATCGACGACTTCGATACCCAGCTCTTTTTCCGCCATCTTGTTCAGCGAGGCAGTGATGTCAGCCATCAATGCGTCACGCTCACCCGACACCACTTCGTGCAGGGTGCGCTTGCCGAACTGGTCACGCAGACCGGACTCCAGACGACGGGACAGACGCTCGTCGGCGATCTGCTTGAGGCCGGAAGTCGCGGTGTAGAAGCGCTCGGCATCTTTCACGCGCCACTTGGCGTAGGCATCGACCATCACGGCTTTCTTTTCCAGGGTCAGGAAACGCTGCGTCGGTGCATCCAGCGTCATCAGACGTGCGTCAAATTTACGCACCTGGTTAACGTAAGGCACCTTCACATGCAGGCCCGGCTGAACATCGGCCTGAACCACACGACCGAATTGCAGCAACACCGCGCGCTCGGTCTGAGCCACGATGTAGAAGCAGTTCCAGCCCACCAGCACCACGACAACGCCAACGATCAGGGCGATCAGCGATTTATTGCTCATCAGCGGGTCTCCCTTGTACGTGTCTGCGGCAGGTCAGTGACATGCGGCGTGACGTCCGTGTTATTGCTGGCGGCAGCCGAACCGGTGACCGGTGCATTGCTGCCCGAACTGTTCTGGATCATCTTGTCCAACGGCAAGTAAAGCAGGTTGCTCTGGCCGTTCTTGTTGCCGGTCACGAGTACCTTGCTGGTGTTGCTGAAGACTTCCTGCATGGTGTCCAGGTACAGACGCTGGCGGGTGACTTCAGGGGCCTTGCGATACTCGGCGACCAGTTTGGTGAAGCGGTCAGCCTCACCCTTGGCGCGCGAGACCGTTTCGTCACGATAACCGTTGGCATCCTCGAGGATACGCTGGGCCTGACCACGGGCTTCCGGCACGACGCCGTTGGCGTAGGTTTCCGCCTGGTTGCGCGAACGCTGCTCGTCTTCACGGGCGCGGATCACGTCGTCAAAGGCTTCCTGCACTTCACGCGGTGCCGCTGCGCTCTGTACGTTGACCTGGGTAACGGTGATACCGGTGCGATAGGTATCGAGGAAACGTTGCAGACGCTCCTTGATTTCGCTGGCCATCAATTCACGACCTTCGGTCAGCACCTGGTCCATGGCGGTGGAACCCACCACATGGCGCAGGGCGCTGTCAGTCGCATGCTGCAGGCTGATTTCCGGCTGATCGACGTTCAGCACGAAGTCCTGCAGGTTGCTGATCTTGTACTGCACGGTCAGCGGCACTTCGACGATGTTCTCGTCTTCGGTCAGCATCTGGCCCTGCTTGGTGTAGGCACGCTCACGCGTGACGTTTTCCATGTACTTCTTGTCGATCGGTGGGAAGTAGATGTTCAGGCCGGGGCCGACAGTCTCGTAGTACTTGCCGAAGCGCAGCACCACGGCTTGCTCCTGCTCGTCGACCACATAGACCGCGCTGTACAGCCAGACAGCCGCCAGCACCACGAGGCCAATGCCGAGCAGGCCGCCGAAGCCGCCGCCACTCCTGCCCGAACCACCGCCGTCATCACCACCGCGTTTCTTACCACCACCGAACAACCCGTTCAGGCTTTCCTGCAGCTTTCGGAAGGCCTCGTCGAGATCCGGTGGTCCCTTGCGGTCGCCGTTATTGCGGCGCTTGCCACCCCAAGGATCCTGATTATTCGAGTTGCCACCCGGCTCATTCCAAGCCATAGCGCTCTCCATCTGATAAAGCAAAGACGCACCCACGGCGCGCCGACCAATGCTACAGAATGCCTGCCGTTGCGGCACAACCGCTTTGCCAGGCTTTTATTGCAAAGTGTGTTGCTCGATGAATTCCATCGGCTGCAATCCCTCGCGGCTTACCAGTCGATTCAACTCGACCCGGGGCAAACGAACGGCCAGCAGGCAGATGCCTTCTTCGTCATGCTCTTCTTTCTGCACCGCACCGAGTTCGAAGAACTGCGCACGCAGTCGAGCGAACCGTTGCGGCAAGCGCAAAGTGCCCACAAACAGATCACTGCCCAGCAACTCGGCAATGGCCTGTTCAAGCAGTTCCAGCCCCGTGCCATCGCGCGCCGACAGCCAGACCCGCTGCGGTTTGCCATCGGCATCGCGCTGGATCTGTGGCTCAACGCCTTCAAGCAAATCGAGTTTGTTGTATACCTCGAGGATCGGCAAGTCCTGGGCTCCGATCTCGCCCAGCACCACCATCACCTGCTCGATCTGCAGCATGCGATCCGGTTCGGCCGCATCAATCACGTGCAACAGCAGGTCGGAATTGCTCGACTCTTCGAGCGTAGACCGAAATGCCTCGACCAGCTTGTGCGGCAAGTGACGTATGAAACCTACCGTGTCGGCCAGCACGATCGGCCCCAGGTCGTCCAGTTCCAGACGGCGCAGGGTCGGGTCCAGTGTGGCGAACAACTGGTCGGCCGCGTACACCTCGGACTTGGTCACGTTATTGAACAGCGTGGATTTGCCGGCGTTGGTATAGCCCACCAGAGACACGGTAGGGATATCTGCGCGGGAGCGGCCGCGTCGCGATTGCTCGCGCTGGCTGCGTACTTTTTCCAGGCGACCCTTGATCTGACGCAGGCGAACCCGCAGCAGACGCCGGTCGGTTTCGAGCTGGGTTTCACCCGGACCACGCATGCCGATACCGCCACCCTGACGTTCAAGGTGAGTCCAGCCGCGAACCAGGCGGGTGCTCATATGGTCAAGCTGGGCCAGTTCTACCTGGAGCTTGCCTTCATGGGTACGGGCGCGCTGGGCGAAAATATCGAGAATCAGGCCGGTACGGTCGATTACGCGACACTCGAAAACACGTTCGAGGTTACGTTCCTGACTGGGCGTGAGGATGTGATTGAAAATCACCAGATCGGCCTTCTCGGCATGGACCAGGTCGCGTAATTCTTCGACCTTGCCGCTGCCAATCAGGAATTTGGCGGTTGGCCGATGACGCGGTACGTTAAAAAACGCAACGGTCTCGGCACCCGCCGAATTAGCCAATTCCTGAAACTCCTGCGGATCTTCGCGCGCCTCAGGGTCCTGACCTTCCAAGTGAACGAGAATGACCCGCTCACCACCACCGTGGCGCTCAAAGAACAAAGGAGACTCCTATCAGGCGTTACCCGGAGCTGGATCAGCGTCGCCCTGTTCGCTTTCGGTTGCGCTAGGCAGACGAATCGGACGTACTGGCACGACGGTAGAGATAGCGTGTTTGTAAACCATCTGGCTGACGGTGTTTTTCAGCAGGATAACGAACTGGTCGAACGACTCGATCGTGCCTTGCAGTTTGATGCCGTTGACCAGGTAGATGGAAACCCCGACTTTCTCTTTACGTAAAGTATTCAAGTAAGGGTCTTGTAGCGAATGCCCTTTTGACATGTGCCGCACTCCTTTAAGGATTCAATAATAAAAAATAGGTAATTCAGATGGCTTTGGCCGTCACACCCCCAAGGATAGACGGCAATTGCAAGGACTCAGCTCAATATGGAGATGGTCCCAAGGTATTTCAAGGCGCGTGGCAGATTGTCGCAATCAAGACTGTCCAGCCAGTGCAGTTCTTCCCAGCTGCGCAGCCAGGTGAACTGGCGCTTGGCCAATTGACGCGTGGCAATGATGCCGCGTTCCTGCATTTCGGCTAACGACAGCTTGCCATCCAGGTAATCCCAGACTTGGCGGTAGCCTACCGCACGTATAGACGGCAACCCCGAATGCAGGTCACTTCTATTACGCAGGGCTACGACCTCGTCGATGAATCCCTGTTCCAGCATATTTGTGAATCTTTGTTTAATGCGCTCGTGCAGTACCTGGCGATTTGCCGGAGCAATGGCCAAGTTCGCGACAGTATAGGGCAATTGTTGCCGTCCCGAAGCGGCTGCTTCAGTACTTTGCGCAGATTGTTGCTGACGCAGCGCAGTCATGCTCTGACCGCTGACCCGATAAACCTCCAGCGCCCGACTCAGGCGCTGCGGGTCGTTGGGGTGAATGCGCGCCGCCGAGACCGGATCGATGATCGCCAATTGATCGTGCAGGGCTTGCCAGCCAAGGCGTGCAGCCTCTTCTTCGATTTGCGCACGGACGTCGGGATCGGCCGCCGGCATGTCCGCCAGACCATCAACCAACGCTTTGTAATAGAGCATGGTGCCGCCCACCAGCAGCGGAATTTTCCCGCGCGCGGTGATTTCAGCCATCGCTTGCAGGGCATCGCGGCGAAAATCGGCGGCCGAATAGGCCTCGGCCGGATCGAGAATATCGATCAGCCGATGCGGGAATTCGGCCAGCAGTTCTTTCGACGGCTTGGCGGTGCCGATGTCCATGCCGCGATAGACCAGCGCCGAATCGACGCTGATCAACTCGCACGGCAGCACCTTGGTCAGCTCGATGGCCAGGTCGGTCTTGCCCGCAGCGGTCGGGCCCATCAGGAAAATCGCTGGAGGAAGCTGGCTCATCAACGACCGCGCAGGAACAGTTTGTCCAGATCGTCCAGGCCCAGTTGGGTCCAGGTCGGTCGGCCATGGTTGCATTGACCGCTGCGCTCGGTGTTTTCCATGTCGCGCAGCAGGCCGTTCATTTCCGGCAACGCCAGGCGCCGGTTGGCGCGAATCGCGCCGTGGCAGGCCATGGTGCCGAGCAGTTCGTTCAGGTGTGCCTGAATCCGGTCGCTGGTGCCGTATTCCATCAGGTCCGACAGCACGTCACCCACCAGCCGATTGGCCTCGGCCTGCTTGAGCAGGGCCGGAATCTGGCGGATCGCCAATGTTTCCGGGCCTAGACGCTGCAGCTCGAAACCCAGACGCTGGAACCATGCGGCGTGCTCTTCGGCGCAATCGGCCTCACGCTGACTGACCGCCAGCGACTCCGGCACCAGCAGCGGCTGACCGCTGAGACCTTCGCTGGCCATGGCGATTTTCAGGCGTTCGTACATGATCCGCTCGTGCGCGGCGTGCATGTCCACCAGCACCAGCCCTTGGGCGTTCTCGGAGAGAATATAGATGCCCTTGAGCTGCGCCAGCGCGTAGCCGAGCGGCGGAATGTCTTCCTGACCGGCCGGCAGCGCGTTGGCATTGGCCTCGGGCAGCGGCGCGAAAAACTCGCGATAAGCAGCTTGAGCTTCGGCGGCCGGCGGCATCGCCGATTGCGGACGCGGCGTGTACTGATACTGATAAGCGCCGCCAGCACTGGCGCCCGACGAGGTATTGAACGCCGGTTGCGCCTGCGGCTGCTCCAGCAGCGCGTTGGCCGCCAGACGCATTTCGCCCTGCGGGCCGAACTCACCGGCCTCGATGCCCGTTGGCCGCACAACCGCAGTCGTCACTGAACCGGCCAGTTGATCTTCCGGGCGCACATCACCCAGCGCGCGGTGCAACGTGCCGTAAAGGAAGTCATGCACCATGCGCCCGTCACGGAAACGTACTTCGTGCTTGGTCGGGTGCACGTTGACGTCCACCGCCGCCGGATCGACCTCGAAAAACAGCGCAAACGTCGGATGACGCCCATTGAACAGCACATCGCGATAAGCCTGACGCACCGCGTGGGCCACCAGTTTGTCGCGCACCGCGCGGCCATTCACGAAGAAATACTGCAAGTCCGCCTGACTGCGGTTGAAGGTCGGCAACCCGACCCAGCCCCACAGGTGCAGACCATTGCGCTCGATCTCGATCGGCAGCGCCTGTTCCAGGAAACCCGAACCGCAGATCGCCGCCACACGCCGGGCGCGGGCCGCATCATCGTGGGCCTCGTGCAGGCTGAGGATGGTCTTGCCGTTATGGCGCAGATGGAAGGCCACGTCGAAACGCGCCAGCGCCAGACGCTTGATCACTTCTTGCAGGTGATCGAATTCGGTTTTTTCGGTCTTGAGAAACTTGCGTCGCGCCGGGGTATTGAAGAACAGGTCGCGCACTTCAACCGAGGTGCCGACCGGATGCGCTGCCGGCTGAACGCGGGGCGCCATGTCGCGACCTTCGGTCTCCACCTGCCAGGCCTGTTCGGCATCGCGGGTGCGCGAGGTCAGGGTCAGGCGCGCCACGGAACTGATCGACGCCAGCGCCTCACCACGGAAGCCCAGACTCATTACCTGTTCGAGGTCTTCGAGGTTGCGGATCTTGCTGGTGGCGTGACGGGCCAGGGCCAGCGGCAAGTCGTCGGCGGAAATGCCGCTGCCGTCATCGCGTACCCGCAGCAGCTTGACGCCGCCCTGCTCGACATCGACGTCGATGCGCCTGGCACCGGAATCGAGGCTGTTTTCCAGCAACTCCTTGATCACCGAGGCCGGGCGCTCGACTACCTCACCGGCGGCGATCTGGTTCGCCAGCCGTGGGCTGAGCAGTTCAATGCGTGCGGCGTTCAACACCTGGTTCATTCTTTGGACGCCAGTTCGGTGCCGGGAATGGTCAGGTGCTGACCGACTTTCAGCTCATCGCTGCCAAGGTTGTTGGCGCTGCGCAGGGTGGCGGGCGACACCTGATAACGCACGGCGATCATCGCCAGTGTTTCACCCGGGCTCACGCGGTGATCGCGCGGGCCTTGGGCAATCTTGCCGGAATCGCGCAGCCAGGCAATGTAGGTGCCCGGTGGCGGGTTCTGCTGGAAGAACTGCCGCACGCCGCTGCTGATCGAACGCGCCAGCGCCTGCTGGTGGCTGGATGCCGAGAGCTTGTTCGCTTCGTTGGCGTTGGAGATGAATCCGGTTTCGACGAGGATCGACGGGATGTCCGGCGACTTCAGCACCATGAACCCGGCCTGTTCCACACGCTGCTTGTGCAACGGGGTCACGCGGCCGATGTTGGTCAGGACTTTCTGGCCGACGTTGAGGCTGGAGGTCAGCGAAGCGGTCATCGACAGGTCGAGCAGCACGCCAGCAAGCATGCGGTCCTTGTCGTCGAGGCTGACGTTGCCGGCACCACCGATCAGGTCGGAACGGTTTTCGCTGTCGGCCAGCCAACGGGCGGTCTCCGACGTCGCGCCGCGATCGGACAGGGCAAACACCGAGGCGCCGAAGGCTGCCGCGGACGGTGCGGCGTCGGCGTGGATCGAAACGAACAGGTCGGCGCCCTTTTTGCGGGCGATTTCGGTACGGCCACGCAACGGGATGAAGTAGTCACCGGTACGGGTCAGCTCGGCGCGGAAACCTTTCATGCCGTTGACCTGACGCTGCAGCTCGCGGGCGATCTGCAGCACCACATCTTTCTCACGCTGCCCGCGCGAACCGGACGCACCCGGGTCTTCGCCGCCGTGGCCAGCGTCGATTACCACAATGATGTCGCGCTTGCCGGCCGGAGCCGGTGGCAACTTGATCGCTGGTTCCGAAGGCGTTACCGGCACTGCCGGCACGGTGGCGACCGATGGCGTCGGGGCTGGCGGCGGCGCGGCATCGGCCGGGTTGTCGAACAGGTCGACCACCAGGCGATTGCCGTACTGCGCGTTCGGCGCCAGCGAGAAACTTTTCGGGGTGACGGCTTTTTTCAGGTCGATGACCACCCGCAGGTCGGTCGGCGTGCGTTGGGCCGAGCGCATCGCGGTGATTGGCGTGTTGGCGGTCGAGACTTTCAGCGGCGCCCCCAGAGTGGCGCCATTGATGTCGATCACCAGCCGGTCCGGTGCGGTCAGGGTGAAGACGCTGTGCTGCACCGGGCCGCTCAGGTCGAAGACCAGTCGCGTGTTGTCCGGCGCCCGCCACAGGCGCACGCTGTTGACCTTTGTCTCGGCCACAGCGTTGACGGTCACTGCCATCAACATCAGTCCAACGGCAGCCACCAACGCGCGAAAGCGCATACCTAACCCCATCATTTAATTGGATTCCAATGCCAAAGCGGCACACCAGGCCTCGCCACGCGAGCCCTGGGATAAAATTTTCAGCGAACGCCCGCTGTCTTGCGGGCTAATGGTAATGGTCAGGTCAGGCTTTGGCAAAAAGCCTGCACCTTTATCGGGCCACTCGATCAGGCACAGGGCGTCGTCTTCGAAATAGTCGCGGATGCCGAGAAACTCCAGCTCCTCCGGATCGACCAGACGATACAGGTCGAAGTGGAAGGCGCGCACCTCACCGATCTCGTAGGGTTCGACCAGAGTGAAGGTCGGACTTTTTACCGCGCCGACATGCCCCAACCCGCGAATGATCCCCCGCGACAGGGTGGTTTTGCCCATGCCCAGGTTACCTTCGAGAAAAATCAGGCCGTGGCCCTGGGTAACGCGGGCGATCCGTGCGCCAAAGTCGCTCATGGCCTGTTCATCGGCCAGGTACAGGGTTACTTCAGACACGGTGCATGCTCCTCCAACAACTGACGAATGACTGGAATCAGATCGCTGGCCGCCAGTCCACGGCCGAATTTACCTTGTTGCGCGCCGGCATTGGCGTGCAGCCAGACTGCCAGGCAGGCGGCATCGTAGCCGTCCATACCCTGAGCCAGCAAAGCGCCGATCAATCCCGCGAGCACATCGCCCAGGCCAGCAGTGGCCATGGCCGGATGGCCCTGATGACACAGTGCCAGACGCCCATCGGGATGGGCGATGAGGCTGCCGGCGCCCTTGAGCACGACGACGGCCGAGTATTTTTTGCTCAACGCCCCTGCGGCTGCCGGGCGATCTGCCTGCACTTGTTCAATGCTGATCCCCAGCAGGCGCGCCGCCTCGCCCGGATGCGGCGTGATCACGCAATCCTTGGGGAGGCTGACAAAACCGCTTGCCAGCAGATTCAGCGCGTCGGCGTCCCATACCTGCGGCAATGGCGCATTGACGGCCGCGGACAGCAGCGCCCTGCCCCAACTCGCCTGCCCGAGACCCGGGCCGACCACCAGCACCGAAACCTTTTCCAGCAGCCCCATCAACTGATTGGCCGAGGACGTGCCCAGCACCATGACTTCCGGGATCCGCGTCAGCGCTGCCGGGACATGTTCCGGCCGGGTCGCCAGCGAAACCATCCCCGCACCGCTGCGCAAGGCCGTTTCGCTACTGAGCAAGATCGCCCCGCCAAATCCCTGATCGCCGCCGATC
>NZ_QAIK01000164.1:70428-77259 GCF_003061005.1 Pseudomonas sp. HMWF021 | reverse complement strand
TGCCCGAAGCGTCCTTTGTGTGCAGCCGGCGCGCGCACAGCCAGTCGCGGCAGATTAGCCGTGGTCAGACGCAGAGCGCTGACGGGAATGTCACGGTAGATGTCGGCTGCGGCTTGCAGATCGCTGAACACCAGCGCACCGACCTGATCCGCCGCGTCCCCGGTGAACAGGCCGGTTTTCAAGCCAATAAAGGTCACGGTCAGATCAGCATGAACCGCAACGCCAAGGACATGCCCGGTATCGGCAGACAGCCCGGAAGGAATATCCACCGCCACCACCGGCAGGCCGCTGGTATTGATCGCCTTGATCGCAGCGGCATACGGCTCACGCACATCGCCGGCCAACCCGGTGCCAAGCAAAGCATCGACGATAACGCCGCGCAGCTCGCTTTGCGCCGTCCAGCCCTGCACGTCCACGCCATCGTTCAGTGCAAGCGCATGGGCCTGCGCAGCGTCGCCCTGCAAGCGTTGCGGATTACCGACTGCCAGCACCCGCACCGCCCAACCGGCCCGGTGCGCAAGGGCGGCGATCAGAAAACCGTCGCCGGCATTGTTGCCATGACCGGCAAGTACAGTCATTTCGTTCGCCGTCGGCCACTGCCGCACCAGTGCACGCCAGGTCGCGTGCGCGGCGCGCTGCATCAATTCGAAGCCCGAGGTACCGGCGGCGATCAGCCGCGTATCGAGTGCTCGCACCTGTGCGGCGCCATACAGCGCGTCGGGTAATTGATCTTTCGTGTGCGGCATGCGTCTTCGGGCTCCGATGTCTGGCAGAATTATACGCACCTCAGCTCCGGTTTCTCTCGCCTCATGTCCGCCATCACCACAGATCTGCCCGCCCTCGCCCAATCGATCAAGGATTGGGGCCGCGAGCTGGGCTTCCAGCAAGTCGGCATCAGCGGTCTGGACCTGGCCGAGCATGAACAGCACCTGGAGCGCTGGCTCGCCGCCGGCTACCACGGCGAAATGGATTACATGGGCGCCCACGGCAGCAAACGCTCGCATCCCGAGGAACTGGTTCCCGGCACCTTGCGCGTGGTTTCGCTGCGCATGGACTACCTGCCCGGCGACACGCAAATGGCGCAAAGGCTCGCGCAACCGGAGAAAGCCTACGTGTCGCGTTATGCCTTGGGCCGCGATTACCACAAATTGATCCGTAAACGTGTGCAGCAATTGGCCGACAGGATTCAGGCCGAGATCGGTCCGTTCGGTTTCCGTGCCTTCGTCGACAGTGCTCCAGTGCTGGAAAAAGCCATTGCCGAGCAGGCCGGACTGGGCTGGATCGGTAAAAACACGCTGGTATTGAACCGCAAGGCCGGCAGTTATTTCTTCCTGAGCGAACTGTTCGTCGATCTGCCGCTGCCAGTGGACGAACCGCACAGCAGCGAACATTGCGGCCGCTGCACGGCGTGTCTGGACATCTGTCCGACCAATGCATTCGTCGGCCCCTATGTGCTGGACGCCCGGCGCTGCATCTCCTACCTGACCATCGAGCTGAAAAACGCCATCCCCGAAGACCTGCGCCCGCTGATCGGCAACCGCGTGTTCGGCTGCGATGACTGCCAGATCGTCTGCCCGTGGAACCGCTTCGCCCGGCCATCCGGGGAAAGCGATTTCAAGCCACGGCACAATCTGGACAACGCCGAACTGGCCGAGCTGTTTCTGTGGGATGAGGACAAATTCCTCAGCAGCACCGAGGGTTCGCCCCTGCGCCGCGCAGGCTACGAACGCTGGCTGCGCAATCTGGCGGTGGGGCTTGGGAATGCGCCTTCAACGATTCCGGTACTGGAAGCGTTGAAGGCGCGACGAGAGTATCCGTCGGAGCTGGTGCGCGAGCACGTCGAGTGGGCGCTGAAACAGCACGGTCTCGTGTAATCACAAAATGTAGGAGCTGCCGCAGGCTCGGGCCGCGATCGGACGATCTTTTGCTCTTGTCTTTTAAAAATCAAAGTCAAAAGATCGCAGCCTGCGGCAGCTCCTACAGGGAAATGCATTAATGCTCGTCGTTGTAGACGAACTTGGGCATTTCCCAGTGGAAACGGATCGCCAGCAACCGCAGCAGAAAACCGCCGAACAAGGTGATCAGGATCGCCTGTTCGCTCGGCACGTTCAGGAAAAGGCACAGCATGTAACACCACGCTGCGGCGAACGAGACGCTGGCATACAGTTCGCGGCGGAAGATCAGCGGGATGTCGTTGCAGAAGATGTCACGCAGGATGCCGCCGAACACCCCGGTGATCACGCCGCTGACCGAGGCCACCAGCATGCCATGGCCCATTTCCAGTGCGGTCATGCAGCCGATCAGGGTGAACGCCACCAGGCCGACCGCGTCGAGTACCAGAAACAGCGAACGCAGGTGGCGCATCCAGCGGGCGGTGAACACGGTGAGCATTGCGGCGGCTGAAGTAAGCACCAGGTATTCCGGGTGTTTGACCCACGTCAGCGGATAGTGCCCGAGCAACACATCACGTACCGAA
This sequence comes from Pseudomonas sp. HMWF021, assembly GCF_003061005.1. GTDB lineage: Bacteria > Pseudomonadota > Gammaproteobacteria > Pseudomonadales > Pseudomonadaceae > Aquipseudomonas. Next base: position 74,783 of record NZ_QAIK01000164.1, on the reverse strand, counting down.
CCACCCCCCAGCGCCGTGACGCAGGCGATCAGCACCACACCGAACCAGTCCATGCCCCGCCGTCCGGCAGACAGCGCGCCGGTCATGGCTTCAGCGGTAATGGCGATCAGATAGAGCATCAGCAACATGGCGGCGGTCCTGGCAGGAAGGCGCGCAGTCTAGCCATTTCAACGCCGCACCAGAAGAGGGCGCGAACACGATGCCCCCTGTAGGAGCTGCCGCAGGCTGCGATCTGTTGATCTTGTTTTTTACAAGCAACATCAAAAGATCGCAGCCTGCGGCAGCTCCTACAGGGACAGCATCAGAACTTGATGAAATGCTTGCGGTAGTGCTGCAGCTCGGCGATCGATTCGCGGATGTCGTCCAGCGCCAGGTGAGTGCTGCCCTTCTTGAAGCTGTCGCGCACGTCCGGTGCCCAGCGTGCGGCCAGCTCTTTGAGTGTCGACACGTCGAGGTTGCGGTAGTGGAAGTAGCTTTCCAGCCCTTTCATGTGGGTATAAAGGAAGCGACGGTCCTGGCAGATGCTGTTGCCGCAGATCGGCGACTTGCCCTTCGGTACCCACTTTTCCAGGAAGGCGATGGTTTCGGCCTCGGCCTCGGCCATGCTGATGCGGCTGTCACGCACGCGCTGGGTCAGGCCCGAGTTGCCGTGGGTGCGGGTGTTCCACTCGTCCATGCGGGCGAGCACTTCGTCACTGTGGTGAATGGCAATCACCGGGCCTTCGGCCAGGGTGTTCAGGTCACTGTCGGTGACGATGGTGGCCATTTCGATGATGACGTCGTTTTCCGGATCCAGACCGGTCATCTCCAGGTCGATCCAGATCAGGTTCTGCGGGTTTTGCATATTCGGGCTCCTAGGCAATGCTGCGCAGTTTAGCCTAGGCCGGTGCCCGGGCGTGCTAAACTCGCGGCCGTTTTACCTAATCGCTGCATTCTTCAGACGGAACACCCATGGCCAAACGCCAACTCAATCGTCGTCAAAACTGGCGCATCGAAAAGATTCAAGGCGAGCGCGCCGCCCGCGCCGCCAAACGCGAGTCCTCGGCGGTCGAAGCCCTCGAGGGCGGCGATCTGGGCCCAGAGCAACACGGCCTGGTGATCGCCCACTTCGGTGTGCAGGTCGAAGTCGAGGCCGTGGACGGCGAACTGGCCGGCCAGGTATTCCGTTGCCATCTGCGCGCCAACCTGCCGGCGCTGGTGACCGGTGATCAGGTGGTCTGGCGTGCCGGCAACCAGGGCATCGGGGTGATCGTCGCGCAACTGCCGCGCACCACCGAATTGTGCCGTCCGGACAGCCGTGGCCAGCTCAAACCGGTGGCGGCCAACGTCGACATGATCGTCATCGTCTTCGCGCCACTGCCCGAGCCGCACGCCAACCTGATCGACCGCTACCTGGTCGCGGCGGAACACGCCGGCATCCGTCCGTTGCTGCTGCTGAACAAGTTCGACCTGATCGACGAGCAGAACGCCCCGGCGCTCAATGCCCTGCTGGCGGTGTACCGCACGCTGGGTTATCCGGTGCTGGAAGTCTCGGCGCATCACGGCAACGGCATGGAGCAGTTGCAGAAGCAGCTCGATGGGCGCATCAGCGTGTTCGTCGGCCAGTCCGGTGTCGGCAAGTCGTCGCTGGTCAACAGCCTGCTGCCGGAAGTCGAAACCCGCGTCGGGCCGTTGTCGGAGTTGTCCGGTCAGGGTACGCACACCACGACCACCGCACGCCTGTTCCACTTTCCAGGCGGCGGCGAGTTGATCGACTCCCCGGGTATCCGTGAGTTCGGTCTGGGCCACGTCAGCCGCGCCGACGTCGAAGCCGGTTTCATCGAGTTCAACGACCTGCTCGGCACCTGCCGCTTCCGCGACTGCAAGCATGACCGCGAACCCGGTTGTGCACTGCTCAAGGCCCTGGAAGATGGCCGCGTGCAACAGCAGCGCATGAACAGCTACCGCTCGATCATCGCCAGCCTGCCGGAAAACGGCTACTGAATACCTGCACCGGCAGCACCTCGCCCGAGGGCTGCCGGATGTCGGCCCCCGTCTGACACCTCCCTGAAAAAGTTAAACGCCAGATCCTTCTGACAGGCCGGCGCTCGCCCGCTTGCAGGACATTTCTCTTTCACCGCCCGCCCCTTGCAGGCTCATTCCTGATGCCTAGATTGGGTTCCTCCTTCGCACCTTCGCGACCTTGAGGACCCCCATGCAGACCTACCATTTGTTCATCAGCCATTCGTGGAACTATTCCGGTTCGCACGACAATCTGATTCGACTGTTAAACGACCACCCCACCTTCACGTTCAAGAATTTTTCGGTGCCCCTGCACAATCCAATTGTCGGCGCCCGCACCGACAAAGAACTCGAAGAAGCGATCGAAAACAAGATTCGCCCCTGCTCGGCCGTACTGGTGATGGCGGGCATGTACTCGGCCTACAGCAAGTGGATTCAGAAAGAGATCGACATCGCCAAACGGATGGGCAAGGTCATCATCGCAATCCGCCCCCACGGCGCCGAGCGTACGGCTACGGTGGTCAGTGACGCCGCTCACGCCGAGTGCGCGTGGAACACCAACAGCATCATCAGTGCGATTCGCCTGCACACGGCGGTGTAACCATGCGCAAGGGACTGTTTATCGGCATCAACCACTACGACCACGTCTCACCCTTGAGCGGCTGTAACAACGACGCCATGGCCATGGCGTCGGTGCTGGAGCGTCATGCCAACGGGCGACCGAACTTCAGCAGCAAAGTGCTGACTTCAGCCGAAGAAAAACTCACGCTCAGCCACATGAAACAGCAGATTCAGAGTCTGTTCTCAGGCGACTGTGACGTGGCCCTGCTGTACTTCGCCGGCCATGGTCAGTTCGACATCAGCATCGACGAAGGACTGCTGATCCCCCAGGACTATCAGCCTGGCGGAGACGGGATCCGCATCAGCGATATTCTGGAGTGGGCGGACAAGGCACCACACATCAAGAACAAAATCATCATTCTCGATTGCTGCCAGGCCGGCGCAGCAGGCGCCATGCGTAATCTGCGTGGCGGCAGCAGTGTGATCGGCGAAGGCGTGACCATTCTCACGGCCTGCAAAAAAGAACAGTACGCTCTGGAAAGTCGCGGTCACGGCGTCTTCACGGATCTGTTGCTGCAAGCGCTGCACGGTGGCGCTGCCAACGTACTCGGCAAGGTCACCCCCGGTAGCGTTTATTCGTTTGTCGACAATGCGCTGGGGGCCTGGGAACAGCGTCCGGTGTTCAAGACCAATGTCTCGCAGTTTGTACCGCTGCGCGAAGTCGCGCCGCTGATTGCAGAGGAAACCCTGCGCAAACTCAAGGACTGGTTCCCCGAGCCAAGTTTCGTCTTCCGGCTCGATCCCAGCTACGAGCCCACCGAGGCGCTGTTCGACCCCGAGCACGGCGACATCTTCAAGCAACTGCAGATGTGCAACCGCCACAGCCTGATCGAACCGGTGGACGCCGAGCATATGTATTACGCCGCCATTCACTCCACCGGCTGCCGCCTCACCGCCCTCGGCGCCTACTACCGCGAACTCGCCATAAAAGGACATTTCTGATGCCCGTCTTCATCAGCTACCGCCACCTGGATCGCGCTCACGCGATCGCCATCAACAGCCGCCTGATCCAGGCCAACATCAAGACCTACCTCGACGTGCTCGACCCGGAATCACAGACCACCGACGACATCACCGGGGTCATCACGCGCAACATCACCGAATGCACGCACCTGCTGGCGGTGGTCTCGGAGACCACCGCGCAGTCGTGGTGGGTGCCGTTCGAAATCGGCGAAGCGACCATCAGCAACCGACGCATCTGCTCGTTCAAGACCGGGCCGGCAGAGTTGCCGCTGTATCTGGACAAGTGGCCGAAGCTGAGCACGAACAATGACCTGAATTTCTTTATCGATGCGTACCGTGAGGAGGTGTCGAACAAACGCTCGATGACGCTGGATTCGAGCAATGAATCCTTTAGCGGCACCTATAAGCGCAATGCCGAGATTTTCCACGAACAACTGAAAAATCGGATTCGGCGCGGCTTTTAATACAATCGACAGCCACAAAAAAGCCGACATCACTGTCGGCTTTTTTGTCGGTCACTGCTTCGGCGCGGGGGCCGGTGCAGTGGCTGGTGGAGCAGCTGGCGCTGGCGCCGCTGTCCCCGGCGCGGCCGGTTTCGGTGCGGCGTCGTCGAACAGGTTCAGGCGTTCACGCAACTCGTGCGCCGGCACCGGTTGCTGGTCTGCCGGCAGCGCGTTGGGGTCGACCGGCGTCGCCGGGGCGGCGCCGTTCTGTCCTTCGGCGGCAGGCTTGGCCGGGTCGGCACCTTGCGAGCCTTCGATGGCCGCTTG
>NZ_QAIK01000164.1:1277-70418 GCF_003061005.1 Pseudomonas sp. HMWF021 | reverse complement strand
TTCTTGGTCAGCACCACGATGTCGATGCGGCGGTTGACCGGGTTGAACGGGTTCTCCTTGTCGAACAGTGCCGACGAGGCATACCCCACTACCCGTGCCACTTGCTCGTCGGGATAGCTGCCCGCCACCAGCGCACGCCGCGCGGCGTTGGCGCGGTTGGCCGAAAGTTCCCAGTTGCCGAAATCGCCGGTGCCGGTGTACGGCTTGGCGTCGGTGTGGCCGCTGATGCTGATCTTGTTCGGCACCGCTTTGATGGTGTCGGCCATGGCCAGCAGGATGTCTTCGAAGTACGGTTTCAGGCGTGCGGAACCGGAGTCGAACATCGGCCGGTTTTCGGCGTCCATGATCTGGATGCGCAAGCCGTTCGGCGTGATCTCGAACAGGATCTGATCCTTGAACTTCTGCAGTTGCGGGTTCTCGTCGACCTTGTTCTGCAGTTCTTGCAGCAACAGTTCCAGGCGTTCTTTCTCGACCTGCTCCGCCATGCCTTCGACCTGCTCGGTGTCGACCGTGACCTTGTCCGGTTGCGGCTGCGACTTCACCTCAGGGTTGAGGGTGTTTTCCGGGGCCAGGGTCGGCGTACCGCCCAGATCGATGATGTACGGCGTGCCGCTTTCGGAGAAGCCGACCGGGTCTTTGAAATAGCCGGCGATGGCGATCTTCTGCTCAGGGGTTGCGGTGGACAGCAGCCACAACACCAGGAAGAACGCCATCATCGCCGTGGCGAAGTCGGCGAAGGCGATCTTCCACGCCCCGCCGTGATGCCCACCGGCTATGCGCTTGACGCGCTTGATGATAATCGGCTGATTATTTTCCATGACTTAGCGACCGCGAACGGCTTGTTCCAGCTCGGCAAAGCTTGGACGGTGCGCCGGGTACAGCACCTTGCGTCCGAACTCCACCGCCAGCGATGGCGGCATGCCGGAAGCCGAAGCCACCAGAGAAGCCTTGATCGCCTCGTAGACGTTCAGTTCTTCCTTGGCATCGTGGGCCAGCGAGTGCGCCAACGGACCGAAGAAACCGTAGGCCGCGAGAATACCGAAGAACGTACCGACCAGTGCCGCACCCACGTGCAGACCGATGGATTTCTGATCGCCCTCACCCAGCGAGGCCATGGTCACCACGATACCCAGTACCGCCGCGACGATACCGAAACCGGGCATGGCGTCGGCAATGCCGTTCACCGCATGGGACGGATGCTCGAGGTCTTCCTTGAGGCTGTAGAGTTCCATGTCGAACAGGCCTTCCAGCTCATGGGGAGCCATGTTGCCGGAGGACATGATGCGCAGGTAATCGCAGATGAACGCGGTCATGCGCTCGTCTTTGAGTACCGCCGGATACTTGGCGAAGATCGGGCTCGCGGCGGCGTCTTCGATATCGCCTTCGATGGCCATCATGCCTTCGCGGCGGCTCTTGTTGAGGATCTCGTAGATCAGGCCGAGCACTTCCAGATAGAACGTGTGGCTGAAGCGCGAACTGAACATGCTCAGGGATTTCTTGAGCACGTGCATCGTCATGTAACCGGGGTTGGCCTGCAGGAATGCACCGAGGGCCGCACCACCGATGATCATCACCTCGAAGGGCTGAATCAGGGCGGCAATCTTGCCGTGGGAGAGCACGTATCCGCCGAGCACGCTCGCGAATACGACGATGATGCCGATAATTTTAGCCATAGGTAGAAAGTACTTGTTTAAGTCGGGTTCAAGGTCATATTCGGAAGTTAAAAAATCTCTTCTTCTACTTATCGGCAAAACTGCGCCAGACTATAGCCAGTTCAGGCGAAAAGCCAATTTAGCCCATGCCGGGCGCGTCTACAGTCAGTGAAGATCTCGTCCAGACATGGCTAATGAAACGAACGTCCCACACGCAAAACCGACCACACTCGACGGCTGGGTCAAGCTGCTCGATGGCGTGCGCCTGCCCGTGCCGCAAGAGGCGCACGACAAGGTGTGCCGGGCGATCCGTGACAACCGCAGTTCGCTGCGCGACATCGCCGACCTGATGCAGGACAGCCCGGCGCTGGCCTTGAGCATCATCCGTGAGGCCAATCGTCACACCCTCGGCACGATGACCGCGCCGGCGGAAAATCTTGAAGTCGCGATCAACCGTCTGGGCCTGGCACGGACTGAAGAATTGCTCGCGCGCCTGCCCGTCGAACCGCAGATGCAGATCCCCAAGGCGCTGCGCCAACTGCAAATGATCAGCCAGCACGCGACACAACAGGCCAACGGTTTTTTCGCCAGTCGCCTGGCGCGCCTGTGGCAGGACATTCACTGGGGCAGCCTGTTGTTTCTCTCGCCGCTATGGCCGCTGGCGCTGACGTTCCCCGAATTGCTCGAAGAGTGGGAGCTGCGGGTTATCCACAAGGGCGAATCGGCGCGCACGGTCGAGAAGCAACTGTTTGGCGTACGCCTGCTGAGGATCGCCGAGGCACTGGTGCAGGTCTGGCACCTGCCGATCTGGGTGCAGCAAGGCTATAAGCTGCTGCTTAGCGAACAGCGCGAACTGGTGAAAGTACTGCGCATCGCCCGCGACAGCGAACACCCGCTGCGCCAGCAGAATCGCCTCGACGACGATCCAACCCTGCGCCGCTGGCTCAACCAGCCAGCCAACACCGTGTTGCTGGCAAACGGTCTGGCGCTGTCGGCGCAACAGGCCTGGGACAGCCCGCACAGTGAACGCTGGCAGTACCTGACCAGCCTTTATCTGCAAATCTCGATGGACGAAGTGCAGCAGCAGTTGCACCAGCAAGCCGCCAACAGCGCGCGCCAGCATGCCATGCCCGATCTGTGGCACCCGGCCGTTTCATTATTGTGGCCGTGGGGCACCCATCGTTTGCCGGCAGGAATGCTGCCGGCGGCCGCGCCGAGTACCGACGATCTGGCCAAGTGGCGCCGGCAGTGCGCCGAACTGCTCGCCGAGCCGAGCCGCTTCACCAATGCCATGAGCCTGACCGTCGCCGCCCGCGATGCACTGGTCGCCAGTGGCATGCGCCGGGTGATGATTCTGATGGCCGACCGTACGCAATCGAATCTGCGTGTGCATCAGACCTTCGGTTTGCCGAAGGAAGCGGCCGCGCTGAATTTTGTCGTCGGTCAGAGCAAAGTCCTGCAACGCTTGCTCGCGCAGCAGGCACAAGTGCGGATCAACCCCGAGAACAACGCGCAATTCTCCGCGCTGCTGCCGGCGGGCCTGCGTTCGCTGTTCCGGGGCGAACACCTGTTCCTGCGCTCGCTGGTCAATAACGGCCGGGTGATCATGATCGTCGTTGCCGATCAGGGCGGCGGGCCGTTCGCCGACATCACCGTGCAGGCGTTCGGCAAAACCGCGCAGTGCATCGAAAAAGCCCTGCACAGCTTTAGCAGCCGTGGCCGATGAGGCTGCGCTACAATCCCCCCCTTTGTGCTCTGGAGACCTCACATGCCTGACTTCTCTGGCTTGCCGCTCGTCATCGAGCCGAGCGACCTGCTCCCGCGTCTCGATTCCCCTGAACTGATTCTGGTGGATCTGACCAGCCCTGCCCGTTATGCCGAAGGTCACCTTCCGGGCGCACGCTTTGTCGACCCGAAACGCACTCAGCTCGGCCAGCCACCGGCGCCGGGGCTGATGCCGGCCAAAGACAAGCTCGAAGAGTTGTTCGGTGAGTTGGGCCACCGTCCGGACGCGGTCTACGTGGTCTACGACGACGAAGGCGGTGGCTGGGCCGGCCGTTTCATCTGGCTGCTCGACGTGATCGGTCACGACAAGTACCACTACGTCGACGGTGGTCTGCCGGCGTGGCTTGAAGCGGGCATGCCGATGTCGATCCAGGTGCCGCCTGCTGCGGGCGGCCCGGTGGCACTGACCCTGCACGACGAACCGACCGCGACTCGCGAATACCTGCAAAGCCGTCTCGGCGCTGCCGATCTGGCGATCTGGGATGCCCGCGGGCCGCTGGAGTATTCCGGTGAGAAAGTGCTGGCCGCCAAGGGTGGACACATCCCCGGCGCGGTGAACTTCGAATGGACCGCCGGCATGGACAAGGCGCGTCAGCTGCGGATTCGCACGGACATGCCGCAGATCCTCGAAGACCTCGGGATCACCAAGGACAAAGAAATCATTACCCACTGCCAGACCCATCACCGGTCGGGCTTCACTTATCTGGTGGCCAAGTCCCTCGGTTATCCGCGGGTCAAGGGCTACGCCGGTTCCTGGGGCGAATGGGGCAACCACCCTGACACGCCTGTCGAGATTCAAGGTTCTAAGGACAACTAATGAAAGAGCGTCTGTTTATTCTCAGCCAGTACCTGCTGCCTCATCACCTGTTGTCGCGCCTGGCCGGCTGCGTCGCCGAGTGCCGCGTGCGCTGGTTCAAGAATGCCTTCACCCAGTGGTTCGCCAAACGTTATCAGGTGGACATGTCGCAAGCGCTGGTCGAAGACCTGACCGCTTACGAGCACTTCAACGCATTCTTCACCCGTGCCCTGAAAGACGGCGCGCGTCCGCTGGACGAAACCCCGGGCGCGATCCTCAGCCCCGCGGACGGTGCGGTCAGCCAGCTCGGCCCGATCGAACACGGTCGCGTGTTTCAGGCCAAGGGCCACAGCTTCAGCGTGCTGGAACTGCTGGGCGGTGACACGGCGAATGCCGCGCCGTTCATGGGCGGCGACTTTGCCACCATTTACCTGTCGCCGAAGGATTACCACCGCGTGCACATGCCGCTGGCCGGCACCCTGCGCGAGATGGTCTACATCCCGGGCCGGATCTTCTCGGTCAACCAGACCACCGCGGAAAACGTTCCGGAGCTGTTCGCCCGCAACGAACGTGTGGCGTGCATTTTCGACACCGAGCGCGGGCCGATGGCCGTGGTGCTGGTGGGCGCGATGATCGTGGCCTCGATCGAAACCGTGTGGGCCGGTCTGGTCACCCCACCGAAGCGCGAACTGAAAACCTTCCGCTACGACGAAGCCGCCCGTGCGCCGATCCATCTGGAAAAAGGCGCTGAACTGGGGCGCTTCAAGCTGGGTTCGACCGCGATCGTGCTATTTGGCCCGGATCAGGTGAAATGGGCTGAAACACTGGTCGCCGGCTCTCCCGTACAAATGGGCCAGGCCTTGGCCCTGCCAAACGCCTGATATATGCCCTGTAGGAGCTGCCGAAGGCTGCGATCTTTTGACTCTGCTTTTAAAAACCAAAGTCAAAAGATCGCAGCCTGCGGCAGCTCCTACAGTTGAAGGCCGACCGGTTCATTTACTGCTATGGTTTTTGGCATGAGCCAGACCTTCTCCCCACCGCTGCTGAGCGCCCCGACCCCGACGCAAACGCGTCTGTCGTTCTGCGAAGCCACCCCGCGCGACCTCAAACGCTGGATCGCCGGCCTGCCCAAGGCCAACATCGGCGAAACCGCCCGCCAGTTGTACCAAGGCCTGGGCGAACTCAACCAGTTGCTCACCCCCAGCGACAATCGCCTGCAACTGCTGGAGTTGCTGCGCCCCGAGGTGTACTTCGTCTGCCAGCATCTGGAGCGGCACTTCCTGCATCAGGCGATCCTGCTCGACGATCGTTCGCGCAAGATCAGCAACCTGTGTCAGGCACTGCAAAGTCAATTGGCCATCGGGTACAAGCAGATCGTTCTGCGCATTGCCCCCAAGTACCAAAAGGATCGTGCGGCGCTGGTCAGTCAGGCACTGCAACGGGCCGCGCATGCACTCAAGGGGCAACTGCTGCGGGCGACGCAGCTTTACAGCCCTGCACCCGAACATCTGTGGTTCGAGCTGCATCAGCTATATCGAGTGGCCTGCACATTGCAGCTGCAACAGCGCCGGGTGCATGACGAACTGGCGAGCCTGAGTACCGAATTGAGCCTGGAGCAGACTTACATTGCCGCCCTGTTGCTGAGCAGCGCCCGTTGCAATCAATTGCGGCAGAACCAGATCGCCCGCCTTGCCGAAGTGCTGGAGCCATGGAGTGCCTTGCTCAAGTTGCATCCCGGCAGCCCGGGCGACGGCCTGTTCGCCATCAGCGCGGAACTGGACGCCGGCCCGCGCTATCGCAACATGTTTCGTAAAGAACAGCAGGCAAGTTTGCTGGGCTTCGATCCGCAACCGTTGGTGAACGCCATCGAAGCGCATTTACTGCAACAGGATTCGCCGACGCCGCTGCCTGTCCCGGCAGGCCTGAGCCTCGACACCCTGCAGCATCTGCACGCCAGTTGGGGCCAGGCTGCCGAGCGCAGCTTTCAGCGCACTGCCGGCCAGGGCAGCCTGACCGTGTGTGTCGGCATGAGCGCCCTGCACTTCTATCTGGGCGGCGAACGTACCTTCAGCGAACTGCTCAAGCATCCCGGCGCCCGCGCGGCCAACTTCAGCAGCGCGGTGGTCAAGGGTGAACAGGACAGCTGGAGCCAGGCCTTCGACGCCGCACCGCAGTCTGCGGCAGACGAGTTGCTGCCCTACGAGGAAATCCAGTACGACCATCTGGGCGAAGACGAAAGCGATACCGACAGCACGCCGAACTACCCGACCTACACGTTGCCGGTGATCAACCACAGCCCCGGTGGTTATTGCCTGGGCTGGCCGAGTGAAGTGCCGGCCGAGTTACAGGCCGGAGAAATGGTCGGGATTCAGGACAGTTCCAACCAGGGCTGGAGCATTGCGGTGGTGCGCTGGATTCGCCAGGTACGCGGCAGCGGGCCGCAAATGGGCATAGAACTGGTCGCGCCGCACGCCGAACCCTGCGGTTTGCAACTGGTGCGCTCGCGGGATGATCACAGCCACTATTTACGCGGTCTGTTGCTGCCTGAGATCAGCGCCATCGACTTGCCCGCGACCTTGCTCGCCCCGCGTCTGCCGTTTCAGGAGGGCAACAAGGTGCTGATCAACACCCACGGCGAAGAACACCGCGCCGGGTTGGATCGACGGGTGGCGAGCACGCACAGTTTCAATCAGTTTGCTTATCGCTCGCTGGAGGCCGCGCAGAATGGCGGGAGCGAGGAGAATTTCGATTCGTTGTGGAAATCGCTTTGAAAGCAAAAGATCGCAGCCTTCGGCAGCTCCTACAGAGAAACGCATATTCCAGTGTAGGAGCTGCCGCAGGCTGCGATCTTTTGATCTTTAATTACAACTGCCCATCACGATCGCGAAAGCCCAGCAGATACAGCACACCATCCAGCCCCAGCGTAGAGATCGCCTGCTTCGCCGACTGCTTGACCAGCGGCTTGGCACGGAACGCCACGCCCAGACCGGCAATCGCCAGCATCGGCAGGTCATTCGCGCCATCACCCACGGCGATGGTCTGCTCCAGACGCAAGCCTTCCTTGTGCGCCAGCTCCTTCAGCAAATCCGCCTTACGCTGTGCGTCGACAATTGGCTCGATGGCCACGCCGGTGCACTTGCCATCGACCACTTCCAGTTCGTTGGCGAACACGTAGTCGATACCGAGTTTGGCCTGCAACTGCTTGGCGAAATAAGTGAAGCCGCCGGACAGGATCGCGGTCTTGTAGCCCAGACGCTTGAGTTCGGCGAAAAGGGTTTCGGCGCCTTCGGTCAGGCGCAGCGAGGCGCCGATGGAGTCCAGCACGCTGACGTCCAGGCCCTTGAGCAGCGCCAGGCGCTCCTTGAAGCTGGCGCGGAAGTCCAGTTCGCCAGCCATGGCGCGCTCGGTGATGGCCGAGACTTGCTCGCCCACGCCGGCAGCCTTGGCCAGTTCGTCGATGACTTCGGCTTCGATCAGCGTCGAGTCCATGTCGAACACCGCCAGACGCCGGTTGCGACGGAACAGCGAATCTTCCTGGAAGGCGATGTCGACGTTCAGCTCCTGCGCGACGCTGAGGAATTCGGCACGCAGCGCCTGCGGATCGGCCGCTTCGCCCCGTACGGAGAACTCGATGCAGCCCTTGCCCTTGTCGGCTGGCGTGTCCAGCGGCATGCGACCCGACAGACGGTCGATATGGTCGATGTTCAGGCCATATTTGGCGGTGATCGAGCTGACCGCCTGCAATTGGCCGGCGGTCACTTTGCGGGTCAACAGGGTGACGATGTGGCGTTTCTTGCCCTGATTGCCCACCCATTGCTGGTAATCCTCTTCGGACACCGGGGTGAAGCGCACCTGCTGGTCGAGCTCGTAGCCCTTGAACAGGATGTCCTTGAGCACGGCTTTGCCCTGCTCGGAGTCGGGAATCTCGACCAGGATGCCGAACGACAGGGTGTCGTGGATCACCGCCTGACCGATATCGAGGATGTTCACACCACCCTGGGCCAGAACGCCGGTAATGGCCGCAGTCAGACCCGGACGGTCGACTCCCGTGATGTTAATCAGGACGATTTCGCGCAACGCGCACCCCCGCAACTGGAAAAAAACCGCATTCTACCCACTTTCAGTGACCATCGGGCACCGCGAGCGCTTTGCCGGTCTAGGGCCTGTCGCTATACTGCGCGTCAACTTCACGGACAAAAGAGCCGAGCTCAGTGAACCGGCCCACGCCAGTTAAAACCGATAACTTCTTCCTGCTGATCTTCCGTGCACTGCGTCATCGCCGTGTACCGATTGCATTGCGCATTGCCAGCCATAACGTGATCCTGGTCGCTCTGGCCCTGGTGATCTATGCCGGGGTGATGGGCTTGCAGTTCAAGCAGGCCATGCACGAGCAGGCCGATGCGCTGGGCGAAAGCCTGACCACGCAGACCGCCACCTCCGCCACTGAACTGCTGGTGTCCAACGACATCCTCAGCCTCAACGTGCTGCTCAACAACCTGACCAAGAACAAGCTGGTGGCCCACGCGGCCATCTATAGCGTGGACAACCGCATCCTCGCCGAATCCGGTCAGCGCCCCAAGCACAGCCTGCTGGGCGAAGCCGAGGGCATGTACGAGAGCAAGATCACTTTCCAGGACGTGACGGCCGGGCAACTGCGCATCAGCCTGGACATGGATCAGTTCCAGCAGCCGATGACCATCAGCCTGCAAAGCATGGGCATTCTCAGTGCGATTCTGCTGGCCTTGTCGCTGGCCCTGAGCCTGCGCATGGGCCGCTATCTGTCGACGCCGTTGCTGCAACTGCGCGTCTGGCTGCGCAACATCGACGAATACACGCCGGGCACCGACCGTCAGGACGAGATCGGCGATCTGGCGCGTCAGCTGCACGCCAACTTCGCGCCGGAGCCTGCGCCAAAACCCGAGCCCGAGCCGGAACCCGAGTTCGAGGAAGAGGATGAGCCGGAGTTCGAAGTGCGCAACCTGCGTGACCCGAGCTTTGACGAAACCCGCCCTATGGCCGCGCAGAAACCGGCGCCGCGCCATGTGGTCAGCACCGTTGAAGACGATGAAGACGACGACGCGTTTGCCGATCTGCGCGACGAATCGCTGGATGCAGCGCCGCAACCGGTCGCGCGCAAGGCCACGCCTAGCGTGCCGCAACACAGCGCGGTGCTGGCAGTGCAGTTGGGTTCGCAAGAGCAACTGCGTCGCCTGCCGCGCGCCCGTCTGGAAGAGTTGCTGGAGCGCTACCGCGACTGCCTCGATCAGGCCGCTTCACTGTATCAGGGCGAGATCGAAACCCTGAACGATGGCAGCACACTGATGCTGTTCCACACCGAAGACAGCGGTGACGATTACCTGACCAACGCCATCTGCTGCGGCGAGTTGCTGCGGGCGCTGGGCCATCAGTTGCAGATCGAAGTCGCCGACAGCGGCATCACCCTGCAATTGCAACTGGGCCTGACCCTGGGCGATGAGCTGTTCGGTCTGAGCCAGATCGACCTGTTGCTGACCGATTCGGCCCAGGATGCCCTGGCCCTGTCGCAACACAGCCGCAACCTGCTGCTGGTCGAGCGCAAGATCGGTGACGATGCGCTGATTCGCCAGCGTGCGCGGATCCGGCCGATCGCCAGCCCGGAGGGCGCCTGCTGCGTGGAGCGGTTGATGGAGCCTTATCCGTCGATGCTCGAGCGGCAACTGGCGCGGATGCATGAGCGTCGGGCGTAAGCCTTAGGCCAGATGCACAGAAGCCCGCAGACAAGTGATTGTCTGCGGGCTTTTTTGTGGCTATTCGAACGCGGGATCGCATCGTGTAGGAGCTGCGGCACGCTGCGATCTTTTGATCTTGATTCTGATACGGCCAGATCAAAAGATCGCAGCCTTCGGCAGCTCCTACAGGGTTCTCGTGTGTGCAAATCCTCATATCCGTTCTTCCAGACACAACAAAGCCCGCACAAGGCGGGCTTTGTTTTGACTCAAACCAGACTCAGAAGCGGAACACTTCCATATCGGTGCGAATCGGTGAGGCCATCGGAATCTTCGGCTGCTTCTCGGCTTCCGCCGCCGGCGCTGCCGGTTTGGGCGCTGCCTTGCGCGGCGCTTCAGCCACCGGGGGCTGGTTGGCCAACGGTTTGAGCGCCACCGACAATTGCTCGGCCAGACGCTGCAGCAGAATCCCCTGCGCCTGCACCTGCGAAGCCGTGGTGCCGGCATGCAGCTCCTGCAGATGCACGATGCGGTTATCACGCACCTGACCACGCCGGTCGATCAGACGCCATTGCGCATCGAGGATCGCCGGTTGTTTCTCACCGGAGTCCAGACGCGTGATGGTCAGCAACACCTGCACATCCGGGGCAAACCCCAAAGTGGCGGGTGCCAATACCACACGCTGGCTGTCCAGATGACCGGCCACCTGACGCATCAGCAACTGATCGATATCCGACGAAAGGCTGCCCGCCCAGCGACCATCGGTCGAGGCTTGCAGGCTGCCGTCCGGTTGACGTTGCAGCAAAGTTTCACGTTGCAGGTAGTCAGCAATGACTACCGGACCCAACAAAACCGCCATGCCTGTGCTTTGCGCAGGCTGAGCCGGACTTCCGCTGTCCAGCTGATACAGCGACACCGGCTGGTGAACGCTGCAGCCCGCCAGGCCCAAAACGCCAGCGAGCAGAAAAATAAGGGGGCGCAGAGCAGTCATCATCCCGTCCAGGTGGCCGCCACAAGGCTGACCACAGTGAAAATACTCAATAAATATGAAGAACGCTCGGCCACGCCGGCGCTTGGAAAGGCCATATCATCCGTGAATATGCGTTCCGACTCCAGCGCCAAAGCGTCGATCTACGCGTTAAATCGTAGATCGAACGCTCTAGGGCGCCTAATTGAGGTTTTCGACGAGCAGCGCATCCACCCGCTGGAAGCCCCTCGGGAGTTTATTCCCGCGACGTCCACGCTCACCCTTGTAGTGTTCGAGGTCGTCGGCCTTCAGCGACAGAGTCCGTTTTCCGGCCTGTAGCACCAAGGTGGCGCCTTCCGGAAGCACGGCGATGTCCGTGACATATTCTTCGCGACTGGCCACACGCTCACCGGAAATCCCGATGATCTTGTTGCCCTTGCCCTTCCCTAATTGTGGCAGATCGCTGATTTTGAAGATCAGCAGGCGACCTTCGGTCGTGACCGAGGCCAGCCAGTTCTGCTCACGGTCGGCCACCGGGCGCGGCGCGATGACTTTAGCGTTGTTCGGCAGGCTCAGCAGAGCCTTGCCCGCCTTGTTCTTGGCTTGCAGATCTTCACCTTTCACCACAAAGCCGTAACCGGCGTCGGAGGCGATCACGTACAGCGCATCGTCTTCGGGCATCAGCACGCATTCGAAGGTCGCGCCCGGTGGCGGGGTCAGACGTCCGGTCAACGGTTCGCCCTGGCCGCGGGCCGACGGCAACGTATGCGCGGCGACCGAATAGCTGCGGCCAGTGGAGTCAATCACCACGGCAGACTGGTTGGAACGCCCCGCCGCCGAGGTCTTGAAGCCGTCGCCAGCCTTGTACGACAGGCCGGTGGCGTCTATATCGTGACCCTTGGCGGAACGGATCCAGCCTTTTTCCGACAGGACAACGGTGACTTTTTCGTTCGGCAGCAGATCGTGCTCGGTCAACGCTTTCGCTTCAGCGCGCTCAACGATCGGCGAACGACGGTCATCACCATAGGTTTCGGCATCTTTCAGCAGCTCGGTGCGCACCAGCTTCTTCAGCTTGGCTTCGCTGCCCAGCAAGGCTTGCAGCTTGGCTTGCTCCTTGAGCAGTTCATCCTGCTCGTCGCGCAGCTTCATCTCTTCCAGGCGCGCCAACTGCCGCAGACGGGTGTCGAGGATGTAGTCGGCCTGAATCTCGCTGAGGGCGAAACGCTCGATCAGCTTGGCTTTCGGGTGTTCCTCGGTACGGATGATGTGGATCACTTCGTCCAGGTTGAGGTAGGCAATCAGCAAACCGTCCAACAGGTGCAGGCGACGCTCGACCTTGTCGAGGCGGAATTGCAGGCGGCGGCGCACGGTCAGTACGCGGAATTCCAGCCATTCGACCAGCAACGCACGCAGGTTTTTCAGCTGCGGCTTGCCGTCCAGACCGATGATGTTGACGTTGACCCGGTAGGTCGACTCCAGCTCGGTGCTGGCGAACAGATGCTGCATCAGCGCTTCGTGATCGACGCGGCTGTTGACCGGAATGATCACGATGCGGCACGGGTTTTCGTGGTCGGATTCATCACGCAGGTCAGCGATTTGCGGCGCTTTCGAGGGCTTGGCCTGCATCAGTGCGGCGATCTGCTCCAGCACCTTGGCCCCGGAGACCTGGTGCGGCAGCGCGGTGACGATGATGTCGCCGTCCTCGACGTGGTACACGGCGCGCATGCGCACCGAGCCCTTGCCGGTTTCGTACATTTTCAGCAGGTCGGCGCGCGGGGTGATGATTTCCGCTTCGGTCGGGTAATCCGGGCCTTGAATGTGCTCGCAGAGCTGTTCGACCGTGGCTTTGGGCTCATCGAGCAGACGCACGCAGGCCGTGGCGACTTCGCGCAGGTTGTGCGGCGGCACGTCGGTGGCCATGCCGACAGCGATGCCGGTGGTGCCGTTGAGCAGGATATTCGGCAGGCGCGCCGGCAGAACCAAAGGCTCCTGCAGGGTGCCGTCGAAGTTCGGTCCCCAGTCGGCGGTGCCTTGGCCCAACTCGCTGAGCAGCACTTCGGAATAACGCGACAGGCGTGCTTCGGTGTAACGCATGGCAGCGAAGGACTTGGGATCGTCCGGCGCACCCCAGTTGCCCTGGCCGTCGACCAGCGTGTAGCGATAGCTGAACGGCTGGGCCATCAGCACCATCGCTTCGTAGCACGCCGAATCGCCGTGCGGGTGGAACTTGCCGAGCACGTCACCGACGGTACGCGCCGATTTCTTGTGCTTGGAATCGGCGTCCAGCCCCAGCTCGCTCATGGCGTAGACGATACGCCGCTGTACCGGTTTCAGACCGTCGCCGATATGCGGCAGGGCGCGGTCCATGATCACGTACATGGAGTAGTTGAGGTAGGCATTTTCGGTGAAGTCAGCCAGCGAGCGGCGTTCTACACCGTCCAGGCTGAGATCAAGGGAGTCGCTCATGCGGGCCTCATCGGTTCGTTGTCTGGCGCAGCAGCATGGTGCCACCGCGCTGGGTAAATTCAAGTTTGTTCAGGGCGCTCATGCCGAGCAGCACCTGATCGCCATGCAGCCCCGGCGCCACCAGTGCACGGACATCCCGCAGCACGATGTCGCCCAGTTGCAGGCGGTCGATCTTTGTCCGGTAACCCTGGCTCAGGCCGTTGGCCGTGCTCAGGGTCACACCGAAGCCTTCTTCCAGTTTCAACCGTTTGGCCAGATCCGCCGGGATCGCCACATCGGTGGCGCCGGTGTCGAGCATGAACTCCACCGGCTCCCCGTTGATCTGACCGCTGGCGACAAAATGCCCTTGGGCATTGCCCGCCAGTTTTACTTCGATCACGCCGTCATGCTGCTCGGAGCTGACCACGACATTCGGATTCTGCTGACGCTCTTCCCACTGGCCGAAAAACCGCGTGGCCAGAAACAGCCCGGCGCACCAGGCCAAAATCATCAATACCCGGCCGGCGCGTTTGCCCGGCGGTTGCTGGCTCACGGCTTGGCGCTCCAGCCGCCTTCAGGCGCGGCGAAGCGCCAGACGACCGGGCGAACCTCTCCGTCTGCCCGCGGGCCGAAATTATTGTCGACGCCGACCCACGCACCCTCAGCGTCAACGATCAGCGCCTCTTCCAGCCCGAAGTTCTGCGAGTAACGGCGGTTGGCCTGCAACAGTTCAGCGGCGTAGGACCAGCAACGCTCGACCTTGGCGGTCTGCGCATCGCGCCGACAAATCTGGAAGGCGTTGCGTTCAAGGGTAAACAATTTGCCGTTGAACAACGAAAGGTCGGAAAAATCGCGGTCGACCGCTTTGGCATGCGGGAACTGCGGCGGCTGCATCTCCTTGCCGCCCTCGCTGAGCAGCACGCAACGACCGTCGCAATCCCACACCGTCTGCTGACGCTTGATCAGCAGCAAGCCACGGCTTTGCCGTTCGGCGGCCAGCCACATCTGATCACCCGCCGGGTTGATCGCCAGACCTTCGAAGATCGCATTGAAATGCAGGAGCATGCCACTGGCCCGCGCTTCGCGAACCATCATCGGCGAGATCTTCAGCCAGTTGACCGGGCCGCTGACGGGCACCTGCAAGACCGCCGCGTGGCCCTCGCTGACAATGTAGCGATTGCCGGCGCTGTCGCAGCTGATGCCTTCGAAATCCAGGTCGCCACCGCGCACGAACGACGCGGCCCAATTGCGCGAGCGCAATCCCCACGGCAAACCGGTCTCCGGCACCAGAGGCACATCAATGTGCAAGGCTTCGGCCTGCCAGACCTGATCGGCGGTATTGAGCCGATAGATCTGGTCGTCATCGCGGTCCGACACCGTCCACAACTCGCTGCCACACATGGCCAGGCCCGACAGGTTACCGCCGCGCATGCCGTCGACCGGGTGTTCGGAGAGCACACGCAGTTCCTGCAGCGGTTCAGCCGATACGCTCATCGCACTCAGCAGTAACGCACCCGCCAAGGCCCAGCCAAGCCGCATCAGGCCGTCACCTCAGCCAGATTGCCCTTGGATTCGAGCCAGGTTTTGCGGTCACCGGCGCGTTTCTTCGCCAGCAGCATGTCCATCATTTCCGAAGTCTCGGCGTAATCTTCACCCAGCGTCAGTTGCACCAGACGTCGGGTGTTCGGGTCCATGGTGGTTTCACGCAGCTGCGGCGGGTTCATTTCACCCAGACCTTTGAATCGGGTGACCTGTGGCTTGCCGCGCTTCTTCTCGGCCACCAGACGGTCGAGAATCCCGTCGCGCTCGGCCTCATCAAGGGCGTAGTAGATCTCTTTGCCCAGGTCGATACGGAACAGCGGCGGCATCGCCACGTAGACGTGACCGGCATCCACCAGCGGGCGGAAATGCTGGACGAACAACGCGCAAAGCAAGGTCGCGATGTGCAGACCGTCGGAGTCGGCGTCGGCGAGGATGCAGATTTTGCCGTAACGCAGCTGGCTCATGTCTGCGGCGCCCGGATCAACCCCGATGGCCACGGCGATGTTGTGCACTTCCTGGCTGGCGAGCACTTCGCTGCCGTCGACTTCCCAGGTGTTGAGGATCTTGCCGCGCAACGGCAGGATCGCCTGGAATTCCTTGTCCCGCGCTTGCTTGGCGGAACCACCGGCGGAATCACCTTCGACCAGGAACAGCTCGGAACGCATCGGGTCCTGCCCGGCACAGTCCGCCAGTTTGCCCGGCAGCGCAGGGCCCTGGGTGACGCGCTTGCGCTCGACCTTTTTGCTTGCCTTGAGGCGGCGACCGGCGTTGTTGATCGCCAGTTCGGCCAGCGCCAGACCGGTTTCCGGGTTGGCGTTGAGCCACAGGCTGAACGCATCCTTGACCACACCGGAGACGAACGCCGCCGCCTCACGGGACGACAGACGCTCTTTGGTCTGGCCGGAGAATTGCGGTTCCTGCATCTTCATCGACAGCACGAAAGCGATGCGCTCCCAGACGTCTTCCGGCGCCAGCTTCACGCCGCGCGGCAGCAGGCTGCGGAATTCGCAGAACTCGCGCATCGCGTCGAGCAGGCCCTGACGCAGACCGTTGACGTGGGTCCCGCCCTGCGCCGTCGGGATCAGGTTGACGTAGCTTTCCTGCACCGCGTCGCCACCTTCCGGCAGCCACAGCAGCGCCCAGTCCACCGCTTCCTTATTACCGGCCAGGCTGCCGCAGAACGGCTCGTCCGGCAGGCGTTCGAATTCGCTGACCGCGTCCACCAGATACGAGCGCAGGCCATCTTCGTAATGCCACTCGACTTTCTCGCCGGTGCCCTTGTCTTCGAAGCTGACCAGCAACCCCGGGCACAACACAGCCTTGGCCTTGAGCACGTGCTTGAGGCGACTGATGGAGAATTTCGGTGAATCGAAGTATTTCGGGTCCGGCGCGAAGTACACGCTGGTGCCGGTGTTGCGCTTGCCGACAGTGCCGACGATTTCCAGTTCGGTGGCCTTGAAGCCATCCTTGAAAGTCATCTGGTATTCGTTGCCGTCACGCTTCACGCGTACCCGGACTTCGGTCGACAAGGCGTTGACCACGGAAATACCCACCCCGTGCAGACCGCCGGAGAACTGGTAGTTCTTGTTGGAAAACTTGCCGCCCGCGTGCAGCTTGGTGAGGATCAGCTCGACACCCGACACACCCTCTTCCGGGTGGATGTCGACCGGCATGCCGCGACCGTCGTCGCTGACTTCCAGCGAGTGATCGGCGTGCAGAATGACCTGCACCGATTTGGCGTGGCCGGCCAGGGCTTCGTCGACGCTGTTGTCGATGACTTCCTGGGCGAGGTGGTTCGGCCGACTGGTGTCGGTGTACATGCCGGGGCGTTTGCGCACCGGGTCGAGGCCCGAGAGGACTTCGATGGCGTCGGCGTTATAAGAGCTAGCGCTGGGAGTGGCCATAGGGTCTCGTCGTCAGTGATTCAATGAAAAAGGGGCAAGACTTCACAGTGCGGTGAAATCGATTGCCTGATACAAATCGGCGCCAATGCCGGCAAAACTCAGCAACGCCGGCAATTGCCCGGCAAAACCCTGAAAACTGTGGTCGCCGCCGGCCTGAATGCGCAAGGCACAGGCCCGGTAATACTGCTGGGCGAGGCGATAATCCAGTGTTTCATCACCGGTCTGCAACCACACCTGATAGCGCTGCGCGTCCACGGGTGCCGGCACTTCCAGCTCGGCCAGGGCCGTCACATGGTCGTGGGTCAGTTCCCAAGTTTCATCGGTATACAGGTTTTTCTGCATGCCCAGATAGCCGTCGAACATCCGGTGCGGGCTGACCGCCGGGTTGACCAGCAGGGCTTTCAAGCCGTGGCGCTCAGCCAGGTGAGTCGCATAGTAGCCGCCGAGGGAGCTTCCCACCAGTAACGGCCGGCCGAGTTCGGCAATCGCTTGCTGCAACTGACCGATGGCTTCACGCGGGTGGTGGTGCAGCGCCGGGACACGCAATTGCTCGCTCAAACCCAGCCGCTCCATCACCGCGACCAGCTGACAGGCCTTTTTCGAGGCCGGAGCGCTGTTGAAACCGTGGATATAGAGGATCGAACCGGACATTTGAGCTCCCTGGGTGTCGGCGAAAGATAGCGGAGTTTACAGGGAGTCGCGGTGGGATGGGCCATACAAATGATGTGCATGCCCGCGATGCAATGCTGCCCTCCCGGCCCCCGCTACCTCCTGTAGGAGCTGCCGAAGGCTGCGATCTTTTGATCCTGTTTTTAAAATCAAAAGATCGCAGCCTTCGGCAGCTCCTACAGGGAGTGTCAGTAACCGTTTGAGCCGTAATCGACGGTGAACTCGAAGCCGGTCACGCGCTCCACGACGGTTTCCAGCCGCCCGTCCGGCCACAGCCGCAACCAGCGATACCCCGGCGCCTGTTCGCCAACCTTGAAGTCATGACTGCCCGGTTCGAACTGAATGCAGGTCGAAGGCGAGGCCAGCAGTCGCACGCCGTTGCGTTCGCGGTCGATTTCCTGATGCACATGGCCCCACAGCACCGCGCGGGCCTGCGGGAAACGGTCCAGCACCTCGAAGAACGCTTCAGGGTTACGCAAACCGATCGGCTCCATCCACGGGCAACCGATCGACACCGGATGATGGTGGAAGCACACCAGATGATGACGCTCCGGGGCTTCGCTCAGCGAACGCGCCAGCAGTTGCAACTGATCGTCCTGCAGATAACCGGGCACAGAACCCGGCACCGCCGAATCGAGCAAGGTCACGCGCCAGTTGCCGACATCGACCACCGACTCCAGCAATGCACTTTGCACCGCAGCCTCAGCCATGATCAGCGGCTCATCGTGGTTGCCCGGAATCCAGCGCGCCGGCGCATTGATCTGCGCGCTCATCTGGCGAAATTGTTGGTACGACTCCAGCGTGCCGTCCTGGGATATATCACCGGTGGCGAGGATCAGATCGATCTGCGGCTGCTGCCCCAGCACCAGTTCAATGACCTTTTGCAGGCTCTCGCGGGTGTTCATGCCCAGCAGCGTGCCGTCCGCCTCGGCGAACAGATGACTGTCGGATAACTGCACCAGCAACGCCGGATCGGCGGTGGTCAATGCGGATACGCTCGGCAAGGCGTTCTCCCAGGGCAAAAGCACGGAATCGGTTGAGTGCCGCAATTATGCTGGGGGAAGACGCAAAGGGGAAACCGGCGAACCGGACGCAGTTCACAACTAGCGTACGACTTCGTACTCGTGCCCCAGGGCCAGACAATGGCTCAGCCATTCCCCCAGGAACAGATTGAGCTGGGCCTTTTCATCCGGCTGATGCATCGCGGCGTTCGGGTAAGAATAGATGCCGCGAAAGCGTCGTGCATGTTCGGCGCTGATGACCTCGGCCATGCGTGCGTCGTGATACACCTGCACTTCCAGCTGCGGCACCGGCAGCCACGGCAGGCTGTGTTCCTGACGCACCTGCAAAGTGGTGGTGTACGGGCAGGTCTGCAGCACTTCGAGGGCCAGCACGCCGAGCATCTGCTCGCCCTGGGTCACGGCGATGCGCCGCGCCTCGGGGTCGTTGCGCATGTCTGGCACCAGCCGCATCAGGCGCGCGTAGTTAGCCTCGCAGGCGGCCTGCAGCCCCGCAAGGTCAACCCGATAACGATCGCGCAGCTTGTTTACGACCATAACCCCCTCACTTCGGCGCGGTTGAGCGCCAGCCATTGCAAGGCGATGATGCTCGCCGCGTTGGCAATGCGTCCGTCACGGACGGCCTGCAAGGCATCTTCGAAGGCCCAGACCGTGACGCGGATATCTTCTGCTTCTTCCTCCAGCCCATGCAGGCCGCCTACGCCTTCGGTGCTGCAACGCCCCAGAAACAGATGCACGAATTCGTTGCTGCCACCCGGCGACGGGAAATATCGAGTCATCGGCCACAGGGCCTTGATGTCCAGCCCAGCTTCCTCCTGCGCCTCGCGGTGAGCAACTTCTTCCGGCACTTCGGCCTTGTCGATCAGACCGGCGACCAGTTCGACCAGCCACGGGTTATCGGTCTTGCCCATGGCACCGACGCGAAACTGCTCGATCAGCACCACTTCGTCGCGCTGCGGATCGTAAGGCAGCAGGCACACCGCATCGTGACGCACGAAGACTTCGCGGTTGATTTCACGGCTCATGCCGCCGGCGAACAGTTCATGGCGCAGGTGCAAACGGTCGAGCTTGTAGAAGCCCTCGTAGCAGCGCTCGCGCTTTACGACATCGACGGTGGCCGGCGTGGCGGTGGCAAAATCTGTCATGAGCATCCTCTCTTGCTGCAAATCCAATACGAGGTTGCTTGTTGTGACTGGCGACCTCGACTTCGCGCCATCCTAACGCGCCCGCGATGATTGATGCAGCCCCTTTACCGTCAGCGGGATGGACGGTGGCGGCGAAACCCACTCTAATTAGCTTAGTGGCGAACTGACTGCTTCGGCGAGAGTCGAAGCGGATAACTTTTTGCCTTCCCCTGTTTCAGAAAGGACGCCCATGTCGCTTTTCAAAATTGCCTCCGTGGCCGCCATCGCCCTGACCCTGGGCGCCTGCGCCAACCTGTTCCAGCCCAACTACCGCACGCCGCTGGACACCACCCGCGACGCCTCGGAAACCCTGAAACCCGGTTGCTCCAACCCGGACTGCCCGCTGGTGAACATCGACACCCTGCACTTTGCGGCTGAACCTGCGCTGGACGGCATCATCGAAAAACGTCTGCTGCAAATGACCCGCACCGAGGCCAACGCCCCGGTTGCGCCGACGCTGGCCGCCTATCGTGATCAATTCCTGCGCAACGCCGGCCCGCGCAACAGCAGCTATCTGCAGGCCAAGGTACGCGAGCAGCATGACGGCTTGGTGATCATCGAACTGTCGAGCTATCTCGACACCGGCGGCGCCCATGGCACGCCGGGTCGCGGCTTCATCAACTACTCGCGCCAGCAGCACAAGGTGTTGAACCTGTCGGACATGTTGCTGCCGGGTCAGGAAGACGCATTCTGGAAAGCCGCGCAGGTCGCGCACAACAGCTGGCTGATCAGCACCAAGCTCGATCAGGAAGCGGATTTCGTGAAGAGCTGGCCGTTCGTGAAAACTCCGAACGTGGCGCTGACCTACGGTGGCGTGATCCTCAAGTACGACGTGAGCACCATCGCGCCTTACGCGCTGGGTCACGTCGAACTGAAGATTCCTTACCCGCGTCTGAACGGCATTCTCAAGCCTGAGCTGTTTCCCGGCCGTAACTGAAGGCCCGGCCAAGCACCAGCTGCAACAGCCCTGCCAGCACCAGTGCCGGCAGGGTCGCGCCGATGTCCGGATACAGATTTGCCAGCAAGTGGTAGGTGCTGATACCGCCCAGCCACGCCAACAGCGCCGGCCAGCGCAACGCGGCCGAAGCGACCTGGCCCCGGCGCTTGCGCAGGATGAAGTGATCCACCAGCACCACGCCGAACAGCGGCGCGAACACCGAGCCGATCAGCAACAGGAAGTTCTGGTACTGCGCCAGTGGCGCCAGCAGGGCGATCAGGGTGCAGAGCACGCCGATGGCCAAGGCCAGATGCTCGACTTTCAGGCGCAACAGAATCCCGCTCGATACCGCTGCCG
Source organism: Pseudomonas sp. HMWF021 (assembly GCF_003061005.1). Classification (GTDB taxonomy): domain Bacteria; phylum Pseudomonadota; class Gammaproteobacteria; order Pseudomonadales; family Pseudomonadaceae; genus Aquipseudomonas. The sequence continues at coordinate 49,456 of NZ_QAIK01000164.1, read as the reverse complement.
AATGAATGTCGGCGAAGGCGTTTTCCGATTCGTCCAAAAGAATCAGCAACAGCGGAATCCCCAGGCCGGCACCGGCCAAAGCCAACAGCAGCGCATTGACTTCACCACTCGGCGCGAACGCCAGGGTGTAGGCCACGCCTAGGCTCATCAACCAGAAATTGCCGATGAAGAACCCGATGGCGGTGCCGCCGAATACATTCTTCGCACGCTTGCCGAAACGCGAGTAATCGGCAATCAACGGCAGCCACGACAGCGGCATGGCGATGGCAATGTCAAAGCCCACGGCGAACGGCATCGAGCCATCACCGCTGCGCGCCCAGAGTGCCGCCAGATCAGCCTTGGCGAACAGATTCCAGGTCAGCCAGATGCACGCGGCCAGAATCAGCCAGATGCCCCATTTGCGCAGGATCTTGCGCACGAACGTCAGCGGCCCGCTGACCGCGAGCAGAGTCGCCAGCGCACCAAAGCACAAGGTCCACAACATCGGGTTGGCCCACAGCGAACCTTCGCTGAACGCGCGGGTGCCGAGCAGGCTGGCGGCATCGCGCATGACGATGATTTCGAACGAGCCCCAACCGATCAGTTGCAGCAGGTTGAGCAGCGCCGGCAGGCTTGCGCCTTTGCTGCCGAGGCTGAGCTTGAGGGCAGCCATCGATGACAGACCGGTGTCGCTGCCGATCACGCCAACGGCGGCCAGCAGCAGCACGCCAACCAGGGTGCCGAGGAAAATCGCCAGCAACGAACCGGACAGCCCCAGACCGGGGGCGAGCAATGCGCCGGTCTGCAAGACCATCAGGCCGATGCCGAGGGAGAACCACAGGGAAAACAGATCGCGACCGCCGAATACCCGCTTGTCGGCGGGTACGGCGAGGTCGGGGGAATAAGTGCCGGGTTGAATGCTCAAGGGTGTTATCTCGGAGGAGTATTTTTGTCATTGAGATCCTTGGTGCCTGTTCTGACGTCTTCGCGAGCAAGCCCGCTCCCACACTGGATCGCCTGTGAACACAAGTTTCGTGAACAGCTGGATTCAAATGTGGGAGCGGGCTTGCTCGCGAAGGGGCCAGCACAGACACCGCAGACTTCAGGTCAGATCAAACTTTCTTGTACAGCTGACTGCCTTCCTTCTTGAACCGCTCGGCCTGCTCCGCAAGGCCCTGGGCGACGTCCACGTCGACCGCGTCGATCCGCTGGTTGGCCGCGTATTCGCGGACTTCCTGGGTGATCTTCATCGAGCAGAATTTCGGCCCGCACATCGAACAGAAATGCGCGACCTTGGCCGAGTCCTTCGGCAGGGTTTCGTCGTGATACGAACGCGCGGTGTCCGGGTCCAGGCCGAGGTTGAACTGGTCTTCCCAACGGAATTCGAAACGCGCCTTGCTCAAGGCGTTGTCGCGAATCTGCGCGCCCGGGTGGCCCTTGGCAAGGTCGGCGGCATGCGCGGCGATCTTGTAGGTGATGATCCCGGTTTTCACGTCATCCTTGTTCGGCAAGCCGAGGTGTTCCTTCGGCGTCACGTAGCAGAGCATGGCGCAACCGAACCAGCCGATCATCGCCGCACCGATACCCGAGGTGATGTGGTCGTAACCCGGCGCGATGTCGGTGGTCAGCGGGCCGAGGGTGTAGAACGGCGCCTCGTCGCAGCACTCCAGCTGCTTGTCCATGTTCTCCTTGATCAACTGCATCGGCACGTGGCCCGGGCCTTCGATCATGCACTGCACGTCGTGCTTCCAGGCGATTTTGGTCAGCTCACCGAGGGTTTCCAGTTCGCCGAATTGCGCTTCGTCGTTGGCGTCGGCAATCGAGCCCGGACGCAGGCCGTCGCCCAGCGAGAAGCTGACGTCGTAGGCCTTCATGATTTCGCAGATTTCGTCGAAGTGGGTGTAGAGGAAGTTCTCTTTGTGGTGCGCCAGGCACCACTTGGCCATGATCGAACCGCCACGGGAGACGATGCCGGTCACGCGCTTGGCGGTCAGCGGCACGTAGCGCAACAGCACGCCAGCGTGGATGGTGAAGTAGTCGACGCCCTGCTCGGCCTGCTCGATCAGCGTGTCGCGGAACAGCTCCCAGGTCAGGTCTTCGGCGACGCCGTTGACCTTCTCCAGCGCCTGGTAGATCGGCACCGTACCGATCGGCACCGGCGAGTTGCGGATGATCCACTCGCGGGTTTCGTGGATGTGTTTGCCGGTGGACAGGTCCATCACGGTGTCCGAGCCCCAGCGAATGCCCCAGGTCAGTTTCGCCACTTCTTCTTCGATGGACGAACCCAGGGCGCTGTTGCCGATGTTGCCGTTGATCTTCACCAGGAAGTTACGGCCAATGATCATCGGTTCCAGTTCGACGTGGTTGATGTTGGCCGGAATGATCGCGCGGCCACGGGCGATTTCTTCGCGCACGAACTCGGCGGTGATTTCTTTCGGGATGCTCGCGCCGAAGCTGTGGCCGGCGTGTTGCTGGTTCAGCAGGCCGGCAGCGCGGGCCTCTTGCAGCTTCATGTTTTCGCGGATGGCGACGTATTCCATCTCGGCGGTGATGATGCCTTTGCGCGCGTAATGCATCTGGCTGACGTTGGCCCCTGCCTTGGCCCGGCGCGGGTTATTGACGTGGGCGAAACGCAGTTTGGTCAGCTCAGGATCGGCCAGGCGTTCCTGACCGAAATTCGAACTCAGGCCCGGCAGACGCTCGGTGTCGCCACGGTCGTCGATCCACGCCGAACGCACGTCGCCCAGCCCCTTGCGCACGTCGATCACCACGTTCGGATCGGTGTACGGGCCGGAGGTGTCGTAGACGGTGACCGGTGCGTTGATTTCGCCGCCGAAGTCGGTCGGCGTCACATCCAGGGTGATTTCGCGCATCGGCACGCGGATGTCCGGGCGCGAGCCCTGAACGTAGACTTTTTGCGAACGGGTGAACGGCTTGACCGATTGCTCGTCGACCTTGGCCGAGTCACTCAGGTTGATCGCGTTTTTTGCTTTTGTCGTCATCACGGGCTCTCCAGACAGCATCCAGGCAGTGGATTGTCGGAGCAGAACCTGAAAGGCACGGACGCACCAGGACTGGTGCTGTGCATCGTCGTCGAGCGTTCGATTGTCGAACAATTTCCCGGACGAAGCACAAGAGGACTCGCCGGGTGACGAGAAATCTTGTTCCCTACGCAGGCGCTAACCTGATCAGGTTCAACGGGATCCGAAATTATTCGATCTCAGCCTCATAGCAAGGCACCCCGACAAGAACCCGGCCAGTCTAGACACAACCGGCAAAGAACGCCAACACCGCGGCAAACACCATGATGAATGGCGCAATTACCGGGACTTGCAGGATTGTTGCCGCACGTTTGCACAACTACACTCGCTGTGCTTCGCGCGCCTTGACGCTGCGGGGGCTGCGCCGTAGCCTTGGCGCGCACATTATTTTCATAATATTTTTTTGCTAGGGATCGCCTCATGCTGCGCAAACTTTCACTGGCTCTTGCCGTGTCTTGTGCGTCCAACGCAATGGCCTGGGCAGCAGAAGCGCCCTTGTCGACCAAAACCGATCTGGTCAGCGTCTATCAGGAAGCGGTCGACAACAACGCCGATCTGGCCGCCGCCCGCGCCCAGTATGGCGCCCAGAAAGAAGTGGTGCCCCAGGCCCGCGCCGGCCTGCTGCCCAACCTGTCGGGCGGTGCCGAAGTGGCGGACGTGCGCACCTCCATCGATCAGCCTTCGGCCATCGCCAATCGCAGCGCGCATTCCTATCAGGCGACCCTCGCCCAGCCCTTGTTCCGCGCCGACCGCTGGTTCCAGTACCAGGCCGCCAAGGACGTCAACGAACAGGCCGCCCTGCAACTCTCGGCCACCGAACAGAACCTGATCCTGCAATCGGCCGAAAGCTACTTCAACGTTCTGCGCAGTCAGGACAACCTCGCCTCGACCAAGGCCGAAGAAGCCGCGTTCAAGCGTCAGCTCGACCAGTCCAACGAGCGCTTCGATGTCGGCCTGTCGGACAAGACCGACGTGCTGCAATCGCAAGCCAGCTATGACACCGCGCGCGCCAACCGCATCGTCGCCCAGCGTCAGGTCGACGATGCGTTCGAAGCGCTGATCACCCTGACCAACCGTCAGTACAACTCGATTCAGGGCATCGTCCACACGCTGCCGATCCTGCCGCCGATACCGAACGACGCCAAAGCCTGGGTCGACACCGCGGGCAAGCAGAACCTCAATCTGTTGGCGAGCAACTTTGCGGTCAGCTCCGCCGAACAGACCCTCAAGCAGCGCAAGGCCGGCCACCTGCCGACCCTCGATGCCGTGGCCAAATACGAAAAGGGTGACAACGACGCTCTGGGCTTCGCCAACCCGAACGCCTTCGGTACGCCGTACAGTGGCAACGTCGAGCAGAGCACGCTGGGCCTGCAACTCAACATTCCGATCTACAGCGGCGGGCTGACCAGTTCGCAAGTGCGTCAGTCCTATGCGCAACTGGATCAGAGCGAGCAACAGCGCGAATCCCTGCGCCGGCAAGTGGTGGAAAACACCCGCAACCTGCACCGCGCGGTGAACACCGATGTCGAGCAGGTGCAGGCACGCCGTCAGTCGATCATCTCCAACCAGAGCGCGGTGGAAGCCACGGAAATCGGTTATCAGGTGGGTACGCGCAACATCGTCGACGTGCTCGACGCCCAGCGCCAGCTGTACACCTCGGTGCGCAACTACAACAACACCCGCTACGACTACATCCTCGACAACCTGCGCCTGAAGCAGGCGGCGGGGACCTTGAACCCGGGTGACCTGGAAGATCTGCGGCGTTATCTGAAAGCCGACTACAACCCGGACAAGGACTTCCTGCCGCCGGATCTGGCCAAGGCAGCCGAGGCGCAGCTCAAGGCTCGGCCTTAAGTCTTAAAAGCAAAAGATCGCAGCGTGCCGCAGCTCCTACAGGAAAATGCATTCCAATTGTAGGAGCTGCGGCACGCTGCGATCTTTTCGCTTTTGGGTGTGAAAACTTACTTGATCAACCGGCCCAGCCCATCCAGCAACCGCTGCAACGCACCCTGATTACGCCGCATCACTGCCAGCCCGGCCTCGGCCATGCGTTGCGCATCGCGGGGCAATTCGAACAGCCGCTGCACTTCCACCGCCAGCCCTTCGGCGTCATCCACTTCGGCCAGCGCGCCGGCTTCGCGCAACTGCGCTGCGATGTCGAGGAAGTTGAACAGGTGCGGGCCGCTGATCACCGGTTTTGCCAGTGCCGCCGGCTCCAGCAGATTGTGCCCGCCGTTCGGCACAAGGCTGCCACCGACGAAAGCGCTGTCAGCCAGTGCATAGAGAAACAACAACTCGCCCATGGTGTCGCCGAGCAGCACCGAGGTGCCTGCATCGACATTGGCACCGGTGGAACGGCGCACCGTGGCAAAGCCTTCGCGCTGGCACAACTCGAACACCGAGTTGAAACGTTCGGGATGACGCGGCACCAGAATCAGCAACGCATTGGGGTAGTTCGCCAGCAGGCGACGATGGGCGTCGAGCACCACTTCGTCTTCGCCTTCGTGGGTGCTGGCGGCGATCCACACCGGACGCTCCAGCGCCTGCCACTGGCCGCGCAGTTCATGGGCGCGCTGCAGCAGTTGCGGGTCGATGGTCAGGTCGAACTTGATCGAGCCGGTGACCTCGACCGTTTCCGGGCGCGCACCCAGATCGCGGAAACGCCGGGCTTCGGCCTCGGTCTGCACCGCAAAAAAACTCATTTCAGCGAGCATCGGCGCAGTCAGTTTGCTGAAGCGGCCATAACCTCTGGCGGAACGCTCGGACAGTCGGCCGTTTGCCAGCGCAACGGGAATCCCGCGCATGGCGCACTGATGAATGTGATTGGGCCACAGTTCGGTTTCCATGATCACCGCCAGTTTCGGCTGGGCGCGATCCAGAAAACGCGCCGCTGCGCACGGCAAGTCATAGGGCAGATAACAATGCTGGATACGCGGCTCATTGGCGAACAGTGCCTGAATCCGTTCCGAACCGGTCGGAGTCATGCAGGTCACGGTGATCGGCAGCTGTGGATAACGTTGCAGCAAGGCGCGAATCATCGGCGCAGCGGCAATGCTTTCGCCTACCGACACCGCGTGCACCCAGATCCCGCCGGGCTGCAGTGACGGCATCCCGCAGGAAAAGCGCTCGCCAATCCGTTTGGCATATGCCGGGGCCTTGCGCGAGCGCAGCCACAGCCGAATCGCCACCAATGGCAGCCCCAGGTAAAACAGCGCGGTGTAGAGAGTTCTATTCATGGCGGCGGAGTTTATCGACTTTTGTCGCCAATCGCCCGCAAGTGCACGGCAAAACGTTCCGCCAGCCAGCGCGCCGCCGGCCCCAAAGGCTCATCCCGACGCCAGACCAGCTCCACCACCAGCGCCGGCGGAGTCCATTCACTGTCCAGCTCAACCATCAAACCCTGATAAGCCGAGTACTGAACCACATGCCGGGGCAGCCACGCCCAGCCCAGATCCCGCACCAGCCATTCGGCCATCACGTAGAAGCTGTCGGCGCGCCACACCTGCGGGCTGGCCGGTTCGTTGCCGGGATAGACGCTGGTTTGCGTCGACATCAACAGTTGCCGATGTTGCGCCAGTTGCTGGCAGGTGACGTAGGACTGCTTCGCGAGCGGATGATTGATCCCGCAGACGGTGACCATTTCCACCCGGCCCAATACCCGACGCTCCAACGCTTCGGGAATCTCATCGTGATAAAACAGCAAACCCAGATCGGCGCGACGCTCGACCAGTTTGCGGGCGACTTCACCCTGGGCGGCGCTGGTCAGTTGCACTTCGAGACTGGGAAATTGCTCGGCCAGCGCGTCGAAGCTTTCCACCAGTGCCTGATACGGCATCGCTTCGTCCTGCGCCACGCGCAACTGTGCTTCCTGACCGCGCATCATCGCCATCGCCCGACCATTGAGGCGCTCGCATTGGCGCAACACCTCCCGCGCCTCTTCGAGCAGCGCTTCACCGGCTTCGGTGAGCCGGGGCTGGCGACCACTGCTACGCTCGAACAGGCTGACGCCCAGATCATCTTCCAGCATGGCAATGGCGCTGCTGATCGCCGACTGCGCCTTGCGTTGCTGGCGCGCCACGGCGGAGAACGAACGCTGTTCGGCGACGCTGACGAAAGCGCGCAGTTGTTCCAGATTCCACTGGGTGTTCATGCTGCAACCCATCTTCAAAACAGATAGGTAATGACTTTACCGCATCTGACGAACGACTAGAATGCCGCCTCAGCAAGCAACGTTTTACATGAGGATTTACACATGAACGCTTACGCCTTTCTGGCTATCGCCATTTGCGCCGAAGTGATCGCCACGGTTTCGATGAAAGCGGTCAAAGGCCTGAGTACGCCGCTGCCGCTGATTCTGGTCATCGTCGGATACGGTATCGCGTTCTGGATGCTGACCCTGGTGGTGCGCACGGTGCCGGTGGGCGTGGCGTATGCCGTGTGGGCGGGCATGGGCATCGTGATGGTCAGCGTCGCGGCGCTGTTCATTTACGGGCAGAAGCTGGATGTGCCGGCGATGCTCGGCATGGCGCTGATCGTGCTCGGCGTGGTGGTCATCCAGCTGTTCTCCAAGACCGCAGGGCACTGATTGGCAGTAACGCAAATCCCCTGTGGGAGCGGGCTTGCTCGCGAATGCGGTGTATCAACAACATCTCTGTTAACTGACACACCGCATTCGCGAGCAAGCCCGCTCCCACATTTGGTTTTGCATCAGCCCTGTTGATCATCGACAAATCCCGCTCTTTCCCGAGTCTGTATACTGCGCCCTCGTCTTGAACACTGAGGTCGTTGCATGCCATCCGTTATTTCCACCGACGTTCTGATTGTCGGCGCTGGTGTCGCCGGCCTCTGGCTGAACGCGCGTCTGCGCCGTCAGGGTTTTTCGACCGTGCTGGTGGAAAACGCCAGCCTCGGTGGCGGGCAAAGTGTGAAGTCCCAGGGCATCATTCACGGCGGCGCCAAATATGCGTTGCACGGCGCGCTCACCGGCGCCTCGGAAGCCATCGCCGACATGCCGCGCCGCTGGCGTGAGGCGCTGGCCGGCAACGGCGAGCTGGATCTGTCCGGTGTACGTCTGCTGTCCGAAGCGCATTACCTGTGGTCACCCGGCACCCTCGCCGGCAACCTCACCAGTTTCTTCGCCAGCAAGGCCGTACGTGGCCGGGTCGATCAGGTCAAGGGCGATCAACTGCCGCCGGCCCTGCAAGACAAGCGCTTCAAGGGCAAGGTCTATCGCCTCGCCGAACTGGTGGTCGACGTACCGAGCCTGATCCAGCGCCTGGCGGATCAGGCCGGTGATGGCCTGCTTGCCGGGCAAACCATCGAACCGCTGCTGGAAGCGGGCGTGCTGGTCGGCCTGAGAGTCGACGGCCGCGAGATTCGCGCCCAGCGCATCGTTCTCAGTGCCGGTGCCGGCACTGCCCGGTTGCTGGAAGACCTGGGCCTGACTCATCCGCAGATGCAACGTCGACCCCTGCACATGATCATCGCCAAAGGCCCGAGCCTGAAGCCGCTGTACGCCCACTGCCTGGGCGGCGGCACCAAGCCGCGCATCACCATCACCACCCACCCGGCCGCCGACGGCAACTGGGTCTGGTACCTGGGCGGCGACATTGCCGAAAGCGACGGCGTCGCCCGCGAGCCCGCCGGACAGATCGCCACCGCACAGAAAGAACTCGGCCAGTTGCTGCCATGGATCGACCTGAGCCAGGTGCAGTGGGCGACGTTGCGCGTGGATCGCGCCGAGCCGCTGCAAACCGGCCTGACCCGCCCGGACAACGCCTTCCTCGCCGAGGAGGGTCGCCTGCTGGTCGGCTGGCCGACCAAACTGGCACTGGCGCCGGACTTCGCCGACCGGGTCATCGCCTCGCTGGAACGCGACGGCATCCAGCCGCAAGCTGCCGAGCCATTGCCGGCACTGCCAAAACCACCGATGGGCGTACCCGCCTGGGAGCAACTGTTGCCATGAGCGTAGCGACCCTGCACGAACTGCATCGTCCATTGGGCAGCACCGGCCTGATGGTTTCCCCGCTGGGCCTGGGCACGGTCAAGCTTGGCCGTGACCAAGGGGTGAAATACCCCAATGGCTTCCAGATTCCCGACGATGACGCCGCACGCCTGCTGCTCAATCAGGCCAAAGGGCTGGGCATCAACCTGATCGACACCGCCCCGGCCTATGGCCGCAGCGAAGAACGCCTTGGCCCGTTGTTGCGCGGTCAGCGTCAGGACTGGGTAATCGTCAGCAAGGTCGGCGAAGAATTTGCCGACGGCCTGTCGCGCCATGACTTCAGTGCGGCGCACACGCGGATGTCGGTGGAGCGCAGCCTGCAACGTCTTGAAACCGATTTTATCGACCTGGTGCTGGTGCACTCGGACGGCAACGACCTGGCGATCCTCAATGACAGCGAAGTCTATTCAACCCTCGCGGCGCTCAAGGCCGAGGGCAAAATTCGCGGCTTCGGCTTCTCCGGCAAAACCGTCGAGGGCGGCCTCAAGGCGCTGGAGCAAGGTGACTGCGCGATGGTTACCTACAATCTGAACGAACAGAACGAGAAGGCAGTCATTGACTATGCTGCTGCCCACGGCAAAGCCATTCTGGTGAAAAAAGCCCTGGCCAGCGGCCATGTATGCCTGAGTCCGGGTGTGGATCCGGTGCGCGCCAGCTTCGAGTTGCTGTTCCGGCAGCCCGGCGTTGCCAGTGCTATTGTCGGAACGATCAATCCGCTGCACCTCGCCCATAACGTTGCGACCGTTGCCCAGGTCCTTCGTGGTCACTGACGCCGCCTCGCGGCCTTAAGCAGGAGCCGACATGCCGCGCACGCTCATCAGAAAGAACCCGAGCAACTTCAAGACCCTGCCGCTGTTCGTCGAAGCCACGCCCGAAAGCCTGAGCTATCAGAGCGTCGGCATGCCGCTGAACTTCGCCCAGACCTTGCAGCGGCGCAAACCGGTGAGCGTGGCGGATGCCGAGCGTTTCGCACTGGAGCTGGCCAATCTCGGGGTCTCGGTGCGCCTGACCCTGCACTGGCAGAATCGCGATTACTGGGTGCTGGTGCGCCAGCGTCGGCAGGATCGCGGTGACGTAGTGCTCAAGCTGATTTCCGGTTACGTGCCTGCTCAAGAACTGAACATCCCGCTGCACACCGCGATTCAGGAGATTGCCGAAGAGTGTCTGCTGGAAACCCCGGAAGGCTGGCTCGGCGGGCGCTTCAACGACACCTGGCTGCCGGCGCCCTACTCGTCCGCGCTGCATTATCGCGAGGCTCTGCCGTTTCGCCTGACGCCCTTGTCCGGTTCGGCACGGCCGGTGCGTTGCGCCAATCTGCAATTGCTGGAACGGCCACGAGCCTATGTGCACCTGCCCACCGCATCGCTGCAACTGATCTATGACTTGCGCCTGGAAGTGCCAAAGGAAGCCAAATCCCTGAGCCTGTTCCACGTGGACGAGCGCCTGGAAGGTGATCAACTGGTGGCGCGACTGGATCGCAAACGCCCCGATTTGTATTTGATGCCGTTGCAGGACGGCGAACCGCTGGCCGAGCTGTATACCTTGAAGAAAGGCCAGTTGTATCCGGCAGGAACCCGTGGTCTGTATCTAGCCGAAAGTTTCGCCAGACAGGACGGCTGGCTGGTGCGTGACGAGCGGATTCGCTGGAAGGACTGGTTACGCCAACAAGGCCTGACCCCGCCGGACAAACCCACGGGCCTGGCGCGGTTGCGCGGCAAGGCGAAGCAACTGCTGAAGAAGATCGTGCCACGCAAGAAAGTCAGTTCCTGAACAGCAAAAGATCGCAGCCTGCGGCAGCCCCTACATGGGAATGCATTCCCTGTAGGGCTGCCGCAGGCTGCGATCTTTTGTTTGAATCAATGACCTCGGATTTTTTCCACGATTGCCGTGGTCGAGCTGTTTTCCACCAGCCCCAACACCTTCACCGTGCCGCCATAAGCCTTGACGATATCGGCGCCGACCACCTGATCGATACCGTAATCACCGCCCTTGACCAGTACGTCCGGCTTGACCTCGCGCAGCAGGTTTTCCGGGGTGCCTTCCGGGAAGCTGATCACCCAGTCCACCGCGCCAAGGCCGGCGAGGACCGCCATGCGCCGGTCGACGCTGTTGATCGGACGTCCCGGCCCTTTCAGGCGGCTGACGGAGGCGTCATCGTTGATCGCCACGATCAGACGGTCGCCTTGGGCGCGTGCCTGCTCGAGGTAGGTCACGTGACCGGCGTGCAGAATATCGAAACAGCCATTGGTGAAGACGATGCGCTCGTTGTGCGCACGGGCATCGGCCACCGCCAGTACCAACTGTTCCAGCCCCAGAACACCACGTTCCGAGCCTTCTTCACGCTGGATCGCGCGGCGCAGTTCCGGGGCGCTGATCGCCGCCGTACCGAGCTTGCCCACCACGATCCCTGCCGCCAGGTTGGCCAGCGCCACCGCGTGCGGCAGTTCTTCACCGGCGGCAATCGCTGCTGCCAGGGTGGATATCACCGTGTCACCGGCACCGGTCACGTCAAACACTTCGCGGGCGCGGGCCGGCAGGTGCAGTGCAGGATGATCCGGGCGCAGCAGGGTCATGCCGTGCTCGCCCCGAGTCACCAGCAGTGCGCCGAGGTCGAGGTCATGCATCAGCGTTGCGCCCTTGCTCACCAGTTCGTGCTCATCGGCGCAACCGCCGACGATGGCTTCGAACTCGCTGAGGTTCGGGGTGATCAGGCTCGCACCACGATAGATCGAAAAATCCTTGCCCTTGGGATCGGCCAGCACCGGAATGCCTTTGGCACGGGCCGCCTGAATCAACGCCTGATGGTTTTTCAGTGCACCTTTGCCGTAGTCGGACAGCACCAGGACCTTGATCCCTTCGAGCAGATCATCGACCTGCGAAGCCAGGGCCAGCGCATCGGTGGCAAACGGCTCTTCGAAGTCGATACGCAGCAATTGCTGGTGCCGGCTCATGACCCGCAGCTTGACGATGGTCGGCTGGTGCGCAATGCGCTGGAACAGCGCCCGCACGCCCGCACCCTTGAGGCTGTTGCTCAGGCTGTCGGCGGCTTCGTCGTCACCGGTCACACCGACCAGCGACGCCGGCGCACCCAGCGCGGCAATGTTCAAGGCAACGTTGGCAGCACCGCCCGGGCGGTCTTCGATTTGCTCGACTTTTACGACCGGAACCGGTGCCTCAGGGGAAATCCGTGAGGTTCCACCATGCCAGTAACGGTCGAGCATGACATCGCCGACCACCAAGACAGGGGCTTGATCGAATCGCGGCATGGACAACTTCATGGAGCAACCCACATACAAAATGAACAGGGGCGCGATATTAACACAGGGTTGGCGATGGCTTGTGCGACGGCTGCAACAGGATGAAACGACAGGCTTTTTTGCTCATTTTTTGATCAGAAAAGAAGCCAGGCGATGACAGGCATGACTCAACTCGACCTCGTCGGTATCGATCCGGCACTCGGCGGCCAAGGGCGCCTCATACGGGCTGTCGATTCCGGTGAAGTCCTTGATCCGCCCTTCTCGCGCCGCCCGGTACAGCCCCTTGGGATCGCGTCGGGCGCAGACTTCCAGAGACGTGCTGACGTGCACTTCAATAAAATCACCTTCGGCGAACAGCTGCCGCGCCGTGTCGCGCTCGGCCCTGAATGGTGAAATGGCCGCCACGATCACGATCAACCCGGCATCCACCATCAACCGCGCTACTTCGGCGGTGCGCCGAATGTTCTCGCGCCGACAAGCCTCGGCCATGCCCAGATCCCGGCAAAGACCGCTGCGCAGGTTGTCGCCATCAAGCAGGAACGTGTGCAACCCGAACTGATGCAGATGCACCTCCAGCGCATTAGCCAGGGTCGATTTGCCGGCACCGGACAACCCGGTCAACCACAGACAACGTGGCTGCTGCAACTTCAACGCGGCGCGGGCCTGCGCGGGAAGTGCCAGACTATAGGGCCGAATGGCCGGTGGCGGGGGCAAAACCGAGCGCGCTTCATTCATAGCCAAGCATCTCGTAGTCACGTGCATAGACCCGCCGCACCAGACGCCGGGTGCGTTGCGTGCAGAATTCACGCGCCGGCAGCGGACGCCGTTGCCGGGAACTGTTGACGTGTTGCAACTGACTTGTCAGCCCGAGGTGTTCGCAGACCAGACTGAAGTCCCGCTCCAGATGTTCCTGGTAACCGATGAAGTCCAGCGCCAGGCGGCCCAGCGAATCGGTGAGAAAGTCGGTTTGTGCAGCAAAGTGCAATTGTCGTGCGATGGTGTCGGCGTGTAGCCAGCGCGCGACAAAATCATCGAAGTCGCGGTAATGCCTGACCAGTTGCTGCGCCGCGTGGTCACGGTTGCTCAGCTCGTTGCCGCGCAGGAAAGCGTACGCCGAGTAGGCTCGCTCCAGCGGATCCCGTACAAAGGCGAATTTGTACGCCGAGGCGAACTGCGCCGGAAACTGCTCTTCGTACCAGTACAGCGGCAAATGCCCCGGCCGCCACCCCTCGAACATGGCCGCACACACGCTGCTGCCAGCACATTTGGGCACATGGATGAACAGACACGAGCGCTGTTCGAAAGCCTGGGGAAAACGCAGGTTGGCCGACATCGACTTGTTCACCACTTGCCGATCAACCACCGACAGGCGTCCGAGCAGGAAAGCCCGCTGCGACTTGGGCAGCAGTTTCCACAGATAGCGTTGCAACATGAGAGTACCCGCGCGACGGGGATGGCCCCCTCGATGGAAGTCAGAGTTCGTTGAGGAACCTTAACAAGCGCGGTGCCCGGATTTATTCCGGTTTGGTCAAGAAGGGTAAAGGTCTGGATACAAACCACTGTGGGAGCGAGCCTGCTCGCGATAGCGGGTGAACATTCGACACGGACGTCGTCTGTTGCAGCGCATTCGCGAGCAGGCTCGCTCCCACAGGGCAGGGCCTGAAGTCAGGCGATGTCTTCGGCCGGAGCATCGAGGCCCATGGCGTTGAGGCGTGCGTAATAGCCGTTTTGCGCCAGCAGCTCGTCGTGAGTGCCGCGCTCGACGATCCGGCCCTGATCCATGACCAGAATCAGATCGGCCTTCTCGATGGTCGACAGACGGTGAGCGATTACCAGCGTGGTGCGGCCCTTCATCACCTGATCCAGCGCTGCCTGAATGTGTCGCTCGGACTCGGTGTCCAGAGCCGAGGTGGCCTCGTCGAGAATCAGCAGCGGGGCGTTCTTGAGTAGCGCGCGAGCAATCGCCAGACGCTGGCGCTGACCGCCGGACAGCAGCACGCCGTTCTCGCCGACCTGAGTATCCAGACCTTGCGGCAACTGCGAAATGAAGTCCATCGCGTAGGCGTCACGTGCCGCTTTCTCGATGTCTTCGCGCGGTGCGCCAGCCAGATCGCCATAAGCGATGTTGTTGGCCACGGTGTCGCTGAACAGGGTCACGTGCTGGGTCACCTGGGCGATGTGGCGGCGCAGGTTGAGCAGTTTGTACTGCTCGACTTCCACCTCGTCGATGAGGATTTCGCCCTTGTCGTGGTGATAGAAGCGCGGAATCAGGTTGGCCAGCGTCGACTTGCCGCTGCCGGAACGGCCGACCAGCGCCACCATCTGCCCCGGCTCGGCCGAGAAGCTGATGTTGTCGAGCACCTGACGTTCAGTGCCCGGGTAGGTAAAGCTCAGGTTGCGTACATCCAGACGTCCGGTGACCGAGTCACGCTCGACCGTCCCGGTGTCGACTTCCGGCTCGACGTCCAGCTGTTCGAAAATGCTTTCGGCACCGGCCACCCCTTTCTGGATGGTCGAGCTGACTTCGGACAATTGACGGATCGGCTTGGGCAACAGGCCAGCGAGGGTGATGTAGGCAACCATGTCACCCGCCGAGGCGTCACCGCGCAGGAACAGGACGAGGAACATCAGCACCGCCATCGCGGTGTAGATCACCAGTTGCAACATCGGCGTATAGATCGCACCGGTGCGGGTCATGCGCAACTGCTTGTCGGTGTTGCTCTGGCTGGCATTGAGGAAGCGTTTTTCCTCATAGGCCTCGCCGCCGAAGCTGCGTACCACGCGATAGCCCTGGATGGTTTCCGAGGCCACATGGGTAACATCGCCCATGGCCAACTGGATCTTCTTGCTCTGCTTGCGAAATTTCTTGCTCGCGGTGCGCACCATCACGGCGATCAGCGGCAGGATTGCGACCATTACCAGCGTCAGCTTCCAGTTCATGAACAACAGGGAGGCGAACAGGAAGATCACCGTCATGCCTTCACGAATTACGACCTTGATCGCATCTGTAGCCGCCCCCGTGACCATCGTCACGTTGAAGGTGATACGCGAAATCAGGTGACCGGAGTTATGCTTGTCGAAATACCGGTTCGGCAACACCAGCAGGTTGTTGAAGAGTTGCACCCGCAGATCGTGGACAAGGCCCAGTGAAACCTTGGCCAGAAAGTAATTGCCCAGATAGGACCCGAGGCCCTGCCACGCAGCGATCAGGATGATCAGCAGCGGCACGGCCTGCAGCAGTTGCAGGTCACGCAGGTAAGGTACGGAAGGAAACAGAACAGCTTCGGGATTGGACAGGCCGTCGACGAAGTATTTGAGGATGTAGCCAAGCATCGGCTGAGTCGAGGCGAAAATCAGGAAACCGACGATGCTGATCAGAAAAAGGCTGATGTACGGCCGGACGTAGCCGAGCAGGCGGAAGTAGATTTTCAAGCTCGATGGGCTTGCGGCGGCACTGGAGTCGGTCATATCACGCGAAAGTCGATAAAAAGGACGCTGACTTTAGCACAGCTTCTTCAGGGTTCTGGCAATCGGCGAAAGGCTGTTATTGTTAGGCATCTTTTTTTGCATCAAATAGCCATCATTCGAATGGTCATCAACTTCAGGATTGAATCTCACAGCATGCAACTTCGCGGCTTCAGCAGTACGTCCAGTCGAATCTTCGATTTCATCAGCCTGTGGATACTTCCCGTCGGCTACTTCCTGCTCCTGTGCGCGCTGTTCTTCCTGCCAGGTCGCAGCCTGCATCACAAGCTGTTTTACGGGTTGTTCAGCATTCCGGCGTTGATTGCCCTGTGCCTGCGCCCACGGCAGTTCAGGGAACTGCTGCAAGAACCGGTGATTGTCGCTGTACTCGCGTTCGTCTTGTGGGCGCTGCTCAGCCTGTGCTGGGGACCGCACAGCGACGACTCGTTCGGCGGGATGCTCAAGCCTCCCCTGCACACTTTGATGCTGTTCGTCGGCTGCTATCTGGTGGTGCGCTATCGCAGTGACGTTCTTTCGCCGATGCTGTTTGTCGCAGCTGTGGTCGCGCTGATCGCCACATCCTTTTTTCTGATCCGGTTCATCCATCATTACGAACCAGGCGCACGGCTGATAGGTGGCGGTGCGTTCGATAACCCGTTGCTGAGCTCACACCTTTTCGGGTTCTTCTGTGCCTATTGGCTAAGCATCAGCATGTCCTGCAGACATGGCCGCCTGTTATGGCTGAGCCTGCCGGCAATGCTGATCATGTTCGCAGCGGTGATCGCGACGGGTTCCAGAACGCCGCTGGTCGCCCTGACGCTGGCCGCGCTGTGGCTGGGCTTCATTTGCTGGAATCGCCGTTCGCTGGTGATGCTGGGCGCGCTGGCCGCCCTGGGCGTTGCAGTCACCACCCTGTTCTCGAAAATGATCACCGAACGCGGCGACTCCTACCGTTTCGAAATCTGGCAGATCGCCTTGCAGAAAATTGCCGAAACCCCCTGGATCGGCCATGGCTACAGCGCCAGTCTGGCGATCGACCCGGGTGTCGGTTACAGCTTTCAGGAGCCGCACAGTTTTGCGTTGGGTGTGCTTTATTACGTCGGCATCCTGGGCTTTCTGCCCTGGCTGTTCTTCCTCGGCTGGGGCTTGTTGAGCAGTTGGCGTCAACGCGTACAACCGTTGTTGATTATTGCCTCCACCTGGTTGGTGTTCGGTATCGGCGCCGGGTTGACAGAAGGTGGCGGCATCATCTCGCGCCCCAAGGAACACTGGTTCCTGCTGTGGATTCCACTGGCGCTGATTGCTGCACTGAGCATCAATCAACGCGCCAGACGCCTGCTCACCTTCCCGGTGCAGAGGCTGTCGGCGAGCGGTCTGCAGCAGCTCGGGACCGATGCTCAGGTGATTGAAGAAGATGGCCTGGGCCCCAAGGTACTGCGCCTGTCCGATGGCAGTTTCCTCAAGTTGTTCCGTCGCCGCCGCTGGTATACCTCCGGCAGCTTCAACCCTTACTCCGAGCGGTTTGCCATCAATAGCGAACAATTGCGCACAATGGGCATCCCGACCCCGCAGGTGTTGAATCTGTATCGCCTTGACGACGGCAGCAGCGCAGTGCAATACGCTCCGCTGCCAGGCCACACCCTGCGCCAGGTGCTTCAAGGCATTACCGCTCCGGCGGTGCGTCAGGCGCTGGTCGAGCGGTTTGGCAAGTTCATGGCCCGCCTGCACGAGCAGGGCGTGTATTTCCGCTCATTGCATCTGGGCAACGTGCTGGTGCTGGAGGATGGAGAGTTCGGCCTGATTGATCTGGCGGACCTGCGGATCTACCCTTCGCCGCTGAGCCTTTCGCTGCGTCAGCGCAATCTGCGCCACATGCAGCGTTACACCGTCGACAAGCGCTGGCTGTTCGAGGATCATCTCGACGCGTTGCTCCAGGGGTACGCCATGACGGCGTCTAAATCCGCGGTAGACAATCTGCACAGGCAAGTGCTGGCCGGCAATACGGCGGCCCGGGTTCATTGATGATCGAAACCAATCCGCTGATCGCGCCGGCCGCTTACCTGCTGGCCATCGCAACCGCCGCACTGCTGTTGCGCGCGGTGCCGACAATAGCCCGGCATCTGCAGCATTCCAATGAAAGCCGTTACGCGAGTATCGACGGCCTGCGCGGTTACCTGGCGTTCGGCGTGTTCGTGCATCACTCGGTCATCACCTGGATTTTTCTGCGCACCGGGGTGATCGACTTCCCGCCCAGCCCCTTCTATTCGATGCTGGGCCAGGGCAGTGTCGCCCTGTTCTTCATGATCACCGGTTTCCTGTTCTGGAGCCGGCTGCTGGCCCAGGGTCGGCAGTTCGACTGGATGGCGTTCGGCATCTCGCGGCTATTTCGCCTGTACCCGCTGTATCTGCCATTGATGCTGATCGTGTTCACCACGGTGTTCCATTTGCAGAACTGGGAGCTGAAGGTGTCGGTTGTAGATCTGCTCAAGCAAACCCTGGCCTGGCTGACCTTCGACCGTCCGGATGTCAATCTGTACCCGCACACCGGCATGCTGATTTCCAACGTCACCTGGACGCTGGCCTACGAAGTGTTTTTCTATCTGGCGCTGCCGCTGGCCGCCACGGTATTCATCTTCCGAGGCAACTGGCGCCAGGTAGTGCTGTGCCTGATCGGGATCTATGCGCTTTATCAGGTGGTCGGCTGGGAGCACTCGCTGAAGAAACACTTTCTGGCCAGTTTCCTCGGCGGGATCGCTGCGGCGTACTGGGTACGTCGGCCGCAACTGGTGGCCTGGAGCAAGACCGCGCTGGCCGGCGCGGTCGCACTGGTAGCGCTGGCCATCGCCTTCACCGCCTTCAGCCGTGCGTTCAAGACTGCGCCGTTGTTGCTGCTGACGCTGTTTTTCGTGATCGTGGCTTCCGGCAACACCCTGTTCGGCGCACTCAAGCCCCGCAGCATCCGCTGGCTGGGCGAAATCAGCTACAGCACTTACCTGCTCCATGGTTTTGTACTGTGGCTGATGGTTCAGCGCCTGCCGCCGGCCTTGAACCTCGACGCCCGGGACGCCTGGATCTACCTGCCGTTGATCGCATTGTGCACCTGCCTGCTGATCCTGATCAGCAGCACGACGTTTCTGTTGATCGAGCAACCCGGCATGAACGCAGGCAAGAAAGTCGTGAACTGGTTTCGCCAGCGTCAGCAGGGCGGCAAACGCCTGACGGAAAAAACCGCTCGCTGACGTTGAACCGCCGGGACCTCAGTCCTTTTCCAGTGGCGAAAACAGCAAGCGACCCAGGCCACGCCAGGTTTTCTTGTTCCAGGCCTTGAACGGGATCTGCGCCAGCAGCTCCCGCGCCAGTTTGCGGTCGCGGTTGGCGGTTTTCAGAAACATCGAGTTGAGCGACTTGTAACGCACCTCGTCGTACAGCGGATGGTCGCTGAACAGCGCATAGGTACGCAGGATGTTTTCGATCATGAATCGGTGGTTCTTGTAGGAATTGGTGGCGTGCTTGCGGTAGCGCGCCATCACCACGTTCAGACCATCGATGAAGTACCCGGCGCGGGTGACCTTCAGCTCGATATACAAATCTTCAAGGCGAATCGTCGGATCGAACCCGCCTACCTTGTCCAGCGCTTCGCGGCGGATCATCAGGGTCGGCGCTGGCGGATACGGCTTGCGCTCCAGAAACATGTCATCGAAATCCAGACGCCGGAACGGCACGTCGCGACGCTGACGTTTTTCCGGGTAAAGGCTGCCATCGGCGTGCATCAACTCGATGTTGCCGGCGCAGATCCCGACCTCGGGCTTGCCATCCATGTACGCCACCTGAGTGGCAATACGCTCCGGGTACATGATGTCGTCGGAGCCAAATGGCACGATCAGGCTGCCCTTCGAGCGGGCGATGGCGCCGTTCAGCGTATTGGTCAGGCCCTGATTCTGCTGCACGCGAAAATCGAAGCCGTGCTGCGCCTGCAACGCGCTGATGCGTTCGACGCTGTCGTCCTTCGAACCGTCGTCAACCACCAGCAGCTCAATGTTCCTGTAGCTCTGGTCGAGGACGCTGCGAATGCTTTCCTCGATGTACGGGCCGTGGTTGTAAGAGGCGATGATGACAGTGACGAGGGGTTGCGCATCGCTCATGTGTTGTTCAGCGCTCACGGCTGCTCCTTGCGAGCCTGTTCCAGGCCGGAATCGATCAGGTTCAGATATTCCTGACGGAATACCTCGATGTCGTGTTGTTCCTGCAAGTAGCGATAAGCCTGCTCGCCCTTGGCCTTGAGGTCGTCGTCCGCCAGTGCGAGATAGTTATCCAGCGCAGCGACCAGGCTCGGTACGTCCTTGGGCGTGATCGCCAGACCACCGGCACCTTCGATCAGCGGCAACATCGCCGGCACGTTTGACGCAATCACCGGCAGGTGCCCGCTCATGCCTTCGAGCAAGGCCAGCCCCAAGCCTTCAGCCAGCGACGGCATGGTCCAGATATCGAACGCCCGCACGTACTGCAGTGCGTTTTCCTTGAAGCCCAACAGGTGCGCACGACCGCTCAAGCCCAATTGTTCGATCTCGGCTGCCAGCGGCGCCTGCAAACGCCCGGCGCCAATGATCGCCAACTGCGTATTGGGGTACTTGTCCTTGAGTTGGGCGAAAGCCTGCAACAGATAGGTGTGGCCCTTGACCGAAACCAGCCGGCCCAGCGCACCAATCAAGCGCACATGCGGGTCGATGCCCAGCAGCTCGCGCGCTTTCTCACGACTGTGCTGCAAGCCTTCCGCCTGCTCGATATCGATGGCATTGGTAATGGCATAGGTGTTCTGGTCGGTGAAGCCGCAATCGCAATCGAGCAGGTATTGTTTGACCGCTGGCGACACGCCGACGAAGCGCCAGTGCCGATCGATCAGACGCTGTGTCTGGCGACGCCGGTAAAAGCGATCGTATTCGCCAAAACCGTGGGAAATGCCAATGCACAGCGGCACTTTCAGCCAGCGGTTTAGCGCTAGCATCATGTTGACCGGTTTGAAGCGGTTGCAAATCACCACGTCGAATTTTTCCCGGCGGCAGAACTTGTACAGCTGCCACATTGCCCGCAGGCGCATGCCTTTGAGGGACTTGTCGGAAAACTCGAAATACACCGAACGGTCGGCCCGGCTCACTGGCTCGCCCGGCCCGGGTTTGCCCCGCAGGAACGCAGCGGTCACTTCATAGCGCTCGCTCGGCAATGCCTTGACGATCTGCTCGGCGAGGTCGGCAAAGTCATGGGCTTTGACGTTGTAGTCGGGTTGCAGCTGCAACACCTTGGACCGTTGACTCATGACTCTCCCCGCTGGACGCCTGTCTCACCGTGCTTCAATAGCCAGAGCAATTCCTGGCGTCTGACCGCTTTTCGAAAAAATTCGTTTTCGCCGTACACCGACGAGGCCCGCCCGGCCAACACGCGCTGGATCAGTCGGCGCAGGCGACGCTTGAACGGCGCCGGTGGCTGCAGGTCATGCATCATGCCCAGCGCCATGGCTTTGTCGCGCTGCTGCTCGATGGACAGCGACAGGCACAGCGGCTGCATCGGCACCGCCGGATCGAAGGCCGGCGGCAAGGCGATGCCCTGCCCGCTGTCGCCCATCGGCCAGCGGTCGTTGTCATGCAAATGGTTGGCGTAACCGAGTAACGTCGGCTGCCAGTCGAGACCCTGGAGCGCCTGCAAAACCGCTTGCTGGGCGCAGATATGGTCAGGATGCGGATCGAGGGTCGGGTGCGGCAACACGATCACGTCCGGGCGCGCGCGCAGCAGCACTTCACGCAAGTCAGCCAGCAGATTGTTCCAGGTCGGCGCGCCATCGGCGTCGCCCGGCAAAGTGAGCGGGTTCAACTGGCGAAACAGTCGTGTGTCGTTCAGGTCGGCTTCGCGCGAGCCCACGGTCTGATTGGGTGCGGCCTGCATCGCCGCCAGTTGCAGGCAGAAGTAACCGAGTTGCACGCAGTGTTCCTGCGGCACACCGGCCCAACGCGGCACGGCGAGGCTGTCCCAGGCACGCAGACGACCCTTGAGCCGCGCGGCCTCGACCTTGTTCATGCCCATCTGTTGATAGTGTTCGGCTTCGATCTCACCTGCGGTCAGGGTGACGATCCAGGCGTCATCGGCCTGACTGTACAAGCCATAGGCCGCCAACTCGGCATCGTCGGCGTGCGGGGCGATCACCATCACCCGCTGACGGCGGTAGTCCGGTTGCTCCAGCGCCCACAGCAGCGGCTCGCCGGACACCCGGCAGAAGTGCCCGCGCAAACGCAACTGACCTTGCGAAAGGGCCTGTGCCTGACCACTGAGGTTCAGATAACGCAGACCATTGACGCCACGCTCAAAGGTTTGCGCATCAGGATGGGTGCCGCCGATCAGCTCGACGCGCGGATCAAGGAAGCGTCCCAGCCAAGTGCTTTTGACCTTTACCGCGAGGATCAACGTCGCTTCGTCGACCAGCATCACGCCTTCATCCAGACGCAACTGCTCGCCGCTCAAATGCACCTTCGGTTGTGGAGTGAACGGTGGAAAGCTGTACTGGTAATCGTCTTTTGGCGAATAGAACAGGTGATCGGCAAACCACGCCTCGTGGGCGATCCAGCCAACCACTGCGAGCACCAGCGGCAACCACCACGCCACCAGCACCCCGAGCGCAATCAACACGATCAGGGCGATCAGCAAGGTGATGCGTTTATTGCGACGATGACGCTTGAGCAGTTGCTGTTTGCGGCTCATGGGCTGACTCATACGGTGAACACCGGCACAGGATTGCACCAGCGATCCTTGTATTCACGGTCGGCGCGACCGAAGGAAAACCGCAGCGGCTTGTTCAGCGCCCGCGCATGCTCCCAGGCGCTTTGCGTATTGAGGAAGCTCAACACACTGCCTGGGCTGAATTCGCGGGTTTCAGGATCGACGCCGCCATTGATGTACTCGACGCTGATCCACTCCGGCGCTTCGACGCGGTACACCAGTTGAATGGCGATCGGCGCGTCGTTGAGGAAGATCACCGAGCCGATCAGCAGTTCGCGCAGCAGCTCGATGACTTCGGCCATGCGCGCTGCGCCTGTAGCCGGGAAGCCCCAGCGGCGCTGGAACAGATCACAGTAGATCGCCGCCAGTTCTGCACTGGAAAACTCAGTAACGGGACGCACCACACCGCCGGCTTCCTCCAGCAGACGCAGTTCGCGGCGCTGGTTGTAGCGAAACTTCTTCGACAGCTCTTCGGGGGTTCGGGCCATCGCCAGTTGTTCGGCTTGCAACTTGATGCCGCTGAAGCGGCTTTCGTTGAGTGCCGACAGGTAGCGTGCGCGATGACGCAGCGGGGCCTGGGCGTCAGCGGCGGCCGGCAGGATCAGTTCGGCGTTGCCGAGATCGAACAGGCCTTTCTTGCCATTGCGCTTGAGCACGTCCTTGGACAAGGCCAGATCACGGCCCCAGGTCGGGATCGCCGCTTTCACTTCGCCCTGCTGTTCCCAGGCCAGATAACGCACCGGGATGCCGGCCAGATCCGCCAGACGTTCGACAACCATGGGATGTGTCGCGACGCTGCCGCCAAAGCGCTGCCAGGCCTGTGCATAAGTTGAGGCGTCAACGGGCGACCAGCCACGTTCGCGCCAGCCTTGAAATCGGTTGAGCATCAGCCCCTCGGTGCCAGATCGGTAACTTGCGGCAGACGCCAGAAGGTGTCGCGCACCGCACGGTCGGAGAAACGCTCACGCAGACGATCGAGCATCAGCTCGGCGCACTGCCGGCGTTGCTGATCATCCATACCGGCCAAATGTTGCAAGCCTTGTGCAAGATGTTCGGCATCGCCCAGCGGGAACAGAATGCCCACGCCTTCGACCACTTCCTTGGCCCCGCCACAGGCAGTGGCGAGCAATGGCACGCCGGCGGCCATGGCTTCGAGCAGCACCATGCCGAACGGTTCGTGATCGGAACTCAGGGCAAACACATCGAAGGCGCGGAAGTAGTTGCGCGCGTCCGGCACCTGACCGAGAAACAGCACGCGGTCGCCGATACCCAGCTCCCGGGCCAGTTCCTTGAGGTCCTGCTCCAGACGGCCCTTGCCGAGAATCACCAGTTGGCTGTTGCCCGGCAAACCCGGCAACGCGGCAGCAAAACCGTGCAGCAGAGTGGCTTGATCCTTGTCCGGGTGCAGCCGACCGACGTTGCCGACAATGAACGCATCCGCTGCCAACCCAAGGGTTTCGCGCGCTTCGCGGGCCGACACCTGACTGGCCTGCAAGGCCGGCACATCGATGCGGTTGTACAAGGTCTGGATGCGGGTCGACGGCCATTTCGGCAGACAGCGCCGCATGTCGTCGCGCACCGCGTCGGAGACGCCGAGCAGGCTCAGGCGCTTGCGGAAAATGTGTGCGAACAGCTTGCGCGTGCCGCGCTTGTAATCGTCAAACGCGTGGTGCACGCCAATCACCGGCAGCGACGTGCCGAGCAAGGCGATGTAGATCGGCTTGAAGCGATGGGCGATGCAGAAACTGAAATTGCGTGAAGCGGCGATCTTGCGCAGATCGCCGATGGCGCCCAGCTTCAGGCCACGAATGGCCTTGGAGCTGTATTCCATGAACAACACTTCATCGGAAGCACACGCTGCGGCCACTTCGCTATCGGCGGCCCCGGTCAGAAAGACCGTGGTCACCCGATAACCGGTGCCCGCGAACAGGCTGGCGTACTGCCGTGCGCAGTCGAGGAACGGCCCGTCATAGCCGTGACAGAACTGCAGCACATGGCGTTCAGCCGAGCGAGTCATAAGCGTTTGCGCCCTCTTTGACCACCAGAATGTCTTCCATGATCAGGTACTGCAGATCGGAGCCGAAGAACATGTTCAGGGCATCGGTCGGCGAGCAGATCATCGGTTCGCCACGGCGGTTCAGCGAGGTATTCAGCGATACGCCGTTGCCGGTTAGGTTTTCCAGCGCCTTCATCATGTCGTAGTAACGCGGGTTGTATTCGCGCTTGAGCACCTGGGCACGGGAAGTGCCGTCTTCGTGGACGACTTCCGGCACGCGGGTCTTCCACTCTTCCGCCACTTCGAAGGTGAAGGTCATGAACGGTGCCGGGTGATCGATCTTGATCATCTGCGGTGCAACAGTGTCGAGCATCGACGGGCAGAAAGGCCTCCAGCGCTCGCGGAACTTGATCTGGTGGTTGATGCGGTCAGCCACACCGGCCACGCTCGGGCAACCGATGATCGAACGACCGCCGAGCGCACGCGGACCGAACTCCATGCGGCCCTGGAACCAGGCCACCGGGTTGCCATCGACCATGATTTTGGCGATCTGCTCCGGCATGTTGTCGAGCTTGCGCCAGGTCGGCTTGTTCTCGTGACGGGCGCACGCGGCGATCACGTCTTCGTTGCTGTACGACGGGCCGAGATAGACGTGTTCCATCTTCTCGACCGGCACACCACGGGCGTGGGACACATAGGCCGCTGCGCCAACCGCGGTGCCGGCATCGCCGGATGCAGGCTGTACGAACAGCTCCTTGACGTCATCGCGAGCGATGATTTTCTGGTTGAGCTTGACGTTCAACGCACAGCCACCGGCGTAGGCCAGCTTGCCGGTTTCCTTGAGCACGTCGCCCAGGTAGTAATCGATCATCTGCAGCGCGATTTTTTCGAACAGCGCCTGGATGCTCGCGGCGTAGTGAATGTACGGCTCGTCGGCGATGTCGCCTTCGCGCTTGGGACCCAGCCACTCGATCAGTTTCGGCGAGAAGTAGTAACCCTTGCCCTTCTCCTTGTAGCGACGCAGCCCGATCACGTTGGCGTAGTCAGTGTTGATTACCAGCTCGCCGTTCTCGAAGGAAGCCAGACGCGAGAAGTCGTATTTGCTGGCGTCGCCGTACGGCGCCATGCCCATGACCTTGAACTCACCGTCGAGCATGTCGAAGCCGAGGAACTCGGTGATCGCGCCGTACAGGCCGCCCAGGGAGTCCGGATCGAAGAATTCCTTGATCTTGTGGATCTTGCCGTTTTCGCCATAGCCGAAGAAGGTCGTGGCGTACTCGCCCTTGCCGTCGATGCCGAGGATCGCGGTTTTCTCTTTGAAACCCGAGCAGTGGTAGGCGCTGGAGGCGTGAGCCAGGTGGTGCTCGACCGGCTCGATCTTGATCTTCTTCGGATCAAAGCCCAGTTGCTCCAGGCACCAGACGATCTTGTTGCGATAACGCTTGTAGCGACGGTTGCCCATCAGGATCGCGTCGAGTGCACGATCCGGGGCGTACCAGTAACGCTTGGCATACTGCCAGCGGGCCTTGCCGAACAGGCTGATCGGGGCGAACGGAATCGCCACCACGTCAACGTCGGACGGCTTGATGCCGGCCTGTTCCAGGCAGAACTTCGCCGATTCGTAGGGCATGCGGTTCTTTGCATGCTTATCGCGGACGAAGCGCTCTTCTTCAGCCGCCGCCACCAGCTTGCCGTCGATGTACAAGGCGGCTGAAGGGTCATGGCTAAGGGCGCCGGACAGGCCAAGAATCGTCAATGCCACAGGGTCTAGCCTCTTTAGTCTGCATTCAGGCGCGATGCGCCTTGAAAATTGATGTGCCTGCGCACCGGGCGCGAGACAGCTAAAGGGCGGGATTATAGCGTAAACGTGGTGGGAATGACCCAGTGCGAATTGCCCTAAGTGAATCGGCCCCGTAAAGCCTTGCCTTCACATTCAATACCCCCCCGCGCGCCAATATATACCGAGGTTACCGCCACTGACCTGTTGATAAACCGTATACGGCAGCACAACCGTGTCCAGCACCCCGGACAACGGCAGGTCCAGCAGCACGAATGGCAGCAGCACGCCGGTGGGGTCGGGCGGCGCGTGGAGCACGCAGAAGTCGAAGGCCAGCCCGCTGTAGATCCGTGGAATCGACTGGCAGTAGGTTTTCTGTTTGCGCAGGTCTCGGGCGACGTCGGCGTCCATTTGCAGCACCGAGGAGGCGGTGCCGCAGCCGGACAAGATCAAGGCGCAGGCGCTGAGTGCTACAGCGTTTTTGATGGTCAAGGTTTGCCCTCCGAAGTGGTCAGGGCAAGCTAGCATCGGGGCTGGAGCGGGCACAGTTCATGGCTTCTGGAGAAGCTGTAGGACAAGTCAGTGTTGCTTGTCCGCCATTGCTCAATGGGCAATTTATGGGGCTTTGAAGCCCTATCGCGAACAGGCTCACTCCTACAGGGAATGCTTTCCCATGTGGGAGCCAGCCTGCTGGCGAAGGCGGCTCAGGCCGCGCTGGAGATGTCCTTGGGCAACCGCTGATCGATCACCTGATACAGCGCGCTGCTCTCGGGCCAGTTGCGCATGAACCGTGCCCGATCCCGCGCATAGGCCGGTGCGAAACTTCCGACAGAGCCGTGCTGGCACATCGAATCCAGATCGATCAGCGCCCAGCGATCTTCCTGCCAGAACAGGTTATGGCCCTTGAAGTCGCCATGACTGATGCGCTCGGCGATCAATCGTGCAAACAGTTGATCCAGCGCCAACAACTCGGATTCCGGCGCCGCACCGCTTTCAACATACGGCGCAAAGCGCTCGATGATGTCCGGGCCCGGCAGAAACTCGGTCACCAGATAGGCACGGCTGCGCAGCCACAGAAAGCGCTTTTCCAGCACCGCCAGCGGTTTGGGCGTGGCAATGCCGAGGAACGCCAGGCGATTGCCTTCACGCCACGAGTGCCAGGCGCGGCTCGGGCGCCAGAAGCGCTTGAGCCAGTGCGCTAAGCCTTTGATGTTGTAGCGCTTGATCACCAGCGTGCGCCCGGCCACTTCGACCTTGCCAACGCTCGCCGCGCCGCCGGTCTTGTACAGATGACCCTGATCGAGCAGCGCATCGGCCTGATCCAGCACCGGCAACATCGCCGCTTCTTCTTCGCGACGAATAGCCCGCAAGCCAAACGCACCGCGCTGCACACTGAACAACGTGCACTCGCGGCCCACCTTGATCAGGTAATCCTTCAGCCGCCAGGCGCGCACCTTGGCGATCTGCTTCTGCAGGGCTTCCAGCGGCAACGCATGCTCGCTGTTGCTCAGCAGGTAATACACCAGCAATTCCTCGGTGAACGGCTCCAGTGATTTGGGCAACTGGGCGAAAAACACCCCGAGGTTTTCCAGCACTTTCTGCCGCGACAGCGGCTGGCCAGCGGTCTCGGCGCAGATCCCGGCGCCATCGATCAGGTACAACTGACTGCCCTGGCGCAGCAGGTTGTCCAAGTGCAGATCTTCCTGCCACAGCCCTTTGCCATGCAGTTGACCGATAGCGCCCAGCGCCTCGGCGAGTACCGCCGATTGTTCATCCGCCAGCACCGGCAGCGATTCGACCTTCTGCCAGGCCTCGCCGAGGCTTTCAGCGCCTTCGAGGAACTCGAACAACAGCCAGCCACCCTCGCCGTCCTGCAAGCCATCGGCCAACAGCAAAGGCGTGGTCAGACCTTGTTCGGCGAGCAATCTGACGCCTGCCAGTTCACGCTGAAAATGCCGCGCAGCCTTGCTGCCCACCAGCAGCTTGGCCAGCACCGGCCGCCCGCGCCACACCCCGGCGCCGACATAGCGCTGCCCCGGCAGCACCCGCAGCAAGCTCAACAACTGCAAATCCGCAGGACCGGCCGCGTCGGCCAGGCTGATCGTCAGCGGCAGACTCGGCGTACGCCCGGCACTTTTCAGTTCGGACAACCGCATCAGCGGGTCTCCTTGCGACTGCGACGCGCAGTCAGTCGCGAAACCCAACTGTCCACCAGCGAACCGTCGACGGACTGATCGAGATAAGCCGCCAGCAACTCGCGCAATTGCGCCTCGCTCCATTCCGGCGCGCGACGCAGCAACGGCTCCAGATCCTTGACCCGATCACGCAGGCCAAACAACAGGGGCCGGGTCTTTTCCAGGTCGATCAACTGCGCCTTATACGCGTCGCCATCAGCCTGCAAAAAGATGTGTTTCGGATAAAAGCAGCCGTGCACCTGACGCACACCGTGCAGCCGACGCGCCAGTTGTCCACAGGCCTTGAGGATGGCCGACTGCTGCGCTGCAGTCAGGTCGGACCAGCGCCGCAGCAGCGAATCGAGATCATCCCAGCCATCGAGGGCGCGTGTCAGCAGGATTGCCCGGACGTCGCCCTTGACCTTGCGCTCACCGAAAAACACCGCCTGCAGCGCCGGAATCCCCAGTTTCTGGTAACGGCTGATATTGCGAAACTCGCGAGCAAAGCTCGGCTCGCCGAACGGCGCATGCAGGGTGCGGGTCAGGTAGTTGCTCTGGCGCTTGAGGTAGTAAGCCTGCCCTTCCAGCTCCAGGCGAAACACGCTGCTCCAGCCTCCGCCATCGGTATTCGGCTCGTCCACCGCTACAAGCTGCTTGGCCCAGAGCGCATCGAAAGTGCCGAGGCCATGGCGCTCAAGCAGCGCCCGGTCTTCAGCGGCCAGAAAATCAGTCATTCGCGTCCCTCGAAAAATCTCACCACGTGGCGCACCCGTTTCTTGTCGGCAGCATTGAGCCGATCACGTCCGCGATATTGCAGGTAGAAGCGCAGGCGCTGGGTGTTCGACAGATGATACTTGGCCACCTTGTCAAGGCAGGCCAGATCCTTGGTGATGCGGTACTTGAGCCAGAAGCCGCGCCAGAATTCGCCGTTCGGGCAGTCGATGAAATACAACTGCGCCTGATCGTCGATCAGCAGGTTGCGCCACTTCAGATCGTTATGGGTGAAACGGTGGTCATGCATGATCCGTGTGTAAGCGGCCAATTGCCGGCTGACACCATCGACCCAGGCGCGATCCTTGAGTTTCGGATCATTGCGCTCGGCCAGCGCCGACAGGTCCTCGGTGCGCGGCAACTCGCGGGTGATCATCGCGCCACGGTTGTACGCCGCGCCACGTCGCTCCAGCCCCCAGGCCACCACTTCGGCGGTGGGGATGCCCCACTTGGCGAAGCGCTTGAGGTTCTGCCACTCCATCTTCACCCGTGGCTTGCCCAGGTAACGGCGCAAGCCTTTACCGGCGCCGACGTAGCGTTTGACGTAGTAATTGACGCCATTGCGCTGCACGCGGATGACTTCGGACAGCGGATCACGGGTCAGACGTTCGCCCTGCAGGGCAAACACCGCTTCGAGGCTACCAAAGTCTTCGGCCAGTTCGCTGTATTGCGGTTCAAGCGTCCAGCCCGCCATCAGAGCGCATCCCCGTAACGCTGTTTGCGCGCATAAAGCTTGTTGGCCTTGCCTTCGAGCCAGCTCAGCAACGGCGCTTCTTCGGCGAGGATCTGCCGTAGCGGCTGCTGGAAGTAGCCCTTGAGGAAACGCAGCTTGTCGCGTCGGGTCAGGCCGATGTCCAGCGCCGAGAAATACAGCGCGGCCAGGTCCTTGTTGCGCCAGCGTTGAGTAATACGTGGGCGGGTCTGGGCGCGGTGCAGGTCGATCACCGAGAGCTTGAAATCGTCCGGGGTGATCGGCTTGTCGGTGTGCAACAGGAAGTGGCAGATGTAGCAGTCGCGGTGGTTGACCCCGGCGCGGTGCATCATGCCGGTCATGCGCGCGACTTCAGCGATCAGTGCGCGCTTGAGTGCAGGCGCAGGCGGGTTCTTGACCCAATCGATGCTGAAATCTTCGAGGCTGATGGTCGGCGCCAGTTCTTCGGTGACGATGAACGAATGCTGATCGGCCGGGTTGCTGCCCTTCTCACCGTAAGCCACGGCGGTCATGGTCGGCACGCCGACTTCCTGCAGACGCTGGATTGCCTTCCACTCCTGACCCGCGCCGAGCACCGGCAGCTTGGCGGTCAGCAGGTTCTTGAAGATCTCGCCCCAACCGATGCCCCGGTGGATCTTGACGAAAAATCCGTTGCCGTCGACTTCCGTGCGCAGCGTGCGTCGAGCTTCCAGCTCGCGGTAGACCTCGCCCTGCAAGCCTTCGACTTCGGCGAACGGGTCGCGCCCGGCCCAAAGGCTCTTGAACGGTTCAGCCAGCATCAACTTCATTTAAGCGTGCTCCGCCAGAATCACATCGGCCGCGTGCTGCGGCATGCTGTAGAGGTCGGCCGTCTCGGCGAAGGCCAGACCATTGCGGCTCCAGGCCGCGCGTGCAGCGTCGTCATTCAACATGTCAGTCAGGTATTGCGTCAGTTGCGCCTGATCGAACGGTTCGTCCAGCACGCGCCCGGCGTCCGCCTCGGCAATGTAATGGGCATAACCGCAGACCGCGCTGACCAGCACCGGCAAACCGGCGACCAGCGCTTCGAGCAGCACGGTGCCGGTATTTTCGTTGTACGCCGGGTGGATCAACAGATCGGCGCCGAGCAGGAAACGCGGGATATCGCTGCGGCCCTTGAGAAACGTCACGTTGTCGCCCAGGCCCAAAGTGGCACTCTGCATCTGGAACAATTTGGGGTCATCCTGGCCGATTACAAACAGCCGGGTGCGCTTCTTCAGCTCGACGGGCAATGCGGCCAGGGCTTTCAGGCTGCGATCGACGCCCTTGGTCTTGAACCCGGAGCCGATCTGCACCAGCAGCAGTTCGTCGTCCTTGAGGTTGAATTCGGCGCGGAAACCGGCACGAATCTCGTCGGCATCCGCCGGCCGCCGACGATCCTGGGCGATGCCCGGCGGCAGCAAGTGGAAGCGCTCAAGCGGCGTGTCGTAATGCTTGATGAACAGCGGCTGCTGCACTTCGGAAATCATCAGCACTTCAGTTTTTGCGTCCTTGGCGAACACCGCGCGCTCGTACTCGGCGAAGTGGCGATAGCGGCCCCAGCGGCGGTACAGCGAATGGCGCAGGTTCTGCGCCTTGTCTTCAAAGCAGCCGTCGGCAGCGTAATAGACGTCCAGCCCCGGCATCTTGTTGAAGCCGATCAGGCGATCCACCGGGCGCTTGGCCAGATCCGCTTCCATCCACGCGCTGAGTTTTTCATTGCGCCGATGGTTGAAGAACGCCTTGACCGGCGCCACCAGCACTTCGAAACCGGGCGGCACGTCGCCTTCCCAGATCAGGGTGTAGACGCGAATCTGATGGCCGCGCTTCTGGCATTCGAGGGCGATGCGCATGAAATCGCGCTGCAAGCCACCGAACGGGAAATATTTGTACAGGACGAATGCCAATTGCATCAGCGCAGCTCCTCAGCCATTAACAACGTGCTCAGTCGGCTGGCGACACGCTCGGGGTTTACACGCGTGAAGCACAGAGGCTGCTCGCGTTTCAGGTCAAACTGACGGGCATCCTGCGCGGTCGGTTGATACGTACATTTCTTTTGCAGGCAAGGGGCGCAGGGGAAATCACTGGCCATATGAATCTGCACCTTGCCGTAGGCGCCAGTCAGGCCCGGATTGGTCGGGCCGAACAGCGAAATCGTCGGCACATCCAGCGCGGCTGCAAGGTGACCGAGACCGGTGTCCACCGCCACGCAGGCCTGGGCGCCGGCCAGCACTTTGCCGACGCCGGCCAGATTCAGCTTCGGCAGCACTTCGGCGTGTTTGAACCCAGCAGCAATGCGCTCGGCTCGGGCCTTTTCCAGCGGGTTGCCCCACGGCAGTTTGACCCCGACGCCCAGATAGCCGACGCGCTCGGTCAGCTCGCGCCAGTAGGCTTCCGGCCAGTGTTTGGTGTCCCACGTGGTGCCGTGCAGGAACACCACGAAGGCGCTCTTGCGCGGCAGTTCCACCAGACGCTCGACATTGAGGCCGTAATCGCCCAGGCCCTTGGGCAGGTCGTAGCCGAGGGCGATAGCGAACAGTTGACGCACTCGCTCCACCGCATGTTGTCCACGGGCCACTGCCAGTTTGCGGTCGTAGAAACGCGCGGCGATCGGCTCGCGCGCCGAGCCTTTGTCGAGGCCGGCCACCGGGGCTTTGACGTAGCGGGTCAGCCAGGCGCTTTTCAGCAGGCCCTGGGCGTCGATCACCAGATCATATTTGCTGGCGCGCACGCTTTGCTTGAAGCGCTTCCACTCGCCGCTCTTAATGGTCTGCCAGAGGTTCTTGCGCCAGCGGCGGATCGCCACCGGAATCACCTTGCCGACGGCCGGGTGCCAGGTCGGGATCTCGGCGAAGCCTTCTTCCACCACCCAGTCGAACTTGATCCCGGGGATGGCCCGGGCCGCGTCGGTCAGCGCTGGCAACGCGTGAATCACGTCGCCCAGCGATGAAGTCTTGATCAGCAATACCCGCAACTTAATGAACCTCGACCACAGTGCCCTGCAATTTCTGCAAGGCATCGTTGACCGCATCCGGCATCAGCTGGCGCAGGCAATTGTAATGGCCGAATCGGCAGGTACGGTCGAAACAGGGGCTGCAATCGAGGCCCAGACGGACGACTTCGACATGCTCGGCCAGCGGCGGGGTGAAGCCCGGCGACGTCGAGCCGTAGACCGCCACCAGTGGACGGTTCAGCGCCGCCGCGACGTGCATCAGGCCGGAGTCGTTGGACACCACCGAGTCGGCACAGGACATCAGGTCGATGGCCTCGGCCAGCGAGGTGCTGCCGCTGAGGTTGACCGACTCTTCACGCAGACCGGGAATCAGCCGTGCGCGGATATCTTCACCCACCGCGTGATCGTTTTTCGAGCCGAACAGCCACACCTGCCAGCCTTCGCGAATCCGCGCTTCGGCGACCTTGGCGTAATGCTCGGACGGCCAGCGTTTGGACTCGCCGAACTCGGCGCCGGGGCACAGGGCCAACACCGGACGGTCGAGGGTCAAGCCGAATTTGGCCAGCGCCGCTTCGCGGGTCACCGGGTCGATTTGCAGGCTCGGACGCGGATACGGTTTCGGCAACTCGGCGTTCGGCTCGTAAGCCAGGGCCATGAAGCGCTCGATCATCAGCGGATAACGTTCTTTATCCAGCGTGCGCACGTCATTGAGCAGGCCGTAGCGGAATTCACCGCGCCAGCCGGTGCGTTGCTTGATGCCGGCGAAAAACGGCACCAGTGCCGATTTCAGCGAGTTGGGCAGCAGGATCGCCTGATCGTACTGGCCGGCCAGGGACTTGCCGATCCGCCGACGCGTCGCCAGCTCCAGCGCGCCGTGGCCGAGCGGAAAGCTCAAGGCCTTGCGCACTTCGGGCATGCGTTCAAGGATCGGCCGGCTCCACTCGGGGGCCAGCACGTCGATTTCGCATTGCGGGTGGCGCTGCTTCAGACACTGAAACAGTGTCTGCGCCATCACCATGTCACCGACCCAACTGGGCCCAACGATCAGAATATTCATGTGGTTTCCATAAACGAACCGGGGAGGCATTTACGCCTCCCCGCCTCGAGAATCACTGAGGGAGCGGCGCTGCTTGCGATGGGTCATTACCTTCAACATGACTGTCGACTGTCACTCCGCTATCGCGAGCAGGCTCGCTCCCACATTGTTTGTTCGTGTCTCAATCTGCAAATCACCACAAGTCCCTGTGGGAGCGTGGCTTGCCCGCGATGAGGCCATCACATCTGAAAGTGACGGTGGCTGACACTCCGCCATCGCGGGCAAGCCCGCTCCCACAAGGTATTCGGTGCTTCAAATATCCGCTTTCAGCTTAGCCCCAGGTCTTTCCAGATCCGCAATACCTGCCGGCGCTCCTCGACAAACTGGTCGCCTGCAATCACCCCGGCGTCCTTCTGCAACGCCTGCCGGTGGGCAGCGGAGCGGTAGGCTTTATAGGCCTCGCGCAACAGGCTGGCGTCTTCGGCGGGCATCAGCCCTTCGTGTTCCAGCTCTTCCAGAATGCGGATGTTATCGGTCCAGCGCAGCAGTGGCGGGTGGCTGTGCGACCACGCCAGGGCCGCGTATTGCACCATAAATTCAATATCGACGATACCTCCGGCGTCCTGCTTGAGGTCGAACGGCGCCGTGGCCTCGAAGGCATTTGCCGCCGTACCGGCCGCGGTGCCCTTGCTGCCGAGGTTGTCGCGCATCTTGGCGCGCATCTCGCTGACTTCCTGTTGCAGCTTTGCCAGATCCCGTGCCTTGCCCAAAACCTGCGCCCGGACTTTCTCGAAGGCCTGACCGACATCCTGACTGCCCACCAGCACCCGCGCCCGTACCAGCGCCTGATGTTCCCAGGTCCAGGCTTCATTTTCCTGATAGCGCTCAAACGCCCCGAGCGAACTGACCAACAGCCCCGACGCACCGGACGGCCGCAGGCGCATGTCCACTTCATACAGCTGGCCGGAGTTGGTCTGCGCCGTCAGCAAGTGAATGATCCGCTGCCCCAGCCGGGTGAAGAACTGCGCGCCATCAATTGGCTTCGGCCCGTCGGTTTCCGCCTGCGGATCGCCGTCATGGATGAACACCAGATCCAGATCCGAACCATGCCCCAGTTCCAGCCCGCCGACTTTGCCATAACCGACAATGATGAAGCCGGGATCGCACAAGCTGCCATCAGTGCGCAGCGGCGTGCCGTACTTGGCCACCGTCTGACGCCAGGCCAGCGCCAGCACTTGCTCGAGAATCGCTTCGGCGAGCCAGGTCAGGTAATCACTGACTTTCATCAGCGGCAGGCTACCGGCGATTTCCGAGGCAGCGACGCGCAAACGGTGCGCCAGTTTGAAATGCCGCAGCGCTTCCATCTGTTGTTCGAGGTCGTCTTCGGGGATCCGCGTCAGGCGCTCGCGCAGCTCGGCGGCCAGTTCCGGCGCCAACGGTGGCTTGAACAGCCGGCCTTCGTTAAGCAACTCGTCGAGCAGCAACGGGAAACGGGTGATCTGCTCGGCGATCCACGGACTGGCCGCGCACAGCGTCAGCAAACGCCGCAGGGCGCCGGGGTTTTCCGTCAGCAACACCAGATAAGCCGAACGCCGGGCAACCGCTTCGACCAGCGGCAGTACCCGCTCCAGCACCAGATCCGGGTTGTCATGCTCTACCGCCTGAGCCAGCAGACGCGGAATAAACGCATCGAGACGCTCGCGACCCAGCCGCTGCATGGCGCGCAATTGCGGGCTGCCGCGCAAACCGGCAAGTGCTTTCAGCGCTTTGCTCGCGTCCTTGAAGCCGCCCTCTTCCAACTGCCGGCAAGCAGCCTCTTCGTCCTGCTCTTCTTCCCAGAGCGGCAACCACTCACCGCCGACCACCACTTCACAGTCGGCGCCCTCCTCTTCATCGGGATCGGCAATTACCTGCGCAAAGTGCCAGGCCACCCGACCGCGCCAGAACATCAGTTTTTCGTGGAAGGCATGCCAATCGGCGAAACCGAGCATGAACGCGATACGCGCCTGATCCTGAGCGCCGTCCGGCAACATCTGGGTCTGGCGGTCGGCGATCGCCTGGATCGCGTGTTCGGTGTAACGCAGGAATTCGTAACCTTCGCGCAGCTCGCTGATCACCGCCGGCGGCAGATAGCCCTGTCCTTCCAGCGTGCCCAGCACCTTTAATAGAGGACGCTGTTGCAGGCTCAGGTCGCGCCCGCCGTGAATCAACTGGAAGGCCTGGGCAATGAACTCGACTTCGCGAATCCCACCGGAGCCGAGCTTGATGTTGTCGGCCATGCCCTTGCGCCGCACTTCCTGCTGGATCAACTGCTTCATGGTGCGCAGCGCTTCGATCGCCGAGAAGTCCAGATAACGCCGGTAGACGAACGGGCGCAGCATGTCGAGCAACTGCGCGCCGGCGGTTTGATCACCGGCCACCACCCGCGCCTTGATCATCGCGTAGCGTTCCCAGTCGCGACCCTGATCCTGGTAATACTGCTCGAGCGCATTGAAGCTCAGCACCAGCGCGCCGGACGAACCGTACGGGCGCAGGCGCATATCGACGCGGAATACAAAGCCGTCGACGGTCATCGGGTCGAGGGCCTTGATCAGGCGCTGGCCAAGACGAATGAAGAACTCCTGATTATCCAGCGCGCGCTTCACGCCGACGGTTTCGCCGCCCTCGGGGTAGGCGAAGATCAGGTCGATGTCCGACGACAGATTCAACTCGACCGCACCAAGCTTGCCCATGCCGAGGATGACCATCTGCTGCGGCAAGCCGCTGCGCCGGCCGGTCGGCGTGCCGAACTGCTGGCAATGGCGGCTGTACAGCCATTGGTAGGCCTGGTCGATGGTGGCGTCGGCCATGTCGGAAAGGTCGCGGCAGGTCTGCACCAGATCGGCCTGGCGGTTCAGATCACGCCAGATGATCCGTACCTGATGACGAGCGCGCTGACGACGCAGAGCCCGACCGAGTTCGTCTTCGCTCTGCGCGGCAGCCACGGCGGCGGCAATCTGCGCGCACAGCTCACCTGGCGCGAACGGCCGGTCGAGTTCGCCGGACTGCACCAGCGACAACAACATCAAAGGGTCACGAACGCTCTGTTCAATGACGAAATCGCTGGCGGCACTGACCCGGGCGAATTGCGCCCAGCGTTCCGGCGTCCAGCTGGAGAAGCCGTGATCGTCTTCCAGCGCGGCGACGGCCGTACGGAACGACTGCTCGGATCGAGTGACCAACGGCAGGAGAATGGCGGGCAGTTCGGCAAGCGCGGGCAGGGTCATGGTCTATCCTTGATCGGCGTGTAAATGGCCGCTTGTAGTGTTTGATGAAAACCCGCTACGCGAAGGACTGTCGAACAAAAGTTAGAAATAGCTGAAATTTCTTCTTCTTTGGCATCCAGCATCAAAGTTTCACCTTTTACGGATGGTAATCGACCAACCTTAACGATTATTCTCACAACGCAGTCGGAGGCCACAAGCCTTTCCTCTGTAGTTTTACTACTCGTCTATACATCCGAAAGGCTGAAATGCTCAAAGATTTGTAGTAAAACTACACGCCGCCGGAACAACCTGTCGGCAATCCAAGAATTTTAAATCGTCTGCCCACAAGGCCAGTCGCAAACTCAGGCAACCGATTCTGGAAGCCTTTCCGCCCTGGAGCAAGCCATGCAAGACCTCGATCCCGTCGAAACCCAGGAATGGCTGGACGCCCTGGAATCGGTTCTCGACAAAGAAGGCGAAGACCGTGCTCACTATCTGATGACCCGTATGGGTGAACTGGCGACCCGCAGCGGTTCGCAGCTCCCTTACGCCATCACCACGCCTTACCGCAACACCATCCCGGTAACCCACGAAGCACGCATGCCTGGCGACCTGTTCATGGAACGCCGCATTCGCTCGCTGGTGCGCTGGAACGCGATGGCCATGGTAATGCGTACGAACCTGAAAGATTCTGACCTGGGTGGTCACATCTCCAGCTTCGCTTCCAGCGCGACCCTGTATGACATCGGCTTCAACTACTTCTTCCAGGCCCCGACCGACGAACACGGCGGCGACCTGATCTACTTCCAGGGCCACACCTCGCCAGGCGTTTACGCCCGTGCATTCATGGAAGGCCGTATCACCGAAGACCAGATGAACAACTTCCGCCAGGAAGTCGACGGTCAGGGCCTGTCGTCCTATCCGCACCCTTGGCTGATGCCCGACTTCTGGCAGTTCCCGACCGTATCCATGGGTCTGGGTCCGATCCAGGCGATCTACCAGGCACGCTTCATGAAGTACCTGGAACACCGCGGTTTCATTCAGCCGGGCAAACAGAAAGTCTGGTGCTTCCTGGGCGACGGCGAGTGCGACGAGCCGGAATCCCTGGGCGCGATCTCCCTGGCCGGCCGCGAGAAGCTGGACAACCTGATCTTCGTCATCAACTGCAACCTGCAGCGCCTCGACGGCCCGGTTCGCGGCAACGGCAAGATCATCCAGGAACTCGAAGGCGTGTTCCGCGGTGCACAGTGGAACGTGACCAAAGTCATCTGGGGCCGTTTCTGGGACCCACTGCTGGCCAAAGACGTCGACGGCATCCTGCAACGTCGCATGGACGAAGTCATCGACGGCGAGTACCAGAACTACAAAGCCAAAGACGGTGCGTTCGTTCGCGAGCACTTCTTCAACACGCCTGAACTCAAGGCGATGGTTGCCGACCTGTCCGACGACGAGATCTGGAAACTCAACCGTGGCGGCCACGACCCGTACAAGGTCTATGCGGCGTACCACGAAGCGGTCAACCACAAAGAACAACCGACCGTCATCCTGGCCAAGACCATCAAGGGTTATGGCACCGGTGCCGGCGAAGCGAAAAACACCGCGCACAACACCAAGAAAGTCGATGTCGACAGCCTGAAGTTGTTCCGCGACCGCTTCGACATCCCGGTCAAGGACGAAGAGCTGGAGAACCTGCCGTTCTTCAAGCCAGAGCCAAACAGCGCCGA
Source organism: Pseudomonas sp. HMWF021 (assembly GCF_003061005.1). Classification (GTDB taxonomy): domain Bacteria; phylum Pseudomonadota; class Gammaproteobacteria; order Pseudomonadales; family Pseudomonadaceae; genus Aquipseudomonas. The sequence goes on along the minus strand of NZ_QAIK01000164.1, from coordinate 10,563 downwards.
AGCCCGCTACCTGAGCGAGCGTCGTGCAGCCCTGGGCGGTTTCGTGCCGCAGCGCCGCGCGCAGAGCTTCAGCGTACCGACCCCGGACCTGGACACTCTCAAAGCCATCCTCGATGGTTCGGGCGACCGTGAAATTTCCACCACCATGGCGTTCGTGCGGATCCTCGCGCAACTGGTCAAGGACAAGGAAATCGGTCCGCGCATCGTGCCGATCATCCCGGACGAAGCCCGTACCTTCGGCATGGAAGGCATGTTCCGTCAGCTGGGCATCTACTCCTCCGTCGGCCAGCTCTACGAGCCAGTCGATAAAGACCAGGTGATGTTCTACAAGGAAGACCAGAAAGGTCAGATCCTTGAAGAAGGCATCAACGAAGCAGGCGCCATGAGCTCGTTCATCGCCGCCGGTACTTCGTACTCCAGCCACAACCAGCCGATGCTGCCGTTCTACATCTTCTACTCGATGTTCGGCTTCCAGCGTATCGGTGACCTGGCCTGGGCCGCTGGCGACAGCCGTACCCGTGGCTTCCTGATCGGCGGCACCGCCGGCCGTACCACCCTGAACGGCGAAGGCCTGCAGCACGAAGACGGTCACAGCCACCTGCTGGCCGCGACCATCCCGAACTGCCGCACCTACGATCCGACCTACGGCTACGAGCTGGCGGTGATCATTCAGGACGGCATGAAGAAGATGACCGAAGAGCAACAGGACATCTTCTACTACATCACCGTGATGAACGAGTCGTACCAGCAGCCAGCCATGCCGGCCGGTGCCGAAGAAGGCATCAAGAAAGGCATGTACCTGCTCGAAGAAGATACCCGCGATGCGGCGCATCACGTACAGCTGATGGGCTCCGGCACCATCCTGCGTGAAGTGCGTGAAGCGGCGAAGATCCTGCGTGAAGAGTTCAACATCGGCGCTGATGTATGGAGCGTCACCAGTTTCAACGAACTGCGTCGCGACGGCCTGGCCGTAGAGCGCAGCAACCGTCTCAAGCCTGGCCAGAAGCCCAAGCAGAGCTACGTTGAAGAGTGCCTGAGCGGCCGTAAAGGTCCGGTCATTGCCTCTACCGACTACATGAAGCTGTTCGCCGAGCAGATCCGTCAGTGGGTACCGTCCAAGGAATTCAAAGTCCTGGGCACCGACGGTTTCGGCCGCAGCGACAGCCGCAAGAAACTGCGTCATTTCTTCGAAGTCGACCGTCATTTCGTGGTGTTGGCAGCCCTGGAAGCACTGGCTGACCGTGGTGATATCGAACCTAAAGTCGTGGCCGAGGCCATCGTCAAGTTCGGCATCGACCCGGAAAAACGCAACCCACTGGACTGCTGAGGAGACATTTTGTGAGCGAACTCATTCGCGTACCTGACATCGGCAGCGGTGAAGGTGAAGTAATTGAACTGTTTGTGAAGGTCGGCGACCGTATCGAAGCCGACCAGAGCATCCTGACCCTGGAATCGGACAAGGCCAGCATGGAAGTGCCGGCCCCGAAAGCCGGCGTCATCAAGAGCCTGAAAGTGAAGCTGGGCGACCGCCTGAAAGAAGGCGACGAACTGCTCGAGCTGGAAGTCGAGGGCGCCGCGCAAGCGGCTCCTGCGCCTGCCGCTGCACCGGCGGCAAAAGCTGAAGCCAAACCGGCTGCTGCGCCTGCTGCCGCTGCACCTGCGCCAGCCGCCGCCCCTGCTGCCGCTTCGGTGCAGCAAGTGCACGTGCCGGACATTGGTTCCTCGGGCAAGGCCCAGATCATCGAGATCCAGGTCAAGGTCGGCGACACCGTCGAGGCTGATCAATCTTTGATCACCCTGGAGTCCGACAAGGCGAGCATGGAAATCCCGTCGCCTGCCGCTGGCGTGGTCAAGGCCATCAGCGTCAAGCTCAACGACGAAGTCGGCACCGGCGACCTGATTCTGGATCTGGAAGTGGCGGGTGCTGCGGCCCCTGCTGCGGCCGCTCCGGCTCAGGCTGCTGCACCAGCCGCTGCTGCTGCGCCGGCGACCGCCGCCGCTCCGGCTGCTCCAGTGGCTGACAGCGTTCAGGACATCCATGTTCCGGACATCGGTTCGGCCGGCAAGGCCAAGATCATCGAAGTGCTGGTCAAGGCTGGCGACAGCGTTGAAGCCGACCAGTCGCTGATCACCCTCGAATCCGACAAGGCCAGCATGGAAATTCCATCGCCTGCCGCTGGCGTGGTGGAAAGCATTTCCATCAAGCTGGACGACGAAGTGGGCACCGGCGACCTGATCCTCAAGCTGAAAGTCAAAGGCGCGGCCCCTGCTGCGGCCCCGGCTCCAGCCGCTGCTGCTGCACCAAGCGCTCCGGCACCTGCCGCTGCTGCTCCGGCTGCCGCTGCACCTGCTGCCGCCCCGGCTGCTGCACCGGCCAAGCCTGGCGCGAAAGTTCATGCCGGCCCTGCCGTGCGTCAACTGGCCCGTGAGTTCGGCGTCGAGCTGAGCGCTGTTGGCGCCAGCGGTCCGCACGGTCGCATCCTCAAGGAAGACGTGCAGGTTTACGTCAAGGCGATGATGCAGAAGGCCAAGGAAGCGCCGGCTGCTGGTGGCGCAACCGGTGGCGCGGGCATCCCGCCGATTCCGGTCGTGGACTTCAGCCGCTTCGGCGAAATCGAAGAAGTGCCGATGACCCGCCTGATGCAGGTCGGCGCTGCCAACCTGCACCGCAGCTGGCTGAACGTGCCGCACGTGACGCAATTCGACTCGGCGGACATCACCGAGCTGGAAGCCTTCCGTGTTGCGCAGAAAGCCGTCGCAGAGAAGGCCGGCGTCAAGCTGACCATCCTGCCGCTGCTGCTCAAGACCTGCGCACACCTGCTCAAGGAGCTGCCGGACTTCAACAGTTCGCTGGCGCCAAGCGGCAAGGCGATCATTCGCAAGAAGTACGTCAACATCGGTTTCGCGGTCGACACCCCGGATGGCCTGCTGGTCCCGGTGATCAAGAACGTCGACCAGAAGAGCCTGCTGCAACTGGCTGCAGAAGCGGCTTCGCTGGCTGAAAAGGCCCGCACCAAGAAGCTGTCTTCGGACGAGATGCAAGGCGCCTGCTTCACCATTTCCAGCCTCGGCCACATTGGCGGCACCGGCTTCACGCCGATCGTCAACGCGCCGGAAGTGGCGATCCTCGGTGTTTCCAAGGCAACCATCCAGCCAGTCTGGGACGGCAAAGCCTTCCAGCCGAAACTGATGCTGCCTCTGTCGCTGTCCTACGATCACCGTGTGATCAACGGCGCTGCTGCCGCACGCTTCACCCAGCGTCTGGGCAGCCTGTTGGGCGACATCCGCACCATCCTGCTGTAAAGCAATCGGCCCTCCGGCAACGGAGGGCCGATCGCGTTCCACGTTTTCGAGCGCCACACGCTCGTACCTCAACCCCGTCAGTTTGACGGGGCTTTTTTTTGCCCGCAGAAACGTTGCAGCGCTTTTATTCCTACAAGCCCGGTCTACTTAAGCCACATGCCCAGTCCACTTTGCGCCGATATTTTTCTCTGATCGCCAACTAACCTTGGCAACGCAAGTTAAACAACTTCTTTTTCAGCACGCACTAGTGCGCAACTATCAATCGAATGGATTCGAACATGTTCAAACCGATTGTCGGCCCCGTTATTGGCCACGCCACAACTAACCACACACGCATATTTATTCGCGGCGGCTCATCCAACAACAATACGGTATTTGCCGGACTACGTTATCGCAAGCTGGACAGCAAACCCTGGTCAAAAGGCAGCCTTGCGCAATTGCATGAATCGCGGGATCTATGTCATGTATTTTCTCTGAACGATCTGGACAGCGATTGCGAATACGAATACCAGACCGGCTGGTTCAGCCCGATGAGCCCGGTGCACAACCTCCAGAGCATTGCCGAGTTGCCCCTGCAATGGCCGCGCGAGACTTACCGCTTCCGTACTCGCAGCGCAGATCCGGCCAAGGCCCGCGCCTATATTCTCGGCTCCTGTCGTTACCTGCGCATGACCGCAGGCGCGGCAGTCCTGCCGCATCTGGGCGACCGCATATTTGCCTCGATCAATCAGATGATCGAGGGCGCCGAGCCGGCCATCAGCGCAACACTGATGACCGGCGACCAGATTTACGTCGACGACCTCAACCTGATTGCTCCCGACCGCGAATACAAGGACATTCTCAACAAGTACCGCACGGCTTTCTCGCAACCGAATATACAAAGACTGATGTCCGGCACTTCGACTTACATGATGCTTGATGACCATGAAATTGAAGATAACTGGCCTGCCAATGCCAGCAACTCCGATCACGAATTATTTCGCAATGCGATGGCCGCTTATGAGCTGTATCAAGCCAGCCATAGTCCGGCACAAAAGTTGAACATCAACAATGAGGTCGAACATACGAAACTTGCGCACTATTGGTATCAATTCAGCGACGGCGATATTGAATGGTTTGTGACGGACAGCCGTACACAACGCAGTTTGTCGCTGGATGATCCTCGTATTCTGGATATCGAGCAGGAACAAGCATTGATCGAATGGCTGTGTAACAGCGAGGCGAGGGTCAAGTTCGTGGTGACCAGCGTCATGTTCTACCCCGATCGCAAGCTTAACGGCACTGACGCCTGGCAGGCATTTCCCGCGCAGCGCTTGCGCCTGCTGGAAACCATCCGCACGCGCAAGATCAGCAACGTCGTGTTTGTCTCGGGCGATGTGCATGGCTCGCTGACCTCGCGCCTGACCCACAGCGAAGATCCGGACTTCGAAATCCACACCATCGTGGCCTCACCGTTTTACAACAGCAAGCTGCTGCCCTACGCCAAGGCGTCGATGTTCGTCCTCGATCAGCCGCTGGTGCGCACGGTAGCAGGCGATTATCAACATGAGTTGACCAGCACGGTGGTCAGTGAGGACAACTTCGCCCATGTGGTGGTCGAGACTGATCAGATTTTGATCAATTACCATGATCGTGATGGCAAGAAGCTGCAGTCGATCAGCATTGAATTGCGTTAAATTCTGAAAAGATCGCAGCCTGCGGCAGCTCCTACAGGACATCGTATTCCCTGCAGGAGCTGCCGAAGGCTGCGATCTTTTGCTCTTTTCAACCAGACACTGGAGAAATGCCTCACGCGGCCGACACATTCTTATAGCACTTGGCCTTCATCTCTCTTGTCAGTCAGTGCCGCAATGATGCAACCTTGCCGCAGGCAACAGTAAAGAGGGCGAGAGCCCGGCGCGTTCAGCATATTTCCAAGCGAGTTCCTTCATGAAGAGCCAACCCGATGCCGCCAGCCGTTTGGCGGCCGAGGTAGTGACGCAGTTGCCTGTGCCCTCGCGGCTCGGCATGCTGCGTTTCGAGCGCTTGAATGAAGCCAGTTGGGCGATGCTGTTTCTCGATCCCAACTGCGAGCGCCAGTTCGGTCAGCCAGCCGTCGAATTGTGTGCCCTGGTCGGCTCGCCCTACGCCAGCCTGATGGAGCCCGAAGCGCGCTATCAGCTGCACGACACCATTCAGCAGCAACTCGGCGCCAGCCCGCATTATCTGGTGCGCTACACCCTGCACACCGCCGCCGGCGCGCTGAGCATCCTCGAACTCGGTGAAGCCTACAAACAGCACAATCGTCACCTGTTGCGCGGTTATCTGCTGGCGGTGGACAACGTGTTCGACGAAGCGCCCGCGCTGCCGTCCGTCGACCTCGAAACCCAGAACTCGCGCCTGCAGATCGCCCTGGAACTGAACCAGCGCGCCCAGCAGGAACAACTGCAGCATCTGGAGCGGGTGCGCGCCCAGCAGGATCTGATTCTGCTGCTGGCCCGCCAGCGCTACAGCAGCCACAACTCGCTGCAGGAAGCCGCCGAACTGATCACCCGCTGCGCCTGCGATATCTATGAGATCGACTGCGCCAGTTTGTGGAACCTCGAAGGCAACCTGCTGGTGCCGATTTCCGCGTACCACCGCGCGACCCAGGAATACCTCCTGCCGGAGGTGATCGACATCAGCGGCTTCCCCGATTACATGGAAGCCCTGCACGGCAGCCGCGCCATCGACGCACACAACGCGATGCGCGACCCGCGCACCCGCGAGATGGCCGAAGCCCTGCGCCCGCGCGACGTCAACGCCATGCTAGACGCCAGCATCCGCGTCGACGGCCAGGTGGTCGGTGTGCTCTGTCTGGAGCAGACCGGCGTCACCCGCGCCTGGCAGTCCGATGAAATCGCCTTTGCCGGTGAGCTGGCCGACCAGTTCGCCCAGGTCATCAACAACCACAACCGCCGCACCGCCACCAGCGCCCTGCACCTGTTCCAGCGCGCGGTCGAGCAAAGTGCCAACGCCTTTCTGCTGGTCAATTGCGACGGCGTGGTGGAGTACGTCAACCCGAGCTTCACCGCGATCACCCAATATTCCACCGAGGAAGTCCACGGCCAGCGCCTGTCCGAGCTGCCGGCCCTGGAGAACCTCAGCGAGCTGTTGTTCGACGCGCCCTCGGCGCTGGCCAAGAGCAACAGCTGGCAGGGCGAATTCAAGAGCCGTCGGAAAAACCTCGAACCGTACTGGGGCCAGTTGTCGATTTCCAAGGTGTACGGCGACAACCGCGAGCTGACGCACTACATCGGCATTTACGAAGACATCACCCAGACCAAACTGGCGCAGCAGCGCATCGAGCGTCTGGCCTACACCGACAACCTGACCAACCTCGGCAACCGCCCGGCGTTTATCCGCAATCTGGACGAACGCTTCGCCCGCGATACCGACACACCGATCAGCCTGCTGCTGGTGGACATCGACAATTTCAAGCGGATCAACGACAGCCTCGGTCACCAGACCGGCGACAAACTGCTGATCAGCCTGGCCCGGCGTCTGCGCAACAGCCTGAGCCCGAGCGGCAGCCTCGCGCGGTTCGCCAGTAACGAATTCGCCGTGCTGCTCGATGACACCGATCTGGAAGCCGGGCAACAGATTGCCAGCCAGTTGCTGATGACCCTCGACAAGCCGATGTTTGTCGACAACCAGTTGATCAGCGTCACCGGCTCCGTGGGCCTTGCCTGTGCGCCGTTGCACGGTCGCGATCCGCAAACCCTGATGCGCAACGCCGGCCTGGCCCTGCACAAGGCCAAGGCCAACGGCAAGCATCAGGTGCAAGTGTTCACCGAAGCGCTGAACGCCGAGGCCAGCTACAAGCTGTTCGTCGAAAACAACCTGCGCCGCGCCCTGACCCAGAACGAGCTGGACGTGTTCTATCAGCCCAAGCTGTGCCTGCGCAGCGGTCGCCTGCTGGGCATGGAAGCGCTGCTGCGCTGGAACCACCCGGAGCGCGGGATGATCCGCCCGGACCAGTTCATCAGCGTCGCCGAAGAAACCGGCCTGATCATCCCGATCGGCAAGTGGATCGCACGTCAGGCCTGCCGCATGAGCAAGGCACTGACCGCTGCGGGCATGGGCAATCTGCAAGTGGCGATCAACCTGTCGCCCAAGCAGTTTTCCGACCCGGATCTGGTCGCGTCCATCGCCAACATCCTCAAGGAAGAAGCGCTGCCGGCCAATCTGCTGGAGCTGGAACTGACCGAAGGCCTGCTGCTGGAAGCCACCGAAGACACGCACCTGCAGCTCGACCAGCTCAAGCGTCTGGGCCTGACCCTGGCCATGGACGACTTCGGCACCGGGTATTCGTCGCTCAGCTACCTGAAGAAATTCCCGATCGACATCATCAAGATCGATCGCAGCTTCATCCACGAAATCCCCGACAACCAGGACGACATGGAAATCACCTCCGCGGTGATCGCCATGGCCCACAACCTGAAGCTGAAGGTCGTGGCCGAAGGCATCGAGACCGCCGAGCAACTGGCGTTCCTGCGGCGTCACCGTTGCGACGTCGGCCAGGGCTACCTGTTCGACCGGCCGATCCCCGGCGCCGAGCTGATCCAGGCGCTCAAGCGCTACCCGCGCGGCCCGCTCTGCCTCTAGCCCTCGCCGCCCTTTTTATGTAGGAGCTGCCGCAGGCTGCGATCTTTTGATCCTGTTTTTTTAAAGACAAGATCAAAAGATCGCAGCCTGCGGCAGCTCCTACATTGAATGGTGCGAAATCCGGCATCATTGGGCACACTGGCGGTCTGACTTTTTACATCCCATCCTGACTGAGAGGAACGATCATGGTTCTGCGCTCGGAAATTCTGGTGAACAAAAACGTGCTACCGACCAAAGATCAAGCTCTGCCCGGCCGCGAAACCGCGATGACCCTGCCTGAAAAGCACTTCGTCTTCGAAGAAACCCCACTGCTCGGCCCGTTCTTTCAGGACGTCGACTTTGCGATTTTCGGTCTGGGTTGCTTCTGGGGCGCTGAACGCCGCTTCTGGCAGCGCGAAGGCGTGGTCAGCACGGTCGTAGGTTATGCCGGCGGCTATACGCCGAACCCGACTTACGAAGAAGTCTGCTCGGGCCTGACCGGCCACGCCGAAGTGGTGCTGGTGGTGTATGACAAGGCCAAGGTCAGCTACGAAGAGCTGCTGGCGATGTTCTGGGAACTGCACAACCCGACGCAGGGCATGCGTCAGGGCAACGACATCGGCACCCAGTACCGTTCGGTGATCTACGCCACTTCGCCAGAGCAACTGGACGCGGCGCTGAAGAGCAAAGCGGTGTATCAGGCCGAGCTGTCGAAGGCGGGCCTGGGCGACATCAGCACCGAGATCGAGCAGGCGCCGACCGTGTACTTCGCCGAGGCGTATCACCAGCAATACCTGGCGAAGAACCCTGAAGGTTATTGCGGGATTGGCGGCACTGGCGTATGCATGCCAGCGAGCCTGGCGGGTAATTGATTAAAATCTGAAAGCAAAAGATCGCAGCCTGCGGCAGCTCCTACAAAGTTCAGTGTCGCCCACACATGCGCGGACCTGTAGGAGCTGCCGCAGGCTGCGATCTTTTGACCTTGCCGTTGATCAGCTCTCGGCAATCAACCAATCCATCTGCCATCCACCCTGAGTCTGCCCAAGCTTCTTCGACAACCACGGCAGCAGCTCACGCAATTCTTCCTCCAGCCCCCACGGCGGATTGGCAATCGCCAGCCCGGAGCCGTTCAGGCTGTTCGGCGTATCCAGCGGATGCACCAGCAGTTCCACGCGCAGCAATTTCGGCGCGCCGGTACCGGCCAGATCCTGATAGAACCGGCGCAACGCACGCTGATCCTTCACCGGGTACCAGATCGCCGCCACGGTCTGACGCATCCGGCCAATCGCTTCTTTCAGCGACGCCGCACACTTTTGCATCTCATCAAGCTGCTCGAACGGCGGATCAATCAGCATCACCGCGCGCTTCTCCTGCACCG
>NZ_QAIK01000164.1:0-1265 GCF_003061005.1 Pseudomonas sp. HMWF021 | reverse complement strand
CGCCCGCGCCACATGCCAGCCCTCGCCCAGATGCACCTTGACCCGACGGTCGCCGGCCATGTTGTCCTTGAGCAGCACGCCGTCCTGCGGGTGCTTCTCGTTGAGCATCACCCGGTCCTGCGGCCGGGTCAGACGCCGCGCCAGCTCCGGCGAACCCGGGTAGTAGCGCAACTGGCCATCGGGGTTCATCTCGTGCAACACCTTCATGTAGTCGGCGGTCAGGGCCGGCAGATCCGGCTGATCCCACAACCGCGCGATGCCTTCCAGGTACTCGCCGGTACGGTTGGCCTGATCGCCCTGCAGGTCGTACAGGCCGATGCCGGCGTGCGTGTCGAGATAGGCAAACGGCTGCTCCTTGCGCGACATCAGGGCGATGAGGCGGGTCAAGGTCAGGTGTTTGAACACATCGGCGTGATTGCCGGCATGGAAGGCGTGACGATAATTCATGGCTGCTCCTGCGAGGGCCGTGAAGTTTACCTTTTACCGGGCGGCAAGTCAGGGGTTGGCGGCCGAGCGGGCCTCAACATGCCGATAACCTGCTCAGAGGTGTCACAGGTCAGTTGTCTCGACAACGTATCGAAAGCTTTACCAAAACTCAGGATGCGTAAATCGCTGATGGAATCAAAATCAAAAGATCGCAGCCTTCGGCAGCTCCTACACGGGATTGGCGTACACCCTGTAGGAGCTGCCGAAGGCTGCGATCTTTTGCCCTTGCCTTTGTGGCGAGGGGATTCATCCCCGATGGGCTGCGCAGCGGCCCCAAGACCTCAATCCCCCATTCCGTCTCACACCGCGACAACCGGGTTGCGACTGCTACGCAGCCGAGCGGGAGCAAGCTCCCTCGCCACAAAAACGCTCTCAGGCTTACAGGGACAGGTTGCCGAGGCGTTTGCCAATCACATCCAGCACATCACAGCCGTCACGCAGCGGAATGGCGCAGAGCATGGCGAAGTCGCTGAGGATGATCGAGTCGCACTCGACCGAGCCGCGCATGCACATGTTTTCCAGCACCTGGATCACGGCGCGGATGCGGTAGTTGGCGGCGTCCATGAGGATGTCGAGGGGGACGTGGGTATCGACGAACAGCGTGGGCATGTCGCTGCAGTTGCCGGTCAGGGCCATGAAGCGATTGTCGGGATGAGGGATGATTTTTTCGTAGGGTGGGTCGGGTTTAAGCGCTGTCATCTTTGAACCTCTGGTAGTGAAATGAGCTTCCACCATCTCCCTCCTACAGGTTTGGGTGGCAGCCATGCGCGGGGTAGGAG
>NZ_QAIK01000163.1 GCF_003061005.1 Pseudomonas sp. HMWF021 | reverse complement strand
ACACCGCAGCGGCTGGAACGGGTCACGCGGATACTGCACGCCGACCTCCAGGAAAAATTCGGCATCGCCCAGCCTCGCATACTGGTCTGCGGACTCAACCCGCACGCTGGTGAAGGCGGACACCTGGGCCATGAAGAAATCGACATCATCGAACCCACATTAGAGCGTCTGCGCGGCGAGGGCATGGACCTTCGTGGCCCGCTGCCTGCCGACACTCTGTTTACCCCCAAATATCTGGAGCACTGTGACGCAGTGCTGGCGATGTACCACGACCAGGGCCTGCCCGTGCTGAAATACAAAGGCTTCGGCGCCGCCGTCAACATTACCCTTGGCTTGCCGATCATTCGCACGTCGGTCGACCACGGCACTGCCCTGGATCTGGCCGGCAGCGGCAAAATCGACACCGGCAGCCTGCAGGTCGCTTTGGAAACCGCCTACCAGATGGCCGAGACCCGTTTATGACCGAGCAATACCAACACAAGGCGCGCAAACGCTTTGGCCAGAACTTCCTGCACGATGCCGGCGTCATCGACCGCATCCTGCGCTCCATCAGCGCCAAATCCGGCGACCGCATGCTGGAAATCGGGCCCGGCCAGGGCGCTCTGACGGCGGGACTGCTCAACTCCGGTGCGCAACTCGACGTGGTGGAACTCGACAAAGACCTGATCCCGATCCTCAACCAGCAGTTCGCCGGCAAGAGCAACTTCAACCTGCATCAGGGCGATGCATTGAAGTTCGACTTCAACACCCTCAACGCCGCGCCAAACAGCCTGCGCGTGGTCGGCAACCTGCCGTACAACATCTCCACGCCGCTGATTTTCCACCTGCTGAACAACGCCGGCATCATTCGCGACATGCACTTCATGCTGCAGAAGGAAGTGGTCGAGCGTCTGGCAGCCGGCCCAGGCGGCGGTGACTGGGGTCGTCTGTCGATCATGGTTCAGTACCACTGCCGTGTAGAGCACCTGTTCAACGTTGGCCCGGGTGCGTTCAACCCGCCGCCGAAAGTCGACTCGGCCATCGTCCGCCTGGTGCCGCACGCGGTACTGCCACACCCGGCCAAGGATCATCGCCTGCTTGAGCGCGTCGTTCGTGAAGCGTTCAACCAGCGCCGCAAGACCCTGCGCAACACCCTCAAACAATTGATGACCGCTGCCGAGATCGAAGCCGCCGGCGTCGATGGCAGCCTGCGTCCCGAACAACTGGATCTGGCTGCATTCGTGCGCCTGGCTGACAAGCTCAGCGAACAAGTTCCGCAGGCCCCCGCCGCCGACTGACAGGCGATGAACGCTATCGGGCAGGACGCCACTCTGGTTTACTGCCCGATACTTGCCTAGACTGACTCCCATCAGCTACGCCCCGCGTTCCGCTTTGCTTAAGGCCCTTTTGCATGTCCGATCCTCGTTATCAGGTCGATGTCAGTGTCGTCACCCGCTATCTGGCAGACCAATCGCAACCCGAGCACGACCGCTTCGCCTTCGCCTACACCATCACCGTGCAAAACAATGGCGAGCGCCCTGCCCGGTTGATGTCGCGTCACTGGGTGATCACCGACGGTGACGGGCACGTCGAAGAGGTTCGCGGCGCAGGCGTCGTCGGCCAGCAACCACTGATCGACGCAGGCAAAAGCCACACCTACAGCAGCGGCACGGTAATGACCACCAAGGTCGGCACCATGCAGGGCACCTACGAAATGGTCGCCACCGATGGCAAACATTTCGACGCCATCATCAAGCCCTTCCGCCTCGCTGTACCCGGAGCCCTGCACTGATGACCACGTACGCCGTGGGCGATCTGCAAGGTTGCCTCGAACCGCTCAAGTGCCTGCTCAAGCAGGTCGCGTTCGATCCGAAACTTGACCGGCTGTGGCTGGTCGGCGATCTGGTCAACCGTGGGCCGCAGTCGTTGGAGACCCTGCGCTTCCTCTATGGCATGCGCGAGTCACTGGTCTGCGTGCTGGGCAATCACGACTTGCATTTGCTGGCTGTCAGCAGGCACGTCGAGCGCCTGAAAAAATCCGACACGTTGCGCGAAATCCTTGAGGCACCCGATGGCCCTGAGCTGCTTGAATGGCTGCGTCAGCAAAAGCTTGCGCACTACGATGAGCAGCGCGATGTCGTGATGGTTCATGCCGGCATCCCGCCGCAATGGTCGCTTCGTCGCGCCTTGAAGTGCGCTGGCGAAGTCGAGACCGCATTACGCGATGACAATCTGTTTCCTGCCTTCCTCGACGGCATGTACGGCAACGAACCCGCCAAATGGGACAACGATCTCAAAGGCGTCACCCGCCTGCGCGTCATTACCAACTATTTCACTCGCATGCGCTTCTGCACCGCCGACGGCAAGCTCGACCTCAAAAGCAAGGAAGGCCTCGACAGCGCACCGCCCGGTTACAAACCGTGGTTCCAGCACAAGGAGCGCAAGACCCGCGGCCTGCGGATCATCTTCGGCCATTGGGCCGCGCTGGAAGGCGATGTTCACGAACCAGGCATCTCGGCGCTCGACACCGGTTGTGTCTGGGGCGGCAGCCTGACGCTGATGAACGTCGACAGCGGCGAGCGCGTGTCGTGCAAATGCGATGAGCACGGCGGGCTTGTACCAACCGTCACCCCACTTATCCCCGAAACTCCGCCAGTCAGCGCCCCGCGTTAGACTGCGTATTCTGCCGAGCTACAGGAACCCGCCATGAGCGAATTCAAACGAATCCCCCCGGAACAGGCCCAGGCTCTGCGTGAGCAAGGTGCCGTTGTCGTCGATGTCCGTGATCCTGCGACCTTTGCCGCCCTGCATATCCGCGGTTCGAAGCATTTGGACAACCACTCGCTGCACGCTTTCATTCAAGGTGCCGACCTCGATGCTCCGACCGTAGTCGTCTGCTACCACGGCAATTCCAGCCAGGGTGCGGCCGCGTACCTGATCAGTCAGGGCTTCTCCGATGTCTACAGCATGGACGGCGGCTTTGAGCTGTGGCGTACAACTTATCCTGCGGAAACCGCGCAAGGCACCGCCGAATAATTTTTTTGTCACGTGCAGGCCCCGGCTGCCGTGGGCCTGCGCGGGGCAGACGAACGGTCTGCCACAACTAATTACGTATCTCGCCTTTACCTCCCGAATTCCCAACTATCCTTAAGCCCAGGCCATCCAAAACAGGGGAGAGCCGGTACACCGGCGCACGGGTCATCGGGAGTGACTTTCAAGGTTGTCGACCGCGAAAGTGTTCTGGGGGGTAAACAGGCGGCCACCGCGGCTGCTTGCCAGCATCGACTGAGTGATCCGGCGTCGGCTCCACGTATCGAGCGAGGTGACGTCATGAGTATCTTTAGCCACTTCCAACAACGTTTCGAGTCCACACGCCAGGAAGAACTCTCGCTGCAGGAGTACCTGGAGCTGTGCAAAAAGGACCGCAGCGCTTACGTTTCCGCCGCCGAGCGTCTATTGATGGCCATCGGCGAACCCGAGCTGCTCGACACGTCGACCAACTCGCGGCTGTCGCGGATCTTCTCCAACAAGGTGATTCGTCGCTATCCGGCCTTTGAAGACTTCCACGGGATGGAAGAATGCATCGACCAGATCGTCTCGTATTTCCGCCATGCCGCCCAAGGCCTGGAAGAGAAGAAACAGATCCTCTATCTGCTTGGCCCCGTCGGTGGCGGTAAATCGTCCCTGGCCGAGAAGCTGAAACAGCTGATGGAAAAAGTGCCCTTCTATGCGATCAAGGGCTCGCCGGTATTCGAATCTCCCCTGGGTCTGTTCAACGCCACCGAAGATGGCGCAATTCTCGAGGAAGACTTCGGCATTCCGCGCCGCTACCTGAACACCATCATGTCGCCCTGGGCGACCAAACGCCTGGCCGAGTTCGGCGGCGACATCAGCCAGTTCCGCGTGGTCAAGCTGTACCCGTCGATCCTCAATCAGATCGCCGTGGCCAAGACCGAACCGGGTGACGAGAACAACCAGGACATTTCTGCACTGGTGGGCAAGGTCGACATCCGCAAACTCGAGGAATACCCACAGAACGACGCCGACGCCTACAGCTACTCCGGTGCACTGTGCCGGGCCAACCAGGGCCTGATGGAATTCGTCGAAATGTTCAAGGCACCGATCAAGGTGCTGCACCCATTGCTGACCGCCACCCAGGAAGGCAACTACAACAGTACCGAAGGTCTGGGCGCGATTCCGTTCACCGGGATCCTGCTGGCCCACTCCAACGAATCGGAGTGGCACACCTTCCGCAACAACAAGAACAACGAAGCCTTCATCGACCGGATCTACATCGTCAAGGTGCCGTACTGCCTGCGAGTGAGCGATGAGGTGAAGATTTACGACAAGCTGCTGTTCAACAGTTCGCTGGCCAAAGCCCACTGCGCGCCGGACACCCTGAAGATGCTGGCGCAGTTCACGGTGCTGTCGCGCCTCAAGGAGCCGGAAAACTCCAACATCTATTCGAAGATGCGCGTCTACGACGGGGAAAACCTCAAGGACACCGATCCAAAAGCCAAGTCGATTCAGGAATACCGCGATTCGGCTGGCGTCGACGAAGGCATGAACGGTCTTTCGACCCGTTTTGCGTTCAAGATCCTGTCCAAGGTCTTCAACTTCGATCCGCATGAAATCGCCGCCAACCCGGTGCACCTGCTCTATGTGCTGGAACAGCAGATCGAACAGGAACAGTTCCAGGCCGAAACCCGCGAGCGTTATCTGCGCTACCTCAAGGAGTACCTGGCGCCGCGTTATATCGAATTCATCGGCAAGGAGATCCAGACCGCTTATCTCGAGTCTTACAGCGAGTACGGCCAGAACATCTTCGACCGCTACGTGCTGTACGCAGACTTCTGGATTCAAGATCAGGAATACCGCGATCCGGAAACCGGCGAGATTCTCAACCGCGTCGCACTGAACGAAGAACTGGAGAAAATCGAGAAACCGGCCGGCATCAGCAATCCGAAGGATTTCCGCAACGAGATCGTCAACTTCGTGTTGCGCGCCCGGGCCAACAACAATGGCAAGAACCCGACCTGGCTCAGCTACGAGAAACTGCGGGTGGTTATCGAGAAGAAAATGTTCTCGAACACCGAAGACCTGCTGCCAGTCATCAGCTTCAATGCCAAGGCCAGCAAAGAGGATCAACAGAAACACAACGACTTCGTCACTCGAATGGTCGAGCGCGGCTACACCGACAAACAGGTAAGACTTCTGTCCGAATGGTACCTACGGGTCCGGAAATCGCAGTAAAACAGCTACAAGCTTCTAGCTACGAGCTGCAAGAAAAGGCATGTGAACGCTGTGCTTCTACTTGCGGCTCGCAGCTCACAACTTGAAGCTGCCCGGAGGGCCACGTATGAGCTATGTGATCGACCGACGTCTCAATGGCAAGAACAAGAGCACGGTGAACCGCCAGCGCTTCCTGCGGCGTTACCGTGATCACATCAAGAAGGCTGTCGAAGAGGCGGTCAGCCGCCGCTCCATTACTGACATGGAGCACGGCGAACAGATCAGCATTCCCGGTCGCGATATCGACGAACCGGTGCTTCACCACGGCCGCGGCGGCAAGCAGACCGTGGTTCATCCCGGCAACAAGGAATTCACTGCCGGCGAACACATCGCCAGGCCTCCGGGGGGCGGCGGTGGACGCGGTCCCGGCAAGGCCGGTAACTCCGGCGAGGGCATGGACGAATTCGTCTTCCAGATCACTCAGGAAGAATTCCTCGAGTTCATGTTCGAAGACCTCGAACTGCCGAACCTGGTCAAACGCAACCTGAGCGGCACCGACACCTTCAAGACCGTGCGCGCCGGGATCAGCAATGAAGGCAACCCATCACGGATCAACATCATCCGCACCCTGCGCTCGGCCCACGCCCGGCGCATCGCACTGTCCGGCAGCAGCCGCGCCAAACTGCGCGAAGCCAAAGAGGAGTTGGCGCGCTTAAAGCGCGAAGAGCCAGACAACTTCGGCGATATTCAGGAACTCGAAGCCGAAATCGAGAAACTCAGCGCTCGCATCCATCGGGTGCCATTTCTCGACACCTTCGACCTCAAGTACAACTTGCTGATCAAGCAGCCCAACCCCAGTTCGAAAGCTGTGATGTTCTGCCTGATGGACGTTTCCGGCTCCATGACCCAAGCGACCAAGGACATCGCCAAGCGCTTTTTCATCCTGTTGTATCTGTTCCTCAAGCGGAACTACGACAAGATAGACGTCGTGTTCATCCGCCACCACACCAGCGCCCGGGAAGTGGACGAGGAAGAGTTTTTCTATTCGCGGGAAACCGGCGGCACCATCGTCTCCAGCGCCCTGAAGCTGATGCAGGAGATCATGGCCGAGCGCTACCCGAGCAACGAATGGAACATCTATGCCGCGCAGGCTTCCGACGGCGACAACTGGAACGATGACTCGCCAATCTGCCGCGACATCCTGATCAACCAGATCATGCCGTTTGTGCAGTACTACACTTATGTGGAGATCACACCGCGCGAACACCAGGCCCTCTGGTACGAATACGAACGCATCGCCGAAGCCTTTTCCGACACGTTTGCCCAGCAGCAACTGGTCTCGGCCGGGGATATCTATCCGGTCTTCCGTGAACTCTTCCAGCGCAGGTTAGTGACATGACCGCCAAAGAGCAGAAACGCCAACCCATTTCCACCGGCTCGGAATGGACGTTCGAGCTGATCCAGGCCTATGACCGCGAGATCGCCCGGATTGCGGCCGGCTATGCCTTGGACACCTATCCCAACCAGATCGAAGTGATCACCGCCGAACAGATGATGGATGCCTATGCCTCGGTCGGCATGCCACTGGGCTATCACCACTGGTCCTATGGCAAACACTTCCTCAGCACCGAGAAATCCTACAGCCGCGGGCAGATGGGGCTGGCCTACGAGATCGTGATCAACTCCGACCCGTGCATCGCCTACCTGATGGAGGAAAACACCATCTGCATGCAGGCGCTGGTGGTGGCGCACGCGTGCTATGGCCACAACAGCTTTTTCAAGGGCAATTACCTGTTCCGCACCTGGACCGACGCCAGTTCGATCATCGATTACCTGGTGTTCGCCAAGCAGTACATCATGCAGTGCGAGGAACGCCACGGTATCGATGCGGTGGAGGATCTGCTCGACTCCTGCCATGCGCTGATGAATTACGGTGTCGACCGCTACAAGCGTCCGTATCCGATTTCTGCCGAAGAAGAACGCCGGCGGCAAAAGGATCGCGAGGAGCACATGCAGAAGCAGATCAACGATCTGTGGCGCACCATTCCCAAAGGGGCAGACAAATACAGCGACAAGGACAACGCCCGCTTCCCGGCCGAGCCGCAGGAAAACATCCTGTATTTCATCGAGAAACACGCCCCGCTGCTGGAGCCGTGGCAACGGGAGATCGTGCGGATCGTGCGCAAGATCGCCCAGTATTTTTATCCACAGCGCCAGACCCAGGTGATGAACGAGGGCTGGGCGACGTTCTGGCACTACACGCTGATGAACGATCTGTATGACGAAGGCCTGGTGACAGATGGTTTCATGATGGAATTCCTCACCTCGCACACCAGTGTGGTGTTCCAGCCGGGCTTCGACAGCCCTTACTACAGCGGCATCAACCCTTATGCGCTGGGTTTTGCGATGTATCGGGACATTCGCCGCATGTGCGAAGAGCCTACCGAGGAAGACCGCCGCTGGTTCCCGGAAATTGCCGGTTCGGACTGGCTGTCGACGATCAAATTCGCGATGAGCAGCTTCAAGGACGAGAGCTTCATCCTGCAGTATCTGTCACCCAAGGTCATCCGCGATCTCAAGCTGTTCAGCATCCTCGATGACGATCAGAAAGATGATCTGCTGGTCCCGGCGATCCATGACGAAACCGGTTACCGGATCATCCGTGAAACCCTGGCCGCGCAGTACAACCTCGGCAATCGTGAACCGAACGTGCAGATCTACAGCATCGACCGGCGTGGCGATCGCTCCCTGACCCTGCGCCATCAGCAACATGACCGCAAACCACTGGGCGACTCCACTGACGAGGTACTCAAGCATCTGCACCGGTTGTGGGGCTTCGACATTCACCTGGAAACCCTGCAGGGCGACCAGATCATGAAAACCCATCACGTACCGCCACGCAGCGAACACAGCGAAGGGGATTACGGCAGGCTTGATCTGGCCGTCATTCATCTTTGAGCCGGTTCTGACCTCCGAAAGTCCGGCACAAGGGTTATCCTGTCGGGCCAACGGAGGTTTTTTATGCAGATTTACAAGGTCGGCGGCGCGGTACGTGACCGCTTGCTCGGGCTACCGGTTACCGATGTCGATTGGGTGGTGGTCGGGGCCACCACAGAAGAGATGCTCGCCCAGGGCTATCGCCCGGTCGGCGCGGATTTTCCGGTGTTCCTTCACCCCAGGACCGGCGAGGAATACGCCCTCGCCCGCACCGAGCGCAAAAGCGGTCGCGGTTATGGCGGCTTCACTTTTCACGCCAGCCCAGACGTCACCCTCGAAGAAGACCTCATCCGCCGCGATCTGACGATCAACGCGATGGCCGAGGATGAACAGCACGATCTGACCGATCCCTATCACGGTCAACGCGACCTTGAAGAGCGTATTCTGCGCCACGTATCCCCGGCGTTCGCTGAAGATCCGCTCCGTGTCCTGCGAGTTGCCCGATTTGCTGCGCGCTATGCCGGATTGGGGTTCACTGTCGCGCCAGAGACGCTGAAACTGATGCGGCAACTCAGCGAATCAGGCGAGCTGGAGGCGTTGACCGCCGAACGTAGCTGGAAAGAAATTTCCCGCGCGCTGATGGAGGATCAACCGCAGGTCTTCATTCAGGTGCTTCGCGACTGTGGCGCGCTGAACGTACTGATGCCGGAAGTGGACGCGCTTTTTGGTGTGCCGCAGCCGGAGGCGCATCACCCGGAAATCGATACCGGGCTGCACACCCTCAGCGTGCTGGAACAATCGGCGCGGCACAAACAACCGCTGACGGTGCGCTGGGCCTGTCTGCTGCACGACCTCGGCAAAGGCCTGACCCCGGAAGAGGAGTGGCCGCGACACATCGCCCATGAGCACACTGGGTTGAAATTGATCAAAGCGGTCAACGAACGCTTCAAGGCACCAAAGGATTGTCAGGAACTGGCGCTGCTGGTCGGTAAGTACCACACCCACGGTCATCGCGCTTTGGAGCTGAAGGCGTCGACCTTGCTGGAGCTGCTGCAGAGTTTTGACGTGTATCGCCGACCGCAGCGTTTCGAGGAATTCATCGTGGCCTGCGAGATGGATGCACGGGGACGCAAGGGATTGGAACAGCGCAGTTATCCACAGGCGGATTATTTGCGGGGGGCAGCCAATGTGGCACGCGGGGTGGCGGTGCAGCCGCTGCTGGAGAAGGGATTCAAAGGCCCGGAACTGGGTGAAGCGCTGAAGCGAGAACGACTGAAGGCTTTGAAGGCGTACAAAGAGAACGCTTGAAGCAAGATCAAAAGATCGCAGCCTGCGGCAGCTCCTACATGGAAACGCGCATCCCCGTGTAGGAGCTGCCGCAGGCTGCGATCTTTTGCTTCAAAGGTTCGAAGGCGTGAGCTGTTCGCCACGCCATTCAAACCCCACCGGCGCCAAGACCTGATCAATCTGCGCCTCGGCCCACAGCGTCGCGAAGTTTTTCCCCACCCCCGGATGTACCCGATCCGGCGCAATCAGCGACAGCGGCCACAGCACAAAAGCGTTTTTCAGGATTTCGGCACGCGGCAGGATCAGTCCGTCGAAATTACCCGTCAGATCGCCGTACAACAAAACGTCGATATCCAGTGGCAAGCCCTTGCGATCAGGGGCATAACGACCATTATCGGCTTCGATGAATTTCAAGCGCCGATCCAGCTCCATCAAGGGCAGATCGGTAAACGCCGAGACCACAAAATTGAAGAATGGCCCGCTCTTGATCCCCACCGGCTGGCTCTCGAACACCGCTGAACAGCGGATATCCACCAGAAACGTCGCCAAAGCGTCGAGTCCGGCACGCAAATGGGTTTCGCGCTCGATATTGCTACCGAGCCCGAGATACACCTGAGTCAGCGACATCCGCGCTCGATCTCCACGCCCACACCACCCTTGGCCGCCGGCACAGCGCCAGGCTTGGTCAATTTCAGGCGAACCCAGGTGATCTTGAATTCAGCCATCAGCACTTCGACCAGGCGCTCGGCAAAGGTCTCGACCAATTGATACCGGGATTGCTCGGCAAAGGCCTGGATACGCGCAGAAACGCTGGCGTAATCGAGGGCCAGGGTCAGGTCATCACCGGCGGCAGCCGGGCGATTGTCCCAGGCGAAGCTCAGATCAAGACGCAAGCACTGTCGGATGTCGCGCTCCCAGTCGTAGGCACCGATCACGGTGTCGACTTCCAGGCCCTCGATAAACACTCTGTCCAAGCACTTTTCTCCGCTGCACGACAAGGGCGCAATGCGCCGTTAGAATCAGGGCGTCCTCGCCCGGAATAGTTAGCATGTTTTGGTTACTGGCGACCCTCGCCTACCTGCTCGGCTCTCTGTCCTTCGCCATTTTGCTCAGCCGCCTGACCGGAAACCCGGATCCGCGAATGAGTGGCTCGGGTAATGCCGGCGCCACCAACATGCTGCGCCTGGTCGGTCGCAAACTGGCGATCCTGACCCTGTTGGGTGATCTGTGCAAAGGCCTGGTACCGGTGCTGATCGCAGCGACCATGGGCCTTTCGCTGCAGGATCAGGCCTGGATCGGCGTGTGCGCCGTGATCGGTCACCTGTTCCCGCTGTATTTCCGCTTTCGCGGCGGCAAAGGCGTCGCCACGGCTGCCGGCATGCTGCTGGGCCTGTATCCACCCGCCGCGCTGCTGGCGGTGTGCGCCTGGCTGCTGACGTTCTACCTGACCCGCACCAGCTCACTGGCGGCGCTGATCGCCACGCCCCTGACCTTGCCATTGCTGGCATGGCAAGAGCCGGAAGCGCTGCTGCCGATGAGCGCCCTGACACTGCTGATCGTCTGGCGCCACCGCGGCAATTTACGCGACCTGTTTGCCGGGCGCGAACGGCATTTTTAAATACCGTCCGTCAACGCCGCTCATCACAGCGCCGACAACTGCTCCATCGGCCAGCGTGCCTGCACGCTGATCGCCAGACTTTCCTGCTGACCGGCCTGCAGACGCTGGCAACCGGCAAACGCGATCATCGCGCCGTTGTCAGTGCAGAACTCGGGACGGGCGTAGAACACATCGCCTTTCATGTCGCCGAGCATTTTCTCAAGGGAGACGCGCAAGGCCTTGTTGGCGCTGACGCCGCCAGCGATCACCAGACGCTTCATGCCCGCCTGTTTCAGGGCGCGCTTGCACTTGATGGTCAAAGTCTCCACCACGGCCTGCTGGAACGCCAGCGCGATGTCGCAACGGGCTTGCTCGCTGTCGTCCCCGGCGCTGACGCATTGTTGCCAGGTGTTGAGGGCGAAGGTTTTCAAGCCGCTGAAACTGAAATCCAGGCCCGGGCGATCGCACATCGGACGCGGGAAAGTGAAACGTCCTGCGACGCCCTTCTCAGCCAGTTTGGCAATTTCCGGCCCGCCCGGATAATTGAGGCCCATCATTTTCGCGGTTTTATCGAAGGCTTCGCCGGCCGCATCGTCGAGGGTCTCGCCGAGCAGACTGTACTGGCCAATGCCATCGACCTGAACCAACTGCGTATGCCCCCCGGAAACCAACAAAGCGACGAACGGAAATTCCGGCGGTTTTGGCTCCAGCATCGGGGCCAGCAAGTGGCCTTCCATGTGGTGCACACCGAGCGCCGGAATGCCCCAGGCAAACGCCAGCGCCTGAGCGCACGAGGCGCCCACCAGCAGCGCCCCGACCAGGCCCGGGCCCGCGGTGTAGGCGATCGCATCGATCTCGGTCGGCACGCAGTCAGCCTCGGCCAACACCTGACGAATCAAGGGCAGCATGCGTTTGACGTGGTCACGCGAGGCCAGCTCCGGTACCACACCGCCATAGACGCGGTGCAGGTCGATCTGGCTGAACAGCGCGTCGGCCAGCAGGCCGCGTTCGCTGTCGTATAAGGCGACGCCGGTTTCGTCGCAGGACGTTTCTAATCCCAGTACTAGCATGGGTTTGCGCCTTGTTTAGGCTGAATTCGAAGGCGCGCATAATAGTCGCCATGCGATGCCCCGACTAGCGGTTTTCGATCAGAGGCTTTGCATTCCGAGCGATGAGGGGTTAACATCCGCAACCCTTAAAAACCGACGTCTTCAAGTGCTCTTTTGCCGCGAGGATGTTGACCCCGGTAATGAATGAAGGTAGCTCTGGATGCCAGCCGTCAAAGTTAAAGAGAACGAACCCTTCGACGTAGCTCTGCGTCGTTTCAAGCGCTCCTGCGAAAAAGCCGGTGTACTGGCTGAAGTTCGTAGCCGCGAATTTTACGAGAAGCCAACTTCTGAGCGTAAGCGCAAAGCAGCAGCCGCTGTTAAGCGTCACGCCAAGAAAGTTCAGCGCGAACAGCGCCGCGCCGTTCGTCTGTACTAATACACAGACGACCGTAGCAAGCTTCTTGCCTAAGCCCGGCCCTCAGCCGGGCTAATGGCATTTGCGTAAAACGCTTGATGCTTCACCGTCGAAGCCGCACACGCGACCGAGACAAATCTGCTTCACGCGTCAGACCTGGCTCTTTTGCCAGCGGTGCACGTCTTTTCTGACGAGCCTTTCAAGGCTACTGACGAGCACACCCACTGATTCCTCTCACGACGATCAGCCCAAGGCACCTGCATGCGTGCCCGCTTTTTTGAGCTATCCGAGGCCATTTATCGGCCGTCAGCGGATTCAGCGCAACACTTTCATATAGTCGAAGACTGATGGGTACTAACGTCAGTGGATTTTCGGCAGATACACTTCCCGACAGCGATCACGCAAACGACACCGGTCGAGCCGCCCACTTTGTGCGCTTCACTCAAGACCTGCGTCCGGCCGCCCTTCGCATCGGACTCATTACAGCACAGACGAGAACGCCATGGCCGGGCTGATTCCCCAGAGCTTTATTGACGACCTCCTGAACCGCACCGACATCGTCGACGTGGTCAGCTCGCGCGTGCAACTGAAAAAGGCCGGCAAGAACTACACCGCCTGCTGCCCGTTTCACAAAGAGAAAACCCCGTCGTTCAGCGTCAGCCCCGACAAGCAGTTCTATTACTGCTTCGGTTGCGGCGCCGGTGGCAACGCCCTCGGCTTTCTCATGGATCACGACAACCTGGATTTTCCCCAGGCCGTCGAGGATCTGGCCAAAGCCGCCGGCATGGAAATCCCCCGCGAAGAAAGCGGCCGCCCGCACAAACCGCGGCAGCCGACCGATTCGCCGCTGTACCCGCTGCTGACCGCCGCCGCCGACTTTTACCGGCAGGCGCTCAAGAGCCACCCGGCACGAAAGGCCGCGGTGGATTACCTCAAGGGCCGCGGGTTGACCGGTGAGATCGCCCGGGACTTCGGTCTCGGTTTCGCGCCGCCGGGGTGGGACAATCTGTTCAAGCACTTGAGCAGCGACACTTTGCAGCAGAAGGCCATGATCGACGCCGGCCTGCTGATCGAGAACGCCGAAACCGGCAAACGCTATGACCGCTTCCGCGATCGCGTGATGTTCCCGATTCGCGACACCCGCGGCCGCATCATCGCTTTCGGCGGCCGGGTACTGGGTGACGACAAGCCCAAATACCTGAACTCGCCGGAAACCCCGGTCTTCCATAAAGGCCAGGAACTCTATGGCCTTTACGAAGCACGCAAGAACAACCGCAACCTCGACGAAATCATTGTCGTCGAGGGCTACATGGACGTCATCGCCCTTGCCCAGCAAGGCTTGCGCAATGCCGTCGCGACCCTGGGCACGGCGACCAGCGAAGAACACCTCAAGCGTCTTTTTCGCGTGGTGCCGAACGTACTGTTCTGTTTCGACGGCGACCAGGCCGGTCGCAATGCTGCATGGCGCGCACTGGAAGCGACTCTTCCGTGCCTGCAGGACGGTCGCCGGGCGCGCTTCCTGTTTCTTCCGGAAGGCGAAGACCCGGATACCCTGGTCCGCGCCGAAGGTACTGACGCTTTCAAGGCGCGAATCAATCAGCATGCGCAGCCGCTGGCAGATTATTTCTTCCAGCAACTGACCGAAGAGGCCGATCCGCGTTCGCTCGAAGGCAAGGCACACATGGCCACCCTCGCCGCACCGCTGATCGACAAAGTGCCGGGCGCCAACCTGCGCATTCTGATGCGCCAGCGCCTGACCGAAATCACCGGCCTGAGCAGCGAAACCGTCAGTCAGCTGGCGCAAAGCGCGCCGCAGGAAGCGCCGCCGGCCTACGATCCGGGCATCGATTACGACGCAATGCCGGACTACAGCGACTACCATCAGCCGCAGGCGCAAGACATGTATGTGCCGCAGCAGGAGTGGACACCGAAGAAACCCGGTGCCGGCGGCAAGAAATGGGACAAGAAACCATGGGACAAGAACGGTAAGCGTGGCGGTGATCGCGATCAACAGCGCCCGCGCACGCCGATCGGCGTCGAATCGCCAACCCTGACCGCCCTGCGCACATTGCTGCATCACCCGCAACTGGCCGAGCGCGTCGAGGACGCCGGGCACATTGCGGACGAAAATCAGACCAACGCACAGTTGCTTGTGGCGCTGCTCGAAGCCGTACAGAAGAATCCCAAGCTAAACTCATTTCAGTTGATCGCGCGATGGCACGGCACTGAACAGGGCCGCTTGTTGAAAGCGCTGGCGGAAAAGGAGTGGCTGATTGACGGAGAAAACCTTGAACAACAGTTTTTCGACACCATTACTAGCTTGTCAGCCCGCCAACGCGAGCGAAATCTGGAACAGTTGCTCAGGAAAGCGCGTCAAAGCGAACTGAGCGCCGAAGAGAAAAATCAACTGCGCGACCTTCTAAGTCGCAATGTTTCCGCATCAAACCCGACCTCAACTGGCGCGTGAGGTCATAGCTCAGGTATAATCCTCGGCTTGTTTTTTGCCCGCCAAGACCTTCAGTGGATAGGGTGTTATGTCCGGAAAAGCGCAACAGCAGTCTCGTATTATTGAGTTGATCAAACTGGGTCGTGAGCAGAAGTATCTGACTTACGCCGAGGTCAACGACCACCTGCCCGAGGATATTTCAGATCCGGAGCAGGTGGAAGACATCATCCGCATGATTAACGACATGGGGATCCCCGTACACGAGAGTGCTCCGGATGCGGACGCCCTTATGTTGGCCGACGCCGATACCGATGAGGCCGCAGCGGAAGAAGCCGCCGCCGCGTTGGCAGCGGTGGAGACCGATATCGGTCGCACCACTGACCCAGTGCGCATGTACATGCGTGAAATGGGTACGGTCGAGCTTCTGACTCGTGAAGGCGAAATCGAAATCGCCAAGCGTATCGAAGAGGGCATCCGTGAAGTGATGAGCGCTATCGCGCACTTCCCTGGCACGGTTGACCACATTCTCTCCGAGTACACTCGCGTCACCACCGAAGGTGGTCGCCTGTCCGACGTTCTGAGCGGTTACATCGACCCGGACGACGGCATTGCGCCGCCGGCTGCCGAAGTGCCACCGCCGATCGACGCGAAAGCTGCCAAGGCCGACGATGATACCGACGACGATGACGCCGAAGCTTCGGATGACGAAGAAGAAGCCGAAAGCGGTCCGGATCCGGTCATCGCTGCCCAGCGTTTCGGCGCTGTGGCCGATCAGATGGAAATCACTCGCAAGGCCCTGAAAAAGCACGGTCGTCACAACAAGGCAGCGGTTGCCGAGTTGCTGGCCCTGGCCGAGCTGTTCATGCCGATCAAACTGGTGCCGAAGCAATTCGAAGCCCTGGTCGAGCGTGTTCGCAGTGCCCTGGATCGTCTGCGTCAGCAAGAGCGCGCGATCATGCAACTGTGCGTACGTGATGCACGTATGCCACGCGCCGATTTCCTGCGTCAGTTCCCGGGCAACGAAGTCGACGAAAGCTGGTCCGACGCCCTGGCCAAAGGCAAGAGCAAATACGCCGAAGCCATTGGTCGCGTACAGCCGGATATCATCCGTTGCCAGCAGAAACTGATTGCGCTGGAAACCGAGACCGGTCTGACCATCGCTGAAATCAAGGACATCAACCGTCGCATGTCGATCGGTGAGGCCAAGGCCCGCCGCGCGAAGAAAGAGATGGTTGAAGCCAACTTGCGTCTGGTGATCTCGATCGCCAAGAAGTACACCAACCGCGGCCTGCAATTCCTCGATCTGATCCAGGAAGGCAACATCGGCCTGATGAAAGCGGTGGACAAGTTCGAATACCGTCGTGGTTACAAGTTCTCGACTTATGCCACCTGGTGGATCCGTCAGGCGATCACTCGCTCGATCGCCGACCAGGCCCGCACCATCCGTATTCCGGTGCACATGATCGAGACGATCAACAAGCTCAACCGCATTTCCCGCCAGATGCTGCAGGAAATGGGTCGCGAACCGACCCCGGAAGAGCTGGGCGAACGCATGGAAATGCCTGAGGACAAGATCCGCAAGGTATTGAAGATCGCTAAAGAGCCGATCTCCATGGAAACCCCGATCGGTGATGACGAAGACTCCCATCTGGGCGACTTCATCGAAGACTCGACCATGCAGTCGCCAATCGATGTTGCAACCGTTGAGAGCCTGAAAGAAGCGACCCGCGAAGTGTTGTCCGGCCTCACTGCCCGTGAAGCCAAGGTACTGCGCATGCGTTTCGGTATCGACATGAACACCGACCACACACTCGAAGAAGTGGGCAAACAGTTTGACGTAACGCGTGAGCGGATCCGTCAGATCGAAGCCAAGGCGCTGCGCAAGCTGCGCCATCCGACGCGAAGCGAGCATCTGCGCTCCTTCCTCGACGAGTGATACCAGAACCCCCGGCCCAGGCCGGGGGTTTTGTTTATATGGCAGATTAAATTCCTCGCGCAGCCCCTCCCCTGCATACCCCGTCTACACTCGAAGCAATGAATCCCGTGCCCTAACGAGACGGTTATGCCCAGACTGGCGCCCGTGCTTTTCTTGCTGTCACTGATGATCTGGACCGCAACGGCTAACGCGCTGACTCTGACCGATGAAGAACGTAGCTGGCTCGCGGCTCACCCCGACTTGCGCCTGGGTGTCGACGCCTCGTGGCCGCCGTTCGAGTTCCGCGATGAACAGAATCGCTATCAGGGGCTGGCCGCTGATTACATCGACGTGATTCGCCAGCGCCTGGCGATCAAACTCACCCCGATCGAACCTTCGAGCTGGACCGAAGTGCTGGCGCAGGTGAAAACCGGCAAGATCGACCTGCTGCCCGGCATCATGTCCACCCCGGAACGCCAGAATTACCTGTCATTCACTCGTCCCTATCTCGACTTCCCGATTGTCATCCTCGCCCACATCGGCGGCGCGCAACCGCGCAAGCTGGACGATCTGTATGGCCTGAAGATCGCTGTCGTGGAGAACTACGCCCCGCATGAGCTGCTGCGCACTCAACATCCGGACCTGAACCTGGTGGCCATGCCCAATGTCAGCTCGGCCTTGCAGGCGCTGGCGACCGATGAAGTCGACGCCGTGGTCGGTGATCTCGCTTCCAGCGTCTGGAGTCTGCGTCAGCTCAAGCTCGACGGTTTATACGTCAGCGGCGAAACGCCCTATCGCTACCAGTTGGCCATGGGTGTGCCCCGCGATAACAAAATGCTGGTAGGCATTCTCGATAAAGTCCTGGCGGACATGAGTCCCGAGGAAATCAGCAGCATTCAGGAGCACTGGGTCGGCAACGTTCTGGATCATCGGACATTCTGGTCCGATCTGCTGATCTACGGCCTGCCGGGCCTGCTATTGCTGGTCATCATCCTGGCGGTGGTCATACGCATCAATCGCCGTCTGAGTTCGGAAATCGCCCGGCGCGTCGACCTGGAACAGGAGCTGCGCAGCAGCGAATACCACTACCGCGGACTGGTGGAGAGCCTGTCGGCCATTGCCTGGGAAGCGCGCATGAGCGACTTCACCTACAGCTATGTGTCGCCCCATGCCGAAGACCTGCTCGGTTATCCACAGGCGCACTGGCTGATTCCAGGGTTCTGGCGCAACATTATCCATCCCGCCGACCTGACCCGCGCCCAGGCCATTTGCGATGAAGCAGTGCGCGACGGACGCGACCATGCCCTCGATTATCGAGTGATCACCGCTGACGGACGCTGCCTGTGGGTGCGCGACATCGTCAGCCTGATTGAACACGGGCATGAGCCTGTGATGCGCGGTCTGATGATCGACATCAGCGAAACCAAGCGCACCGAAGAGGCGCTGCGATTGTCGGAGCAGAAGTTCGCTTCGGTGTTCCAGCAATGTCCGGACATTCTGGTGATCGCGCGACTGTCCGACGGCTGCCTGCTGGAGGTCAACGAAGCCTTTGAGGAACAGATCGGCCTGAAAGCCGAAGATGTCGTCGGTCAGACCGCCACCGAACTCAACATCTGGGGCATTCCCGGGGTCGGGCCGGGGCTGTTGCAACGCTTGCAGGCCGGCAGTATTCGCAACCTGGAGATGCCCTTTCGCCGTAATAACGGCCAGGTGTTCACCGGCCTGATTTCCGCCGAACCTTTCGACCTCGACACCACCCCGGCGCTGGTTGTCGTGGTACGCGACATCACCCAGCTCAAGGAAACCCAGCAACAACTGCAAACCTCCGAAGAGAAGTTCGCCAAGGCCTTTCATGCCTCACCGGATGGCCTCTTGCTGTCGCGTCAGAGCGATGGCCTGCTGCTGGAAGTCAACGAGGGTTTCAGCCGCATAACCGGGTTCAACAGTGCGATGTCGGTGGATCGTTCCGCGCTGGACCTGGGAATCTGGGTCAACCTCAACGAACGCAAGCAGATGCTCGACCTGCTGCACCGCGACGGTTTTGTACGCGACTTTACCTGCCATATCCGCCGCAGCGACGGGCAGATCCGCCTGTGCGAAGTCTCCAGTCGTCCGCTGCCGATCGGCGAAGAAGACTGCATGCTGACCATCGCCCGGGACATCACCGAGCGTCATCTGATGCAGGAAAAGCTGCAACAGGCCGCCACCGTTTTCGAGAGCACCGCCGAAGGCGTGCTGATCACCGACACCCAGCAGCACATCAGCGCGGTCAACCGTGCGTTCACCGAAATTACCGGCTACAGCGAAAGCGAGGCCCTCGGCCACACTCCGCGCCTGCTCGCCTCCGGCCTGCACGACAGCGCGTTTTATGCGGCGATGTGGCACCAGTTGACCGACGAAGGCCATTGGCAGGGCGAGATTTCCAACCGGCGCAAGAACGGCGAGTTGTACCCGAGCTGGCTGACCATCAGCGCCGTGCGCAACCGCGACAAGTTCATCACCCACTTCGTCGCGGTGTTTGCCGACATTTCCAGCCTCAAACACGCGCAGGCCAAGCTCGATTACCAGGCGCACCACGACCCGCTCACCGGCCTGCCCAATCGCACCCTGTTTGAAAGCCGCCTGCTCAATGCGCTCAACAGTCAGCAGGAAAACGGCGGTCAGGGCGCCGTGCTGTTCCTCGACCTCGACCGTTTCAAACACATCAACGACAGCCTCGGGCACCCGGTCGGCGACCTGCTGCTCAAAGGCATTGCCGTACGCTTGAAGGAGCAGCTGCGCGATATCGACACCGTCGCGCGTTTGGGCGGCGATGAATTCATCATCCTTTTGCCCGGCCTGCAACAGGCCAGCGACGCCGACAACATCGCCGTCAAGCTGCTCAACTGCTTTGGCGCGCCGTTCCAGGCCGGAGAGCACGAGTTCTTCATCAGCGCCAGCATCGGCACCAGCCTCTATCCACGGGATGGCTGCGACGTCGCCACGCTGGTAAAAAACGCCGACGCGGCGATGTACCGCTCCAAGGCCAAGGGCCGCAACCGCGTCGAAAGCTACACCCGCGACCTCACCGCCCAGGCCAGCGAACGTGTGGCGCTGGAACACGAACTGCGCCGCGCCATCGAGCGCGACGAGTTGTTCCTCTACTACCAACCGAAAATCAGCCTCGACGACCATCGCCTGGTGGGCGCCGAAGCCCTGATCCGCTGGCGCCATCCGACTTTTGGCGAAGTACCGCCGGAGCATTTCATCCCGTTGGCCGAAGAGAACGGCATGATCCTGCAGATCGGCGACTGGGTGCTCGAAACCGCCTGCCGGCAAATGTTCGAATGGAGCCAGATCTACGACAGCCTTGGACCGCTCTCGGTCAATCTCGCCGGCGCGCAACTGCGCCAGCCGAATCTGCTTGGCCGCATCGAGCAACTGCTCAGGGACAACCGCCTGATGCCGGATTTGTTGCAACTGGAGATTACCGAAAACTTCATCATGAGCCAGGCCGAAGAGGCGCTGGCGGTACTGCATCAACTCAAGCACCTGGGCGTGCAACTGGCGATCGACGACTTCGGCACGGGTTATTCCTCACTCAGCTACCTCAAGCGTTTGCCGCTGGATATCCTCAAGATCGACCAGTCATTTGTCCGTGGATTGCCCGACGACCCCCACGACGCGGCGATTGTGCGGGCAATCATTGCCCTTGGCCGAAGCATGCAATTCACCGTGATTGCCGAGGGCGTGGAAACCCAGGCGCAACAGCAATTCCTTGCCGCTGAAGGCTGCGAACAGATCCAGGGCTACATCGTCAGCCTGCCACTGCCCCCGGAAGAATTCGCCGCAACGTTTCTGCGTATTACCGTATCGGATTATTCGGATAGCACAGCCGCCAAACCGTCGCTATAATCCGCGACCTACTGAGGGCCTATAGCTCAGTTGGTTAGAGCAGAGGACTCATAATCCTTTGGTCCACGGTTCAAGTCCGTGTGGGCCCACCAAATTTGAAAGCCGCGCTACATGCGCGGCTTTTTATTGGGTGATGGGTTGGGGAGTTTACTCTTGGCGAGCGCAATGTTCGGAAGACTTCCCCGCAGGCTGTAGGCAAGTTCCGAAGCTATGATTTGAAGGGTTTTGGTGTCTGTTGGACTGTTCTTTGGCGGGATACTCTCGAGACGTCGCTGCTTATCAGCGGTCGGGCTTGGAAACCCGTCGAATCAAAACGCACCTGCTCTTTTTATGGTGGCTGTGCGTGGGACGTCTTCGGACGTGCCGGTTCCTTGGTTCCCGGTTTTCCAACCTGCGCACAGCCGCCACCCATTCGCTTGGAAACGGATGGGCCGGCTCCTTGAACCAAGGAGTATCACCATGACTGAAACAAACTCGCCCGCAGATTTAAAAACCATTGGCCTTACCCCCTTCATCTACTGCGCCAACCAACCCCTCTTCCACGTCAGCGCCGGCGTCCCGATTGGCGATGCACTGGCTCAAGCCTCCGACCTGCTGTTTCTGGTCAAGGTCTTCGCTGAAGACGCCGCTTACGACAAAAAAACCGACCGTTATGCCTGGGGCGCTCATTTCCTTGCGGCGATGAGCAAAGCGGTGATTGATGATGTCGTGAAAGTCATCAACCATCAGAGATTTACGACACGGAATAAAACGCAGGTTTGAAGCTACTTCCCTCGATACGCGCCCCGGTGAATCGGGGCGTCGTTGCCTTTGGTATCCACTGAATGTCGCTGGAAATGATTACGAGACATGGTGCATCGAGAAACAGACCAGTATTGTCTGCCAAGCAGATTTATGAGGGAGCCATGAATGGCCGCCATTAACTACATAGAAGCGGGGGAGATCATTCGTCGACTGGAAGGAGGCATCACACGCCCATTCCTGTGTCGGGCCAACAATGACAAACACTATGTGGTCAAAGGCTTGGAGCTGCCGCCAGCCGAACGCATTGCCGAACTACTCTGCGCCC
>NZ_QAIK01000162.1 GCF_003061005.1 Pseudomonas sp. HMWF021 | reverse complement strand
GAAACGCAGGCAGTCGGCCTGCGGTGCGTTGAGCAGCAGTCCTTCCTGCAGGGCGGCATTGACCACGGCATCGGCGCAATCCTCTGACAGGCTCAGCCCCCAGAACAGCCCTCGCCCGCGCAACTCGCCATGGCCGTAGCGATGTGCCAATCGAGCCAGACCTTCGCGCAGGTGCTGACCGTTGTCTTTGATCTGTTCGAGGAAGCTGCGGTCCTGCACGCTGTCGAGCACCACCAGACCGGCCGCGGTCATCAGTGCGTTGCCATGATGAGTGCCGCCCAGTTCACCGGCCTCGAAGCAGCAGGCTTTACCCCGGGCCAGCAACGCCGCCAATGGCACGCCACCCCCCAGGCCCTTGCCGAGCACGACGATGTCGGCGCGCACGCCAAAGGACTGTTCGGCGAGCAACGTCCCGCAGCGACCGATGCCGGTCTGTACTTCGTCGAGGATCAGCAGAATGCCCAGTTCGTGGCACAGCCGCTCGACACCCTTGAGGTAATGCTCGGTCGCCGGAATCACCCCGGCATCACTCTGGATCGGCTCGAGCATGATCGCGACGGTCTGCGCATCCACAGCAGCATGCAGCGCCGGCAAGTCGTTGAATGGCACCAGATCGAAACCCGGCAGCAACGGCGCGAAACGGTTGTGCAGGTTGCAACTGTCCGACGCGGACATCGTCGCCAGACTGCGCCCGTGGCAGCCTTGCTTCGCCACGATGATCCGCGACGCGCCGCCCCGATGCAGTTGGCCCCACTTGCGCGCCAGTTTGATCGCTGCCTCGCAGGCTTCGCTGCCGCTGTTGAGCAGGTAAGCCTGATCGCTCAGGGTGCTGGCACACAGGCGTTCGGCAAGGCTGAGCATGCCGCGGTTGTGCAGATTGAAACCGGGATTGATCAGCGCCTGGGCCTGACTGGCAATGGCTTTGACCAGCGCCGAAGGGCTGTGACCGAGGCTGTTGGCACCACCGGCCTGGGAAAAGTCGAGATACGCGCGATCATTGCTGTCCCACAGCCACGAGCCCTGACCGCGCACGAACACCTGCTGCGGGCGTTCAACGCTGGGCATCAGGCGTTCGGCATTCAGGCTTTCGCCTGCATCAAGTGGACTGGTCTCGAACGCGAGGTCATCAAGACTCGGCGCCTGGCGCCGCAAACTGAACAGATTCATTGCAAAAAACCTCGTGTGAGATTTTTTGAACTGCCTATGCAAACACTGTCGAAGCAAACGCTATTCATCGCGCTCTCTGGCCCTGCAAGCCTTGTGATTGCGGTTAGACTAGGCTCACTGACGGCTTCGGGCCATTTCGATTTACCAGCATTTTCGATAAGCATTACTTATGGATTTTAAACAACTGCGTTATTTCGTCGCGGTCTACGAAGAGGGCCATGTCGGCCGGGCCGCCGAGCGTCTGTCGATCTCGCAACCGGCGCTGTCGCAACAGATCCGCCAGCTCGAACAGAACCTCGATGTCACCCTGTTCGAACGCAGCAGCAAACGCCTGTTGCCGACACTCGCCGCCCACACTTTGTACAACCACGCCCTGCCGCTGCTCGATGGCTTGCAGCGAGCGCGGGAAGCGCTGGGCAACTTCAAGGGGCAGGCCTTGCGCACGCTGGCGATCGGCGTACTGCAAACCGTGCACACCAGCCTCGTTCCGCAAATGCTCGAACGGGTGCGCAAGGCGCAACCGCATCTTGTGGTGCAGATCTATGAACTGACGGGGCTGGAGATCGAGCGCCGTTTGCTCAATGGCTCGCTGGACATCGGCATCAGCTACCTGCCGCCGCGCCAACCGGGGCTGCATGGCGTGCTGCTGTACGAGGACGAACTGACGCTGGTGATCCCGGCGGATCATCCACTGCGTGAATTCAAGAAAGTCTCGATTCGCCAGGCTGCAGAATTGCCGATGTTGCTGCTGGGCGAAGAGTTTCAGATCCGCCAGATCTGGCAGGCACAACTGACCAGCCTGGGTCGACGTCCGCAGGTGCAGGCCGAACTGAACAATATGGTCGGAATTCTCGACAGTCTGCCGCACACCAAGCTGGCGACGGTGCTGCCGGGGCGTTCGCAAAAGGAGTACGACGATCAGGATCTGCTGTGGAAACCCTTAAGCGAACCACGGGTGCCGCTGAAAGTGGGGCTGGTGTGTCGCGACGTGCAACGCCAGCAGGCCTCATTGGCGCTGCTGCGGACATTGCTGGAGGAGGTGATGGAGCGCGAGGTGAAACCGGCGCTGGATCCCTTGGCCTGACAACTTTTCTTCAGGCAAAAGAAAACCCCGCCGAAGCGGGGCTTTGCAGACTGTTTCCCTGACATCCATTTCACTCCGCCACCCTGGCAGAATCCTACGTGTCCGTGTTGTTGCTTTGCGCTTCCTGCGCGACGTCCATGAGTTGTAGATTAGCCGTGGATCCAATCTGCGCCTATGGGAGAACAGCAGCACGTCATGTAAGAGATTACTTACATGACATCACAGCATCAAAACTGCTCAGCGTTCAGCAGGAACAGCGACTCGCTGCCAGCCTTTACCGACGCGCTCAACGAATGGATACGCGGCAGCAGACGGGCGAAATAGAAGCGCGCGGTGCCCAGCTTGCTCGCGTAGAAATCGTCCTGCGCTTCCTTGCCCAGCGCCGCTTTCGCCATCAGTGCCCACATGTAGGCATAAGCGGTGTAGCCGAACGCTTGCAAATATTCGACCGAGGCCGCACCGATTTCGTTCGGATTGGTTTTCGCCCGATCCAGCAGCCATGCCGTCAGCTCGTCGAGAGTGCCGACGGCATCGTTGAGCGGCTTGGTGAATTCGCCCAGCTCAGCGCTGGCGGTCGCGGTGAAGTGGCGAATCTCGTCTGCGAACAGCTTGTAGAACGCGCCACCGCTGCCGACGATCTTGCGCCCGACCAGGTCCAGCGCCTGAATGCCGTTGGTGCCTTCGTAGATCTGGGTGATACGCACGTCACGCACCAGCTGCTCCTGGCCCCACTCGCGGATGTAACCGTGGCCGCCAAAAATCTGCTGGCCGTGGACGGTGGTTTCCAGCCCCAGATCGGTGAGGAATGCCTTGGCCACCGGAGTCAGCAGCGCGACCAGATCTTCTGCGCGCTTGCGAGTGGTCGCGTCTTCGCTGAACTTGGCGGTGTCGAGTTGCATCGCCACGTAAGTGGAGAAGGCGCGACCGCCCTCGTTCGAGGCTTTCATGGTCAGCAGCATGCGACGCACGTCCGGGTGGACGATGATCGGGTCAGCAACCTTGTCCTTGTTCTGCGCGCCGGTCGGCGAACGGCTCTGCAAACGATCACGAGCGTATTCGACGGCGTTCTGATACGAACGCTCGCCGCTGGCCAAGCCTTGAATACCGACGCCCAGGCGCTCGTAGTTCATCATGGTGAACATTGCCGCAAGGCCCTTGTTCGGCTCGCCGACCAGGTAACCCACGGCTTCGTCGAAGTTCATCACGCAGGTCGCGGACGCCTGGATGCCCATCTTGTGTTCGATCGAACCGCAGTTGGCCGGGTTGCGCGCGCCCAGGCTGCCATCGGCGTTGACCATGAACTTCGGCACCAGGAACAGCGAAATGCCTTTCGGGCCGGCCGGTGCGTCGGGCAGTTTCGCCAGCACCAGGTGAATG
Organism: Pseudomonas sp. HMWF021; assembly: GCF_003061005.1. Taxonomy (GTDB): domain Bacteria; phylum Pseudomonadota; class Gammaproteobacteria; order Pseudomonadales; family Pseudomonadaceae; genus Aquipseudomonas. The sequence goes on along the minus strand of NZ_QAIK01000162.1, from coordinate 14,465 downwards.
ATGTTCTCGGTCAGGTCGTGCTCACCGCCGGTGATGAAGATCTTGGTGCCGCTAACTTTGTAGGAACCGTCGGCCTGCGGTTCGGCTTTGGTGCGGATGATGCCCAGGTCGGTGCCGGCGTGCGGCTCGGTCAGGCACATCGAACCGGCCCAGATGCCGGCGTACATGTTCGGCAGGTAGGCGGCCTTCAGCTCTTCGCTGGCGTGGGCGTTGATCGACAGGCAGGCACCGGCGGTCAGCATCGGATACAGACCGAACGACAGGCTGGCGGAGTTGACCATCTCTTCGACCTGCGCCGAAACGGCTTTGGGCATGCCCATGCCGCCGTAGGCCGGATCGCCACCGACACCGACCCAGCCGCCTTCAGCGTAAGTCTGATAGGCCTGTGGGAAACCGGCCGGGGTGCTGACGGCGCCGTCCTTCCAGTGGCAGCCTTCTTCGTCGGCTGCGCGGCTCAGTGGCGCGATGCTTTTGCTGGTGACCTTGCCGGCTTCTTCGAGAATGGCTTCTACGGTTTCCGCATCGACGGTCTCGGCCAATGCCGGCAGTTCGGCCCAGAGTTTGGCGACTTCGAATACTTCATTGAGGACGAAGCGCATATCGCGCAGCGGCGCTTTGTAGTCAGCCATGGCAAACCTCGCAAGATCTAGACAGGTGATTCGTGGAAGAGTGTTTTCGTTGAGGCCGAGTGTACCTCAACAACTTTTGCGACACATAGGGTCAACCGGTGACCGTATTGTAATTTTTAGTCACAGAAGAAAAGATCGCAGCCTTCGGCAGCTCCTACAGGAATCAGAGCTGCTGAAGAATGCGATCTTTTGGTTTTTCCAGACGCTGTCAGTCAGCCTGCCGCGCTGTCCATGCGCACCGCGCCACGACGGTTCTGCCCGAATGCCATCACGCAGTTTCTTCCCGCACCTTTGGCGCTGTACAGGGCTTGGTCGGCGGACTTGAGGACTTCTTCCGGGGTGCGCTGCTCGACGCGCTCGGCGACGCCGATACTGACCGTGACCGAAACACTGGAAGCACCGCTGCCGCTACGACGCTGGCGACCTTGCTGATCATCCTGTGGACGGTTCTCCTGATTGCGCAACTGGATGTTGTAGGAGGCAATCGATTCGCGGATCACTTCCAGATGCGGCATGCACTCTTCGAGGGTTTTGCCTGCGAACACCAGGGCAAATTCCTCACCACCATAGCGATATGCCCTACCGCCACCGCTGATTTTCGACAGCTTGCTGGCGACCAGTCGCAGCACCTGGTCGCCGACGTCGTGACCGTGGGTGTCGTTGAATTTTTTGAAATGATCGACGTCGCTCATCGCCAGTACATAGTTGCGCCCAAGACGCTGCATGCGCTCATTCAGCGCGCGGCGGCCCGGCAGCCCGGTGAGTTCATCGCGGAAGGCCATTTGATAGGCCTCATGCGCCACGGCAGCGGCAATCATCAGCATCACCTGGCTGCACATGATGTTCAGGGTGAACGGCAGGATGAAGGTTTTCGGCAGCATCCAGAACACCCCGAGCAAGCCGACCAGTTGCGCCGCATGCAATGGCCGCGGGTTGCGCCAGTATTGCCAGGCCAACAGCAGGAACGCCGAGAGAAATACCGGGTAAGACAGCTGGATCAGGCTCATCCAGGCGCCGTGCAGCGCCGGCCAGCGGATTTCCGAAAGCCACATCAGCAGCGCCTGGGGATAACTCTGCTCAAGGCCGAGGGCGACACTGCCAAAGGCCAGCAAAACGGCGAAACGCGCCACCATGTCCTGAAACAGATGCGTGCGCTCCTGCCACGCAGCGAACAACCCGAACAACAGTGGCAGCAGCAGACAGACCAGATGGAACACCACGGCGGCGTCTTCACGCACCTTGCCATTGTCGCGGTAATAGTCGGTCTGGGTGTCGAGCAGAAAGTAGGCGATGTACACCGTGAGCATCAGAAACAGTTCGCGCTGACGTCGGTAAACCGCACAGTAGGCGCCGCCCAACAGCAGCACCAGCGTCGGCAGCACATTGAACAGCGAAGTGAAGAACACGTTGAGGTCTTTGACGTACGCAGCCGCCAACCCCGCGAGCAACAACAGCAGTGAAGGTAGGAAATGACTGAAACGTACAGCGGAAGAACGCGGCAAGGGTAAAGCTCCGACCCGTCATATCAAAGAGATGGCATTGTGCCTGCAATGTGGCCAGTTAAGCACACACAATGTGATCCAGATCACACGCAGTCTCTTTAACGGCAGAAAACCCGGGTTTCTGAGCGATTCGGAAACAAAAAAACCGCTGCCCCCAAGGGAGCAGCGGTTTTCGTCAGACCGCGTTAAGGCTTAGTAGCCCAGTGCGAAGTCTTCTTCTTTCATGTCCATCAGGTTGTTGGCGCCCGACAGCATGGTGGCCACGTGAGTGCGGGTACGTGGCAGGATGCGCTGGAAGTAGAAGCGCGCGGTTTGCAGCTTGGCGGTGTAGAACGCCTCGTCGGTGGTGCCGGCGGCCAGTTTTTCCGCTGCCAGACGCGCCATGTCAGCCCAGAAGTAGGCCAGGCAGGCGTAACCGGAATACATCAGGTAGTCCACGGAAGCCGCGCCGACTTCCTCGCGATCTTTCATGGCGGCCATACCGACCTTCATGGTCAGCTCGCCCCATTCCTTATTCAGCGCAGCCAGCGGCGCGACGAATTCCTTGACGGCTTCGTTGCCTTCGTTGTTCTGGCAGAACTTGTGAACGATCTTGGTGAAGCCTTTCAGGGCCTCGCCTTGAGTCATCAGCACTTTACGGCCCAGCAGGTCGAGTGCCTGAATGCCGGTGGTGCCTTCGTACAGCATCGAAATGCGGCTGTCGCGAACGTTCTGCTCCATGCCCCACTCGGCGATGAAGCCGTGGCCGCCGTAGATTTGCACGCCGTGGTTGGCGGATTCGAAACCGACTTCGGTCATGAACGCTTTGGCGATTGGCGTCATGAACGCCAGCAGTGCGTCGGCCTTCTTCTTCTCTTCTTCGTCGACGCCGTATTTGACGATGTCGACCTGTTTGGCGGTGAAGTACACCATTGCGCGGTTGCCTTCGGCGAAAGCCTTCATGGTCAACAGCATGCGGCGTACGTCAGGGTGCACGATGATCGGGTCAGCGGCTTTGTCCGGCGCTTTCGGGCCAGTCAGGGAGCGCATTTGCAGACGGTCGCGAGCGTATTTCAGGCCACCCTGGAAGCCGATCTCGGCGTGGGCCAGACCTTGCAGCGCGGTACCCAGACGTGCGGTGTTCATGAAGGTGAACATGCAGTTCAGGCCTTTGTTCGCCGGGCCGATCAGGAAACCGGTGGCGCCGTCGAAGTTCATCACGCAAGTGGCGTTGCCGTGGATGCCCATCTTGTGTTCCAGCGAACCGCAACTCACTGCGTTGCGTGCACCGAGGGTGCCATCGGCGTTCGGCAGGAATTTTGGAACGATGAACAGGGAAATGCCTTTGGTGCCAGCCGGTGCGTCCGGCAGGCGGGCCAGTACGATGTGGACGATGTTGTCGGCCATGTCGTGTTCACCGGCCGAGATAAAGATCTTGGTGCCGGAAACCTTGTAGGAGCCATCAGCCTGAGGTTCGGCCTTGGTGCGCAGCATGCCCAGGTCGGTGCCGCAGTGCGGTTCGGTCAAGCACATGGTGCCGGTCCACTCGCCGGAAACCAGCTTGGTCAAATAGGCTTCTTGCTGCTCAGGGGTGCCGTGCTCGGAGATGGTGTTCATCGCGCCGTGCGACAGGCCCGGGTACATGCCCCACGACCAGTTGGCTTCACCGACCATTTCGCTCACAGCCAGACCCAGCGACTCCGGCAGGCCCTGACCGCCGTGCTCGACGTCATGGGCCAGGCTTGGCCAGCCGCCTTCGACGAATTGCTTGTAGGCCTCTTTGAAACCAGTCGGGGTTTTCACACCGGACTCGCTCCAGGTGCAGCCTTCGAGGTCACCCACGCGGTTCAGCGGTGCCAGTACCTGCTCACAAAACTTGGCGCCTTCTTCGAGAATGGCGTCAACCATGTCCGGCGTTGCGTCTGCGCAAGCTGGAAGGCTCTGATAGTGCGCTTCGTAACCGAGCAGTTCGTCACGAACGAAGCGAATATCACGCAAGGGGGCCTTGTAGTCAGGCATAGCGATAAACCTCTGCTGATGTAACCGGGAATGAAGGACCGCGTTGATTTGTTGTGACGGTCAAACAGTTGTTTGAAACATACGTTTACGCCGAAATCTTGTCAAGCGTCGATCTTTTGCCGTTCGTCATCAGCTCTGCCAAATCCCGGACACAGCAAACTGCCATGAATCGCGAAGCGGCATGGGTGATAGAAAAAGATTAGTTGAGGGAGAAGGACTTACAACGAAAAACGCCGCGACAGGGCGCGGCGTTCGGCAAACGGTGATCGTGAAAAGTCAGGCAAACGTATCGATGATCGTACCGAGCATTTCATCGGAAGCCTTGGCGACCTTGGTGCCCAGCTCCACCTGAAACTTGCCTTGAGCCATCTCGGCCATCGCGCTGCCCGGATCCATCTGCTGGCTGCGGTCGATACCACGCAGGCGATCAACCTGGGCTTCGGAAGACTGGCTGGTGACCGAGCGTTCGATGGTGTTGTTGGCGATCTGGCTGGCGGCCTGATCGACACGGTTCTGCCCGGTCTGAATGGTGCTCAAACCCGCATAAAAAGCTGTGCTACCGGAGATTTCCATGGGAGTTCTCATCCTTGGGAAGGATCAATGGTTGCCATTGAAGCAGAGGCGCCAGAAAAACACCCGTCAAAAATACTGATGGCACAGTGCCTTGTCATAGCAAAAGCATTAATCCAGCAGATCGAGTTGCAAGTGGGCAGCCACCGCTTCGGCACTGAGCGTTTTGAGTTTTGGCACGCGCCCCAGACAAGGCGCCGGCAGCCGCTCGGCCAGCGTCGCCAGATTCTCTTCCAGTCGCGAAGTCTTCGGATCAATGACATTGGCCACCCAACCCGCCAGTTGCAGACCATCACGGGCAATCGCCTCAGCCGTCAGCAAAGCATGGCTGATACAGCCCAGCCGCACGCCCACCACCAGAATCACCGGCAGCTTCAACGCAATGGCCAGATCCGACAGATTGTCCTGATCCGCCAACGGCACCCGCCAGCCCCCCGCGCCTTCGATCAAAGTGAAATCGGCATTCAGCGCCAGAATTTCGCGCATCGGCGCCAGCAGTGACTGAACCGTCAACGCAACACCGGCCTCACGCGCTGCCAGATGCGGCGCAATGGCCGGTTCGAACGCCACCGGATTGACCTGCTGATAAGTCAGCGGCACCGAGCTTTCGGCCAGCAACGCCAGCGCATCGGCGTTGCGCAATCCCTTGGGCGTAACCTCACAGCCCGAGGCAACAGGTTTACCCGCCGCCGTACTCAGCCCTGCCGTCCGCGCCGCATGCAGCAACCCGGCAGCCACGGTGGTCTTGCCGACATCGGTGTCAGTACCGGTGATGAAATAGGCTGCGCTCATAAGGGTTTCTCCAACACGGCGTAGACCACCTGGTAAGTCGCCGGCAATCCCTGTGCCTGACGGAACTGCTCGTAAGCCTCGACCAGACCGAGAATCCGCGCCCGTCCGGTCAAACCGCCGGGCCTGCCGGGGTTCAGATTGTGCGCGCCGAGCGCCTTCAGTTCGTGGGTCAGGCTGCGCACATCCGGGTAGTGCAGCACGTGCGCCTGATTCTGCAGGCTCAGCGCACGCAAGCCACTGGCCGCACACAACTGCTCATACCGGGCGAACTCGCGGAACCGATTGACGTGCACCAGCCCATCGACCTGACGCCAGCTGTCGCGCAATTCGTACAACGTCCCTGCACAAAGACTAGCAAACGCGAAAATCCCGCCGGGCTTCAGTACACGCAGTGCCTCACTGAGCACCGATTCGAAGTCCGCGCACCACTGCACGGCGAGGCTGGAGAAGATCAGATCACAGGTCGCGTCCCGCAGCGGCAGGCGTTCGGCATCACCGGCGATGAAATACTGCGCTCCGCCCAAGGGGCGAGCGTGTTCGAGCATGCCTTCAGCGATGTCCAGCGCCAGCCCCTGAGCATCATGAAAACCCTCGGCCAATGCGCGAGTGAAATAGCCAGTGCCGCAGCCCAGATCCAGCCAGCGCGATGGCACAAAATCCGCCGGCAAACGCTGCAACAACTGCGAACCAACATCACGCTGCAACTCGGCAACGCTGTCATAGCTGGCCGCTGCGCGAGAGAACGAGGCCGCAACCTGGCGCTTGTCGGGCAAGCCACCAGGCAGCGCAACAAAAGACAAATCAGTCATCACCGCACTCGTGTAGAAAAGCCTGGATCGCACCCGCTACGCCATGGGGGTCTTCCAGAAGAAATGCATGGCTGGCCTGTTCGATCAGACCAATTTCGATATCCGGCAACAGCGCGAACAACGCCCCCGCCGCTTCCGCCGGCACCAGGCCGTCCTGCCCGGCGAACAGGTGCAACTGCGGGCCGCGAAACGCCTGCAACGCTTCACGGGTATCGAGTTGTGCGAGCAATTCCAGACCGGCCATCAAGGTCTCGGGCGCCGCATTCGGCGCACCGCCTGACAGCAGCCGCGACAAGCCGCGCGGGTCTTGCGCGCCTTGGGCACACAACAGCGAGAAACGCTTGAGGGTGGTTTTCGGATCGGCCAAGCAGCCGGCGAGAAACGCATCGAACGTCTCGCCCGGCATCGCGCTCGGCCATTGCTCATAAGCAACGAAGGACGGATTGCTCGCCAGCGTCAGCAGACCGCAACAACGCTCGCCGCGCCGTGCAGCCAATTCAGAGGCAAGCATGCCGCCGAGCGACCAGCCGCCCAGCCACACGTCTTGAGCAATACGTTCATCGAGTTCATCGAGCCAGTCTTGCAAGTCGCTGGAATCGAGTTCCGGCAACGGTTCGATCTCGACATGCAGATGCTCATCGAGCCCCCGCAACGCCGCCGCCAAAGGCTCCAGCGGCGAAACACCGAGGCCCCAGCCGGGCAGCAGAATCAGGCGATCACGCATGGCTTGGCTCCGACGACAGTTGGGCGAAACAATCGGCCAGTCCTTCCAACAATAGCTGCACCTGCGCTTCGCTGTGGGCGGCCGTCAGGGTCACACGAAGGCGTGCACTGCCCGCAGGGACGGTCGGCGGACGGATTGCCGTGACCATCAAACCGCGCTCGCGCAGCCTCTGCGACAGGCGCACGGCGCGACCGGCGTCGCCGATCAGAATCGGCTGGATCGGGGTGAAGCTGTCCATCAATTGCAGACCGATCTGCTCGGCGCCGTGGCGGAACTGACGGATCAGCGTCCGCAAATGTTCACGACGCCAGTGTTCGCTGCGCAGCAACTCCAGACTTTTAAGCGTCGCGCAGGCCAGCGCCGGCGGCTGGCTGGTGGTGTAGATGTACGGGCGGGCGAACTGGATCAGGCTTTCGATCAGCTCTTCACTGCCGGCTACGAAGGCGCCGGCTGTGCCGAACGCCTTGCCGAGGGTGCCGACCAGCACCGGCACATCGTCCTGACTCAAGCCGTAATGCTCGACGATTCCGCCGCCATTGGCGCCCAACGCGCCGAAGCCATGGGCATCATCGACCATCAGCCACGCGCCTTTGGCCTTGGTTTCCCGGGCCAGCGCCGGCAGATCGGCGAGATCGCCGTCCATGCTGAACACGCCATCAGTGACCACCAGCGTATTGCCGGTGGCCTTCTCCAGACGCTTGGCCAGGCTGTCGGCGTCGTTGTGCAGGTAGCGATTGAACCGCGCACCGGACAATAGACCGGCATCCAGCAGCGAGGCGTGATTGAGGCGATCTTCAAGCACCGTATCGCCCTGCCCGACCAGCGCCGTGACCGCGCCGAGATTGGCCATGTAGCCGGTAGTGAACAGCAGTGCACGCGGTCGGCCCGTAAGATCGGCCAATGCTTCTTCGAGCGCATGATGCGGACCGCTGTGACCGATCACCAGATGCGACGCCCCGCCACCGACGCCCCAGCGCTCGGCACCGGCGCGCCAGGCTTCGATGACTTGCGGATGGTTGGCCAGGCCCAGGTAGTCGTTGTTACAGAACGCCAGCAACGGCTGACCGTCAACCACCACTTCAGGCCCCTGCGGGGACTCGAGCAGCGGCCGCTGGCGATAGAGATTTTCGGCACGGCGGGCAGCAAGGCGTGCGGCGAGATCGAAAGACATGCAGGCCTCACATCTGAAAAATGACTGTGTAGGAGCTGCCGAAGGCTGCGATCTTTTGATGTTGTTTTTTAAAAGACAAGATCAAAAGATCGCAGCCTTCGGCAGCTCCTACATGGATCCGTGGTGATCAGACCGCAGCGTTATAGAACTGCTCGCTGCTCTTCTGCTCCACCAGCGCCTGCTCGATCGCAGCCTGATGCACCTCATCGGCATGCTCTTCGCGTGCTTCCGGTTGAATGCCCAGACGCGCGAATAGTTGCATGTCCTTGTCGGCCTGTGGGTTGGCGGTGGTCAGCAGTTTGTCGCCGTAGAAAATCGAGTTGGCACCGGCGAAAAACGCCATGGCCTGCATCTGCTCGTTCATCGCTTCGCGGCCGGCGGACAGGCGCACGTGGGATTGCGGCATGAGGATGCGCGCGACAGCGAGCATGCGGATGAAGTCGAACGGGTCGATGTCTTCGGCGTTTTCCAGCGGCGTACCGGCGACTTTCACCAGCATGTTGATCGGCACCGATTCCGGGTGCTCCGGCAGGTTGGCCAGCTGGATCAGCAGGTTGGCGCGGTCGTCCAGCGACTCGCCCATGCCGAGAATGCCGCCGGAGCAGATCTTCATCCCCGATTCACGCACATAGGCCAGGGTTTGCAGGCGCTCGCTGTAAGTACGGGTAGTGATGATGCTGCCGTAGAACTCGGGCGAGGTGTCGAGGTTGTGGTTGTAGTAATCGAGGCCGGCCTTGGCCAGTGCCTCGGTCTGTTCCTGATCGAGACGACCGAGGGTCATGCAGGTTTCCAGGCCCATGGCTTTGACGCCTTCGACCATCTTCAGCACATACGGCATGTCTTTGGCCGACGGGTGTTTCCACGCAGCCCCCATGCAGAAACGGGTCGAGCCGATGGCTTTGGCGCGGGCAGCCTCTTCGAGGACCTTCTGCACTTCCATCAACTTCTCTTTTTCCAGGCCGGTGTTGTAGTGGCCGGACTGCGGGCAGTACTTGCAGTCTTCCGGACAGGCACCGGTCTTGATCGACAGCAGCGTGGAAACCTGCACGCGGTTGGCGTTGAAATGTGCGCGGTGCACCGTCTGCGCCTGGAACAGCAAGTCGTTGAATGGCTGTACGAAGAGGGCTTTGACTTCGGCTAAAGACCAGTCGTGACGCAGGGTGGCAGAGGTGCTGGCGCTCATGGGCAGTTCCTTGGTTATGCTTGGCTGGCGGCTGCGGGAACGGAATACCCACAGGCGCGACACGGATGTTCGGCATATTTAAGGAAGAGCCATGCGCTGTCAACCACGAGACGAACAACAGGTTTACATCTGTTTAAAAAACGTACAGACCTGCTTGCTGTGCGATGAACCCGCCGAAGCAGAAATGCCAATCTGCGACGCCTGCGAAACCGATCTGCCCTGGCTTGGCGACCATTGCCAGACTTGCGCTTTGCCTATGCCGGCCGCCGGCCTGACCTGCGGCGAGTGCCTGCTAGAGCCGCCGGCGTTCGAACAGGTGGTGGTGCCCTGGCGTTATGACTTCCCGGTGGACAGTCTGATTACGCGTTTTAAACACAACGCGAAATGGCCGTTTGGTCACCTGCTCGCCGACGTTGCCGGACAATACCTGCAACATCGCTTCGATGAAGGTTTGCCGCAACCCGATGTGCTGGTGCCGGTGCCGTTGGCGAACAAACGCCTGCGCAAACGCGGGTTCAATCAAGCCGCAATGCTGGGGCGCTGGTTGAGCCAACAGCTGAATCGGCCATTTGAGGAACACGCTTTGCGGCGCATTCACGACACCAGCGCCCAGCAGGACCTCGACGCCAAGGCGCGCAAACGCAATCTGCGTCAGGCCTTCGCCCTGGTGCCCGGCGTTGAGGTGAAAAGTCGGCACTTCGCGTTGATCGATGACGTGCTGACCACCGGCGCCACGGCCCAGGCACTGGCGCGACTGCTCAGGGATGCAGGGGCGGCAAGGGTCGACGTCTATTGTCTGGCGCGCACGCCAAAACCCGGAAATTGAAGCCTGTAGGAGCTGTCGAGTGAAACGAGGCTGCGATCTTTTGAGCTTGATCTATGAAATCAAAATCAAAAGATCGCAGCGTGCCGCAGCTCCTACATGGATATCGCTCCGTGAACAGGTCGTTGTTCCCACAGGGTTCTGTGTTTGGCTTGACTCATGCGCCACAAGACGCCAACTTCACTCCCCACCGCCACAGCAAAAAAGCACCCATCCATGTCCCTGCCAACCCTGCTCTCCCAGCACATCGTCCGCCGTCCGCAGCGTATCGCCCTGCTGCAACACATTGCCGAACAGGGCTCGATCACCCGCGCTGCGAAAAGCGCCGGGCTGAGTTACAAGGCGGCGTGGGATGCGATCGACGAGCTGAACAACCTGGCGCAGAAACCGCTGGTGGAACGCGCCGTCGGCGGCAAGGGCGGTGGTGGCGCCAGATTGTCCAGCGAAGGCGAACGGGTGCTGCGTCTGTATCAAAAGCTGCAAGCCTTGCAGGCGCAGGTGCTGGAAGCCGCTGAAGACGCCAGCGATCTGGACCTGCTCGGGCGATTGATGCTCAGAACTAGCGCCCGCAATCAACTGCACGGCAAAGTCGTGGCCATCGAAGGACAGGGCCGCAATGACCTGATCCGCCTCGAACTGGCCGAAGGCCTGTGGATCGACGCGCAGATCACTCACGACAGCACTGTGCACCTGGAGCTGCAACCGGGCACCGAAGTGGTGGCATTGATCAAGGCCGGCTGGCTTGAATTGTTGGCGGCGGATCAAGCAGCAACATCTGGACACAATCTTCTCAAAGGCACCCTCGAAGCCATTCTCGATGCCGAAGACGGCCCCAGCGAAGTGCGCGTCGCCCTGCCCAACGGCCAGACGCTCTGCGCTCTGGCTGAGCCGTTGCTGCTTCGCACTCGCGGACTCAGCGTCGGGCAACCGGTACAGGTGCAGTTCTCGCCGTCCAATGTGCTGATTGGCACGCCGCTGTAACGGACTTTCTGCAACAAAAACTTCATCGCCTCCCATTAAGGTTGCTGCCAAAACCAAGCAGGGAGCCTGATGTGAGCCTATTAGAAGAAAACCAATCCACAGATCTGGAAAAGATGGTCGGCCTCAGCCGTCGCGGCTTTATCAGCGCCGGTGCGCTGTGCGGTGCCGCCATGTTTCTCGGTGGCAACCTGCTGAGCCGCAGCGCGCTGGCCACCGGCATCAGCGCCGGTAACAGCCGCCTGCTCGGTTTCGAGAGCATTCCCGCCGCGACCACCGACGTCATCAGCCTGCCCAAGGGCTACAAGTCCTCGGTGCTGATCAGTTGGGGCCAGCCGTTGCACAAGAACGGCCCGGCGTTCGATCCGAGCGGCAATGGCACCGCCGCCGCACAGGAAGTGCAGTTCGGCGACAACAACGACGGCATGAGCCTGTTCGAATTCCCCGACGACCGAAACCGCGCGTTGATGGCGATCAACAACGAATACACCAACTACCGCTACCTCTACCCGCACGGCGGCATGCCGCAATCGGCCGAAGACGTGCGCAAGGCGCTGGCCTGCGAAGGTGTGTCGGTGATCGAGGTGCAGCGCAAGAACGGCCAATGGCAGTTCGTCCAGGGCTCGCGCTACAACCGCCGCATCCACGGCAACTCGCCGCTACGCATCAGCGGCCCGGCGGCCGGTCATGAGCTGATGAAGACGGCCGCCGACAAGCACGGCAAGAAAGTCCTCGGCACCTTCCAGAACTGCGCCAACGGCAAGACACCGTGGGGCACTTATCTGACCTGCGAAGAGAACTTCACCGACTGCTTCGGCAGCAGCAACGCCCAACAGCAGTTCGACCCGGCGCAGAAGCGCTACGGCGTGTCGGCCGCCAGCCGTGAAATCAACTGGCACCCGTTCGACCCGCGTTTCGACATGGCCAAGAACCCCAACGAACTCAACCGGCACGGCTGGGTTGTGGAAATCGATCCGTTCGATCCGCAATCGACCCCGGTCAAACGCACCGCGCTGGGTCGCTTCAAGCATGAGAACGCCGCGCTGGCCGAAACCGACGACGGTCGCGCCGTGGTGTACATGGGCGACGACGAGCGTGGCGAGTTCATCTACAAATTCGTCAGCCGCGACCGCATCAACCATCGCAACCCGAAAGCCAACCGCGACCTCCTCGACCACGGCACGCTGTATGTGGCCAAGTTCGACGCCGGTGACGGCAACCCGGATCACCCGAAAGGCCAGGGCCAGTGGATCGAACTGACCCACGGCAAAAACGGCATCGACGCCACGAGCGGTTTCGCCGATCAGGCCGAAGTGCTGATCCACGCCCGCCTCGCCGCCAGTGTGGTCGGCGCCACGCGCATGGACCGCCCGGAGTGGATCGTGGTCAGTCCGAAGGACGGCCAGGTCTATTGCACCCTGACCAACAACGCCAAACGCGGCGAAGACGGCCAGCCGGTGGGCGGGCCGAACCCGCGCGAGAAAAACGTCTACGGGCAGATCCTGCGCTGGCGCACCGACCGCGACGATCACGCGTCGAAGACGTTTGCCTGGGACCTGTTTGTGGTCGCCGGCAACCCGGGCGTGCACGCCGGTACGCCGAAGGGCGGGTCGAAGAACATCACCCCGCAGAACATGTTCAACAGCCCGGACGGTCTGGGCTTCGACAAGGCCGGGCGCTTGTGGATTCTCACCGACGGCGACTCGAGCAATGCCGGGGACTTTGCCGGGATGGGCAACAACCAGATGCTCTGCGCCGATCCCAAGACTGGCGAGATTCGCCGCTTCATGGTCGGGCCGATTGGCTGTGAAGTCACCGGGATCAGCTTCTCGCCGGATCAGAAAACCCTGTTTGTCGGGATTCAGCATCCGGGCGAAAACGGCGGCTCGACCTTCCCCGAGCATCTGCCGAACGGCAAGCCGCGCTCCTCGGTGATGGCGATTACCCGTGAGGATGGCGGCATAGTCGGCGCCTGACAGGCCTAATCGCTGGCAAGCCAGCTCCCACAGGTTCTGCGCTAATTTGAAAATAGTGCAAGACTTTGTGGGAGCTGGCTTGCCAGCGATAGCGTCCTCCCAGACACCAGCCACCTCCCCCGCTGCCATCTGCGCTACCATGCTGGGCCGGACGCGGCAGCCTGCTGCGCGCAGGAGTCAGCATGGCCCACCCGTTTGAAACCCTCACACCCGATCTCGTGCTCGATGCCGTCGAAAGCATCGGCTTCCTGAGTGACGCGCGCATTCTGGCGCTCAACAGCTACGAAAACCGCGTCTACCAGGTCGGCATTGAAGACTCCGAACCGCTGATCGCCAAGTTCTACCGTCCGCAGCGCTGGACCAACGAAGCCATCCTCGAAGAACACCAGTTCACCTTCGAACTGGCCGACGTCGAGATTCCCGTGGTGGCGCCACTGATCCACAACGGCCAGACCCTGCACGAACACGCCGGTTTCCGTTTCACCCTGTTTCCGCGTCGCGGCGGCCGTGCGCCGGAGCCGGGCAATCTCGATCAGCTGTATCGCCTCGGCCAGTTGCTCGGGCGCATTCATGCAGTTGGCGCCACCAAGCCGTTCGCACACCGCGAAGCGCTCGCCGTACAGAACTTCGGCCACGCCTCGCTGAACACCTTGCTCGAAGGCAACTTCATTCCCAAGAGCCTGCTGCCGGCTTATGAATCCGTCGCCCGCGATCTGCTCAAGCGCGTGGAAGATGCCTACGCCAACACGCCGCACCAGAACATCCGCATGCACGGCGACTGCCATCCCGGCAACATGATGTGCCGCGACGAGATGTTCCACATCGTCGACCTCGACGACTGTCGCATGGGTCCGGCGGTGCAGGACATCTGGATGATGCTGGCGGGCGACCGTCAGGATTGCCTCGGCCAGCTCTCGGAGCTGATGGATGGCTACAACGAATTCCATGATTTCGACCCGCGCGAACTGGCGCTGATCGAACCGCTGCGCGCCCTGCGCCTGATGCATTACAGCGCCTGGCTGGCGCGGCGCTGGGATGACCCGGCGTTTCCGCACAGCTTTCCGTGGTTTGGTACGGAACGGTATTGGGGCGATCAGGTGCTGGCGCTGCGTGAACAGCTGTCGGCGCTCAACGAAGAACCTTTGAAGTTGTTCTGATTTAAAGATCAAAAGATCGCAGCCTTCGGCAGCTCCTACATGGGAATGCGTTCCCCTGTAGGAGCTGCCGTGTTGTGGTCGAATTTTTTTAGACCATGATGTAGGAGCGTCGATTTAAGGAAGCATCATGGGATATCGGGTTGTCACGTCAGA
>NZ_QAIK01000026.1:6271-8502 GCF_003061005.1 Pseudomonas sp. HMWF021 | reverse complement strand
GCATGATCTGGAGACCATGCGCCGTGCCGACTGGCTGATCGATGTCGGCCCGGCGGCGGGCGAGAAGGGTGGGCGGGTGTTGTACAGCGGCCCGCCGGCAGGGCTGGCCGAGATCGATGAATCGCAGACCCGCGCTTATCTGTTCGCTGAAGAGCAGCGGCAGACCCGCACTGCGCGCAAGCCGACAGGGTGGCTGAAACTTGACGGGATCAGCCGCAATAACCTGCACAACCTCAGCGCGGAATTTCCGCTGGGCTGTTTCACCTCGGTGACTGGGGTGTCCGGCTCGGGCAAGTCGAGTCTGGTCAGTCAGGCGTTGCTGGAACTGGTCGGCGCGCAGTTGGGGCGGCCGGTGGTTGAGGAGGAGCCGGAAGAACTCAGTCTCGAAGACGATGCGCCGCAGGTCAGCAGCGGCCAGGTGACGGCGGGGCTGGATTCGATCAAGCGGCTGGTGCAGGTCGATCAGAAACCCATTGGCCGCACGCCGCGTTCGAACCTGGCGACCTACACCGGGTTGTTCGATAACGTCCGCAAACTGTTTGCCGCCACACCCGAGGCGCGGGCGGCGGGGTATGACGCCGGGCAGTTTTCCTTCAACGTCGCCAAGGGCCGCTGCCCGACCTGCGAGGGTGAGGGGTTTGTCAGCGTCGAGTTGCTGTTCATGCCCAGCGTGTACGCACCGTGCCCGACTTGCCATGGCGCGCGGTACAACCCGCAGACGTTGGCGATTGAGTTGCAGGGTTTGAATATTGCGCAGGTGCTGCAATTGACGGTGGATGAGGCGGTCGAGGTGTTTGGTGAACAGCCGGGGATTCGCCGTTCGCTGGAGGTGCTGAGGGATATCGGCCTGGGTTATCTGCGGCTCGGGCAACCGGCCACCGAACTGTCCGGCGGCGAGGCGCAGCGGATCAAACTGGCGACCGAGTTGCAGCGCAATCAGCGTGGCGCGACCTTGTATGTACTGGATGAACCGACCACCGGGTTGCACCCGCGAGATGTTGATCGGTTGCTGGAACAACTGGACAACCTGGTCACGGCGGGGCACACGGTGATTGTCGTCGAGCATGAAATGCGCGTGGTGGCGCAGAGTGACTGGGTGATCGACATCGGCCCGGGGGCGGGGGACCAGGGCGGCAAAATCGTCGCGGCCGGCACCCCGCAGAAAGTCGCAGCGAGCAAGAAAAGCCGCACCGCGGCATTTCTGGCCCGGGCCTTGAGCCGATAGCACCGACCCCATCGCCAGCAGGCTGGCTCCCACAGGTTTGGTGGTGTGCACACGGTTTGTGATCAACACAGATCCAGTGTGGGAGCTGGCTTGCCAGCGAAGCGGTGTGTCAGGCAATGAAGACGCCGGATGTACCGCCGCCATCGCGGGCAAGCCCGGCTCCCACAGGTTTTTGCGGTGTGCACAGGATGGGTGATCAACCAGATCCAGTGTGGGAGCTGGCTTGCCAGCGAAAGCGGTGTATCAGGCAATGGGATGCCGGATGTACCACCGCCATCGCGGGCAAGCCCGGCTCCCACAGGTTTTGTGGTGTGCACAGGATGGGTGATCAACACAGAGCCATTGTGGGAGCTGGCTTGCCAGCGAAAGCGGTGTGTCAGGCAACGAAGAGGCTGGATGTACCACCGCCATCGCGGGCAAGCCCGGCTCCCACAGGTTTTGTGGTGTGCACAGGATGGGTGATCAACACAGAGCCATTGTGGGAGCTGGCTTGCCAGCGAAAGCGGTGTGTCAGGCAATGAGAGGCTGGATGTACCGCCGCCATCGCGGGCAAGCCCGGCTCCCACAGGTTTTGTTGTGTGCACAGGATGGGTGATCAACACAGAGCCAGTGTGGGAGCTGGCTTGCCAGCGAAAGCGGTGTATCAGGCAATGGGATGCCGGATGTACCACCGCCATCGCGGGCAAGCCCGGCTCCCACAGGTTTTGTGGTGTGCACAGGATGGGTGATCAACCAGATCCAGTGTGGGAGCTGGCTTGCCAGCGAAAGCGGTGTGTCAGGCAATGAAGATGCCGGATGTACCGAGGCCTTCGCGAGCAGGCTCGCTCCCACAGGTTTTGTGGTGTGCACAGGATGGGTGATCAACCAGAGCCAGTGTGGGAGCTGGCTTGCCAGCGAAAGCGGTGTGTCAGGCAATGAGATGCCGGATGTACCACCGCCATCGCGGGCAAGCCCGGCTCCCACAGGTTTTGTTGTGTGCACAGGATGGGTGATCAACCAGATCCAG
>NZ_QAIK01000026.1:0-6261 GCF_003061005.1 Pseudomonas sp. HMWF021 | reverse complement strand
CCGGCTCCCACAGGTTTTGTGGTGTGCACAGGATGGGTGATCAACCAGATCCAGTGTGGGAGCTGGCTTGCCAGCGAAAGCGGTGTGTCAGGCAATGAGAGGCTGGATGTACCACCGCCATCGCGGGCAAGCCCGGCTCCCACAGGTTTGTTGGTGTACACAGGATGGGTGATCAACCAGATCCAATGTGGGAGCTGGCTTGCCAGCGATAGCGGTGTGTCAGGCAATGAAGACGCCGGATGTACCGCCGCCATCGCGGGCAAGCCCGGCTCCCACAGGTTTTGTGGTGTGCACAGGATGGGTGATCAACCAGATCCAATGTGGGAGCTGGCTTGCCAGCGAAAGCGGTGTATCAGGCAATGGGATGCCGGATGTACCACCGCCATCGCGGGCAAGCCCGGCTCCCACAGGTTTTGTGGTGTGCACAGGATGGGTGATCAACCAGATCTAGTGTGGGAGCCAGCCTGCTGGCGAAAGCGGTGTATCAGGCACCGTCGAGTGTGCGGCGGACCTTGTCCAGCAGTTCGCTGATCTGGAACGGCTTGACCAGCATTTCCATGCCAGTGCCCAGAAACACCTGACGATTGATCGCGGTCTCGGCGTAACCGGTCATGAACAGGATCGGCAGGTTTTCGCGCCAGCCCCGCGCCACGTCCGCCAGTTCACGACCGCTCATGCGCGGCAGGCCGACGTCGCTCAGCAACAGGTTGATCGTCGGATCATTCTGCAAGCGCTCCAGTGCGGTTTCGATATCCGCCGCCTGGGTGCAGCGATAACCCGCGTCCTCCAGCACCTCATTAACGAACATGCGCACCGCCGACATGTCTTCGACAATCAGCACATGCTCACCGGCGCCTTGCGGGTCCACCGTGGGTGCCGGGATGTCAGCCCCCGTCGGGTCATTGGTCGCCGGCAGCATGATCGTCACTTCCGTGCCGCGTCGTGCCACGCTGCGGATGTGCGCATCACCGCCGGACTGACGGGCGAAACCGTAGATCGTCGACAGCCCCAACCCGGTGCCCTGGCCCAGCGGTTTGGTGGTGAAGAACGGGTCGAACACCTTGTCGATCACACTGTGTTCGATGCCGGTGCCGTCATCGCGCACCGACAGCGCGACATACGCACCATCGGCCAGGTTCGGATCACCATGGGAATACGCCGCATAGGTGTTGACCCAGATATTGCCGCCCCGGGGCAGCGCATCCCGGGCATTGATCACCAGGTTCAGCACGGCACTTTCCAGTTGTACCGGGTCGACCAGCGCAATCGCCGGTTTGCTGGTCAATTCAAGTTTGAGGGTGATGCGTTCGCCAATGGTGCGCACCAGCAATTCTTCCAGCGAGCGCACCTGCTCGTTGATGTCCACCGGTCGCGTGTCCAGCGGCTGCTGACGGGCGAAGGCCAGCAGACGATGGGTGAGGGAGGCCGCGCTCATCGCCGAATTGAGTGCCGCTTCGGCGTAGAACTGCACCTTGTCCGGACGCGCATCGGCCATGCGCTTCTGGATCAGTTCCAGGCTGGTGATGATGCCGGTCAGCAGGTTGTTGAAGTCGTGGGCGATGCCGCCGGTGAGCTTGCCCAGTGCGTCCATCTTCTGCACTTGCAGCAACTGCGATTCGGCGCGCACCCGTTCGGCAACTTCCTTGGCCAGTTGCGTGGTGGTGTCGTCCAGCTGTGCCAGGTGCGAGCGTTCGCGGTGACGGTGCTCGGTGACATCCTCGACGAACACCAGGCTCAGCTGCGGCGTGCGGTACGGCGAAATCTGCCACTCGGTTTCGCGAATCTCGCCCTGCACGCGCATGTTCAGCGTGCCTTTCCAGCGTTCGCCATCGACCAGCCGCAGGCGCAGCTCATTGAGGATCGCGCCCTGATCTTCCTCGAAACATTCGCTGAGGGTGTCCAGGGCGCGGTTGTCCTGAATCATCTGCGCGAAGGCGTGGTTGCACTCATGCACTTTGAGGTTGGCATCCAGCACGGCAATCGGCGCCGAGACGTTGACGAAAATCTCGCGAAACCGCGCCTCGCTCTCGCGCAGCGCATTTTCCGTATCGCGCACCCGCAGCAGGGTGCGCAGGGTCGCCAGCAGCACGTCCGGGTCCACCGGATGAATCAGGTAGGCGTCGGCGCCGGCGTCCAGACCGGTGATGATGTCGCCGGTCTGGATCGACGCCGCCGACACGTGGATCACCGGCAGCAGCGCGGTGCGCACGTCCGCGCGCAGGATCCGCACGATATCGAAGCCGCTCATGTCCGGCAGGTTGACGTCGAGAATCAGCGCATCGAGTGGCTCGCGCTCGATTAGCGCCAGACCTTCGCTGCCGGTGCCGGCTTCCAGCACCTCGTAATCATGCCGTTCCAGACGCCGGCGCAAGGCGTAGCGCGTGGCGACGTTGTCGTCGACGATCAACAGACGGATGTCACGTTTCATCGACGTTCTCCAGAGCGAGCGCCAGTGGAATGATCACGAAAAAGGTCGAGCCGACCCCCGGTGTGCTGTCCATCCCTACTTCGCCGCCGAGCAGGGCGGCGAAGCGCTTGCACAGCGACAGGCCGAGGCCGGTGCCGCGCAGACGTTTCTGCAACGGCGAGTCGACCTGAGAAAAGTCCTCGAACAATGCACCGTGCAGCTCCGCCGCGATACCGATTCCGGTGTCGCTGACGGCGAAACGGACTTTGTCCGAGCCTTCCAGGCGCGCCGAGACCCGCACTTCGCCACGGGTGGTGAACTTCAGCGAGTTGGAAATGAAATTGCGCAGGATCTGCGCGAGTTTCTTGTCGTCGGTGTACAGACGCGGCAAACCCACCGGTTCCTCGAAGATCAGATCCACCGCCGAGGCATCGACGATCGGCCGGAACATGCCGCGCAGGGCGGAGAACAGGTCGAACATGTCGAACCATGCCGGGGAAATGCTGATCCGCCCGGCTTCGATCTTCGCCAGATCGAGCAAGTCATCGACCATGTCGCTGAGTTCGCGGGCGGCGCTGCTGACGAACGCCACCTGCTTGTGCTGCTCGGGGCTGAGCGGGCCGTCAAGTTCGTCGGCCAGCAGGCTGTTGATGCTCAGGATCGAGCCCAGCGGGGTGCGGAACTCATGGCTCATGTACGACAGGAAGCGGCTTTTCAGGTCCGACGCCTGGCGCAGTTGTTCGGCCTGGGTGTCGAGCTCGGCGTAGAGCGCCAGCACGCCCTGGTTGGTTTCGTCGAGTTCCTCGCGCAGGGCCGCCGTCTCGCTTTGCAATCGGGCGATCAGCGCGGCCTGTTCGGCGGCATTCAGGGTTGGCGACTCAGCCATGGGCGGCCTCCAGGGCAACGACCAGTACCGTTACATCGTCGCGCCCGCGACAGAAATCGCGGTGCAGGACGCTGGCTATCACGGCGGGATGGCGATGCACCAGACCGGGGTAGTCTTGAAGGTTCCAACGGGACTGCAAGCCGTCGCTGTACATGATCAATAGATGTCCGTTCACGTGAGCATAGTCAAAGGGCTGGGCTTTCCGGTACTGGCCGCCAACGATGCCCGGATGCGAGGCCAGGCCTCGTGATTTGTCGGCGGCGATCAGGCAGGCGCCGATGTTGCCGACGCCGGTAAAGGTCAGGCTGTCGCGGGCGGCATTGAACTGCGCGAACGCTGCGGCACCGCCGCGGCTGCCGATCATGTCGCGGTGCATGTCCTCCATCAGCAGCACCGGGCTGGCGAACGGCGTCTGGGCGAACACCCCCTCGCCGGCCTTGGCCGCGCGTTCGGCATCTTCACCGTGGCCAAGACCGTCGATCACCAGTGCGCTGACGCTGGCGCCGTTGTACGCCAGATGCCAGGTGTCGCCACACGCCGGATCGTTGTGCAGCGAATGCTGGCTGACGCCGTAACGCAAATCGGGCTGCCGGTCGCTGCGTGGATACAAACGCGCCAGCAGCACCGCGCCACGGGCGTCGGCGTGCACGTCAAACACTTCGGTCTGGCGCGCCACCGCACCCAGACCGATGCCCTGGGTGCCGCCGGTGGAAAAACCGTCGGTCAGGCAGGCGTCCAGATCAAAGCCCTGGGCGCGATCGATCGCGAGCATTTCGATGCCGAATCCACCAGGACGCGGCAACAGACGCAGGTGAAACTCGCCGCGACTGGCATGCTTGAGTATGTTGCTCGCCAGTTCGGTGGCGACCAGCGCCACACGTCCGGCGTCGGTTGCGTCAAAGCCGTGTTGCTCGGCGAGCCGCTGCGCGGTGCGCCGGGCATGGCCGATCTGGCTGCTGTCTTCGATCAGCAGCACCTGGGTCAGCGACCCCGCGATATTCATGTCCATCGGGTGATCGTTATTCGGGTGCCCTTGCCAGGCTCGGTGTCCAGTTCGAACTCGTCCACCAGCCGCTTCGCGCCGGTCAGCCCCAGGCCCATGCCGCTGCCGGAGGTCCAGCCGTCGGTCATCGCCAGTTTGACATCGGCAATACCGGGGCCTTCGTCGCGGAACGTCAAGCGCAGACCGACCTTGTGATCTTCATCGAGAATCTGCCAGTCCATGTCGCCGCCACCACCGTAAACCATGGTGTTGCGAGCCAGCTCGCTGACCGCCGTGACCATTTTTGTCAGGTCGATAAGGCGCATTCCGCATTCGGTGGCCAGTTTGCGGGCAGTCTGGCGCGCGAGCACGACATCCTGCTCGATATGTATGGGTTGAGTACCGCTGCTGCGTACGGTCATTGCCGGTCTACTCGTTCCTGCAGCAGTTGCATCCCGCGCTCGACGTTCAGTGCGGTGCTGACACCCGGCAGGGTCAGGCCGAGTTCGACCAGGGTGATCGCCACCGCCGGCTGCATGCCGACCAGCATGGTTTCGGCGTCCATGATTTTCGACAGGCCGGAGATGGTGCTGATCATCCGGCCAATGAACGAGTCGACCATGTCCAGCGCCGAGATGTCGATCAGCACGCCACGCGCCGAGGTCTTGCTGATGCGCTCGGACAAGTCGTCCTGCAAGGTGAGGGCGAGCTGGTCATGCATGTCGACCTGAATGGTGACCAGCAGGAACTTGCCCATTTGGAGAATCGGGATACGTTCCATCGGCTCAGACCGCTTTGCCGAGGCTGATGCCCAGGCGGGTGAGGGCGAGTTTCAGTGCATCGGCCAGATTGGCCTTGGTCACCACGCCTTGCAGGTCGAGGCCCAGGTGCACGATGGTCTGGGCGATTTGCGGACGTACGCCGCTGATGATGCAGTCGGCGCCCATCAGGCGAATCGCGGTCACGGTTTTCAGCAGGTGCTGGGCCACCAGAGTGTCGACGGTCGGCACGCCGGTGATGTCGATGATGGCGATTTCCGAGCCGGTATCGACGATGCGCTGCAGCAAGGATTCCATCACCACCTGGGTGCGTTGCGAGTCGAGGGTGCCGATCATCGGCAGCGCCAGAACGCCGTCCCACAGCTTGACCACCGGAGTGGACAGTTCCAGCAGTTCTTCCTGCTGACGCTTGATCACCGCTTCCCGGGATTTCTGGAAGGTACGGATGGTGTGCATGCCGAAGGCGTCGAACAGTTCCGAGATTTCCCAGAGCTGTTCAGCCAGCAGCGCCGGTTGTTCGCGGTAATGGCTTTGCAGCAGGGAAAACAGCGGGCCTTTCAGCGCGAAGATGAAACTGGCGGTCTGGTGCGAATCCTGACCGAGCTGGGCGCGGCTGTGGGACAGCTTTTCGAGGAACTGGCGGGTGGCTTCCCAGCCCGGCGCATTGATGTTGCTGCCGTTGTCGCCCTGCAGGCCATTGATCACCAGTTGCAGAAATTCGCTGGTCTGTTGCTGCAGGTCGTGGTCCTTGATATTGCGGGTGGCGCCGCTGGCTTCCAGGCCCTTGATCCATTCGCTCAGCAGTTGTGGTTGTTTGTTCTTCATCGCATCGAGTGTGCTGTTCTGCAGTGCTGCCATGTGCCTGTTGCTCCGTAGCGTATTGGGGCCGGTTCTGTAAAAAATGACCGGTGCGAAGTCAGTGACCTTTGCCGTTCAAAATAGTTGTTCAGGTGCGCAAGGATATTTTTGATCCGGCGCAAGGAATGCCCCGGTAACTCTAGTAGGCGCCCCTCAAACCAGCGATGTTTTGAACGTTGGCACCGTAGCGGCTTCGAATATACAAGGCCGGCGGGTTTGAGTCGCGCCAGCATTGAAAAACGAGGTGGCTATGAACGAGCAATCGCAACAGCAGCAGAAACCGGACGCCGAACCGATCAATCGCAACGACCCGGCCATCGACCCGCAAGTGCCGGGCCAGAGCCCGCCC
>NZ_QAIK01000161.1:7573-37423 GCF_003061005.1 Pseudomonas sp. HMWF021 | reverse complement strand
CACCGATACCGACCCCGGTCTTGAGGTTCGGCAGTTCGAGTTTGTTGAAGGAGTTGCCTTGGTCGACGAAGGTCGCGACCCGCCACTTCTCGGCAATCGAATATTGATACTCGACGCTGCCGGCGACCATGTAGCGGCCGCCGATGCGGTCGCCCTTGGAGTTCTCCGGGGACAGGCTCTGATAATCGTAACCGCGTACGCTCTGATCGCCACCGGCGAAGAAACGCAGCGACGGCGGCACCGAGTTGTAACCATTGGTGGCGCTGCCGCCGACCTGCACCCGGCCGAGGAAGCGGTGGTTGTCGAACACCGTGGTCAGGCCCTTGATCAGCGCTGTGCCATATAAAAGGTTGTTGTCGGAGCCGAGGCCTTCCTTCGCCACCTTGCTTTCGAAGGTCAGGCGATAGCCGTTGTGCGGGTCGATGCGGTTGTCGCTTTTCAGGTACGAGTAACTGATGCCGGGCATCAACAAGGTGCTGAGGCCGGAGTCGTCGCCGAGTTCATATTCTTCGCGCTGCCATTTCAGCGAGATGACCCGCTGCCAGCCGCTGGGCAACTTGCTGTGCCATTCCGGGCCGAAGGTCAGCAGCTTGCTCAGGGTGTCGGAGCCGTCGATGTTTTCATACTGATAACCACCGGCCCAACGCAATTTGTCGGTCAGCGGCGGGTCGAGCGGGATGTCATAGAACAGCCCGACGTTCTGCCGTGGCGCCGACAGTTCGGCTTCCCAGCCGTAGCTGTCGCCCTGCGGGTTAACCCAATGGCGGGTCCAGTTGGCCTTGATCCGCGGGCCGACGTCGGTGGAATAACCGAGGCCCAGGCCCATGGTGCGGGGTTTGCGCGTGTCGAGTTTGACGTCCACCGGGATCACGTCGTTTTTCGCCGCCGTCGGCGCTGCATCGACGCGCACGCCTTCGAAATAGCCGCTCGACTGCAGGTCGCGGTTGAGTTCGGCGATCAGCTCGGAGTCATACGGATCGCCGGCCTTGAACGGCACCATGCGTTGCAGCAAATCTTCGTCGAACGGCGTGTCGCCCTCGAAACTGACTTTGCCCAGCGCATAACGCGGGCCGCTTTCGTAGATCAATTCGACATCGGCCACCCCGGCACGCGGATCGACCAGGAGTTTCTGACGGGTGAAATGACCACTGAAGAAACCGAAGCGCGAGGCCTGGTTCTGGATCAGGCGTTTGGCGTTTTCATAACGCCCGTGGTTGAGTACGGCGCCGGACTTGAGCATGTCACTGCTCGGCACACGAAAGGATTTGAGGGAGGCAGCAGGGCCGTCGACGCGGATGGTCACGTTGCGCAGACGAATCGGCTCGCCGGGATCGATGTTCAGCACCAGGCGCGGCTTGTCGCCGCCCTTCACGTCGCTGTCGATCTGCGGCTGGTAATAACCCAAGGCCTGCGCGGCTTTGCGCGCCTGCTCTTCGGCCCCGCGACTGAAGCGCAGCAAGGTTTCTTCGTCACGGTCGCCGAGGCTGCCGATATAGCCTTCTATATTGGCCTTGAGTTCATCGTTGGACGGTTTGATCCGCACGTCCAATTCACTTTGCGCCAGCGCCGCGCAGCTGGTTAACAGCATGAGCACGCCACTGGTAAATCTTCCTGGAAACTTCATAGGCGCGGATGCTATCACGGGCTTGGGAGCGTGATAGAACAGGAACTGTCCCAAAAAGTTCGATGGCTAAGCCGTTGCAGTTTGTAACACCTGCGGATTGGCGTGGAAAAACACATGTTCGCGCACCGGGCCGACGGCAACTTCGCCAATCTCCTCGTAACCCTGACGCTTGTAGAATTCCAGGTAACGCGGATTGCCGGTATCCAGCACCACACCTTGCGAGGTTTCGTCTACCGCGCACCAGTTATGCACCGCCGTCAGCAACTGCTCGCCGAAGTGTTTGCCCTGAAACTGCGGATGAATCCCCAGCAGCGGCAGCATGTGCACTGAATCGCTGGGCACGCAAGCGGCCACGGCATCGTGGTACTCCAGATAGCGCCGGGTGCAGCGGAATCCGGTGCTGAGCACCATGCGCAGGCGCCAGGCCCAGCTCTCGGTGATGCCCAGGCGACGCTGCGGCGGCGCGATCAGGGCGATGCCGATCAGGCGGTCGTTGACCAACAGGCCGATGGCCGGCTGATCCTGCAGAAAGTGCTGTTTGACCAGTTCACGCACCGTGGCCCGCACGCGCTGCTCGTAACCCGGCCGCTCGGCCTCGAACAGGTAACCGAAGGTCGGCTCGTGGCGATAGGCCTGATACAGCAGCGATCGGGCTTCGCGCGAGTAACCGCGGTCGAGCATGTGGATGTCGGCGATGGCGGTCTGGGTTTCAGGCATGACAGTGATTCTCCCCCGGGGCGCGGCTCAAATGACTGCGCTCTTGTTGGTACGAACCTTTTGCGGGTGGCGCAGTTCCCCACAGGTATAGACCAAGCCGGGAGCTTCATCGACCGGGCGGGCCTCATCGCTGGCAAGCCAGCTCCCACAGATTTTTCCGGTGACATGAATTGTGTGTCCGACATGGACACTGTGGGAGCTGGCTTGCCAGCGATGAGGCCTATACCGGCAACACTGATCTGACAGAACACAGCGAATCTACTTACCCCACACTGGCCCCCATCCCACATGTCAGCTAGCATCGCCCTTTTGCCAGGACTGCCGACCATGAAGATTGTTTCCTTCAACATCAACGGACTGCGCGCCCGTCCGCATCAGCTGGCAGCGCTGATCGAAAAGCATCAGCCGGACGTGATCGGCCTGCAGGAAACCAAGGTCCACGATGACCAGTTCCCGCTCGAAGAAGTGCGTGCGCTGGGCTATCACGTTTATTTCCACGGCCAGAAAGGCCATTACGGCGTCGCCCTGCTCTCGCGCAATGAACCGATCGCCATTCACAAAGGCTTCG
The DNA here is from genome assembly GCF_003061005.1 of Pseudomonas sp. HMWF021. Taxonomy (GTDB): domain Bacteria; phylum Pseudomonadota; class Gammaproteobacteria; order Pseudomonadales; family Pseudomonadaceae; genus Aquipseudomonas. The sequence goes on along the minus strand of NZ_QAIK01000161.1, from coordinate 34,514 downwards.
CCAGCGATGAAGAAGACGCCCAGCGCCGCTTCATCTGGGGCACCTTCGCCGACGCCAACGGCGTGCCGGTGACCATCATGAACGGCTACTTCCCACAGGGCGAAAGCCGCGACCACCCGACCAAGTTCCCGGCCAAGCAACGCTTTTACAGCGACCTGCAAACCCTGCTGGAAAGCCAGTTTCACAACGAGCAGCCGCTGGTGGTGATGGGCGATGTGAACATTTCCCCGGAAGACTGCGACATCGGCATCGGCCCGGACAACATGAAGCGCTGGCTGAAAACCGGCAAATGCAGCTTCCTCCCGGAAGAACGCGAGTGGATGGCCCGCCTGAAAAACTGGGGCCTGACCGACAGCTACCGCCACCTGAACCCGGACGTGACCGACATGTTCAGCTGGTTCGACTACCGCAGCCGTGGTTTTGAAGACGAACCGAAACGCGGGTTGCGCATCGACGTGATCCTCGCCTCCCATGGCTTGCTGCCTCGGGTCAAGGATGCGGGCGTGGACTATGAGCTGCGCGGGATGGAAAAGCCGTCGGATCATGCGCCGATCTGGTTGGAATTGAGCTGATATACGTCAAGATCAAAAGATCGCAGCCTTCGGCAGCTCCTACATTGGAACGCGTTTTCCTGTAGGAGCTGCCGCAGGTTCGGGCCGCGTTCGGACGATCTTTTGATCTGTCATTTTTTGGTCATGCGCCTGACTTAATCTCCCCGGCAATCCCCTTGGCCTGATTCGGTGCCGGCATGCCCCTGCGTGTTCTGTTTGCTTTTGTGTCGAGTGCATGGCTGACGGTCTGTGCCGCCGCCCTGCCGATCCCTGATACCGGCCCGGCACTGCGCATCCAGGGTTCCAACACCATCGGTGCCGATCTCGGCCCGGCACTGGTCGAGGGCTTTTTGCAGGATCAGGGTCTGCTGAAGATCCACCGCGAAAACCCCGACACCGACAACGAACAACACATCGTCGCTCAGACTGCGCAAGGCAAACGGGTGGTGATTGAAGTCGCCGCCCACGGTTCCAGCACCGGTTTCACTGCGCTGAAAAGCGCCAGTGCCGACCTCGCCGCTTCTTCCCGCCCGATCAAGGACAGCGAACTGCTCAGCCTGCAAGCGCTCGGCGATCTGAAGCGTCCAGAGGCCGAGCAAGTCATCGCCATCGATGGCCTGGCGATCATCCTGCACCCCGACAATCCGCTGCAGCAGCTGGACACCGAGCAACTGGCGCGAATCTTTGCCGGTGAAGTGAAAACCTGGGAAGACCTTGGCGGGCGCGGCGGTGCGATTCATTTATATGCACGGGATGACCAGTCCGGCACCTACGACACCTTCAAGGAACTGGTGCTGGGGCGGCGTGGGAAAAATCTGAGTGCCAGCGCGAAACGTTTCGAATCCAGTGAGCAATTGTCCGACGCGGTCAGCAGTGATCCGCAGGGTATCGGTTTTATCGGCCTGCCTTATGTGCGCCAGGCCAAAGCCGTGGCCATCGCTGACGGTGCATCGCAATCGATGTTGCCGCTCAACAGCCTGATTGCCACTGAGGACTATCCGCTCTCGCGGCGCCTGTTCTTTTATCTGCCGCCCAATAGCCAGAATCCGTGGGCATTGGCGCTGGTGGCGTTTGCGCAAAGTGCTCAGGGCCAGAAGATTGTCGCGGCCAATGGTTTTATCAGCCAGACCGTTCGCGCCATGACCGTCACGCCGAATGCGCTGATGCCCGAGGGTTATCAATCCCTCAGCCGCCACGCCCAGCGTCTGACGGTGAACTTCCGCTTTGAGGAAGGCAGCGCCAGCCTGGATAACAAGGCGCGACAGGATCTGGCGCGGGTACTCGACTATATAAAGCGCCACGACAAGACCGAGCGCGCGGTGACGCTAGTGGGGTTTGGTGACGAGAAAGACGACCCGGCGCGAGCGGACCTGTTGTCGAAATTGCGGGCGATGGCGGTACGCCGCGAACTGGTGAAAAACGGCGTGCTGCTGCGCGAGGTGCGCGGGTTTGGCGCGTTGATGCCGGTGGCGGCGAACAGTGCGGATGAAGGACGGATCAAGAATCGGCGGGTTGAGGTTTGGGTGTACTGAATCCGAAGCAGATGTGGTGACTGACCTGACGCCTTCGCGGGCAAGCCCGCTCCCACAGGTTTCGCAGGTGTTCACAATTTGTGTTCACTGCAGATCCCTGTGGGAGCCGGGCTTGCCCGCGAAGCCGGCGACGCGGTCTTAATGACCGCTGCGCAACATTTCCTTCGGCACATACTTGCCGATCTCGAACTTGCCGATCGCCGCGCGGTGCACTTCGTCCGGGCCGTCGGCCAGGCGCAGGGTGCGTTGCATGGCGTACATGTAGGCCAGCGGGAAATCATTCGAGACCCCGGCCCCGCCGTGAATCTGGATCGCCCGGTCGATCACCCGCAGGGCCACGTTCGGCGCAACGACCTTGATCTGCGCGATCTCGCTCTTGGCCACTTTGTTACCGACGGTGTCCATCATGTACGCCGCCTTCAGGGTCAGCAGACGGGCCATGTCGATTTCCATGCGCGAGTCGGCAATCTTGTCGACGTTACCGCCCAGACGCGCCAGCGGTTTGCCGAATGCAGTGCGGCTCACCGAGCGTTTGCACATCAGTTCCAGCGCGCGTTCCGCCATGCCGATCGAGCGCATGCAGTGGTGGATCCGCCCCGGGCCAAGGCGACCTTGAGCGATTTCGAAGCCTCTTCCCTCACCGAGCAGGACGTTTTCGTACGGCACTCGCACGTTGTCGAACAGCACTTCGGCATGACCGTGCGGGGCGTCGTCGTAGCCGAACACCGGCAGCGGACGGACGATTTTCACCCCGGGGGTGTCGACCGGCACGAGGATCATCGAGTGCTGCGCATGGCGCGGTGCGTCGGGGTTGCTCAGGCCCATGAAGATCAGAATCTTGCAGCGCGGATCGCAGGCGCCGGAGGTCCACCATTTCTTGCCGTTGATCACCCACTCGTCGCCATCACGCACGGCGCGGGCGGCCATGTTGGTGGCATCGGACGAGGCCACGTCCGGTTCAGTCATGGCGAACGCCGAGCGAATCTCGCCGCGCAACAGCGGTTCGAGCCAGCGCTGTTTCTGCTCTTCGTTGGCGTAGCGCACAAGCACTTCCATGTTGCCGGTGTCCGGCGCCGAGCAGTTGAACGGCTCCGGCCCCAGCAGCGAACGGCCCATGATTTCTGCCAGCGGGGCGTATTCGAGGTTGGTCAGGCCAGCGCCGAGTTCCGATTCCGGCAGGAACAGATTCCACAGGCCTTCGGCTTTGGCCTTGGCCTTGAGCTCTTCCATGATTGCGGTGGGCTGCCAGCGATCGCCCTCGGCAACCTGGCGTTCGAACACGGCTTCGGCCGGGTAAACGTAAGCGTCCATGAACGCGGTCACGCGCTCACGCAGTTCTTGCACCTTGGGCGAATAAGCGAAATCCATGAGCAATTACCTTCTTTGGGCAGAGGTTGTTCAGATCATGCAATCGATGCTAGAACAGCGTTGATAATTTACCTAGCCTATTCTCGGCGTGTATAAACATTCATCACCGATATATGATTGGTTGATTTTCCGGGTCAACACCTCCCTATAACAAGAGAGCCGCGTAATGAATCTGAGCAAGGTCGACCTCAACCTTTTCATCGTCTTCGACGCGATCTACACCGAAGCCAACCTGACCCGCGCCGGGCAGATTGTCGGCATCACCCAGCCGGCGGTGTCCAACGCGCTGGCACGGTTGCGCGAGACCTTCAACGATCCGCTGTTCGTACGCACCGCTCAGGGCATGGTGCCGACGCCGATGGCGCAGAACATCATCGGCCCGGTGCGCAACGCGCTGTCGCTGCTGCGGGTGTCGGTGCAGGAGAGCCGGATCTTCAACCCGGCGCAGGCGGTGAAGACTTACCGCATCAGCATGACCGACCTCACTGAGGCGGTAATCCTGCCGCCGCTGTTCCAGCGTTTGCGGCGTCTGGCGCCGACGGTGATCATCGAGAGCTTTCTGTCCAAACGCCGCGAGACCACCAAGGAGCTGGCCGCCGGGCGTCTGGATTTCGCCGTGGATGCGCCGCTCAATACCGACCCGCAGGTGCGTCACGTCAAGCTGATGGAAGACCGTTACGTCTGTGCGATGCGCAAGGGCCATCCGCTGGCGGGCAAGGAAAAACTCAGCCTCGACGAATACCTGTCGCTGACGCACATCCACATCTCCAGCCGCCGCAGCGGTCTGGGGTATGTCGATCTGGCACTGGGCAAAATGGGCATTCAGCGCAAGATCGCCCTGCGCTCACAGCATTACTTGATGGCGTCGCAGGTCATGCAGCAGACCGACATGGTCATGACCGTGCCCGAGCGGTTTGCCCGGCGCAACGACTTGCATGCATTCAATCTGCCGGTCAACGACGTGCCACCGGTGGAGACCCACCTGTATTGGCATGAAAGCACCGATCAGGACCCGGCCAACCGCTGGATGCGCGAGCAGATGATCGAGTTGTGCCAGCAGGTGGCGGCGCAGGAGAAGAAGCTCGACAAGCAGGTAGTTTGAGGAAAGATCAAAAGATCGTCCGAACGCGGCCCGAACCTTCGGCAGCTCCTACAATTGGAATGCATTTTCCTGTAGGAGCTGCCGAAGGCTGCGATCTTTTTCTTGCTTGACGTAAACGTCAACTCGCCATTAGCTTAGCGCCAACACCTTTTTCCGAGCGCTTTCATGAGCAGCCAGACCTACAGCATTTCCGACCTCGCCCGCGAGCTGGACATCACCACCCGGGCGATCCGCTTTTATGAAGAACAAGGCCTGCTCAGCCCCGAGCGCCGCGGCCAGGAACGCATCTATTCACCGCGCGACAAGGTCAGCCTGAAGCTGATCCTGCGCGGCAAGCGCATCGGTTTCTCCCTGGCCGAATGCCGTGAGTTGATCGAGCTTTATGACCCGTCCAGTGGCAACACCAAACAGCTCAACAGCATGCTGGCGAAAATCAGCGAGCGCCGCGAACAACTCGAGCAGCAGTTGCTCGACATCGAACAGATGAAACTGGAACTCGACACCGCTGAAGAACGCTGCGTGCAGGCGCTGGAGCAGACGCTCAAGGGCCAGCAGATAGCGCAGTAATCAGCCACAACTCATTCCCTGTGGGAGCGGGCTTGCTCGCGAAGGCGGAGTGTCAGGCGACAAATTTTGTATCTGATACACCGCCTTCGCGAGCAAGCCCGCTCCCACAGGGACCTCATGTAATTCCGAAAATGAGCAGGTCAACCCATGTCCCTCCCCTCCCAAGTACGCCTGATCGAAGTCGGTCCGCGCGATGGCCTGCAGAACGAAGCCCAACCGATCAGCGTGGCTGACAAGGTGCGACTGGTCGACGCTTTGAGCGCCGCCGGTTTGGGTTACATCGAAGTCGGCAGTTTCGTTTCCCCGAAATGGGTGCCGCAGATGGCCGGTTCCGCCGAGGTGTTCGCGCAGATCCAGCACAAGCCCGGTGTGACCTACGGCGCACTGGCGCCGAACCTGCGCGGTTTTGAAGATGCATTGGCGGCCGGCGTGAAGGAAGTCGCGGTGTTTGCCGCCGCGTCCGAGGCGTTCTCGCAGCGCAACATCAATTGCTCGATCAGCGAAAGCCTGGCGCGCTTCGCACCGATCATGGAAGCGGCGAAACAGCACGGCGTTACCGTGCGCGGTTACGTGTCCTGCGTGCTCGGTTGCCCTTATGAAGGCGAGGTCGCGCCGGAACAAGTGGCGATGGTCGCCCGTGAGCTGTACGCAATGGGCTGCTATGAAGTTTCGCTGGGCGACACCATCGGCACCGGCACCGCAGGCGCGACCCGGCGGTTGTTCGAAGTGGTGTCGGCCCACATACCCCGGGAAAAGCTCGCCGGGCACTTCCACGACACCTACGGCCAGGCCATGGCCAACATCTACGCCAGCCTGCTGGAAGGCATTGCGGTGTTCGACAGCTCTATCGCCGGCCTCGGCGGCTGCCCGTACGCCAAAGGCGCGAGCGGTAATGTCGCCACGGAAGACGTGGTGTACCTGCTCAATGGCCTGGGCATCAAGACTGGCATCGACCTCGACGCCCTGATTGCCGCCGGCCAACAGATCAGTGCCGTGCTGGGTCGCCCCACCGGTTCGCGCGTGGCCAAGGCTCGTAGCGCTCAGTGAGGGCGAAGGTGTTACCGCTGTGTCCGAAACATGGGCACAGTCGAGTAACACGGAAACAAATTGTCTGGTTTGCTCTGAAGGAAAAATCCTTCAAAAATCTCAAGCCATTGATTTACAAGGGTTTTAAAAAGTTGGCATGGCTCCTGCTATCTCTATGGCATAACAAGAATAAAAAGCAGCAAACCAATAAAAATAAGACGTACCGACTCTGACATAACAAAAACAACACGGCAGAGACGCAGCTAACAGATTTTTTTGGAGAAGGTGTGCTTTTCAGGGTGCTCTCAGGAGTGACCCGCAACCGGGCAGAGAACAATAAAACTACCTTCAGGTAGCTCCCGAATCGGTTGGATCGTTTAGCGAGAAAGCAGATCAGCGCTCAAAAAAATACGTTTGCTCTTGACCCCGGATGGGGGTCGCCAAAAACAGCGGTAAAGGGCCACGGTTGCCAAAAACAACAACAGACCGCCCCTCAATAATAAAAAAGAGCACGCGACGACAAAATTAAAGGGGAGCTTCGGCTCCCCTTTGTGCTTTCTGTGATTTGTGTTTTTCAAAAGATCGCAGCCTGCGGCAGCTCCTACACCGATCCCCTGTAGGAGCTGCCGCAGGCTGCGATCTTTTGATCTTCAATGAAGCGCCTTCAGCTCCTCGATACTGATCTCACGCATCCGGAATTTCTGGATCTTGCCCGTCACCGTCATCGGAAACTCCTCGACGAACTTGAAATGCCGCGGCGTCTTGAAGTGCGCGATGCGCTCCTTGCACCACGCTTGCAGCTCTTGTTCGGTGGCACTGTGGCCGGGGTGGAATTTGATCCAGGCGACGATCTCCTCGCCGTAACGCGAGCAGGGAATGCCGATCACTTGAACGTCCGCCACCGCCGGGTGGGTGAAGAAAAACTCTTCCAGCTCACGCGGGTAAATGTTTTCCCCGCCACGGATGATCATGTCCTTGTTACGTCCGGCGATGTTCACGTAACCCTCATCATTCATGCTCGCCAGGTCGCCGGTGTGCATCCAGCCCGCGTCATCGATGGCTTCGGCCGTGGCTTGCGGGTTGTTCCAGTAACCGAGCATCACGCTGTAACCCCGGGTGCACAGCTCACCGATGGCGCCGCGCGGCACCGGGTTACCGGCTTCGTCGATGATCTTGCTTTCCAGTTGTGGCTGGGTGCGGCCGACGGTGGTCACGCGCAATTCCAGCTCATCGTTCGGCCCGGTTTGCAGCGACACCGGGCTGGTTTCGGTCATGCCATAGGCGATCTGCACTTCGCTCATGTGCATCTCGCTGATGACCCGGCGCATGACTTCGATCGGGCAAGTCGCCCCGGCCATGATCCCGGTGCGCAGGCTCGACAGATCGAATTCGCCACGCTGCGGCTGATCGAGCATGGCGATGAACATGGTCGGTACGCCGTACAGGCCAGTGGCTTTTTCTGCGGCAACGGTTTGCAGGGTCAGCAGCGGGTCGAACGCGTCGTTGGGGTAAATCATCGTGCTGCCATGGGTGATGCAGCCGAGGTTGCCCATGACCATGCCGAAGCAGTGATACAGCGGCACCGGAATCACCAGCCGGTCGCTCGGGGTCAGGCCAATGCTTTCACCGACCATGTAACCGTTGTTGAGAATGTTGTAGTGGCTGAGGGTCGCGCCCTTGGGAAAACCGGTGGTGCCGGAGGTGTACTGGATGTTCACCGGTTGGTCGAAGTGCAGGCTGTCGCTGCGTTCACGCAACTGTTCGGGCGTCACACCGCTCGCCAGATCGGCCAGTTGCGACCACGGCAGGAAGCCCGACGGTGGCTGCGAGTCGAGGCTGATCACCCCGCGCAAATCCGGCAGACGTTCGCTGCACAACTGGCCGATGGATTGCTCTGCGAGTTCCGGCACCAGCCCTTGCAACATGGCGTGGTAATTGGAGGATTTGAATGCCCCGGCACAGACCAGCCACTGGCAACCGGACTGTTTGAGCACGTATTCCAGTTCGGAGCTGCGGTAGGCCGGGTTGATGTTGACCAGGATCACACCGATCTTCGCCGTGGCGATTTGCGTGATGCACCACTGCGCGCAGTTTGGCGCCCAGATGCCGAGCCGGTCGCCGGCCTGCAAACCCAGCGCCAGCAAAGCTCTGGCGTGCCGGTCGACGCTATCGGCCAGTTGCCGCCAGGTGTAGCGCAGCTGCTGATGGCGTACGACCAGGGCCTCGCCGTGCGGGTATTGCGCGACAGTCTGGTCGAACTGCTGCCCGATGGTCATGGCCAGCAAGGCTTTGTCCTGGGAACCACGGGTGTAGCTGCGCTGCGGGTTTGCACTGGGTTGATCCATGACGACCCCTATTGTCTTTATTAGTGGGTTTACCGGAGCTCACTTTTTTGCGGATGGCCTTTGTGGCGAGGGGATTCATCCCCGATGGTGTGCGAAGCGCACCCTCGGTTTTTCCTGTTGAACCGCATTCACAGGTTTTGGGTCGGCTTCGCCAACCATCGGGGGTGAATCCCCCTCACCACAAAGGCTCACTTCCACAAAAGCCTGTCCGCCTTCAATCCTGAACTGCCCCTACTCTCGCCCAAGTTGACGTTAACGTAAAGGGTGATTGACAGCCAATCATCGCAGGCTTACGTTAACGTAAAGGTGAGAGCCGTTCCACCGCCCTCCCCACCCTACAAAAAAGCCAAAAGGTGACCCATGAGCTATCCATCCCTGAACTTCGCCCTCGGTGAAACCATCGACATGCTGCGCGATCAGGTCCAGTCCTTCGTCGCCGATCAGATTGCCCCACGCGCCGCGCAGATCGACAGCGACAACCTGTTCCCTGCCGACATGTGGCGCAAGTTCGGTGACATGGGCCTGCTCGGCATCACCGTGCCGGAAGAGTACGGCGGCGCAGGCCTGGGTTACCTGGCGCACGTGGTGGCGATGGAAGAAATCAGCCGCGGTTCGGCCTCGGTGGCCCTGTCCTACGGCGCGCACTCCAACCTCTGCGTCAACCAGATCAACCGCAACGGCAATCACGAACAGAAAAGCCAATACCTGCCCAAGCTGATCAGTGGCGAACACGTCGGCGCCCTCGCCATGAGCGAGCCGAATGCCGGCTCCGACGTGGTCTCGATGAAGCTGCGCGCCGACAAACGCGGCGACCGTTTCGTGCTCAACGGCAGCAAGACCTGGATCACCAACGGCCCTGACGCCAACACCTACGTGATCTACGCCAAGACTGACCTGGAAAAAGGCCCGCACGGCATCACCGCGTTCATTGTCGAACGCGACTGGAAAGGCTTCAGCCGCAGCAACAAGTTCGACAAGCTCGGCATGCGCGGCTCCAACACCTGCGAGCTGTTCTTCGATGACGTCGAAGTACCGGAAGAAAACATCCTCGGTGTGCTTAACGGCGGCGTGAAAGTGCTGATGAGCGGCCTCGACTACGAGCGCGTCGTGCTGTCCGGCGGACCGACCGGGATCATGCAGTCGTGCATGGACCTGATCGTGCCGTACATCCACGACCGCAAGCAGTTTGGCCAGAGCATCGGCGAATTCCAACTGATCCAGGGCAAAGTCGCCGACATGTACACCCAGCTCAACGCCAGCCGCGCCTACCTGTACGCAGTGGCCCAGGCGTGCGAACGCGGCGAAACCACGCGCAAGGACGCCGCCGGGGTGATCCTCTACACCGCCGAGCGCGCCACGCAAATGGCTCTCGACGCGATCCAGATCCTTGGCGGTAACGGTTACATCAACGAATTCCCGGCCGGACGTCTGCTGCGTGACGCCAAACTGTACGAAATCGGCGCCGGCACCAGTGAGATCCGTCGCATGCTGATCGGCCGCGAACTGTTCAACGAAACCCGCTAAACGGAGCTGCACATGGCTATCTTGCATACCCAGCTCACCCCCCGTTCAGCGGAGTTCGCCGCCAACAGCGCAGCGATGCTTGAACAGGTCGACGCCCTGCACACCCTGCTCGCCCAAGTGGCTCAGGGTGGCGGCGCGAAAGCCCAGGAACGGCACACCTCGCGCGGCAAACTGCTGCCGCGTGAACGCATCAATCGCCTGCTCGATCCGGGCTCGCCGTTTCTGGAAATCAGCCAGCTCGCCGCCCACGCGGTGTATGGCGAAGACGTTCCCGCCGCCGGGGTGATTGCCGGAATCGGCCGGGTCGAAGGTGTCGAGTGCATGATCGTCGCCAACGACGCGACGGTGAAAGGTGGCTCGTACTACCCGCTGACCGTGAAAAAACACCTGCGCGCGCAGACCATCGCCCAGCAGAATCGCCTGCCGTGCATCTATCTGGTGGACTCGGGCGGCGCCAACCTGCCGCGTCAGGACGAGGTGTTCCCGGATCGCGAACACTTCGGCCGGATCTTCTTCAACCAGGCCAACATGAGCGCCATGGGCATTCCGCAGATCGCCGTGGTGATGGGCTCGTGCACCGCTGGCGGCGCGTATGTGCCGGCGATGGCGGACGAAGCGATCATGGTGCGCAATCAGGCGACGATCTTCCTGGCCGGCCCGCCGCTGGTGAAAGCCGCGACCGGTGAAGTGGTCAGCGCTGAAGACCTTGGCGGGGCCGATGTGCACTGCAAGGTTTCCGGCGTGGCCGACCATTACGCCGAGAGCGACGAACACGCCCTCGCCCTCGCCCGCCGCAGCGTCGCCAACCTCAACTGGCGCAAGCTCGGCGAAGTGCAGCAGCGCACGCCGATTGCGCCGCTGTACGCCAGCGACGAGTTGTATGGCGTGGTGTCGGCCGACGCCAAACAGCCGTTCGATGTGCGCGAGGTGATTGCGCGGCTGGTCGACGGTTCGGTGTTCGATGAGTTCAAGGCGCTGTTCGGCACCACGCTGGTGTGCGGCTTCGCCCATCTGCACGGCTACCCGATCGCGATCCTCGCCAACAACGGCATCCTCTTCGCCGAAGCCGCGCAGAAAGGCGCGCACTTCATCGAACTAGCCTGCCAGCGCGGCATCCCGCTGCTGTTCCTGCAGAACATCACCGGGTTCATGGTCGGGCAGAAATACGAGGCCGGCGGCATCGCCAAGCACGGCGCGAAACTGGTGACCGCCGTGGCCTGCGCCAAGGTGCCGAAATTCACCGTGATCATCGGTGGCAGCTTCGGCGCCGGTAACTACGGCATGTGCGGGCGCGCTTACGATCCACGTTTCCTGTGGATGTGGCCGAACGCGCGCATCGGCGTGATGGGTGCCGAACAGGCGGCGGGGGTGCTGATGCAGGTCAAGCGCGAGCAGGCTGAACGCAGCGGCCAGGCCTTCAGTGCCGAGCAGGAAGCCGAGATCAAGCAGCCGATCCTCGACCAGTACGAAGAACAGGGTCACCCCTACTACTCCAGCGCACGGCTGTGGGACGACGGTGTCATCGACCCGGCGCAGACCCGCGATGTGCTGGCTCTGGCCTTGTCCGCGTCGTTGAACGCGCCTATCGAACCGAGCCGCTTCGGCGTGTTCCGGATGTGATGCTTTGTGTGGGAGCGGGCTTGCTCGCGAAAGCGGTGTATCAGTCGACGTATCCGCAACTGACAGACCGTCTTCGCGAGCAAGCCCGCTCCCACAGAAACCGTGGAGACGGATGAATATGAGCGATTTCAACACCCTCGAACTGCACAACGACCCACGGGGTTTCGCCACCCTGTGGCTCAACCGTGCCGAAAAAAACAACGCCTTCAACGCCGAAATGATCCGCGAGCTGATTCTGGCGCTGGACAAGGTTGCCAGCGACGCCAGCCTGCGTTTCCTGCTGGTGCGTGGGCGTGGCCGGCACTTCAGCGCCGGTGCCGATCTGGCGTGGATGCAGCAATCCGCGGAACTCGATTACCACACCAATCTGGACGACGCCCGCGAGTTGGCGGAGCTGATGTACAACCTCGCCAAGCTGAAAATCCCGACCCTGGCCGTGGTTCAAGGCGCGGCGTTCGGCGGCGCGCTGGGGTTGATCAGTTGCTGCGACATGGCGATTGGTGCCGATGATGCGCAGTTCTGTCTGTCGGAAGTGCGCATCGGCCTGGCGCCGGCGGTGATCAGTCCGTTCGTGGTGCAGGCCATCGGCGAACGTGCGGCACGTCGTTATGCACTGACCGCTGAACGTTTTGGCGGCCAGCGGGCGCGGGAAATCGGATTGTTATCCGACAGCTACCCGGCCGCCGAACTGGATCAACAGGTCGAACAATGGATCGACAACCTGCTGCTCAACAGCCCTGCCGCGATGCGCGCCAGCAAGGATCTGCTGCGCGAAGTCGGCAATGGTGCGCTGACTCCGGCCCTGCGCCGTTACACGGAAAACGCCATTGCCCGGATCCGCGTCAGCCCCGAGGGCCAGGAAGGCCTGCGCGCCTTCCTGCAAAAACGTGCGCCGAGCTGGCAAGCCGCAACCACCACCAAGGAGCCGCGTTGATGAGCGCACCTGTTCTCACCACCCTGCTGGTGGCCAACCGGGGCGAAATCGCTTGCCGGGTCATGCGTACCGCCAAGGCGCTGGGCCTGACCACCGTCGCCGTGCACAGCGCCACCGACCGTGAAGCGCGCCACAGCCGCGAAGCGGATATCCGCGTCGACCTGGGCGGCAGCAAAGCCGCCGACAGCTATCTGCAGATCGACAAACTGATCGCGGCGGCCAAGGCCAGCGGTGCGCAGGCGATTCACCCCGGCTACGGCTTTCTCTCCGAGAACGCCGGATTCGCCCGCGCCATTGAACAGGCCGGGCTGATCTTCCTCGGCCCACCCGCCTCGGCCATCGACGCCATGGGCAGCAAGTCTGCCGCCAAGGCCCTGATGGAAACCGCCGGGGTGCCGCTGGTGCCGGGCTATCACGGCGAGGCGCAGGATCTGGAAACCTTCCGCGACGCCTGTGAACGCATCGGCTATCCGGTGCTGCTCAAAGCCACGGCGGGCGGCGGCGGCAAAGGCATGAAAGTGGTCGAGGACGTCAGCCAACTGGCTGAAGCCCTGGCCTCGGCCCAGCGTGAAGCGCAGTCGTCGTTCGGCGACTCGCGGATGCTGGTGGAGAAGTACCTGCTCAAGCCGCGTCACGTGGAGATCCAGGTGTTCGCCGACCAGCACGGCAACTGCCTGTACCTCAACGAACGCGACTGCTCGATCCAGCGCCGTCATCAGAAAGTCGTCGAAGAAGCGCCCGCCCCGGGCCTTGCCCCGGAATTGCGCCGCGCCATGGGTGAAGCGGCGGTGCGTTCGGCGCAGGCGATCGGTTATGTGGGCGCCGGCACCGTGGAGTTTCTGCTCGATGCACGCGGCGAATTCTTTTTCATGGAAATGAACACGCGCCTGCAGGTCGAACACCCGGTGACCGAGGCGATTACCGGCCTCGATTTGGTGGCGTGGCAGATTCGCGTGGCGCGCGGTGAAGCGTTGCCGATCACCCAGGAACAAGTGCCGCTCAACGGTCACGCGATTGAAGTGCGTCTGTACGCTGAAGACCCGTCGAATGATTTCTTGCCTGCAACCGGGCGTCTGGAGGTGTATCGCGAATCGGCTGAGGGACCGGGACGTCGGGTCGATAGCGGGGTTGAGGAAGGCGATGAAATTTCGCCGTTCTACGACCCGATGCTGGGCAAGCTGATTGCCTGGGGCGAGGATCGCGAGCAGGCACGGTTGCGCCTGTTGAGCATGCTCGATGAGTTCGCGATCGGTGGCTTGAAGACCAATATCAGCTTCCTGCGGCGGATTATTGCGCATCCTGCTTTCGCGGCGGCTGAGCTGGATACCGGGTTTATTCCGCGCTATCAGCAAACGCTGCTGCCTGCCCCGAGCGAGCTGAGCGATGGATTCTGGGAGGCGGCGGCGCAGGCTTTCGCACAGAGCCTGCCGGGGGCTGTTCGGGCCGATGATCGGGGGTCGCCTTGGGCGTTGAACAGTGGTTTGCGCACAGGTCTGCCGGCTCAAACTAGCCTGCACTTGAGCTGTGAAGGCCAGGACCGGGCGTTGACGCTGAATACCGTCGGCGACAGCCTGTCGGGCGAAGCATTGGTGGTCGAGCGCGATGGCGTACGCCGTATCCTGCGGGCCATTCGTCAGGGTGATTCGCTCTACCTGCAATGGGACGGCGAGTTGCGGCGCATTCAGACGTTTGACCCGATTGGCGCCGTCGACGCCAGCCACAGCCATCAGGGCGGTCTGACGGCTCCAATGAACGGCAGCATCGTGCGGGTATTGGTCGAGGCCGGGCAAACAGTCGAGGCCGGGGCGCAACTGGTGGTGCTTGAAGCGATGAAGATGGAGCACAGCATTCGCGCACCGCACGCGGGTGTGATCAAAGCGCTGTATTGCCAGGAAGGCGAAATGGTTGGCGAAGGCAGTGCCTTGGTGGAACTGGAAGCCGTGTAATGGGAGATCGATCCTGCGCAGCATCAGGATCGATCTGATCAGAAACGCACCGTTGCCTGAACCACAACGCCGATGATTCGACAATCGTCGGTAAACAGGGCTTTCGGCCAGGTCGGATTGAGTGGCATCAGATAACGCTGGCCGCCCTCTTCGTCGAGTTTGCGGAAAATCGCTTCGGGGCTGTCCGGCCACTGCGCAACCACCAGTTTGCCGGGCACCGCCTCCACGGCCGGATCGACCAGAATCAGCATGCCTTCCGGTACGCTCAGCCCCTTGGGCGCGGTCATCGAATCCCCCGTCACCCTCAGCCAGAAGGCCGGGCCACCGGCGTGATAATCCGTGAGTTCGAAACGCTGGGCCTCGCTGCTCTTTGCATAAGGCGCCGCCTCGCGCTCGCGCGCCTCGCAGGGCGCACGCCAGTCGCTGACCGGGTAGCGGAAGTAAGGGTTGTATTTGTGCGTCAGCGGCACCTCGTCATCCGGTGACGGTTGCGGCTCGCGTATCACCATCGCGACTTCAAGAAATTCCATGCCCAGCGCTTGCAGAACGCGGTTCATCTCCTTGATGCCGGGCTCCCGGCGTTTGTTCAGCCAGTGACCGATCCCGCCCTGGGACATGCCGACGCGCTCTCCGAGCTCCACTTGAGTGACATTGAGCTCACTCATTTTGGCTTTGACCAACTCAATCCATTTATCCATGCGAGGCACCTTACGCGGACGATCCCGGCCAGCAAAACACACATTGTAGTATTTAAATTCTGGTCACAACTACGCAACGTATTAATCTAGTGAGCACGGATTTCCACTCAACAAGGAACGCTCGCCAACCATGAATACACCCAACAATGACTTGCCCGATCTGCAAATCGATACCACCTTCACTTCGCCTCAAGGCTGTGCAGCCGCACAACGTGCGCTGGACTATTACTTGAAACCAGCTGTTTCCGAACCCGACATGGAGCCACGCTTTTTCGACGTCAACCGCAATATCAAATGCGAGGAAGCGCTGGTTCATGCGTCGGATCTGCTGCGTTGCGCGGCCGCCACGGCGTTCAAATCCGCAGAAAACCTGCAAGGCTCAAGCCGGGATCTGGCGTTTTCGGTGGTTCACATGGTGGATATGGCGAAGGCGATGGTTGATCGCTCGCTCGACGGCGACAAGTGATACGGGACGAACGCCCGGCGGACAGAAAAGAATTTTCCAATCGCGCAGATAAAAACATTTGACTTGCAAATGATAATGATTATTATTGCATGCAGCTGGTCGCGAGATCAGTCGATGGAACAGAGACCTTAGGTCGGTCTTCTGGACTATCTCCTCATCAGGCTAATCACGGTTTTTGACCCGGCTTTTTGCCGGGTCTTTTTTTGCCCGTTTTCGGGCTTATGGCTTCAGGCTAATGAAGTCTTCAGGTGCTGCAAATTCGATGGCGCGGATAATATCAAAAGAATATCGCTTGGCAAGAGAACCCTGAAGCCATTGGGGCAAACTAATGACAATTAGCACTTGAGAATCAATTGCGCAGTCTCTAAGCTGCATCCGCGTCATGGAAGACGCCCCCTGTGCACCCCGCAATTTCCCTCGGTTTCACCCTTCCCTTGCGTGTAAAGTAACCGCCATAAAAATCATATTCAGGAACCGATTATGACCGTGGCCAAATCTTCGTTCGACATCAGCGCCAACTTCGACAGCGGCAACATTCAAGTCATCGACATTTCCAATCCGCTCAATCCGGTTCTGGCCATTCGCCCGGATACCCGCAGCGCGCATTTCCAATGGTTCCACTTCAAGGCCAGCGGCCTGCATGTTCACCAGGAACACTGGTTTCGCCTGGTCAACGCCAGCCAGTCCTCCTATAACAAGGCCTGGACCGGCTATCAGGCTGTCGCTTCCTACGACCACGTCAACTGGTTCCGCATCCCGACCAGTTTCGAAGGCGACAGCCTGCGCTTTTGCCTCGAGGCCGAACAGACTCACGCCTGGTTCGCCTACTTCGAACCCTATAGCCGCGGTCGGCATGACTGGCTCATCGAACAGGCGCTGAGCAAGGCCGGCACGCAGTTGCTCGCCACCGGTAAAAGCGTCGAGGGCCGCGACATTCAGTTGTTGCGCAAAGGCAGCGGCGCCGAAAGCCAGCGAAAAGTCTGGATCATCGCCCAACAACATCCCGGCGAACACATGGCCGAGTGGTTCATGGAAGGTGTGATCGAACGCCTCGAAAGACACGACGATCCGGTGCTGAACAAGCTGTTGGCCAGCGCCGATCTGTATCTGGTGCCGAACATGAACCCCGATGGTGCCTTCCATGGCCACCTGCGCACCAACGCCATGGGGCAGGACTTGAACCGTGCCTGGCAGAGCGCCAGTCAGGAAGTCAGCCCGGAAGTCTTTTTCGTACAGCAGCAGATGGAAAAGTATGGCGTCGACATGTTCCTCGACATACACGGTGATGAGGAGATCCCCCACGTATTCGTTGCCGGCTGCGAAGGCAATCCCGGTTACACGCCTCGTCTGGAACAACTCGAGGAGCATTTCCGCAGCCATCTGAAACGTACCACCAAGGACTTCCAGACCAGGTTCGGCTACACCCGCGATGAGCCAGGCCAGGCCAACATGACCCTGGCCTGCAACAGTGTGGGTGAGAAGTTCGACTGCCTGTCACTGACCCTGGAAATGCCATTCAAGGACCACGACGACGCGCCAAACCCTCTCACCGGATGGTCGGGCAAGCGCTCCAGACAGCTGGGCAAGGACGTGCTGACCACCATCGCCGACATGGCTGAAACCTTGCGCTGACCCTTCCCCGCCCCACCGAAAAGATCGCAGCATGGGCTGCGATCTTTTTTACGCAAACCGCTTCAAGCTAACCACGGTCGCGTCCGCGCAACATGCTGCCGAGCACCTCGTCGCGACGTATCCAGCCATGGAACAGCGCCGCCGCCAGGTGCAGCAGCACGGTCAGGAACAGCAGATACGCCAGATACCCGTGAGACTTGCGCAAAATCGCAAACAACTGCGCATCCGCCGGCACGATCGCAGGCAACTGCAGCGTGGTGCTGAGCATGACCGGCTCGCCTGAAGCGCTGATCATCGCCCAACCGAGCAGTGGCAACACCAGCATCAATGCATACAGCACCAGATGCGATCCCTTGGCGGCCAGCACCTGCCATTCCGGCAAGTCCGCCGGCAAGGGTGGCTGGCGGGTCGTCAGACGCACCAACAGCCGCACCACCGCCAACAACAGAATGGCGATACCCAGTGGCTTGTGCAGATGGATCAGCCATTCATGCCGGGCCGACACCGAAGTCACCATTCCCGCACCGATAAACAGCATCGCAATGATCATCAGCGCCATCAGCCAGTGCAGCAGCCGTGCCAGCAGCACGAAGTGGGTCGGTTGGCTTCTCATGGACGAGCCTCCTGTCGGGTGGCGGGCAACTGGCTGACTTCACTGGTACGGCGCAGATAGGAATCGGCGTAACCCGCCGAACGCGCAGCGAGCAACGGGTCCTCGGAGCCTTCGATTCCGGACGGCAGCACCAGCGGATCGTAATTGATGTCGCGGCATTCACCACTGAGTTGCGGCTGGGTTTTTTCCAGCACCAGGGTGCCAGCGTTCAGCACCTTGCGCCCATCCGGCCAAACCTTGCTGGCGTCGTTGACCGGGTCACCGGGGTTGGCCAGCGTGATGTTCAGTTGCCAACGCAACGGCCCCTCGGCCAGGCGCTGGACCAGATCCCTCTCGAGAAAATCCGCACCCTGCTCAGCCGCAGCCGGGGCCGAATCGCGCGCCATCGGCGCCATGCTCCAGCGCACCGCCTGCTTCTGCCCGCTGGAATTGACCAGATAAAACGCATTGATGCTGTTGTAGGTTTCGGTGGCGTAACTGGCCGAAGGCCGGGCTGTCTTCACCCACGTCAGAAACGGCACAGCCTCGGGATGCGCAGCGAAAAACGCCGGTACTTTGGTCGGATCAGGCTTGCCGGTGGCCGGATCCGGCGACTGCGCCTGCTGCAACTGATAGAACGCATCAGGTGTACCCACCGGGAACACCGGCATGCTGTTCATCCCCGTGCGCCACTGTTGACCGTTGGTCTGGGTGAAGCGCAGCGCCAGACTGCGGATCGGCACGCTGTTGTCCGGCGCATACGGATTGCCCGCCGGCAACGCGAAACGGCCGACCACCGGCGTGCGCGGTTCATTGAACACCTGCGCGGAGGAATACTCGCGTACCTCACCGCTGCTTTCGAAATGCCCGATCACGCACACGCCTTTGGCATGGTTGCGGCGAAATCCGGGATGCACGCCATTGTTCTTTTCCAGCACATCGACCAGCGCCTTGGGCGTCAGACGCTGTGGGTCAAAAGTGCCGTGCACGTAGGCGAACGCCGCAGCGACTGCGCCAACTACCACCGCGATACCCGTCAGCCGCAGCATCAGACTTGCGGCACTCAATGGCGGGCGCTGCGGCCCGCCGGAAGGTGACGTGCGATCAACCATGAAAAACTCCAGGGCCATCGGCCATAGGGAAAGGTGCTATGAGACGCATGTCTCACAGGGTTATTCCCTTCGAACTGTAGTTTCTTTCACCGCAGAGCGCGCGCCGCCGGATTGAGATGACTGGCCTGGCCAACCACCGGGCCCCCGGTGGCAAGCGTCAAGAAAAAAACCTTTAGCCAGGTTCATGGAATAACCTGCATCGAGCGACGTCTTGCTAACCAATACCGTTTTTTCGATCCCCAGGCATGGCGCTTTCATGAACACACTCGACGAACACCTGCGAGAGTTGATCCCCCGCCTGCGGCGCTTCGCCCTGTCGCTGACCCATAACAGCGCCAGCGCCGACGATCTGGTGCAGGCGAGCCTGGAGCGCGCACTGGCGGGTTGGGGCGAAAAACGTGCCGACGGCGACCTGCGTGCCTGGCTGTTTGCGATTCTGTACCGTCAGTTTGTCGATGCTCATCGACGCTCGCGGCGCTATGCGCGAATGCTGGAATTTTTCACCGGTCGCGACGATGCCGTGCCTTCAGTGGAGCGCAGCGTCATGGCCCAATCGACCCTCGAGGCCTTCGATCGACTGCCCACCGAGCAACGCGCTCTGCTGCTGATGGTTTCAGTGGAAGGCTTGACCTATAAGGAGGTCGCCGAAATCCTCCTCGTCCCCACCGGCACCGTGATGTCGCGCCTGTCCCGCGCCCGCCAGGCCTTGCGCCAGCTCAGCGACGGCGAAATCAGCAGTCCATCCTTGCGGATACTCAAATGATCAGCATGCCCCCCAGCGAAAACGACCTGCACGCGTACGTCGACCATCAGCTCAGCCCTGCCGAGCGCCGTGTGATCGACGCATGGCTGGCCAATCACCCCGAACAGGCAGCGAAAGTGCACGCCTGGCAGCAGGACGCACAACAGCTGCGTGTGGCGCTCAGTGGTGCGTTGCAGCAGCCGGGCAATCCGGCGCTTGATCCGGCGCTGATCCGCCAACGTCGCAAACACCGGTCACGACGCCATCTGGCCAGCGCCGCCGTTTTGCTGATGGCCGTCAGCGTCGGTGGTTTCAGTGGCTGGCAAGCCCGGGAAATGACCCTGGTTCATGCGCCCCTGCCGATGACCGACGCGTTGCAGGCCTATCGGCTGATCGCGGAGCAGGGAATACTGCCGGCGGATTACAGGGTCGAGGGCACAGGCGACATGCAGCACTGGCTCGATCGCTATTTCCGTCAGGCCAGCCGTTTGCCGGATCTGACCGGCGCCGGTTTCCAACCGGTCAGCGCACGCCTGCTCAGCACCGATGAAGGGCCGGCGGCGATGGTGCTGTATGAAGATCGCAACGGTCATAAGGTCAGTTTCTACGTGCGACCACCGGGGCCGAACAACACCTTTTTACCACGGGGCAGTCGCAGTGACGGCGATCTGCAGGCTGATTACTGGTCCGGTGGCGGATACAACTATGCACTGGTCAGCCCGACGGACTCGCCGTCGACGAAGCAGCTGAAGCAATCAATGCAATTCTGAAAAGTCCCCCTGCAGGAGCTGCGGCACGCTGCGATCTTTTGATCTTGATGTTGAAAATCAAAAGATCGCAGCGTGCCGCAGCTCCTACACTGGGTAGTGCTGGGTCAGAAACCTACGTCGAGCACCACATTGTCCAGATACGTCCCTGCGGGTGGTGTGGTCTGGTCGGTGTAAATCTTCGCGTTGTAATTGAAAATCTGACTGCCGGTGCCCAACCCGTTGCCGGGATTGACCTCGGCATCGCTACTCGACCGACGCGCACTGCCGACGCTGCCCCAACGGGTGGTGCCGGCGCTTTTGAAAATGTCGTAGGCCAGATAATTGCTGCCGGAAATCATCCGCCGCCGCCCGCCGACGCTGAGCGCATTCTGCCCGTCGTTCAGACCCACGGTGTAGGCACTGCCCTTGGTGCAGGCCAGGTTGATCGTCTGCCCTGTCACCGGGGTAAAGGCGCTGATCACCGGCGCACTGCCGAAGGCAATGTTGGGTGCGGTAATCGTGCAGTCGTTGGACACGGTCAGGTTCACCGTCAACGTGGTGGTGCCGTTGGCGATGTCGCGACCGATGCAAATGGCACCAATGCCGATGCCCGAGCAGTAATTCCAGTTCCAGAAAATGCTCAGGGTTTCCGTGTAGACCCCGGCGGCGACATTACTGCCGATGGTCGTGCCCAGGTACAGCGGCACGGTTTTCGGAGTCGTGCCATTGAGCAAGCCCAAGGCATCGATGATGCCGTTGCGGGCGAAGTCGTAGGCGGTGCCGCGAGTCACCGGGTAACTGGTGCTGTTGTTCGCGTAGATCGTGTAGCCGATCACGTCGCCCGTCGGCCCGACCAAACCGCTCTGGGTCGAGGTGATAGTGGCGTAGAAATGGTCGCTGCTGGTCAGCAGTGACAGCAGCGAACCGGTGCAACTCAAGCCTGCGTTGAGCGTGGAACTGGGCTGCGTGGTGGTACGCACGGCAATCGAGCTGATCGAGCCGAACGCCGCCGGCGTGGTGCTGACCACCGAACACAGAGCCTGCGCCGCTCCCGGCAGCAGCAACGCCAGGCACAGGCAGATCCGGGCCGCCATCACTGGCACACCAACGGGCCGATCAGCGGCACCTGGCTTTGCTGCATGTCCACGCTAAACTGCACTTTGCAGGCCTTGCCATCCGCCAGCGAAACCTGCAGCGAGTTCTGCGCGTGCAGGTTTTCCAGATACACCAATCCGTCCCAGCCCACCACCGTGCGCGTGCCGCTCTGCTCGTGCAGCACGCCAGCGCCGAGCGGCAACTCGCGCTGCTGCGCATCGACCAGCACGATGCTCGCGGCGATCACCCGGGTCAGCGGAAACTCGAGCAAATAGCCGCTGCCACGGCGCACCGCGACACGCTGCTCGACGTTGGGGCTGCGCACGTTGGCCGGCAGGTTCAGCGGATCGATTTCGTATTTGCCACGGTAATAAGCGCTGCTCCACGGCACCAGCAAGTGACCGTTCTTATCGGTCTGACCAACCTGCTGGTTTTCGTAGCGCACCGGAATATCGGCAAAACCGTCGGTGCTGACCACCACGAAAGCATCGTCGATGCGATTGGCAGCGAACACCTGCCGATCCATCCATACCAGCGAACCACTGGCATCGGCCCAACGGGTTTCGGCGTCCGATGTGCCATAGACGCCCGCCTGCAACTGTACGGACTGCAAACGCCAGGTCACGTCAGCTTGTCGATAGTCTGCGCCGTCACCCTTGGCGTAACCCAGGTTGAAGCCAACCCCTCCCTCGCTCGGCACCGAACGGCTGTAGTTGACCCGCTGCTGGCTCTGCCCGGTCTTGCTGCGTTCGCTGCTGATTGCCAGGCTGCCGCGCAGATCGAACGGAATGACCAGTTGTGCCTGCACCGCCCAGTTGCTGTCGCCGATCTCGCGGTTGGCTGACAGGTAGAAGCTGCTGTTGCGCCACAGCGGTTTGCTCCAGCTCAGGTTGAGCAGGCGCGTGCGCGAATCGTCCGCCGCGCGTACGTCGAAATACCCGGCACCGAGGCTGCCCCAGCGCTCGAGGTTGACACTCAGGGTCGCCTGCTCGCTGCGCCGGCTGAGGCTGACGTAGGGGGTATCGATCACACTCAGGTCAGCGTACTGATCGCGACGTTGCAGGCGTTGATACGAAAAGCTGTAGCGCTGGCTGCTGTACTGATAGCCGAGGCTCAGTTGCTCGCCACCATCGCCCTCGAATCGGCTCTGGCTGACGGCACTGTTAAGCACGCCGAAATTGCCCAGACGCAGGTTGCCACCGATCCCGCCCAAGGTAAGCGAGTCCGCCGCTTCGGCATGGCTTTCCAGGGTGAAACTGTCACTGACGCCGTAACGCAGGCTGCCGGAGGTGACGCCAGTGCCGTAGCTGAAATCCTTCAAACCATATTCGCGGCGCAACGTACCGGCGGCCACGGAAAAATCGCTCAAGCCCTTTTGCAGCAGCGTACTGGTGACGTAGAACGGCACGGTGGTCGAGACCTGCCGACCGAGCGCATCGGTAGTCACCACCACCGCTTCCCCCGCGCCGTTGATGAAGGGGATGTTGGTCAGGGTGTATGGCCCCGGTTGCAGGTCGGCGCTGCTGGACTTGTAGCCATTGATGAACAGATCCACCGACGACGGCACCGCTGCCTCGCCGGCAAACTGCGGCAATGGGTAAGTCACCAGATCCGGGCGTACGGCAAAATCCCGGGAGAACTGCACGCCGCCCAGGCGCACCGAGTTGCTCCAGGGCAAGGCGCCGCTGATCACGTCACCGCCTTCGTAGGTGAGCATGCGTTCGTCATCGGAGTAGCGCCAGGTGGTGTCGTAGCGCAGGTAGCCGTTGTCCAGCGTATTGACCGAATCACCGGACAAAGTGCGTCGATATTGCCCGGTGTTCGACAGCGTGCCCCAACTGTCGAACAACCGCACCTCGTTCCACGCTGCCAGGTACGTACCGGCATCGTCGGTGTCGTTGAGGTACAGGTCATAGTTGAACAGTGCGCCGAAACTGCTCAGCGCCGGCGTGCGAGGATAGTTCTCGCGGTTGCCGATGAACTGGTCCGGCAGCCACTGCGGCGGCACCTCCAGCAGCAGGCGCTGGCCGACGCTGTCGTATTCGCTGTGCAGCCCCGGCAGACCGTCAAGGTCGACTTCTTCACCGCTACCGTCGGGCAGCTTCATTCCGGTTTCGTGCAATGCACTGGCCGGCAGGTACAGATGCCCGTCGCGTTGCTGCACCGCCACCACTCGCCCGGTGTTCATCTGATTGACGACCAATTCCAGAAACAGTTGTGCATCACTGACGGCCTCCATGCCGCTGGGAGGCGGCGGCAGTTCCCCGGCCCCGGATGGATCAACGAACATCAGGCAACACGCGCCGGTCATCAACCACAACGGACGCTGAATACGGCGAGCCCATCCCGGGCTCATACACGCTTTACGTCCGTCAATGGACTTGATCCTCCTGATGCCACCGCCCTCAATGACAGGTTACTACTCATTGTGGTGAGGGGATTTATCCCCGATGGGGCGCGCAGCGGCCCTCGCTTTTACCCATAGCCCCGGAGTGGCGCATATCGGCTAATGCTCCGCATTGGACGGGGGCAAGCCCCCTCGCCACAGAACACTTAACCAGGACTGCTCGGCCCGGGCATTACTTCGCCGGCGCAATGCTCTGCACCTGCGCCCCGCCATTGACCCGCACCTGCAACGCCGACTCGCTCGCCAAGGGTCCCGGTGCCGGCCAGCGCATCACTGCCCCGGGCAGCACGTAACCCAACAAGCCCTCGGCCAGTGGTTTGCTCTGCCCGCCCTGCTTGATCGTCACGTCAGTCAGTCGCGCATGCACTGCGCCCTGATTACGCACCTCGACATACGGCCGCCCCTCCACCGCCACCGTGCGCCAGCTCAGTTGCGGCACACCAATACCTTTGGGATCACGCGGGCGGGTGCTGTCTTCCTTGCTCCACAGCCCCGCGCCGTAGGCAAACAACGGCACCGAATAGCGCATCTGGAAGCGAATCGCAGCGGCGGTTTTGCCGCCCTCGGCAGCCGGTGGCTGCGCGGCAGGAATTTCATCGATGATGATCCGGTAGGCCAGTTCCTGGCCCGGCGGCACGTCTCTGGTCCGGGTCAGGCGCACCAGTTGTTTCTGGCCCGGCTCGATTTTCGCCACTGGCGGGCTGCCGATCACATCACGCTGATTGCGGTATTGCTCTTCAAACCCGCTCTGGCTCCAGCCAAATACGCGGATCTGCAGGTTGGCGGTTTCCGTGCCGCGATTCTCCAGCCACAACGCACTGGCCTGTTGATCGGCCTCCAGCACCGGATCGATTGGCCAGATCAGCACCGAACTGGCGGCTTGCACGCTGCCGGACCCAAGCATGACCAGCGCCAGCAGCGCGCGCCGCATAACCGAATGCCGTGAAGTAACTGCCCCCATGAACCTGCTCCTTTTCGGCCATTCATTCTTTGCCTTACCACGACAGTTGCACCTGCAACACGTCGCTGTACGCCCCCCCGGGCTGATTGCCGGGCAATTGCACCTGGCCGTAAATCGGTAGCCTGATGTTATTCGCGTCGCTATAGGCCACCGCCACGCTCTGACCAATACCCAGCGTCTGGCTGTAAGCCGCATCACGAAACAGCGCATAAGCCACCCGTGCACTGCCGCTGTTGATCTGCATATGCCGACCGCTGCTGTTGTACTGGCCGCCATCGACGCTCATGTTCAATGTCACACCGGGGGTGCATTGCAATTGCACGCCACCGGTCAATGCCACCTGCACCGTGCCCGTAGCCAGTGCCGAGCTGGAACCGAAATTCAGCCCGCCATAATTCGATACTCCGCCCACCACCAGACACCCCGGGGTGATGGTGGCGCTGACCTGAAAGCTCTGGCTGGTTACCGCCCCCAGCGGGAGCGGCACACTGCCCGCACAGAGCAGGAGCAGCGCGGCACAGCCCTGACGGCGCATGGCATCAGAACGTCAGTTCGACAGCGACGGTGTCGGTGTACGTCCCCGCCGGCAAACCGGCCTTGCCCACCGCCTGACCGTAGATATTCACCGTCTGCGCCACGCCGGTGCTGGTCGCCAGGTTGATCGTGCCGTCAATCGGCAGCAGCTGCGAATGCCCGGCATCGGTATAGAAATCGTATGGCACGTAGTTGGCGACCCCGTCGTACAAGGCGCGCGCACCGCCCGGCGATTGCCCGTCGTGGGCGCCGGCGCGGACCTTGACCACCGGTGTCGTGCCGCTGGAGCAGAGAATCGACAGCGCCCCGCCGCCACCGCCCAGCACTTGCCCGCTGGCGGTGGTGAACAGGCTGTTGGCGGTGCCGAAGTTCAGGGCACCGAAGTTCAGCCCGGTGGAACCGCCGGCACCGTTGACCTGACAGCTGCTGATCAGGGTCAGGCTCGCGGTGATCTGGCCGGTGACAGTAGTGGCGGCGTTGGCACTGGAAACCAGCGTCAGGCCGAGCAACGACAAACCTATCCTTGATGCAAACTTGCGCATGGTGTCCGTCCTCTACGGGGTTACCAGTCGAGCGTCACCGTCAGCGTGTCGGTATAGACACCTGCAGGCACCGCACGGGTATTCGCCACCACCGAGCCAAATACCGGAATGGGTATCTGCGCACCGCTGGTGACAGCGAAATTGTGTTGTTGGCCGATGCTGTAGCGCTGGCTGCCGGAGGCATCCAGAAACAGTTGATAAGGCAGGGTCTGGCGCCCGTTGCTCAGGCGGCGAGTGGTGCCGTCACCGTGGCTGCCACCGTCGATGGTGACGGTGAACCCGGTGACCGAGGGGTTGCAGGCGACATTCAGCTTGCCGCTGCTGTCACTGTCGAGGCTGGCCTTGATTGGCGCATTCCAGGTCGGCCCCTGCTGACCGAAATCGAGGGTGCCCAGATTGCTCACCGGAATCGCGGGGGTGGCGCTGTTGGTGACTTCGCAGCCGGCGATCAGGATCAGCCGCGCATTGATCTGCCCGCTGATCGCCGCCTGTGCGTCGTCGGCGAGCAACAGCAGCGTACCTGTCGCGATGACCATCCAGTGCTTGCCTGTCATTGCGTCCGTCCCTGCTCCTTGAGAATGTCTGCGTACCTTGCGCTCGTCACTGAACGCCCCTTCCCTGCGCAACCCGCCTCCAGCGGCTTGCCTGAAACCCTGCACTCACCAGGTCACGGTGACCTTTACCAGATCCGAATAACGACTGACCTGCGGCACCTGTGCCAGGCGCTCGATTCGTGCATACAGCGGCAGCTCCACGGTGCCAGTATCAGGCACCCGGCCGCTGACCGGGACATCCACCACCAGCGGCACCCGCCGCGCCGCGTCCTGGTACAGCCGGTAAGGAATCGGTTTGCTCCCCGCCGCCCCTGCCATGTAGCGAACTTCGCCAACACCGCC
>NZ_QAIK01000161.1:5025-7487 GCF_003061005.1 Pseudomonas sp. HMWF021 | reverse complement strand
TTGCGGTGCCGGGATATGTTTCGAAAGGTTGGCAACAAGGCGAATTACATCGCTGAAAATAGTTGTACGTCCGGCACAAATCCGTTCACTGATCGCCCACAGTCGATGAGTCGCGATGGAACGCCGCCGCAGCCTCTGGTTACACTACGCCGCCGCGCGCCCGGGCGCCGGCCGATGAACACGGAGTGACTGCACAGTGCCCCCTCAAGCGCCCAAACGATCGCCTCTGACCCCACGCTGGTCGGCGCTGCGCCGCTGGTTCGCCAAGGGCCGCCCCGCCAATGCCGGGCAGGACGCCAGTGCCCGGATGGTCCGCGAATATTTCCGCCACAAGGCCCAGGCTCAGGGCTACACCCTCAGCCACAGTCAGCAGCGAGTGATCGACTGCATGGCGCAGCAGGCCAGCCTGTTGTTCGGTGCCCGCGCACAAACGCCACCGAGCCTGTACCTGCATGGTGCAGTCGGACGTGGCAAGAGCTGGCTGCTCGACGGTTTCTTTCAGGCACTGCCGACCACGCAAAAGCAGCGCGTGCATTTCCATGATTTTTTCGCCCGTCTGCATCAGGGCATGTTCGAGCATCGCGCACAGGACGATGCCCTCGCCGTCACGCTCGACGCACTGCTGCACGATTGCCGTGTGCTGTGTTTCGACGAATTTCATGTGCATGACATTGGCGATGCGATGCTCATCACCCGGCTGTTCAAGGCCTTGTTTCAACGCGGCATCCTGTTGCTGGTGACCTCCAACTACCCGCCGGAAGGCTTGCTGCCCAACCCGCTCTATCACGCGCGGTTCAAACCGGTGATCGATCTGATCAACGCCCGCATGCAGGTCATGGAGGTCGGTGGCCCTCACGATTACCGCAGCCACGCGAGCAATCATGCGCATCAATTGTTCACCCAGGGCCACTATGTGTGGCCGGCCACCGCAACACAGCGCCAGGCCTTGAACCTGCCGCCGCAGGACGCCCCGGCCATCGCGCTGACGGTGGGCAACCGGCCGTTTCAGGCAAGACTGTGCGAGGGTCGCAGCATCGGTTTCACCTTCAATGACATCTGCGAGCAGCCGACCGCGGTGATGGATTACCTGGAGCTGTGCCGACAGTTCGACCGCTGGATCATCGACGATCTGCCGGAACTGGGCGAATGCTCGATCGCCGCGCAACAGCGCTTCATCAACCTGATCGACGTGCTCTACGATCAGGACAAACACCTGACCCTGCTCGGCCGCTTGCCACTGCGCGAGGCGCTCGGCGGCAATGCCATCGACCTGGCCCGGACCCGCAGCCGTCTGGGGCAGTTGCAGGAAATCCACTGACCACATTGATCACCACCGAATACCACTGTGGGAGCGAGCTTGCTCGCGAAAGCGGAGTGTCAGTGACGAATCAAAGACTGACAGGACGCCTTCGCGAGCAAGCTCGCTCCCACAGAGGATCAGGGTGTTCTTCAGTGCAAATCCAGCCATTGCCGTTATCATGTCGCCCATTCCGAGCGCCCGCCGCTTTCTTCATTTGATAGTGAACATCCACATGCACACCCTTGCTCAATTGCGCGCCGGCGAGTTGTCGGGCATTACCCGGCTTGATCTATCCTGCGGGCTGACCGAGTTTCCCCGGGAGATTTTCGAGCTGGCCGATACGCTGGAGGTGCTCAACCTCAGCGGCAACGCCTTGAGCAGTCTGCCCGATGATCTGCACCGTCTGACCAGAATGCGCATTCTGTTCTGCTCGGATAACCGCTTCACCGAAGTGCCCGCCTGCGTCGGCCAATGCGCAGCGCTGACGATGATCGGCTTCAAGGCCAACCGCATCAGCCACGTGCCGGGCGCAGCATTGCCGCCGCTGCTGCGCTGGTTGATCCTGACCGACAACTGCATCGAAAGCCTGCCGACAGAACTGGGCGAGCGCCCCTACCTGCAAAAACTGCTGCTGGCGGGTAATCGCCTGCAGGCGCTGCCGGCGTCGATGAGCCAATGCCATCGCCTGGAACTGATCCGCATTGCCGCCAACCGCATGCGCGAGTTACCACAATGGCTACTGACCCTGCCGAGCCTGACCTGGCTGGCGTACGCCGGTAACCCGCTGGAAACAGAAGCCGATGCCGCCGCACTGGAAGCCACGCCGCTGATCGACTGGTCAGCGCTGCGCCTGGAGCAGCGTTTGGGCGAAGGTGCTTCGGGAGTGATATCCAGAGCTTTGTGGCAACGTGCCGACGGTTCGCAAATGCCAGTCGCGGTGAAGCTGTACAAAGGTGAAATGACCAGCGACGGTTCACCGCTGCACGAGATGAACGCCTGCATCACCGCCGGCCTGCACCCGAACCTGATCCGCGTCGAGGGGCGTATTCAGGGGCATCCTGAGGGACAACACGGGCTGGTGATGCAACTGATCAATCCGGACTTTCGCAATCTGGCCACATTGCCGAGCCTGGCGAGTTGCTCGCGGGATGTGTATGCCGAC
>NZ_QAIK01000161.1:4596-5015 GCF_003061005.1 Pseudomonas sp. HMWF021 | reverse complement strand
CTTGGAACAGCGCTGCTGTCAGCCGGATGTACGGGCGCGACCGGGGTTTGGCGAAGTGATTCGGATATTGCACACACAGTGACAAAAAGATCGCAGCCTGCGGCAGCTCCTACAGGGTTATCTGTACACCCGTAGGAGCTGCCGCAGGCTGCGATCTTTTGATCTTAACCCGCCAGACCGACAAACATGTCCTGCACGTCATCGTGGTTGTCGAGGCCTTCGAGGAACGCTTCGACTTCAGCCATCTGCTCGGCACTCAGGCCGCTGACCGGGTTCTTCGGCTGGTAGCCGAGTTTCGCCGACAGCACAGTGAAACCTTGCTCAGGCAGCGCTTTCTGCACGGCGTCGAGGTCGGTCGGATCGGTCAGGAACAGGGTCGCGCCCTCTTCGCCTGGCTCGAAGTCCTGAGCACCGGCCTC
>NZ_QAIK01000161.1:1684-4586 GCF_003061005.1 Pseudomonas sp. HMWF021 | reverse complement strand
GTGTATGCCGACGATTGCCGCTTCAGTGCCGAAGTGGCGCTGAAGATTGCCAAGGGCATCGCGTCGGCGGCCGAACACCTGCATCAACAGGGCATCACCCACGGCGACCTCTATGGCCACAACATTCTGTTGAACGATCAGGGCGATTGCCTGCTGGGGGATTTCGGCGCAGCGTCGTTCCATGCCACGACGGACAATCTGGAAACCCGGGCGCTGCAACGCATCGAAGTAAGGGCGTTCGGGGTGCTGCTCGGGGAATTGCTGGCGCGCATCGACTCGGGCTTGAGCGATGAGCAGCGTGAGACGTTACAGGCCTTGGAACAGCGCTGCTGTCAGCCGGATGTACGGGCGCGACCGGGGTTTGGCGAAGTGATTCGGATATTGCACACACAGTGACAAAAAGATCGCAGCCATTTCCGGATCGGCGTCCGGGGTGTCCGGCGACGCTTCGATCATGCCGACGTGATTGAAGTCCCAGGCCACCGAACCGGAAGCACCCAGTTGACCCTTGCGGAACGCCACGCGGATTTCCGCGACGGTGCGGTTGATGTTGTCGGTGACGCATTCGACGATCAACGGAACCTGATGCGGCGCAAAACCTTCGTACGTTACGCGGTGGTACTGCACGGTTTCACCCAGCAGGCCGGCACCTTTCTTGATGGCGCGGTCCAGGGTTTCCTTGGGCATCGAGGCTTTCTTGGCCTGTTCGACCACCAGACGCAGGTGTGCGTTGGTGGCGGTATCGGCACCGTTGCGGGCAGCGATGGTGATTTCTTTCACCAGTTTGCCGAAGATCTTGCCCTTGGCGTTGGCTGCCGCTTCTTTGTGTTTAACCTTCCACTGTGCGCCCATTACTCACTCTCTTGATCTGTGGCGCCGAGACATCTATTGGCACGACGCGTGGTGCGAAGTTTATACGGCCTCATGTCAGCAATCGACCAAAAAAAACCATCGCCCAATCGACATCTTCACCGCAGCTTGTAGGGCAAATCTGAAAAACGTCCTGGATGCGACCATTCGCTCGCGGGTTTTCGTACCCTTTGCCTTCCGTATTGCCAGACAGACCCCGCGCCCATGCTCAATGACAAGGAAAGTCCATTCACCCTGACCCTGGCCGAAGGCTTGCTGTGCCTGCCGGTGGTGCGTTTCAGCGGCGAGGAAGCGCTTAACCGGCCTTTCCGTTTCGAGATTGAAGCAATCGGCCTTACACCGTTGGTGCCCCCCGAGCGCCTGTTGCACCAGCCGGCGCATCTGCGCCTGGACGCGGCCAATGTCATACATGGCCTGATCGACAGTGTCAGCTGCGAACACCGCGCCAGCCATCGGATCAGCTATCGTCTGACCCTGGTGCCGCAAATAACGCGACTCGGACAAAACCTGACGCGGCGCGTTTTCGTGCACGCGAGCGTGCCGCAGATTCTTGAACAACTACTCGTCGAGCACGATCTGCCACGCGACAGTTACCGCATCGAATTAAGCACCGGTCACTACCCGCCGCGTCCCTTCTGCATTCAGTACGAGGAGAGTGACCTGGCTTTGTTGCAACGCCTGTGCGAAGAGGAAGGCATCCATTACCACTTCGAGCAACGTCCTGATGGGCATGTGGCGGTATTTTCCGATGACAGTCTGAGCCTGCCGCAGGAGCCGGTTCTGTTGACATTCGCAACCGACGAAGCCCCCGCGTCACCGGGGGTCAGCGCGATGTTTCAGCGTCATGACACGGTGCAGACAAACGTCTCGCAGAGCATCGGTGACCGCAATCGCGGGCAGCGCGTGCATACCGGCGAGGCGGCCAACCAGAGCGTAGCGCCATCAATACCGCCGGCCCCGTCATCCGCGCAACGCCACGCCGAACAACGCACCCGCCGCGACCTGCAACGACAGCGTTGCCAGATGCGTTCGGTTCACGGTCGCAGCGATTGCACCGGGTTATCCAGTGGCCATTTGCTGCAACTCAGCGGACACCCGATCAATGCATTCAATGAGCAATGGCTGATCACCGGACTGCGTCATCATGGCCAGCATCCGTCGATACTTGAACCCGCGTTCACGCAGCATCTGTATCACAACGATTTCGTCGCCCTGCCATGGTCGACTGATTTTCGCCCGCCACTGAAACAGCCACGCCCGACCATCCCAGGCTATCACCCGGCGCTGGTATTGGGTGCGCATGGTTCGCCGGCCACGCTGGATGATCAGGGGCGGATCGGCGTCAGACTATGGCCGGCGCATACGTCGGAAACAGAAGAAGGAATATGGTTGCCAATCGCCCTGACCCATTTCAATGGGCGAATCAGCAGCCACCAGTTACCGCGCGCCGGCAGCGAAGTGTGGGTGAGTTTTCTCGACAGTGATCCGGATCGGCCGATTCTCTGCCTGGACACCCGACGTCCGCCGCCACGGCGCGACACCCCGCCGTCTCACACCAGCAGCCTGCTGCTTGACTGGCTGCTCGACAGCACCGAACCCTGACCCGTACAAACTCTTCGGGTCAGGCTTTGTCAGCCTTGCCCGCCGCCGCTGCGAATTTTGCCAGGCGCACATCCAGATGCCGTGGCCGGCGGCCATGGTCCTCGGCCCGCTCCTTGCGGCGAATTGCGTTACGCACCATCAACGAGCCCAGATAGCGGATCGGCTCCGGCGGAAAATACCCCAGCGGCCCATTGACCAGTGGCGAGCGCGTCCAAGGGTTGTCGAGCCCCTGCACCAGCGAGGCGAGAATCTGCCCGCCCATGTGACACGGCCCGACGCCGCTGCCGGAATAACCAAACCCATAAAACACATTGCCACTGGCACTCATCTGCCCGAAAAACGGCAACCCGGTGACCGATCGATCCGACGGCCCGTTCCACGTCGCGTCGACTTTGACATCGGCAAACGCCGGGAAGAAGTCGCCGAGACT
>NZ_QAIK01000161.1:0-1674 GCF_003061005.1 Pseudomonas sp. HMWF021 | reverse complement strand
GACTACGCTTGAGCAACCCCGCATACGGCGAAGGCTGATCGAACACCGGCAGCATTCGCCCGCCATAGGCAAAGGTGTTGCCACCCTTGCCAAGCATGATCCGGCCGTCCGGAGTGTTGTGGTAGTAGTGCACGAAAATCCGCGAGTCGAGCACGGTGACACCGCTGGTCAAACCGATTTGCTGCAGCAGATCCGGGCGCGGTTCGGTGATCAGCATGTCGCTGGAAACAATCGCCACGCTGCGCTCGAACTGCGGGAACGCCCGGGCCATCCACGCATTCATCGCCAGTACGACGCGGCCGGCGATCACGCTGCCATTGGCCGTGTGAATGCGCGCCGGACGGCCTTCTTCCAGGCCGGTCATCGCGGTGTTTTCGTGGATCTTCACCCCCAGTTGCAACGCCACCCGGCGCAGCCCGCGCACCAGTTTGCCCGGTTGCACACTGGCCGCCGCCGGTGAGAACCAGCCCTCCAGATGCTTGTCGGACCCGGCCATGCGCTGCACGTCAGCCACTGGGCGCTGGGTGAAGGAGTTGATGCCGTTGCGCTCCAGTGCGGCGATCACCGCGTCGGTCGAACCGACCTGCGCCTTGTTGGTAGCGGTGTACAGCGTGCCGTCGAGGCGGTAATCGGCGTCGACGCCATACTGTTCGCAGAACTTGCCGATGGCGTGGATGCTGCGCTCGGACTCCTTGACCAGCCGCACCGCCTCCTCCACACCGAACAGGCGCTCAAGGGTGAAATACTTGGCCGACCACGACAGCGCACACCCGCCGTTGCGCCCACTGGCACCGGCGCCGCAGATGTCGGCTTCGATCAGCGACACGTCGAGTTCCGGGTTCTGCTGCTTGAGCATGATCGCCGTCCACAGCCCGGTGTAGCCGCCGCCGACGATGCACACGTCGGCGCGCATTTCGCCTTGCAGCGGCGGGCAAGTCGGGGATGGATCGGCCTGCAAGGCTTGTTCGAGCCAAAAAGGTCGCATGGGATTCTCCAGTCGGATAGCCACCCCACAGCCTGCCGCGAGCACCGCAGCAGGCCGCGAGGCAAAGGTTTTCAGTTGCGCAGGGGTTTGATCGCCAACGGGCGATTGGGAATGGACGCACGCGGCTCCATCACTCCGGTCGGGCGACTGTTCCAGTGCGGAATCAGCACCAGCGCCGAGAACAGCGCGCAGCCGGCGAAGACGATGAACACCGTCACCGAGTCGAAGTAGCCCGGCAGCAGCCCGCCGAGTACCGCGCCGACCGAGCCGCAGCCGTTGACAAAACCCGCCGCCGTGGCGCCGGCCTTGGCCTTGCCGAAATCGATGGCCGCCGCGCCGCTGATCATCGAGTCCGGCCCGTACAGGGTCAGGCCCATGACAAACAGCAGCGCCACCACCAGCATCACGCTGCCGGTGTGCAACGCGCCCATGAACAACGCCAGGGTCACGGTCAGTGCCAGCAGACTGAGGACGCAGGCCGGCATGCGCCGGGCGCCGAACAGTTTGTCCGAGGCCAGACCGATCATGATCGGCCCGAGCAACCCGGCCAGTTCGAACGAGGTGGGAATGATCGCCGCGCCGACCTTGCCGACACTCGGCATCTGCTCGAAGACGATCACCGGGCCCCACAACAGAATCGCGTAACGCGCCGGTTTCAACATGAAATACGCCAGGCCCAGTACCAGCAC
>NZ_QAIK01000160.1:18105-28609 GCF_003061005.1 Pseudomonas sp. HMWF021 | reverse complement strand
GTGCCAGGGATTCGCAGGCGTGGACCAGCAGGCTTTCGCTGTCCTGATCGGGGGCGATCTGGAACATGGTGCTGGGTTTGTGAAAGCGCAGGGTGAGTGCGTTGGGTTTGAGGTAGTGGTCGAGGGCGCGTTCGGCGGCGTCGTGGAGCTTTTTTGAATCGAGGGATTCGTAAGGCGAGGCGCAGTCTGATTCGGGGGGATTGGGTGTTGGTTTTTTCATGGCGAAGCTCCGAATGATAAGTGGGGCTGTCACTCTCAATCGCCGCGACGCGACTGAGGGTGGCAGCTGTACGCGGGTTCGCGGACCGAGCCATTCGGCAATCTCGGCATACCCGAAGGTATCCCGCGCACAGCCACCATCAAACCAAACAAAAAGCACCTGAGCGCTCCAGTTTGGGCCGGCGATTATGCATCAAATCGAATGGACTACGGGCCGCGACGCCCGTCCGCTGAATTTGCAGCGACACCCCCGAGCCTACCCAGCCGATTTCCGAGGCACAACCGACGCGACCTGTCGGAAATCTCCGCGCAATCACCAGCAATTGTAGGACGAGCACAATTCCCACAAACCAGCCCCATTCCACCCTGTAGGAGCTGCCGAAGGCTGCGATCTTTTGATCTGGCTTTTAAAAAATCAAAGTCAAAAGATCGCAGCCTTCGGCAGCTCCTACAGGGATATTTAGTGGGCATAAAAAAGGCGATGCTCCTTGCGGGGCATCGCCTTTCATTTGCAGCCGGTAAAACTTATTCCGGCAGTTTGTACGCAATCACGTAGTCACCCATTTTGGTGCCCAGCGAACCGTGACCGCCAACAACCAGCAGCACATATTGCTTGCCGTCCTTGCCGGTGTAGGTCATCGGAGTCGCTTGACCGCCGGCCGGCAGACGCGATTTCCACAGTTCTTTACCGGTGTTCACGTCGTAGGCGCGCAGGTACTGGTCGAGGGTGCCGCTGAGGAAGCCGACGCCGCCGGCAGTCACCATCGAGCCGCCCATGCTTGGCACGCCCAGGGTGAAGCCGATCGGAATTGGCGAGCTGTCGCGGCTGGTGCCGTTTTTGCGTTTCCACACGACTTTGCCGGTGGTCAGGTCGATACCGGCGACGTAGCCCCAGGCCGGGGCCTGGCACGGTACGCCCAGTGGCGACATGAACGGGTGCATGATCACCGCGTATGGCGCGCCGGTGTTCGGTTGCACGCCAGCGGTTTCGCTCTCGCGTTTGCTGCCGGCGGCGACTTTCTCGCGTGGCACCATTTTCGAGACGAAGGCCATGTAGTTCGGGCTGGTGAACAGCATCTGGCGAACCGGGTCGACCGAGACGCCGCCCCAGTTGAACACGCCGACGTTACCCGGATAGATCAGGCTGCCCTGTTCCGACGGAGGCGTGTATTGGCCTTCGTAGCGCAGTTCCTTGAACTGGATGCGGCACAGCATCTGGTCGAACGGGCTGGCGCCCCACATGGCTTTTTCGGTCAGTTCCGGGGCCAGCAGGTTGAGGTCCGAACGGGCCTGGGTCGGTGCGGTGTGGTCACCTTTCACGGCGCCTTGCGGTACCGGGATTTCCTTGATCGGGATGATCGGCGTGCCGTCACGACGGTCGAGGACGTACAGGCTGCCCTGTTTGGTCGGGGCGATCAGCGCAGGTTTCACGCCGTCGGCGGTTTTCATGTCGAGCAGGGTTGGCTGGCTGCCAACGTCCATGTCCCACAGGTCGTGGTGGGTGAACTGGTAGTTCCAGCGCACTTTACCGGTGGCCAGGTCGAGGGCGACGATGCCGGCGCTGAATTTCTCGGCGCCTGGGGTGCGGTCAGCGCCCCACTGGTCTGGCGTCTGGTTGCCCAGTGGCAGGAAGACCATGCCGAGTTTTTCGTCGACGCTGGCCAGCGACCACATGTTGGCCGAGTTGCGGCTGTAGGTTTCGCCCGGGGCCAAAGGCTCGGTGGCGTCCGGCTTGTCGCTGTCCCAGTTCCACACCAGGTGACCGTCGCGCACGTCGAAGGCGCGGATCACGCCCGATGGCTCGTTGGTCGATTCGTTGTCGGTGACGTGACCGCCCATGATCACCAGATCACGGGTAATCGCCGCTGGCGAGGTGGAGTAGTAGCCACCGGCGGTGAACGGGCCGATGCCTTGGGTCAGGTCGACCACGCCGTTTTTGCCGAAGCCTTCGCAGATTTTGCCGGTGTCGGCGTTCAGAGCGATCAGGCGCGCATCGGCGGTTGGCAGGTACAGGCGACGCGGGCAGGCCTGGGCAACGGCTTTGCCGGCGTCGGAGATGACGGCGGACACAGCGTTTTCAGACTTGGCGTAAGCGGCTTCGTCGTAGTACGACACGCCACGGCAGGTCATGTGGGCGAAGCCCTTGAAGCCCACCGGGCTCTTGATCTGCGGATCGAAGCGCCAGATTTCCTTGCCGGTGTCCGGGTCCAGCGCCAGCACTTTGCTGTGCGCGGTGCAGGCATAGAGCATGCCGTTGGCTTTGAGCGGGGTGTTTTCGTTGGTCAGTTCCACAGGGTCATCGGCAGTCGGCAGGTCGCCGGTCTGGATGCGCCAGGCTTCCTGCAGCTTGCCGACGTTGGCCGGGGTGATTTGCTTCAGTGGCGAGTAGCGGTCACCGAATTCGGTGCGGCCATAGGCCTGCCAGTCGCCGTCAGGCATCTGCGGTGCGGTGCTGGTCATGTCCGCGGTGTCGCGGCCCAGCTCGCCGAAGGTTTCGCCCGGGTGGGTGAACAGGCTGGCCAGAGCGGTGACACCGGCCAGAACCACGGCCACGGTCAGACCACCGGTGCCCATCGGCGCAGGGCCTGCGAGCAGCAGTGGACGACGGAACCACGGCAGCAACATCACGATGCCGAGAACGAACCACAGGGCCAGACGCGGCACCAGTTGCCACCAGTCCAGACCGACTTCCCACAAGGCCCAGACGGTACTGGCGAACAGCACGATGGCGTACAGACCCAGTGCTGCGCGACGGCGCAGCAGCAACAGAATGCCGCTCAGCGCGATGCCGATACCGGCCAGCAGGTAGTACAGCGAGCCGCCGAGCATACTCAGCTTGACTCCCCCGGCCAGCATGGCCAGGCCCATCAGTAGAAGCAGAATGCCGAGCAGGCTCGGTAACAGACGGCCCCGACTCGAAGCACTTTCGGTGCTCATAGTGTGATTCTCCGTGACGTTTATGTAGTCCCGCGCTGTAGTCACTTTAGATGACGATTGGGCACAGGTATGGTTCAGATAAAAACTTGTCTAGCTAACGAATTTTTTCCCGATCCCTGTGGGAGCTGGCTTGCCAGCGATGGCGGAGTGTCAGCCGACGATAATGTCGAATGTGAAATCGCATCGCTGGCAAGCCAGCTCCCACAGGTTTCTTCGGTGTTTTTTAGAACGACGACTGGATCTTGATCCCCGCGATCAGGGCGTCATCGACGTCGTTCACGCCACCGGGATGGCGGATGTATTGCAGGTTCGGGCGCACGGTCAGCCAGTTGGCGACGTGCACGCCGTAATACAGTTCGGCGCTGTATTCGGTGTCCTGCGGCGGCAGGAACGCCGGGTCGTCGTAGTCGTAAACCGCGTGCGCCTGATTGCTCGCTTCGGCATTCTTGCGATACGCCGGGTTGACATGCACGCGGGCCAGGGCGAAACCGATGTCGTCCTTGGCGCGGGCATCGAACGGGCCTTTGTAGACCACGCCGGCCTGCACGTAGTTGTCGATCGCGTTGGTTTTCTTGTCGTGCATCGTCGCGTTGGCGAACACGCTCAAGCCGCGCGAGTGGTCGCTGGCGAGGCTGGTGACTTGTTGCTGGGCACCGAACCACACGCCGTGTTTGCTCGACGCGCTGCGGTAGGCTTCGCCGCTCAGCGCGGCTGGCTGGCCGTTCTGGTCTTTATAGACGTCGGAGGCCTTGGCGCTGCTGTAGTAGTAACCGGCGCGGTATTCGCCCGGCAGGCCATTGAGTTTTGGCGTCCACACCAGCTCCACCGGCAGCACCGCGCCCTGGGTGCCGCTGCCGCTGAGTTTGAAGCCGTTGCCGCGATCCAGGTTCGACGGGTTCTGCTCGTAGGCGCCGACCTGCGCATACAGTTCTGGGGTCAGGTGATATTTGACCCGCAGCGCCCACTGGCTGACCGGCCAGTTGTACCAGATACCGCCGACCCAGTTGCCGACTTGCGAGCCGCAGAACGCCAGGTTCTGGAAGTCGCACGGGAAGCTGTTGAAGTCTTCGCCTTCGCCGAAGCGGCCGACCTTGATGTCGAGCTTCTGGTCGAAGAATTTCTGCTGATACCACATCTGCGTCAGGCGCGTGGTCTGGCCCCGGCCCCAGACTTCCTGGGCCGAGGTGAAGCCGCCCACGCGTGGATCGTTGATCCGGTCGTTGCTGATGTTGTTGCCGCTGCGCTTGGTGATGGTCAGTTGAAACTCGGCGTCGTCCCAGCCGAGGATTTTTTGCAGGTCCAGGTGCGTGCCCAGACCAAACTGGTCGCTGTAGCGCGCGGTGCGATCGTGGTCGTAGCCGCCGTGCAGGTTGCTGCCCATTTCGCCGGTGTAGTCGAGTTTGAAGTCGTAGCCTTTTTCCGCGAGTTCGCTACGGGTGCCGTTCCAGTCACCGAGCATCCACGGTGAGTCGCTGTCGAAGGCGGGCGCCGCCTGAGCGTAGGTGGCGAAGCCGAGCGCGGTGCAGCCGCCGATCAGGCGCAGGACTGAGATAGCGCTGTCTCGGGAGAAGGAAAAATCAGGCATGGGTCAGTCTTTTTTTGATGTTTTCTGGGGGTAAACCGAGCGCTTCAATTTGACGCAGGCAGTGAAGCGATTCAGCTGAAGGGCGGCAGGATAATGATCTGTAACAAAAAGACAAAGGGGTTTTGTGGACATGCAGCTTTTCGCAATCTGTAACAGTGGCAAAAGATCGCAGCCTGCGGCAGCTCCTACAGGTGTACGCGTTCCAATGTAGGAGCTGCGGAACGCTGCGGTCTTTTGCCCTTGACCTACATTTGAAGGAAGCCCTTCCACCGCGCCGGCCCCTCGGCTAAGGTGCGCGGCTTGTGCATTTTCCCTCCGTCCAAAGGCCTGGCATGAACGACCACACTCCCGATCCGCTGCATGGCGTAACCCTCGAACAGATCCTCAATGCGCTGGTGGCGCATTACGAGTGGTCGGGGTTGGCCGAGCGCATCGATATCCGCTGCTTCAAGAGCGATCCGAGCATCAAGTCGAGCCTGACGTTCTTGCGCAAAACCCCGTGGGCTCGAGAAAAAGTCGAGCGTTTGTACGTGAAGTTGATGCGTACCAAGCGACCGCTCTGAGATGGATGCTGTTTGCCGGCGACGCCTGGTCAC
This sequence comes from Pseudomonas sp. HMWF021, assembly GCF_003061005.1. Classification (GTDB taxonomy): domain Bacteria; phylum Pseudomonadota; class Gammaproteobacteria; order Pseudomonadales; family Pseudomonadaceae; genus Aquipseudomonas. The sequence continues at coordinate 23,272 of NZ_QAIK01000160.1, read as the reverse complement.
GTTCATTGCCACCCTCGGCTGGAGTGGATTGAGCATTCAGCTGTACCTGATTTTTTTTGCGCGCCTGAGTGTCGATGCCAGTCTGCTGGGCGGGTTGGTGAGTTTCTTCAGTTACTTCACGGTACTGACCAACACGCTGGTGGCGACGGTGCTGACCTGCGCGGTCACCCGCCGCGAATCCGCTGCGCAACGCTGGTTTCTGCAGCCGTGGGTCAGCAGCGGGGTAGCGGTGAGCATTGCCGTGGTGGGGCTGGCCTACAGCATTCTGCTGCGGCATTTGTGGCACCCCGAAGGCTGGCAGTTTATTGCCGATGAATTGCTGCACGACGTGATGCCGCTGCTGTTTCTGGGTTATTGGTGGTTTTGCGTGCCCAAAGGTACGTTACGCCTGCGGCATCTGCCGCTGTGGCTGATTTATCCACTGGTGTACTTTCTTTACGCCTTGCTGCGCGGGCATCTGTTGGGTGCGTATGCGTATCCGTTCATTGATGTGGCGCTGCTGGGTTATGCACAGGTGTTCATCAATGCCGGGGGGATATTGGTCGGGTTTGTGCTGATTGGGTTGCTGGTGATCGGTCTTGATCGCTGGAGATTTGCACGCAGTTAGAGCACCTGTAGGAGCTGCCGCAGGCTGCGATCTTTTGACGTTGATTGTTCAAAAGCAAGATCAAAAGATCGCAGCCTGCGGCAGTTCCTACAGGGGATATCACTCTTCTGCGGAACCCTCGGCCCGCCAGTAACCGACGGCTTTGATGAACTGTTCATTGAGCCCATGTTCATCAATCAGCACCCGGCGGATCTGCCGTGAGACCTTGGTCTCGGTCGCCACCCATGCATACAGATTGCCCTTGGGCACCTGCAACTGTCTGACGGTGGTCAGCAGATTGTCCTTGCCGCCTTCACGCAGCACCCAGATCACATTGACCTGCGCCGCGCTGTGCAGCACTTGCTGTTCGGCACCGTTTTCCACTTCGATCACCACCAGCGCCTTGCGATTGGCCGCCAGGCCTTCGAGACGACGGGCGATGGCGGGCAGGGCGGTTTCATCGCCGATCAGCAGGTAGCTGTCGAAGATGTCCGGCACGATCATCGAGCCGCGTGGCCCGCCGATGTGCAGGCATTGCCCGGGTTGGGCCTGTTCGGCCCAGGTCGACGCAGGGCCGTCGCCATGCAGGACGAAGTCGATGTCCAGCTCGAGTTTTTCCAGGTCGTAACGACGCGGGGTGTAATCGCGCATCTCGGGCAGCGGCACGTCGCTTTTGCCGGCGCCGAGCACCAGGGTCTCGAGCGCAGCAGCCTGTTCGGCGTTCTGCGGGAACAGCAGTTTGACGTGATCGTCGGTGCCCAGGCTGATGAAGCCTGCCAGCTGCGGCCCGCCGAGGGTGATGCGGCGCATGCGCGGGGTCAGGTCGACCACGCGCAGCACTTCGAGTTTGCGGCGTTTGATTTCGTGCATCACACGGTGAATGGTTTGGGTATCGACTGCGCTCATTCGGCTTTCTCCGGGGCAGTGGCAACGGCAGGGCCGTCGACGATGGCTTTGGCGGTGTCGTTGAGCAGGTCACGCACACGCAGGATTTCTTCCGGGCTCCAGCGCCCGTGGTGCATTTGCAAAGCGTGGCGCAGGTTGTGCACCGCCTCGTGGATTTCCGGCGGCCGGTCGTGGCCGCGCAACGATCGCTTGCTGACTTCGATGCGCATGCGCACGCCATCCAGTGCCACGGCTTGTTCACTCAAGGACAAGCGACCGGCGTCGGTCACGCTGTAGCGTTTTTTGCCGGCTTCGGCATCGCCCGTCACCAGATCGCTTTCTTCGAGAAAGGTCAGGGTCGGGTAGATCACCCCGGGGCTTGGGCTGTAGGCGCCATCGAACATGCTTTCGATCTGGCGGATAAGGTCGTAGCCATGGCAGGGCTGTTCGGCGATCAGCGCCAGCAACAGCAATTTCAGATCGCCGGGGGCGAAAACCCGTGGACCGCGACCACCACGTTCGCGTGGGGGACGTTTGTCAAAACCGTCGCGGCTGTCGCCGTGTTCGCGGTGGGGGGAATGATGGTCTCTCATTTTTGCTTCTCCTTGTCTCGTTTAGATACAACTTAAGATATATCTTGGCGAATCTGCAAGAGGCGCCGACCAGTGGTTTTTCGCGAAAAGACCGCATCGGCACCCTCGACCGTCAGTCGAAAACAGCTTTTTTCTCAAAAAAATCGCATCTTTAACTGGGCACAAAAGTTTGAATTAGTGTTAACTCTCTAATTGTCAGGTTTGCCCCTTTATATATTGAATTTGTAATATCCGTCTTACAGATAGTGTCGTGGCTTTGTGAGTCGCTATTGTTTTAACTGTGGCGCCGCGTAGTCTCTATCTGACATCCATACAATAAATTTCTTTGTATGTCGGTATTTTTCCTTCTATGTTTGGGGCGTTCTTACTACGCACTTGCAGGAGCTTTCCTGCTTACATTCAGATAAAACCGGTTGATGATGTTGCGGCGCTGAAAACACAAGTGGCTACCCGCTTGTATCTGCTGCCCTTACATACAAATACAGGTATCTGAAAATGCTTAAGAAGTTCGCACTTGCCCTTCCTCTGGTTGTTCTGTCCGGTGCGGCATTTGCTGCCGATGATGCGCGTACCAGCATCAATATCACCGCTGAAATCCCGTCGAAGATCTTCCATGCCATGCCGCGCGATCCCAACTTCGGCAAGGATGAGCGCATGACATACAGCCTGGTCAACGGCACGCTGAGCAACGTCCAGGCCACTTACGACGTACGTCATACCATGGGCTGGGTCGAAGCCTACATTGATGGCGGCCCGGCCGTGCTGTTCAATGGTGACACCACCAAGAACATTCCTCTGACCACTACCTTCAACGGTGTGGTGCTGACCGGTACACCGAAGAAAGTGGTCGAGGATGACGAGTCCAATGGCGGCGTGGCCGCGCAACTGGTCGTCTCGGCAGCGAAGCCGACCAATGACCAGGTGGGCAACTACTCGGGCAACTTCACCGTGATCTTCGATGCTGTGCCACGCGTGTAAAGCCTTTCCCGAAAAAAATAACAGGTTTGTGCAGTGAAACTTGTCGGCCGAAGTTCTGCTTCGGCCGAATTTAACTCGCCCTGCGTTTGTACAAGAGTATTCGTTCATGTTCCCTATGAAGCCCATTGCGGTGGCGCTTGCGTTATTCACCTGCGCGACCGCCAGTGCTGCCACGCCTGAAAAAAGTACAACGACGCGCAGTCTGTTGGCACAGTCCAAAGGCTTGCCAGCGGACTTCGAAGAGCACTTTTTCGACGTGCCCTTAGTGGTGCGGATAGAGCGGGATCAACAGTTTCTTGGTGAAGCGAGCATCGTCCTGTCCCGAGACGATCGCCTCACCCTGCTGGAATTCACCGACGTCGGCGACAGCCAGGTCAGTGCCAGCGATCGTGACGCCTTGAGTGCCTACCTCAAGCAAGGCGTTGCCCTTGGGCCGTGTATCAGTCAGTGCCCGCAGCAAGTGATGGCGGTGCATTACAGCCTGGAAAACTCGCTGGTTTCGATCCTGACCGAAAACGCCGAGCGCGATCCTGAGGTCAAGCGCTACTACACCCAGCCCGAAGGCGGCAGTACCGGGTTGATGGTGCGCAATCAGTTGAACCTCAATGGCGGTCAGGATCAGGACCTCGGTGGCCGCTACGGCCTGCAGACCAGCAGCAGCCTTGGCAACTGGACCCAGTCGTTCAACCTGCAACTGGCACGTCTCGGCGGCCCGGACGAGCAGCTCTACCATGCTGTGCACGAGCTCTACACCCAGCGTGAACTGCAAGGCACGTTCCTGCGTCTGGGCTTTTTCATGCCCAACTCCGAAGGCTTGAGCCGTCAGCCGCGTTCTCTGGGCGCCAGTCCCGATACCACGGTAGGCGTGATGTACGGCAGCTCCGACAGCCTGGCCATCGACACCCCGACACCCAGCGTGTACCCGATCTACGTCACCGCCAACCGCCAGGCTTCGGTGGAGATTTTGCGCAACGGTCTTTTGATCAACACCCAGGCGGTGGAACCCGGCCTGCAGACCCTCGACACCCGTCCGTTGCCCGGCGGCATTTATGAAGTGGAGGTGCGCCTGATCGAAGATGGCCAGATCACGTCCACGACCCAGGAGCTGGTGTACAAGCCCGGCAACTGGCGCAATCACGAAGAGCGCTGGCGCTATAACGTGTTTGCCGGTGAGGAAAGCAAGCTGTGGAGTAACTGGGAAGAGCAGGCGTCCGGCGAAATGACCGCTGGCGCTGCAATCAACTACCTGCTGCATCCCCGGGTGATTCTCGGCGTCTCTGCGCGGCAGATTCGCGACACCCTGCAATACGGCACGTCGGTGGACTGGACGCTGGCCAATAACCTCAGCCTGTTCGCCAACGTCTACGAGACGCAGGATCACGGCACCGGCCTCGATCTGCAGACCATGTACAACTATGGTGCCGGCAATATTTTCCTGACCCACAACCGTAGCTGGCTGGACACCACCAACACCTACGAAACCTTGCCCGACGGCACCCGCGTGCGCCAGCGCAACGTGTTTATCGGCGAGGCCAGCAACTCATCGCTGGCGATCAACCATCGGCTCAGCAACAAAAGCTCGGTCAACGCCCGGGTGTCCCACAGCGAAGGCAACGTCGAGGGCGTCGGGCTGGATCTGGGCTGGACCCAGCGCGGCCTGTTTCTGGGCAGCGATGCCAACTGGCGTTTCTCGGTGTTCGATCGCCCTGGCAGCATCAGCAGTGGCGACGCGCGCAACCGCGGCGTCGACCTGACCGTCAGCGTAGCGCTGGGCGGGCCTGGCGAGCAGTGGTCAGGCAGCATCGGCACGCGCACCTCGCGCGATGGCGGGCGCGATAACAACGGCTCGCTGACGTATCGCAAGGACATCAAGGATCACGTACTGCAAAGTGTTTCCGCCACCGCCAGCGCCGACACCTATGGAGTCGGCCTGTCCGGTATGGGCAGCTTTGCCACGGATCAGGTGTACGGCGACGCCTTCTTCCAGCGTTCGTCCTACAACGACAACCTCACTGGCGGCCTGAACCTGGACAGCACGCTGGCGTTCAGTGGCAAGCAGATGGTCATGACCAGCCAGTCGCAGACCGGCGGGGCCGGAATGATCGTTGATGTCGAGTCCGACCTC
>NZ_QAIK01000160.1:0-18095 GCF_003061005.1 Pseudomonas sp. HMWF021 | reverse complement strand
CTGCACGCCCACGACATGAGTGGTGGCAGTGCGCGCCTGCGTCCCGGGCGCAATTTCATCCCGAACACGGCCTACAAGAACAGCACCGTGAGCTTCGATTTCGATGGCACCGACGTGCCGGCGGCAACCATTCAACCGGCGCGCTCGAACTATCACCTGAACAAGGGCGGCGTCGATTACCGGCAGATCCGCGTAATGAAGACGCTGACCGTACTGGGCCGTCTCATCGACCCGCAGGGCAAACCGCTCAAGGGCCATCACATCATCAACCACGCCAGCCGTGGGGTAAGTGAGGTCGACGGGTTCTTCTCGATGGAAATGAACGCCGGCTCGCCGACGCTGGAAGTGCGTCGCGGTGATCAGTTGCTGTGCCAGTTCCGCCTCGATCCGGCAACGCTGCGCAACGAAAACAACGTGCTGATGATCGGCGATTTGCGTTGCACGGCAGACACCCTGGCCGATGTGGCCCGACATCCTCAGAAGGCCGGTTGATGATGATCGGTACAGGACAGGGAAAGTCCCGCGCATGGGTGGCGGCGATGGGGTTATTGAGTTTGATGGCGCCGGTTTCAGCAACGGCTCTTGACTTGAACATCACCGCGATCTTCAAGCCGGATCCCGCCAATCCGCTGAAGAACGAGTTCAAGAACACGACTCAGCAAAGTGGTTATTGCGAGCAACTGCCGGCGTATTGCATGAACCCGCCACTGGTGAGTTTTCGCTTGCCGATCACGTTTTTCACATCGCAGCCAATTCCCGCCCATCATTCCTCGGAGTTGCAAGGGGCGATGATTCAGCTTCCCGGACAGTGGCGACGACTGCAGGTGACTCACACCACTACCGGTAAAACCGAGGAAGTCGAAGTCCGGGTTGCGGGCTTTGGTACGGTGCATCGTACAGCCATACCCGTGCAAACTCTGGTCGGTGACCCGGAAAACACGTCTTCCTATACGTCTTGGGGGCGCCTGTGGGAGGGCGGCAACTGGGCAGAAGGGGTTGGCCCATGCAAATCCACCGGCTATCACGGCGCAAGCAAGTGGATCTATGGCTTCTTCCTGCGGATGGAGGAGATTGACGGCATCTGCGCCAGAAAAGCCCTTTTCGACATACCAGCGCTGCGTTACGACTATCTGGATCTGGGCTACCAATTGCGTACGCCCAAACCACTGGATATGGCCACCGGAGTGTACGTGGGCAACATGCCCTACAGCGTCGGCCCCGGCGGTGACATCAGTGCTGGCAACAACCTGCTGCCCGAGGGCGACACTCTGGTCAATCTGGTTTTCACCCTGACCGTCGAACACGAACTGAAAATCGACGTGCCGCCGGGCGGCCTGCGCGTGGTGCTCGAGCCCCAGGGCGGCTGGAACGCCTGGCTGCAGCAGGGGCGCAAGCCGGTGCGGTTGTTCCGTGACCAGACCTTCAACCTGCATGCCTCATCGCGTTTCAAGATGCTGCTCGAATGCGAGTTTCAGTCAGGCAATACCTGCGGCATCCAGAACAGTGAGGCGCACCGGGTGCCGCTGGACATCAAGGTGACCCTGCCCAATGGCCTGGTGGACGGCGCCGGGGCGCCTGTCGCGAACCGGCCGCTACGCCTGGATGGTGCAGGCACGGAGTTGTTCCAGCCGACTTTTTATGTCGATCGCCAGCCGGGAACGTTGCACTTCGAAGTGCCGTCCAGTTCGGTTGAATCCATGCTGTCCCAGGGCGCCAGCGTTTATCGCGGACAGGTCACCGTGATCTGGGATTCGGAAGTCTAGACAGTTCAAACAAGTTCAACGAGTGAGGTTCGGTATATGAAACGCTGGATGATGTTGGTGGCGGCAAGCCTGATTGCGCACGCGGTACAAGCGGCGCCGCAGATCAATGTCGGGGTGGTCTATGACTATCTCGACGGTGACAAGAGCACCTACCTCAAGCGGGTGTTCAATGGTGGCGACAGCACTGCGTTCGTCAAAGTGACGGTGCTGGAGATCGTCTATCAACCGGATGGCACGATCCGCGAACTGCCGCTCAAGAGCAGCAGCGACGGTGCTTCGCGTGATGGCTTGATGGCCAGCCCGGCGCGGCTGATCGTGCCCGCAGGCGGCATGCAGGGCACGCGCCTGTTGTTCTTGGGCGATCGTGATCGCGAGCGCTATTTCCGCGTACGTTTCGTGCCGGTGGTGCCGGAAAAGGAAGATGAATTCGCGGTGTCCAGCGACGAGCGTGAGGCCTACAAAAAAGAGATCAGCGCCGGGGTCAACGTGATGGCAGGTTACGGCACGGTGTTTTTTGTGCGCCCCGCGCAGACCCGTTATGACAGCGTGATCGTGGATACCCCCGGTAAGTATCAGATCACCAACAACGGCAACAGCGTGGTGGTGGTCGATGAATTCAAGGACTGTGCCGTCGATAAGGAAACCGACTGCCAGCCGACCACCAAGCATCACATTCTCGGTGGCAAGACCTTCGAGTTCGCCAAACAGGCCGGCCGTGAGTACCGCCTGAAACTGGTGGAAGGCGCCAGTGTGAAAAGCCTGCAAGTCAAAGGTTGAACCGCAAGTCCGCACAGCGCGCGTGCAGCGCTCAGGTGATCCCCATGTACAAGAAAATCAGTTTCATCAGCGTCCTGGTTATCGGCCTTGGGCAAATCGCCCTGGTCTGGGCGGCCCGGGAGGAGCAGACGTTCGATGTGTCGGTGACCATTCCGACCCAGGCGTTTTATGTAGTGCCCAGTGATTCGGGCTGGATCCACCAGGAACAGCGCTTGAAGTGGAATCTGGCCACCTCGCGGCTCGAAGGACTGCGCAAGGACTTCGATGTCCGTCATGAAGCCGGTTCCATCGCCGCGCGCCTGGAAAACCCGGCCTATCTGTCCAACGGCATGGCGAGCGATGACATTGCCTTGCGCGTGCTGTTCAACGGCAAGGAGTTGAGCCATCTGGAGCCGGCCCTTGAAGTGGTCAGTGCGGTGGATGCGAAGTGGGGCAAGCGTGTGTTGCTGGAAATCATGCCGCTAGTGCCGGCGGGTGGCGAGTACAAGGCAGGCAACTACTTCGGCAGCGTCAACATGATTTTCAACGCGGTGCTGCCGGATGCGTGAGTCGCCGGCAGTGGATTACGTGACAGGTCAGGGGGCCTACCCAATGCGCTCGATAATTGGCGTTTGCACAATGGCTGGTCTGCTGGTCATGGGGGTAGCGGCGCCCGTTTTGGCGCTGGATTTCCCGATCACGGCAATATTCAAGCCTGACTCGGCCAAGCCCAACGACAACACGTTCACCAATACCACGCCTGTCAGTGGCTATTGCGCGACCTACCCGACGCAGTGCAGTCAATTCAACATGTTCAGCCTGGATCTGCCGATCCGCTTCGACGCTGTGAAAGAAATACAACCCGCTCACACCGACCCGCGCCAGGGCGCGATGTTTTCCGTGCCGACCCAATGGCGCCCCCTGACCGTGATCCATGCCGGGACAGGGGAGCAGAAAACGGTAGAAATCCGGATTTCCGGCATCGGCTCCCGATACATCCTGAGTACGTCGGCAGCAGAGCTGGTGGGCGAAACCGATATCCTGCGAGGTCACCAGTTGTTGTGGGCCACAAGCTCCTGGGTCTATCCACCGCCACCCTGCCAGTACAGCGGTGTCGGTGCCTACGAGCCGAATTACTATCGTTTTTTCTGGAGAACGCCGACGCAGGGTGCTTGCGCCAAACAGGCGCTCCACCGGATTCCCGACATGTATTTCGACTCGCTCAACATCGCCTACGAACTGCGCACGCCAAACCCTTTGGGCATGTCCTCCGGCCAATACACCGGCAACATGACGTACAGCGTCGGCCCGGGGATGGATTTCGACATGGGGGACGTGATGATCCCCAACGATTCCGCGATCAACCTGAGCTTCGCTCTGACTGTTGAACACACCTTGAAGGTCGATGTGCCACCCGGCGGTAACCGCGTCGAGCTGGTACCCGAAGGTGGTTGGCAAGGCTGGCTGGAACGGGGGCGCAAACCGGGGCGATTGTTCCGTGACCAGACCTTCAACATCTCCGCCAGTTCACGTTTCAAGATGCAGCTGCAATGCCAGTACGCGGTGGGTGATACCTGCGCCGTCGAAGACACCGCCGGTAACCGCGTGCCGTTGCAGGTGGCGGTGAGCCTGCCGGCGGGGCTGGGCCGCGAGGACGGCAGCCCCGTGCATCGCCAGCCGCTGAAACTCAGTGGTGCCGGCACCCAGCTGTTCCAGCCCAGGTTTTACGTTGATCGCGTTGCCGGCGCTTTGCATTTCGAAATCCAGCGCGCCGATGTCGAGCAGATGCTGGCCCGTGACGCCACCACCTACAGGGGAAACGTCACGGTGATCTGGGATTCGGAGGTGTGAACGGTGTATTGCCGCAGGTGACCGCGCAAACGCTGGCCGCCGGCGAATACAAGTCCTGTAAGTCCTTCGATAGCGTCAACATGATTTCCAATACGGTGTCGCCGGGAACATGACTCGGCGGTATTACATCAAGTTCGTGCTCAGTGGAGCAGATATGCAAATTTCTCGAATATTCGGCATGTGCATGCTCGGATTTTTTTTCGCCATGGTTTCGAGGCCGGTGCTGGCAATCGATCTGAACATTCTGGCTTCGTTTCAGCCAGATGCGGCGCGTCCAACCCACAACACCTTTACCAACCAGACCCCGCAGGGCGGTTATTGTCTGTCGTTCCCCGCCGTGTGCAAGGGGCTGAACATGTTCAGCCTGGAACTGTTGATCAACTTTTATTCGAATGCGCCCATACAACCCGATCACAGTAACCCGCGTGCTGGCGCCATGTTCGATACCCCGGTGGGCTGGCGACAGTTGCAGGTTGTCAACTCGAGAACGGGCGAGGAAGAAACGCTGGAAATCCGGATCACCGGTATCGGCTCGTTTTACGTGTTGAACAGACCCGCCAGTGAACTCGTAGGTAACCCGGATGACGGGAACGCTCACGCCACACTCTGGGGCGGGCGCACCTGGACGACTGCACCGCCGCCCTGTACCCCGACGGGGATGTCCGGTGGCAACACGACGCTGTTCGGCTGGTTCTGGTTTACGCCTGCAGCCGGTGTCTGCGCCAAACAGGCAAAGTTTCTGATTCCCGCAATACGTTACGGCTCTCTCAATATTGCCTACGAACTGCGCACGCCAAACCCTCTGGGCATGTCATCCGGCCAATACACCGGCAACCTGACGTACACCGTCGGCCCGGGGATGGATTTCGACATGGGCGACGTGATGATCCCCAACGACTCGGCCATCAATATGAGTTTTACTCTGGATGTGCAGCACACCTTGAAAGTCGAGGTCCCGCCCGGCGGCAACCGTGTCGAACTCGTTCCCGAGGGCGGCTGGCAAGCCTGGCTGAACCGTGGGCGCAAGCCGGGGCGGTTGTTCCGCGACCAGTCGTTCAACATCTCTGCCAGTTCGCGCTTCAAGATGCAGATGGAATGCCAGTACGTAGCAGGGGACACCTGCGGCGTCGAGGATACTGCCGGCAACCGCGTGCCGCTGCAGGTGGCGGTCAGCCTGCCGGCGGGGCTGGGCCGCGAGGACGGCAGCCCGGTGCATCGTCAGCCGCTGAAACTCAGCGGTGTCGGCACCGGACTGTTCCAGCCCAGGTTCTATGTTGATCGCGTTCCCGGCGCGCTGCATTTCGAAATCCAGCGCGCCGACGTCGAGCAGATGCTGGCCCGTGACGCCACCACCTACAGAGGAAATGTCACGGTGATCTGGGATTCGGAGGTGTGATCGCGAGCCCGGCGCAAACCGGGAACGCTTGACGGTTACTGGCTGGCTCGTTGCAGTGCCTCGCGGGTCAGATCGCGGGCCAGTTGTTTTTCCTGATAGCCGAGGTCTTCGAACAGTTTGGCGCTGGTGGCGTCCGTCATGACGTGATCGGTAAAAATCAGCGTGTCATCGATCGAAAGTTCGTCGACAGCCTGTTTGATCTGACTCTTGAGTTGCTCCTTGCGGCTACCCGTTGCAGCCACCCATTCGGGCTGCTGTTCGATCAGTTGTTGCAGCATGTTTGAACGTTGTTCAAACACCTGGCGATTTTGCGCGAATCGACCGGGCCAGGTGTTTTCCAGGTACGTGCTCCAGAATTCCTGGGCGAGCATGTTGTTGTACAGGCCGTCGTCTTTCTCATTTGCTTCGATGCTGATCCTGGCGTTTTCGATCATTTCATCCGTAACACCGGCAATTTGCCGATAGAGCATGCCTTTTGATTGCCATGGCAGGTTCAGTCGATCGGCCAGGCCAGTCTGGTAAGCCAGATAAATTTCGACTTCCTCCGTGTGGCCTGGTCGGGAGCGTGAATCGCCTCGGGCGATTTCATCGATCTGCTCCAGCCGTGACGCGCCTTTGGCCAGGGTCACCAATGCGCGTTCCAGCGGCTGTGCATAAGTGGAGAACGCGTAGGCCTCCGATACCATGACTTCGACACCCATCCTGTTGAACAACTGCGCAACGTTGTCGCCACAGGTGGTGGGGCTGGTGGCTTCGGCGAACAGCCTCTTGCGTAGCGAGCTGTCGTAACTCATGGCCTCGACCATACGCCACACCCGTGCACTCAATTGTGCCCTTGCCCGGCCGCCTACCTGGAAGTCGTGGGTTTCCATCAGCCTTGCGATGACTTGGAAAAAACCATTGGATCCCGGTTCCCCTTCCACATCTCGCCACGCCTCCTGGAAAAAGGATCGCGTGAGTTCGCCTCGTGCTCCCCAGGATGATTCATGGGTGATTTCCCAGTTGTGCATCAGTTCAAGACGGGCGGGATAGGGATATTGCAGCGCTGGCATGCCCACGGAGCGACGATAGTGTTGCCATTTTACTTGCAGTACTTCCGGCAGGTCCGTCATCCGCAAGCGCGTGCGGGCAATCAGAAAGGCGTTATCGGAGCCGGCGGGCTGTACCGGCAGTTCATCCAGCGGGTTGTCCAGCAGATTCAGCTTGAATCCCTTCGGACGTTTTTTCTTGAACAGGCCTTCCGGCCAGCGCTTGATACCAGTGTTGGCGAGGTTCAATACCTTGAGCCTCGGCATGCGGCTGACGTCGGGTGCCTCGCCCAGAGGATTGAGATTGAGGCTGAGTTCTTCCAGACGCGTCAGGTTCTTCAACTGTGCGGTGGCTTCAGGCGTCATCGCGATATGGTTGTCGCTAAGACGCAAGGTTTCGAGCAAGTGCATTTTGCCGATACTGTCCGGCAGCTTTGTGAGGCTGCAGCCACGGGCGCTCAAATGGCGTAGTTGCGGCAAGTTGCCCAAAATCAGGTCAACTTGGCTGCGCACGCCGCGATCCACATTCAAGGTCGTGATCTGATCGGTCCATTGCTTCAGGTCAGGTAACTGTTTCCACCAGCGCTCCAGTTCCAGTGGGAAAAATTCGCTCGACAGGTCGAGTGTGTAACCGCCTTCCAGCGTCACTGCGTGCGTGCCGAATGCCTGCGACTTGCGCTCGAAGCAAGCGCGTAAACGGTCCACGATGAACCTGCCGCCTTTGTGCTGGTAGTCGAAGATGTCTGGTCTGACATCCAGTGGTTGGCCCCCTATGTCCAGCAACTGACTATCGTGAAAATTTTCCAGCCGGGTGCGAAGTTCTTGCAGACTCAGCTTTTCCTGCTTGATCAGTTCCAGTGCATCCCCTTTGCTGGACAGGGACTCGGCATATGCACTGATCTCGCTGTCGCTCAGGTGCGGATAAAGCGCCTTGATGTGTTGCTCCACAGTGCGTGGTGATCTCGATGGGGCGGGGGTGCGGAGCGCACTCAAGGTTTCGAGGGCGGCAGTCCTTCTGAACGGTGGCTCGACCAGCCGTTCACGTCGTGCAGCTGCAGGCTGGTTCTTTTGCAGCAGCCATTGGCGCAGTTTTTCGCCATCGGAGATCTTGTAGCCGAGTTTGTTGCGTTGGTAGTCGGGCAGCGCGCGCAGGATGCCCTCATAGAAATCGGTAGCCGATCCCGGAAAAACGAATGTCGGGTCGTGCAACTGATACCGCCCTTCGTCATCCCTGACCAGAATCCGCACCGTGCCCGCATCGGCCGGGCCGGCACTGGCCCGCAGCGTGCCGCTCACGTTCTGCCCGCGCACTTCGATTCGCAGGTCGGCGAGTACATCGCGGTCTGCCTCCAGGGTCTTGAGGATCAGCTTTTCGCTGTCGGCCGACATCATCGACGGTCGATGCAGCCCTTCGAGCGCATGGCCGGCACGGGCCTCGAACTGCATGTCGCGGGCCTGGCTCTTGACGCGCAGCGGCAGGTGCGAATCGTCAGCCATGGCCCGGCGCTCTGATTCACTGACGTGCGCGAGTATCCGGTTCACTACGGGTTTGGGGGTGTCGGGTACGTGGCTGCGGATCAACTCCCCCTCTGGTGGCAGGCCACCTGTGAAACTTTCCAGGTGATGGTTGAATATCTCTTCGCGGTGCCTGCCGGCAATCTTCACCAGATGCTGGCGTACGATGCGGGCCTTTTCCGCCAGCGACCGGCCGCTGTTCAACGGCACGGCGTCGATCTGCAGTGGTTTGCCCTGGTACTCGAGGGTTTCGATCACAGTGCGCAGCAGATCCTTTGACGTGATCTCGCTTTCTTGCAGTTGCACGATCAGTTTCTTTCCTGCCGGTGCCGTTGCGCCGGTGTGTTCCCAGACTGTCCGGCCCTTGTTGTCGATGATGCGCATCGATACCTGGTCTGGCCACACGCCATAGCGGGTCAGCAGGTCAAGTTGTGCAACGGCGTCGGCTTTCAGGTACAGCGCCGGATCATGGCTGCCCAGTTGCTGCGTCAGGCGCTGGAGCCTGTTGTCGATGCGCAGGCGGCTGAGCTGGTCTTCCAGCAGTGGCGGCATTTTTTCCTGTTCAACGTAAGTGCGGCGCAACTGATCGTAGGTGGTGCCGCTGATGCGCCGGGCCTGTTGCAGTTCGGTGTCGGTCAATCCATCGCTGGCGGGGCCAAGACGTCGCAGCAGGGTATTGTTGTCCCACTGCAGCGGCTGTTCACCTTCGAACAGATGGATGCCGCTGCCGTTGTGCAGCAGTCGCGGCTGGTAGGCATCGGTTCTTTTCGGATGCACGGCGCGGCGTTCGCCCGTGGCCGGATTCTCGCGGATCACATAGGGACGGTCGGCCAGTTTGACGACCTTGTTGTCGAAGTGCTGGTAGACACCGGTGGCATCGGGCTCGATTTGCGTCGGCAGTGCTCGACGGTATTGATACGGCGCCGGGTCCGGTTTCCACAACCGGACGTTGCCGTTCGGCAAGCGCACGGCCTTGAGGTTTTCGACGAACGGCGAGACCGCGTAATGAAAGACCGGTGCCAGTGCCACGGCGGTGGCGACGTTTTCCAGCACATCGGTGATGTGTGCCCAGCCTGCCTGCTTGTCGCCCTCACTCAGTTCGATAGCGCCTTCGAGGGTTTCATACAACAGTTGGCCGACCATGCCGACCATCATCACTTCACCTAATACCGGTACGAAGGTGGCGAAAACGCCCAGTGCGATCATGCCGATGTTCAGGTAATTGGCAAATCGGGCGGCGCGACTTTTCTGGTCTTCGTCGGCATTGGGCACCGCGATGATCCGTGCATCGTCAAACAGTCTGTCGAGGGTGGCGTCGCAACCGTGTTGCCAGAGGTCATGGGACTCCCAGAACCAGTCGATCCTGATGATGCTCGATGAGATGTTGAAATTGGGATCGTCCTGGGCCTCGAGGGCGGTGCCTGCGTCAGAAGGGCGGGGCAGGGGGCCAATGGTTGCCTCTTCGATAATGCGTGCCCATTCATGGCGTCGCCAGGTGGTCACGAATGATTCAGGCGGCCCGTCGATCAGGCGATCAGTGAAGCGCGAGATGAAATAAGTCAGGTGGCGCTGCGGGACGAAACGGCTGAAAAATCGCTGATAGGCGGTCAGTTCGTTGGCCGGATGCGGCCATGGTGGTGTTTGCAGCTGGCGGGTCAGTTGCGCGCGAAACGCTTCCCATGATTCATAGCGTTTGAGCGGATGCTCGGGATCGTCCGGGATGTAGGCGATCAGGAAACCCTTGTGATAGCGGTTCCTTTGCATAGGCATGAACAGGATGCACTCGTTCATCCGTTTGCCCATCACCGTGAGTGCGCGGAAATACAGCTGCTTTTCACCCAGCATGATGGTCTGTTCGCCCTGGACAACCCGTGTCATCAGATCGAAATCGCTTTGGCCGATGTCGTTTTTCAGCAGGGCGATGTACGCCGCGCAGGCGAGAGCGCTTGTCTGCTGGCGGGTGATGCGCTGGCGAACCACGGCGTTGGCGAACGGGTCCCCGGGCCGCAAAAACGCTTCGAGGTAGGCCTGATATTGCTGGCCGATATCGAGGCGGCGGCATAACCGGGTGAATTCACCGATGCTCACACTGGTGGGCAGTCGCTCGAAGTGACCGCGCGCATCCGGTCGAGTGATGAAACGCGAGGACTGCTCGTAGAAGTCGTCTGCGGTTTCGTCTTCTTCGAAGTTGTGCAACGCCGCTTGCAGGAGGGAAAAGGTCTTGACCTGGAAAGCGCCGGTCTTGATCCCGAATATGCCCAGTGTCCTGGGGCAATACAGGCGCAGCCAACTGGTGTCGGGGTCGAGGTTGCTGTCGAGCTTCTTCAGTTCAGGGGTCAACAGTTCACGGGCGAACTGTTCGGCGCTCTTGAGTCTGGCGAACAGACGATCGCGATCATTTTTGGCTTCGGCCAGTTCTCTGGTGTAGCGGGCCAGCGTGTCTTTCTGGGCCGTAGTGGCGTTTTCGTACCAGTCGGGCAGGATCGGCGAGGTGGCTTTCAGGGCCTGGCGTTGCGCGGGCTGGGCCTTGATCAGGTGGTCGGGCAGTTTGCTTTTGATCAGTTCGAAATGCACGCCTTTGGCTGCTGGCGTCGCGGCAGCGTTGGCTGCCTGTTCGGGAGTGGGCACGGTTCAGATCCTTCTGAGGGTTGAAGAAGGTCTGAGGGTAACGGCGCGGTGACCCGCGCCGTGCGCTACATAGATATGGCCGTCAGCGCTCGGCCACGGTTTTCTGGCACAAGGTGTTGCCGTCCGGCTGCAGGTAAGGCGACAGGAACGGAGCCATGCCCTTGAGTACCTGCACCGGCAGGGCCGAGGTGAATTTGAACGCTTCGGCCGAGCGCCCCGGGACGAACGCCGTCAGCGTGCCGAAATGGTGATCGCCGATGTAGAACACGAACGTTGCCGTGCGGTTGATCGACTTCGAACTGAGAATCCGCCCGCCGGAGCCGATGGCTTCGATGCGGTTGTCACCGGTGCCGGTCTTGCCGCCCATGATCAGCGGTGTGCCGTCGGGCGTCTTGAAGCTGCCGGAAACCCGCTTGGCGGTGCCCGAGTCCACCACTTGTGACAGCGCTTCACGCATGGCGCTGGCGACTTCCGATGGCATCACCCGTTTGCCGACATGCGGATCGTTGGTCAGGCGCGTTTCATAGGGCGTGCCGGCGGCAAAGTGCAGGCTGTCGATGCGCAGGGTCGGCATGCGCACACCGTCGTTGAGGATGGTGCCGATCAGTTCGGCCAGCGCGGCAGGGCGGTCGCCGGAGCTGCCGATGGCGGTGGCCAGTGACGGCACCAGATGATCGAACGGGTAGCCGACTTTCTGCCAGCGCTGATGGATTTCCAGGAACGCTTCGATCTCGAGCATGGTGCGGATGCGGCTGTCGCGCGCGCCCTTGTGCTTACTCTTGAACAGCCAGCTGTAGACCTCCTGACGCTCGAACTGGCTGGCCTTGACGATCTGGCTGAACGTGGCGTCGGGGTTGTGCAGCAGGTAGCCCATCAGCCACAGATCGAGGGGGTGAACCTTGGCGATGAAGCCCTGGTCCGGCAGATCGTAGGTGCCCGGGCCGTAGGCGTCGTACAGCCGGATCAAGCGGTCATCGGTGAGTTTTTCGGTGAGTTTGGCGCCCTTGAGATGTGCCCGCACGAAGGTGTTGAAATCTTCCTGACTGGCGTCGGGCAGCAGATAGCGG
This sequence comes from Pseudomonas sp. HMWF021, assembly GCF_003061005.1. Classification (GTDB taxonomy): domain Bacteria; phylum Pseudomonadota; class Gammaproteobacteria; order Pseudomonadales; family Pseudomonadaceae; genus Aquipseudomonas. The sequence goes on along the minus strand of NZ_QAIK01000160.1, from coordinate 6,091 downwards.
TGCACGGCCGCCATGCGGATCGGCGTGGGGCGCATGCTGTCGAGGAAGGTATCGAGGCGCGCCTGGGTGTCTTTGTTCCGGTACTTCTTCCAGAACTTGAGCAGGAACGAGGTGCCTTCGCGGTCGGCGAAACTGGCCAGGTATTCCTGGCGGCGCGGGTCGCGGTCGTCCTTGAGCAATTCGGCGCTGCTGTTGGGGCCGGAATAGGTGACGTAACGCACCACATCGCGCATCAGGCGAATGAACGGCAGGTTGATCGACTCGCGCAGGGCATCGCGCAGGGTCGGCATGCGGCCATTGTCTTCCTTGCGAAAGTTGTGGAACACGTGCAGCCCGCCACCGGTGAAAAACGCCTCGCCCGGGCTGGCCGAGTATTTGCGGTCCAATGCCGCGCCGAGCATTTTCGGCAGGCTGCGGTCGCTGTTCTGGATCAGGTAATCAACCACCCAGCGGCTCAGGCGATCCTGCTCCGGGACATCGACCTTTTTCAGCTCCGGCACGGTCATGGCGGCGTACTTGTCATGCAGCTCGGAGATGATCTGCAGGTAGGTGGTCAGCACGCGCATCTTCGCCGTCGAACCGAGTTCGAGCTTGCTGCCTTCGTTGATGTCGAACGGCTGGTCGGTGCTGTCGGTCTGCACGCGCACGCGCGAACCGTCCGGGGTCAGTTCGAAAAGGGTGAAGCTGTAGCGCACCTGGGTGGTGCTGGTGGGCGTCAGCAGACGTTCACCAATCAGGCCGATCTGCGCGGCGTAGGCCGGGTCGGCAAGTTTCTTCAGGTAGTCGGTCGCCTGAGCCTGCAAGTCGCCCTGCAATGTGCTGGTGGCCGAGAGGTCGAGACGATCGAGGTCATACAGCGGCCGGTTGAGCATTGAAGTCAGACGACTGCGGGCGACACTGATGCCCTTGTTGGTTTCGATCGGCTGAATGGTCGGCTGGGTCTGCCAGTCGCGGTAAGTGACCTTGCTCGCCAGCGCGGCATCGGCCAGCGCGCTGTCGATCACGCCGTTCTGCTTGAGCAGGCGCAGGTGGCTGTCGGTGAGGTCGGCGAGTTCTTCGCGGCCCTTGGTCAGGTAATGCGAAGGGCGGCGCTGAGCGATCATCAGCGAGAGCATTTCGCGCAGGGCCAGGCCTTTGTCGGCCATGGTTTTCGGGTCGGTGGCCGGGCTGTTGAGCTGTTCGTTGGCCTTGTTGAAATCGCTGCCGTACCAGACGCGCAAGCCTTCGGCCATGCCGTGCACTTCGCCATGCCCCGGCACGGCAGAGAGGGGCACGCTGTTGAGGTAGTCGCGGATGATGTTCTGTCGGGCGCCGAGGGTCTCGGGGCCGGGCTGATAAGCCCGCACACTGGCGGAAATCATCTGGCGGATTTTCTCCGCGCCGGACACGGTCAGGCCGTCAGGCGAATGCCGGTATTTTTCCAGTTGCGTGGCCAGGGTACTGCCGCCAGCCGATTGCCCCGGCAGGTGCAGCAACTTGGCCACCTGCGACCACGCAGCCATGCCGAAGCGCGGCCAGTCCACCGCCGGGTTGGCCATGGGTTGTTTGGGGTCGAGCAGGAAACGGTTTTCGATGAACAGCAGGCTGCTGACCACCACCGGCGGAATCGCCGAGAAACTGGAATACAACTGCTGCGGATACTTGTACTGATACATCGGCGCAGCCGTGCAGTCAGTGATCGAAAGCCCGGCCTGGATCTTCTCCGAATAGGGCACGAACAGACCCTTGTCGGTGTAGCCGAGCAGTGCCGGAGAGAAACGGGTCTGTTCGGTGATCACGTAGTCGCGCTTGAGCAGGCGCGGCAGAAACTCATCGAGAGAGCTGTAGCCCAGACGCAGATCGAACGGCCCGTTGCCCGGATAGCGGATCGCTTCGCTGGGGCCGGGTTCCAGCCGGTAGGTCAGCGAAGCAGCGTACTGGCTCAGTTCTCTGGACTGGAAACGCGAAGTGCGCATTTCCTTGCTCGCCGCCAGGCCCACCACGATGCCGATAATCAGCAGCAACAACCAGAACGCCTTCCAGCCATGCCGGCTGCGGCGTTTTTTGGGGGGGACAGGCGCTTCATCCACACGTTCAGTCGGAACCACGGCTTTACTCGAATCGGTTTGCCACAAAGCGCCCATAGTCGATTGATCCATTCACGCAGATTGATCGGACTTGACTGAAGCTTAGACGGTGGTTTGGCGATGGGAGGGGGAATTGTGGAGGGGGGCGGATTTTTCTTCGGGCGGGCTCAGCTCACGCGGGGCAACTGCACTGGCTGTCACGACATGACTATTTACTCGCTGTCATACCGTGTCGGTAAGAATGAAAACATGCATATGCAAGTGTTTCCGGTTACTGGTAATTCTTTGTCAGAGATATGAAAGTTTGTAAAGGTTACCATCTATAAGATTTTTTGTTGTTTTCTGATTTCAGGCGTCACAGCACTGAGGGTTTTTAACGTGCGCGCCGATTCAGATAGTCCGTGAGCGATGTATTCAGATGTTGCGTGATGATAGTTGCTCTTTGTGTGCGGTTTTTACCAAGGGCCAAAAAGGCACTTGGCTGTGGTTTGCATACGGTGATGTATTTATGAAGTAACGCTTGTGGTCTTTTTTTTGGGATGAATGCTGTGGTGTTCTTTTATCTCATTTGAACGCAATGTTGCTCATTAAGGAAGTTTGTATGTCAGTCCCCGATATAACTTCATTGGTCGCTGTATCTGAAGATAATGAAATCAATCCATTGGATGAACTTGAACATATTGTTGCGCACGCTTTTGGCGACTTTAGCGGCGCATTATCCTGGGCGTTGCCGTGGAGCGCCGAACAACGAAAAAAAGCCCGAGACGCAGCGTCAGATTACCTTCGGACGCTCGATAGCCACGGCAAACCGGGCCTGGGAATACTCGATCATCTGAACGGCGACAAGTTACTTTCGAGTGACGCATTGGCAGATCCCGCCAGCGCATTGGAAACCCTCGTACGCAGCCCGCGTGGTCAAGCACTCGGGCTTGCAGTACAGACAAGGATGAACTCGGTTTCCACCGATACCAGCATCGATGAACACGCTTTGGCCGGTATCCAGCTGATCTTGGGGCGCTACTCCATCGATATGGCTGACCGGAGCATCATTGCTGATTTCGATTTGGCAGATCCCCGGCATTGGGGGCAAACCGCTGCAGCGGTGGTTGCAAACTTGCGGGAGTTCTTGCAGAAATCTTCCAAAAGCAGTCCTGCCATGTCCGGTTTGACTGCATACGTCGTGCTAGCCGCGTACGCCAGTGTCTATCTGATCAAGGATATTCCTGACAGCGTGAGGTATGGCAGTTCTGCCTGGGTCAACCTGGCGGTTGCCGCTGCGGTTATTGAGGCTCAGACACCGGGCAAAGTTGCCAATATGACTTTCGGTCAGGTAATGCTCTACGCGGAACACATAGCACCCTCTTATCCGCAAGTTACCCAATTGGCCCACACCTTGGCGATTATCGACTGGGGATTCATCAATGGCCTGATCGAAGAAAAAGCGGATGATCGTCTAACCGACGAGGAATTGAATACCGTTAACTCAGAGTTCAATCGGCAACTGAAAGACCGGCTTGAGGCGTCGAACCTGTTGACTGTTCAGATTCCCACGCGTAAAGACATCGCCTTGGCCAAACTTAAACAGATGTTTCCGGCCGCTGTTCCGTTTGAAGAGCGTCTTTTCTACCACGGTAAGGATGTTTTTATTAACGGCGGCCGAGATAGCCTGCATTCGGTGCTGGACATTGCAATGATGGGGGGAATTTCCTCTTACACATGGAAGACAGACAGGCAGCAGTTTGAATATCTGCTTCCCGCCGTCAATACCCTGCATGAACTTGATGTAGAGAATAATTTCACTAGCCGGTTTGGCGCCGCTATTGGCGGTCTCAAGCAAGGCATCATTTTCACCGTCAGGCATCTGATTGCTCGGTTACCGCTGGCGGACCGGGAAAACCTGGAATATGGAAAAATCGATTTCTATCAGCGCAAGACCTACAGCTTGAGTACCTGGTTTTGGGGGCGAAATCTCACTGCGACGAACCCCGAGTTGTTGTTGAGGGTGGAGCGAAATGGCGAAGTGGTGACGTATTTCATCAACTTGCATAAAGGCGAGATTGGAAGAAGTCATGGCCACTCTGCAGAGGCATTCGAGCGCGTTGACGAGCACGTCCCGAGTGTCATATACGCCACTGAACTCTTCGCGTCTGAAGTTCCGTTGACCGCTGTCTTGGGTCAGTCGAATCTACCTACGCCCAAAAGTTACTCCAGTGAGCGAACCCGGCTTATTGCTCAGACTTTTGTCAAGCACCTGGACCTGGACAATGAAGACATCCTGCTGGCCGCCAAGGGCCACACGACCAGTGAACTGCAGCATTCGAGACTCCAGGCTGTCGCGGACTTCCTGCTCAACCTGATACCTTTCAAGTCGGCCATTACCAGTTTTATCAAAGGCGACTACCTCGATGGCGCAGTGGATCTGTTTTTGGACGTACTGGGGTTCGTCACCGCTGGTGTAAGCGTTGTCGCGAAGTTGACGAAACTCGCAACCAGTACCGCATCGGCACTCACCAAGGCTTTGCGCGCTGCCAGAATCATCGGCACGTTTGTGCTCAGCGAACTCAATCCGCTGAGTGTCTTCAGGGCCGCTGGTGAGCTTCTGGGCAAGGGGATCGTATACGTCGGCGTCAAAGGGTTGCAGCAGTTGAGAAAGCTGCGAGGCGCAGGGCGCGGGACGCAATTGCTGTTTGCCGTGGGAACACACCGAGGCTCGATGCTGATGGGGACCTTCAAGATAGGTGAACACAGTATGGAAGGCATCGGCGTATTCAATGATGGCAACTGGTATCGATATGACGCCAGAACTGATCGGATCTATGGTGCCCCAGCCGATTTTCATCCAACGATTGGCCGCGTGGTTTTGGGCGGATTCGATAACAGGGATCTGGCTCGTTTTGCTGTCAAACCTTCGGAAATTTCCCATCTCAAGGCCAATGCCCCAGGCATTTTTCGCAGTGCCGACGGGCAGCGCTTTTACATTCGCAACATTGATGCCGCCGGCGAGGAGGCGGTTTACCGGATCAGGAACGATTTCACCCTGAGCGACGATCTGACCGACGTCATCATTATCGATCCCGCGACCAATCGGGCGCACGGCAGCCGGCTCAGGCGGGCAGCGCCGGATCAATGGGAGCCGTTGGCGGCACGCGGCGGTGACCTTGCGCCGGCTCTGCCGGTTGGCACTGTTGTCGAGGAAAGTACCCTTCTCGCGGGCCAGTCCGTGCACATCTCGACCAATCCCTTGAATCGCCACTCGCCGTTCACTCGCAAGCGGCTGCCCAATGGTCTATGGGAGCCTGTCATCGAAACCATTTCTGCCAGGCAGACATCGCACCTGCTTTACGACTGGGGCTCTGCGTCACAGGTACGCTTTTCTTTGGAGCGCACCAACATTCATGAGGCGCTGTCGACATCGCAGATGAGCCGGTACACCGTGGCGACAGAGCTACTGGACCCGGTCAAAGCCGGCTGTAGCAAGGACATAGCGGAGCAATTGACCAGAAGTGAGGGGGGGGCGCAATTCATGTTTGTCATGGAGCGCGTTCAGCCTGCGGGTGTCTCCGGCGGCGATTTCAATGCGCTGAAGATCCATGACCCGCAAGTCGACGGACTCCCGAAGCAGGCTAATGCCGTGGCGGGTTATTGGGCACCTCAGGGCGGTTATGTCGATATCCCGTTACACCCTCAATGGGGGCAAGCGGATCATTTATTCACCCCAGGCTTTTCTGGCTGCTCGTTGGTGGTCGATCAGATGGACGCCACGCGCCTGCGGGTAAGGCATGTCGAAGGCGCAAAGGAACTCGCTCAGTACAACAACCTTGGCAGGGAAGAACACGGCCTGGGTTTGAGCGCGTCCATGGAGTTTCATGACTATGGACTACGGATTGCTCAGAACGGCGCCCCGGATTCGATCCTGACCGGATTTGCCTTTATGAAATACGACCGCACAGTGGGTTCCTGGAAGCTTCACTATCAGTCCAGCCAAGGCGCTGCCTCCATCGTTAAGTTTTCATCCATGAAGCCTG
>NZ_QAIK01000159.1:17726-39173 GCF_003061005.1 Pseudomonas sp. HMWF021 | reverse complement strand
GACCCGATACACAATGCGATCACCATCGACACTCTGCAGACGCACACCAAACGGTTCGAGTAACCGCAACAGCGCGGCGTAATGCTCAAGATTCATGCCCTGCACTTCGAGCGTCTGCTGGCCGGAAGCGCCAGGCCTGGCAACAAATCGCGGGGCCAGACGCTCGGCCACCGCCAGCATCACCGCATCGGCCACAGCGGCCTGATCGGCGCCCTGCACACTGCCAGCCTCTTTCTGGTCGCCCAGCCACAGATGCCACTTGGCCTGCCACTGCCCACCCTCTTCGTGCGCATGCACCGCCAGCAAGGCATCCGCGCCGTAACGCTCCGAAGCGCCGCGCAATGGCGCGGGATCGGTGCCGTCCAGCACTGGCGCGGTGGCCACCAGTTGCTCACTCAGATCCGCCAGCGGCAAACGCAAGGGCAAACCACGATGCTGAGCCGCCGCACGCAACGGTGCAGCAGCGGCCTGACCATCGCCGACCAGGCTCGAACCTTCAGCCGAGTCATTCAGCCACCAGCTCAGAATCGACGGCCGACTCGCACCCCACAATGACAGCCCCGCGCGACGCAAGGCCTGCTCGGTGGTGGCCGGGTCGAAATCGACTTTCAGCACTTCCGGTGGCCCGGCATCGAAACCGAACTGGCTGATGATTTGTTGCGGGTCCTTGCGAATCGCTGCCAGCCCAGGATTTTGCACAGCCTTAGGGTCGCCGGTCAGGCGCAGCACCAGCGTATCCAGCGCCGCCTGAGTGGCGCGATCACGTTCTTCCGGCGCCTGGCTGCTGACCGGCTGACGCACCTGATAGAGACCTTTGAGGTTTTCGGCATGACTCGCCAGGCTGACCAACGACAAACAACCCACAACCAACAATTTACAAAAACGCATGGAAAATTCCCGTCGACAGGAGCGGCTGGAACAGGCCGCGTGAACCGTTTTAGCAAGGCTGTGACAATCTGCCATCGCAAAACATTCACACGGCGGCGGTAAGTTTTTGCACAGGGATAACGATAGACGGTTAATCGGCACACCTTATACAGGCACCCACCCGGCACAATTGCAAAAAATTTCAGTCGATTATGCCCCTGCCCGTCGGCGCGAGGATGGCCGCTGCCCCTCAAGCCTGATAAAATCGCGCGCCTTCGCAGACCGGCAACAGCCGGGCACCCCGAAATTCGCGTGAGGCCATCGCCCCTTCGATTTCGATGTTCCCGCTGAACTCGGTCGTTACCCCTGAATCCCCTCCCCTAAAGGCCTGGATCATGAGCAAGCAACCCTCCCTGAGCTACAAGGACGCCGGTGTAGACATCGACGCCGGTGAAGCATTGGTCGAACGCATCAAGAGCGTCGCCAAGCGCACTGCGCGCCCGGAAGTCATGGGCGGCCTGGGCGGTTTCGGCGCCCTCTGCGAAATCCCGGCCGGCTACAAGCAGCCTGTGCTGGTTTCCGGCACCGACGGCGTCGGCACCAAGCTGCGCCTGGCGCTGAACCTGAACAAGCACGACAGCATCGGCCAGGACCTGGTCGCCATGTGCGTCAACGATCTGGTGGTATGCGGCGCTGAACCGCTGTTCTTCCTCGACTACTACGCCACTGGCAAGCTGAACGTTGACGTGGCCGCCACTGTCGTCACCGGTATCGGTGCAGGCTGCGAACTGGCTGGCTGCTCCCTGGTCGGCGGCGAAACCGCTGAAATGCCTGGCATGTATGAAGGCGAAGACTACGACCTGGCCGGCTTCTGCGTCGGCGTCGTGGAAAAGGCAGAAATCATCGACGGTTCGAAAGTCGCCACCGGTGACGCCCTGATCGCCCTGCCATCGTCCGGCCCGCACTCCAACGGTTACTCGCTGATCCGCAAGATCATCGAAGTGTCCGGTGCCGACATCGAAACCGTTCAGCTCGACGGCAAGCCGCTGACCGACCTGCTGATGGCCCCGACCCGCATCTACGTGAAGCCGTTGCTCAAGCTGATCAAAGACACTGGCGCCGTCAAAGCCATGGCCCACATCACCGGTGGCGGTCTGCTGGACAACATCCCGCGCGTTCTGCCAAAAGGCGCTCAGGCCGTGGTTGACGTGGCCAGCTGGACTCGCCCGGCCGTCTTCGACTGGCTGCAAGAGAAAGGCAACGTCGACGAAACCGAGATGCACCGCGTGCTGAACTGCGGCGTCGGCATGGTCATCTGCGTGGCTCAGGAGCACGTTGAAGTGGCCCTGAACACCCTGCGTGACGCTGGCGAGCAGCCATGGGTCATCGGCCAGATCGCTGCCGCTGCCGAAGGCGCTGCACAGGTCGAGCTGAAAAACCTCAAGGCTCACTAATGCCTAATACCTGTGATGTCGTGGTGCTGTTGTCCGGCACCGGCAGTAACTTGCAGGCTCTGATCGACAGCACGCGGACCGGCGACAGCCCGGTCCGCATTGCTGCGGTGATTTCCAACCGCGCCGATGCGTACGGCCTGCAACGCGCCAGTGACGCGGGTATCGCCACCCGCTCGCTGGATCACAAGGCATTCGAAGGTCGCGAGGCCTTCGATGCTGCCCTGATCGAACTGATCGACGAATTCAAACCGAAACTCGTGGTACTGGCCGGATTCATGCGCATTCTCAGCGCTGATTTCGTGCGCCACTATCAGGGTCGTCTGCTCAACATCCACCCGTCGCTGCTGCCCAAATACAAAGGGTTACACACTCATCAGCGCGCGCTGGAGGCCGGCGACGCGGAACACGGCTGCTCCGTGCACTTCGTCACCGAGGAACTCGATGGTGGACCACTGGTCGTACAGGCAGTAATACCGGTAGAGTTGCACGACACGCCGCACAGTCTTGCGCAGCGAGTGCATGTCCAGGAACACCTGATCTACCCGATGGCTGTACGCTGGTTTGCCGAAGGCCGACTGGCACTCGGTGAGCAAGGTGCTTTACTGGATGGCCAGTTACTCGCGGCCAGCGGCCACTTGATTCGACACTAGGAGATTTTATGCGTCGCGCCCTGCTCTTCGCTTGCGCTTTGCTTGCCCTGCCCTTTGCGCAGGCGGCTGACCTTCAACCGTTCTCCGCCAGCTACACCGCCGACTGGAAACAGTTGCCCATGAGCGGCACTGCCGAACGCAGCCTGGCCAAGGAAGCCAACGGCGTCTGGAAACTCAGCTTCAAGGCGTCGATGATGATCGCCAGCCTGACCGAAGAAAGCACCCTGACCCTGGACAAAGGCACCCTGCTGCCGCAGTCCTACCACTTCGAACGCGGTGGTCTGGGCAAGGCCAAGAAATCCGATCTGGATTTCGACTGGAACGCGAAAATGGTCACCGGCACCGACCGTGGCGACGCGGTGAAAGTCCCGCTGAACCGTGGCATGGTCGACAAGTCGACTTATCAGTTGGCCCTGCAGCACGATGTGGCCGATGGCAAAAAGACCATGAGTTATCAAGTGGTCGACGGTAATGAAGTCGACACTTACGATTTCCGCGTACTGGGTGCCGAGAAAGTCGACACCAAGGCCGGCAAGATCGATGCAATCAAGGTCGAGCGCGTCCGCGACCCGACACAAAGCAAACGCATCACCGTGCTGTGGTTCGCCAAGGACTGGGATTATTTGCTGGTTCGCCTGCAACAGGTTGAAACCGACGGCAAGGAGTACAACATCATGCTCCAGGACGGCACGGTCAACGGCAAAACCGTTAAAGGCAGCTGATCCGTCGCTACAACAAAAAGCCCCGCAGATGCGGGGCTTTTTTGTGCCTGCAACTCCTCAAGCGACGCACAACTACTGTGGGAGCGGGCTTGCTCGCGAAAGCGGTCTGCCAGCTAACGAAGATGTATCTGATACAACGCCTTCGCGAGCAAGCCCGCTCCCACAGGGGGTGAGTGCAATCGTCAAGGGTCAGATCAGACCGAGAATTTGGCCACCATATTGTTCAAATCCACCGCCAGTCGCGACAACTCCTGGCTGGCCGCACTGGTCTGATTCGCCCCCGCCGAGGTCTGCGTTGCCAGGTCACGGATATTCATCAGATTACGATCCACTTCCCGCGCCACCGCTGCCTGCTCCTCCGAGGCACTGGCGATCACCAGGTTGCGCTCGTTGATCAAGGTGAACGCTGAAGCGATTTCCTCCAGCGCCACGCCTGCCGCCTTGGCCAGTTCCAGCGTCGAATGCGCACGGATGTTGCTCTGCTGCATCGAACTCACCGCCGAATCGGTGCCCTGCTGAATGCCACCGATCATCTGCTCGATTTCCTGGGTCGATTGCTGTGTGCGATGGGCCAGCGCCCGCACCTCATCGGCCACCACCGCGAAGCCGCGACCGGCATCCCCGGCCCGCGCTGCCTCGATCGCCGCGTTCAGCGCCAGCAGATTGGTCTGTTCGGCAATCGAGCGGATCACGTCCAGCACCTTGCTGATGCCGTGAACCTTTTGCGCCAGATCCTCCACCTGCGCTGCATTGGCGGTGACATCCTGCGCCAGCGATTCGATTGAAACCACGGTTTGCTTGACCTGCTCACGCCCATGCTGGGCAATGCGGTCAGACTCGCGGGACGCCTCCGAGGTTGCCACGGCGTTGCTCGCAACCTCTTCCACGGCAGCGGTCATCTGGTTGACCGCTGTGGCGGCTTGTTCGATCTCCAGACTTTGCTGATGCAGCCCGCGAGTGGCGTCTTCGGTAACGCAACTGAGTTCTTCGGAAGCGGACGCCAACTGGCTGGATGAATCGGATATCTGGCGGATGGTGTCGCGCAGGTTGTGCTGCATGCTCTTGAGCGCCTGCAGCAGCCGCGCCGGCTCGTCCTTGCCGGAAATACTGATATCACCGGTCAGATCGCCCCCGGCCACCACTTCAGCCACGCCCAGCGATTGCGCCAGCGGCAGGACGATGCTGCGGGTCAACAGTAACGCCAGACCGATGGTGATCAGTGCGGTGATGCCGATCATCACCCCGACCCACACCCGCGAATTGATGAACACCAGTCGAGCGGCTTCGGTGGCAAGGTTGGCGTTGTGCTTGTTCAGTTCGACCAGTTCCTTCAGGGTGACGGCCATGTCATCGGCTAACGGGCTCATCTCACCATTGAGGATGGCGGCAGCCTCCTCCACCCGGTTCTGCGCCGACAACTGCATGACCTGCGCCTGAAATTCCAGATACTTGTGCTCGGCAACCTTGAAGCGATCAAATAACCTGCGCTCTTCCGGCAGCACAATCAGCACGTCATAGCGTTGCTGCGCTTCACTAAGCACACCCCGCAATTCGTTGAGCTTGGCGACATTCTGCGCCAGCGCCTGCGGGTCGCGATTGAGCAGCAGGCGCATGGTCAGCGCACGCAGGCGCAGCATGTCCTGACTCATCTCGCCCACCGCCATCACGCTCGGCAGCCAGTTGTTGTCGACCTCATCAGACTGGGCGCGCATGTTCGACATTTGCAGCAGGGCGAACGCCCCCAGGGCAAACACCATCAACGCCAACACACCAAAACCCAGCCCGGCACGCGGCGCAATATTGAGACTGCGGATACTCATTACTCTGGCTCCTTCCAAAAGCGCTGCATCAACCCTGCAGCTGGTTGCTTTAGAAGGTATCGGCCCGCAGACAATTTGCGTAAGACGAAAAGGTGATATCAAAAGGCCTTGATACTCCGAACACCTCTGCCTTAACGATTTAGCGGGCTTTTCCCGGACTTGGACGCTGTTCGCGGCAATATCCCCAAGAAGTTGTCCCGAGCAACTTTATGCGCGACCTCCTCGGGCAACGCATCGAGAAACGGCGTGAAGCTGCGCATTTCCTTACCCAATTTGTTGAATCGACCTACAACATCCGAGCCGAGCATGAAGCGCTCAGGGTATTTCTCCACCAATGCCAGCCATTCCGGGCGCGGCTTGCCCTGCTCGTCGAGCAGATACGGTGTGAGCATGCTCCAGGACAGATCGATGAACAGATTTGGATAAGTCTCCAGCATCCGGCTGACGGTGGGCAGAAGAAATTTCAAATGCGTCTGGTGCCGATGAATCTCCGCGCTAGTGCCGGCGTGAGCCCAGATGAACCGCGTGTGCGGGTGATTACGCAACGGCTCCTCTATTTCCTTCAGATAAAGCGGATTCTTCTCACGCTTGGAGGTGATGTTGGAATGCAGCATCACCGGCAGATCGTTTTCCGCCGCCAGGTGATATACCCGCTTCATCGCCTCGTTATTGGCCCGTGGCGTATCGCCCGCCGTCAGCGCAGTGAGATCGTCATGCCGGGTGAATACTTCGCCGATGCCCTGCCACAACCCCGGATACAGATCGAGCATGCGCTGGATATGTGCGGCGGAGTTCTTGTCGTTGGGGTTGAAGCCCGACAGGAATGGATGAAAGTGCAGACGCTGCTCCGGCGTCAGTTTCTGCACGGCGTCAGCGACGATCACGTCGGTGGCGCTGTACCAGTAGGCATCCGCGTCATCACCGGCGTAATAGCGCGGTCGCTTGGGTTCGTCCTCGTGCCATTTCTTTGCCACGGGAATACCGGAAATCATCACGTGATCGATGGAATTGTCTTGCATGGCCGTGAGCAGTTTCGCCATGCCAGCGGTTTCCTGGAAGAAATCCACGTAGTGCAGGTGCGCATCGCTGTAGGTGTATTCGCGCGCATTGGCGCTGCCGGCAAATGCCAGCAGGCAGGCAAGACTTAAACGAAACAAGGGCACAAGTAATCTCCGACAAGTAGGCATAGCCTAGACCCTGAGCCGATGACCAGGGTTCATCCTGCAGGAAAGTGGAACGCAGCTCTGTGGGAATGCTCTATAACTGCAAGGTCTTTTTTGATCGCACGACTTTTCCTACTGCCAGTGAGGTTGCCATGACTGTTACCGTCAATACCGTCTCCGCCGAAGGTTTTCGTCACACCGTAAAGATCGATGACCACGAATTGTTTGCCGACGTACCGAAATCGGCTGGCGGCGAAGGCTCGGCCCCAGAGCCGCACGATTACTTCGACGCAGCCCTCGGCGCCTGCAAGGCCCTGACCTTGAAGATGTACGCAAAAAAGAAAGACATCCCGCTGACCGGCGTCGGTGTTGAGGTCAAACGCGACAACACCGAAGAGCAGAAAGGCAAATACGTGCTGCACGTCACCCTGACGCTCAAAGGCGTGTTAACCGACGCGCAACGCGAAGAACTGCTGCGCGTGGCCGATCGCTGCCCGATCCATAAACTGATGACCACCACCGACGTCAGCATCGAAACCCACGCGCCACAAGGCTTCGACAGCCAGTAACCCCCTCGTGCCAGCGGCGGGTTATGCTTCTGGCATCACCCGCTCAGCCTGGAATGCACCATGGATACACCACTCCTGATCATCCGCCCGCGCGCCGAAGACGTCGAAGGCCAGCCGATCCTGCGTCCGCTGCCGTCAGCCAAATGCCGCAGCGTCGGGCCATTCGTGTTTTTCGACCACATGCTCGAAACGGTTTATCCGACGGGCAAAGGCATGAACATCCGACAGCATCCGCACATTGGCCTGTCGACCCTGACCTACTTGTTCCAAGGACAGATCCAGCACAAGGACAGCCTTGGCTCCGATCTGGTGGTCAGCGCCGGCGATGTCAGCTGGATGACCGCTGGCAGTGCGATTGCCCACGTCGAGCGCACACCCGAGCCGTTGTGGGAGCAAAGCTTCACGATGCACGGCTTGCAGATCTGGCTGGCTTCGCCCAAGGATCACGAGCAAGGCCCGGGGCATTACAGCCATCACCCGGCGGCCACCCTGCCGGTCAGCGATAACCTTGGCGTGCAGATCCGGATGATCGCCGGGTCGGGCTTTTGTCTGGAATCACCGGTGCCGGTGCTTTCTCCTACGCTGTACGCCGAAGTGAAGATGCAAACCGCAACCACCTTGCTGATCCCGACCGAGCACGCGGAACGCGCGGTTTATGTGTTGAGTGGCGATGCGCAGTTGAATGGCGAGCCCCTCGAACCCCATGCGCTGGCGGTATTGCCGGCCGGGGAAGAAATGAGTCTGTTTGCCGAAAGTGATGTGCACGCGGTGGTGTTTGGCGGCGCTGCGCTGGACGGGCCACGGCGGATCAACTGGAATTTTGTCGCGAGCGATCCGGCGGCGATCGATGAGGCACGGCGCAAATGGACGGCCGGGGATTGGCCGAAGGTGCCGGGTGAAGTCGAGCGGATTGAATTGCCTGCAGGCCGGTAAAGCAAAAGATCGCAGCCTGCGGCAGCGCCTACATGCGATCGATGTAGGAGCTGCCGCAGGCTGCGATCTTTTGATTTTGAAACAATCAGCCTTTGAACACTTCATCCAGCAAATCATGCATCGACTTGAACGCGCGCTTGGCGGTCTTCGCGTCGTACATCATCTTGCCTGGCACATTGGCATGCGGATCGGTGAACGAATGCACTGCACCGCCGTAGCTGAGCAACTGCCAATCGACATTCGCTGCGTTCATCTCGTCTTCAAACGCTGGCAACTGTTCTTTCGGCACCAACGGATCGGAAGCGCCGTGCAATACCAGCACTGAACCCTTGATATTCTTGGCATCCGCCGGGTTCGGCGAATCCAGCGTGCCATGGAACGACACCGCGGCTTTCACTGGCGCACCGGTACGCGCCAGATCCAGCGCACAGCAACCACCAAAGCAGAAACCGAACACCGCCAGCTTCGACGTATCGACTGCCGCTTCTCCCTGCTTCTGCAACTGCTCGAATGCGGCCTGCATGCGTTTGCGCAGCAGTGCACGGTCGTTTTTCAGTGGCATCATCGCCGCGCCGGCCTGATCGCCGTTCTGCGGACGCACCGCCTGGCCGTACACGTCAGCAATCAACACCACGTAGCCCTTGGCCGCGACCGACTTGGCGATCTCCTCGGCACCGGCGCTGACGCCCATCCAGTTCGGCGCCATCAACAGCCCCGGGCGTGCGCCCTTGTGCTCGGCGTCGAACGCCAGACGACCTTCATAGGGCTGGCCGTCGATCTGATAGACCACGGAACGTACAGTGACTTGGCTCATTTCTGACTCCTGAAGGTTAAACACCAGAATGAAAAAACCCGCCGAAGCGGGTTTTTCTACAACGTGATCAAGCTGACAGTTCAACCAGCAGCTTGTTCAGACGGGTCACGTAAGCGGCCGGGTCTTTCAAGCTTTCGCCAGCCGCCAGGGCGGCCTGATCGAAAAGGATGTGCGACAGATCGCCAAAACGCCCTTCGTTCTGCTCGCCGTCGAGTTTCTCGATCAGCGGGTGGCTCGGGTTGAATTCGAAGATCGGCTTCGATTCCGGCACTTTCTGCCCGCTGGCTTCGAGGATCTGGCGCATTTGCAGGCCCAGGTCCTGTTCGCCGATGGCCAGAATGGCTGGCGAATCGGTCAGACGGTGAGAAACGCGAACCTCGGCAACGGAATCGCCCAACGCTGTTTTCAGACGCTCGACCAGACCTTCCTTGGACTTGGCGACTTCTTCCGCGGCTTTCTTGTCCTCTTCCGAGTCCAGGTTGCCCAGATCCAGATCACCGCGCGCCACGTCGACAAAGGTCTTGCCGTCGAATTCGTTGAGATAGCTCATCAGCCACTCGTCGATACGGTCGGTCAGCAGCAGCACTTCGATGCCTTTCTTGCGGAAGACTTCCAGGTGCGGGCTGTTCTTGACCTGCGCGTAGGTTTCACCGGTGAGGTAGTAGATCTTGTCCTGACCTTCCTTGGCGCGCGCCAGGTAGTCGGCCAGACCGACGATCTGCTCGCCGTCGTCACCTTGGGTCGATGCGAAACGCAGCAGACCGGCAATTTTTTCCTTGTTGGCGAAATCTTCTGCCGGGCCTTCTTTCATGACCTGACCGAAGTTTTTCCAGAAACCCTTGTATTGCTCAGGCTCGTTCTTCGCCAGTTTTTCCAGCATGTCCAGCACGCGCTTGGTCAACGCGGTTTTCATCGAGTCGATGATCGGGTCTTTCTGCAGGATTTCCCGCGACACGTTCAGCGACAGGTCGTTGGAGTCAACCACACCCTTGATGAAACGCAGGTACAGCGGCAGGAACGACTCGGCCTGATCCATCACGAACACGCGCTGCACGTACAGCTTCAGGCCTTTCGGCGCTTCACGCTGGTACAGATCGAACGGCGCACGGGCTGGCACGTACAGCAGCGAGCTGTACTCGAGCTTGCCTTCGACCTTGTTGTGGCTCCAGGCCAGCGGGTTTTCGAAGTCGTGAGCGATGTGCTTGTAGAACTCCTGGTATTCCTCGTCCTTCACTTCAGTGCGCGGACGGGTCCACAGGGCGCTGGCGCGGTTGACGGTTTCCCATTCAACAGCAGGCTTCTCTTCACCTTCAGCGACAGTGACTTCTTTCGGCAGCTCGATCGGCAGCGCGATGTGGTCGGAGTATTTCTTGATGATGTTGCGCAGACGCCAGCCGTCGGCGAACTCGTCTTCACCGGACTTCAGGTGCAGGACAATGCGGGTGCCACGCTCTGGCTTTTCGACGGTGGCAACTTCGAACTCGCCCTCGCCTTTCGACGACCAGTGCACGCCTTCGCTGGCCGGGGTGCCGGCGCGACGGCTGTACACGTCGACTTTGTCGGCGACGATGAAGGCGGAGTAGAAGCCCACACCGAACTGGCCGATCAGGTGCGAATCTTTCTTCTGATCGCCCGAGAGATTCTTCATGAAATCGGCGGTGCCCGATTTGGCGATGGTCCCCAGGTGGGTGATCACATCGTCACGGTTCATGCCGATACCGTTGTCTTCGAGGGTGACGGTCTTGGCGTCCTTGTCGAAACTCACACGGATTTTCAGTTCAGCGCCACCTTCGAGCAACTCAGGCTTGGCCAGGGCTTCGAAGCGCAGCTTGTCGACAGCGTCAGAGGCGTTCGAGATCAATTCGCGAAGGAAGATTTCCTTATTGGAATACAGCGAATGGATCATGAGGTGCAGCAGCTGCTTTACCTCGGTCTGGAAGCCCAGGGTTTCCTTTTGAGTTTCCACACTCATGGTCATCAAACTCCAATCAGATGGCAGTGGCCGCGACCCGGAGGGTCGGCGGCGGGTTGTTCACTGAGTTGGGGGCTGCGTTCAGGATTTCAAGGGCTCATCGATTTTGAAATGTGCACGGGCGGTGGCGATCGGTTCGCTCTCGGTGCTTTGCCAGGCCGTGACCGCGACGTTGGCCACGCGCCGGCCCTGGCGACAGACCTGACACTTGGCCCAGGTGTCACGAAACTGCCCGGCACGCAGGTAATCCAGGGAAAAATCGATGATCTTCGGCACCCCGGGCGCCTCGGTGAAAATCAACAAATGCAACGCGGCCGCCAGCTCCATGAACCCGGCAATCACTCCGCCATGGATCGCCGGTAATAAAGGGTTACCAATGTTGTCCTTGTTCGCCGGCAGTCTGAACAGCAATTCATCGCCGACTCGCGAGCATTCGACGCCGATCAGCCCTGCATAAGGAATCAGTTGCAGCAGCGGCGCGTAATCGCCCTGAGCGTGAGCCTGCAGCAGTTGTTGCTTCCAGTCATCGCTCATGGACGTTCTCCTTTGATCTTGCCACCGAATCCTTGAGTACCCTTCAAGCCCTTGCCCATGCGCATGAACGTGCCAACGACATGGGCGATCGGCTGCTGCGGGTCATCCTGATAGGCAAAGCCGCGAGCGAAGATCACATCGGTGGTGACCCGATAACACTGGGCAAAGCCATAGACGTCCTTGTTCGGCTCGGCGGCGTGCATGTAGTCGATGCGCAGATCCAGCGTCGGGCAGACTTCGAATTCCGGTAGCACGCACAGCGTAGACATGCCGCACGCGGTGTCCATCAGCGAGGTAATGGCTCCGCCGTGGATGACACCGGTCTGCGGGTTGCCAACGATTTGCGCGCTGTACGGCAACTTGACCGTCAGCCCTTCGCTGCTGGCGCTGTGCACTGTCAATCCGAGCACCTGACAATGGCGCAAGGCCGAGAGAAATCGCGTCGCGCGCTCAAAAACGGGGTTTTCAGCCATTTGATAATTACTCTCGTTAGAGCCTTTTGCCAGTAGTAGGAAACACGGCAAAAGTTCCACTAAAAAACAAACTTATATATCTGAACAAAATGAGGAACTTAACCTTTGGCGCGGCGCTCTTAAGGCCAGTAGTTATTTTCCATAAGGAGAAACACCCCATGCGTAAGACTTTAGCTATTGCCTTGATGTTGACCGCTTCCCTCGGTCTCGCTGCCTGCGATAAAAAATCCGAGGACAAAGCTCAAGATGCCAACCAACATGCTGAGCAAGCTCAGCAAGACATGAACAAAGCTCAGGATAAAGTGAACGACGCAGCAAAAGAAAACGCCGAAGCTGCCAAAGCTCAGGCTGAATCGAATCAAGCTGCTCAGGAAGAAGCTGCCAAGAAGCAATAATTGCGACTTGATGCAGAAAAAGAAAACCCGCCAAGTGCGGGTTTTCTTTTGCCTGTGATTTATTGTCAGTCTTGGCTTAGAGGCTTTTTTAGAGCAGTACGGTTCTAAAAGTCGGACTGATCATCAGCAACAAAGAGCAGATCAGGCCGACCAGCCACACCAGACTGCGCAGCGATGGTTTATCAGCCAGGTACAACCACAGGTAGAGAATTCGCGCGATCACAAAGATGATCGCCAGCGCATCGATCAACCAGCCTTGCGTTTGTGTGGTGTGCGCCATCAGCACGCCGACGGCAAACAGAATGAACGCTTCGATGCTGTTTTGATGCGCCGCCAGTGCCCGCGCACCGTAACCCGTGAGTTGCGCCTGCTGTTGGCGTGGAAGGTGATTGTTGTAACCGCCCTGCTCTTTCATGGCCTTGGCCACCGGCATGCGCGCGATGTAGATCAACAATGCACTGATAAACACACACCAGAACGGAATACTCATCAAGCGGCCTCTTTATTGGTTTCGGGCAATGGCGCCTCTGTAGGGGTATAGACCATCACGTCGAGAACGTCGGAATGAAACTCGCGGCGATACAACACCAGCACCACGCCGGCACTCATCAACATGAACAGCCACGGGCTGACAAACCACGCCAGCATGCTCATGCCGAAGTAATAAGAGCGCAGGCCGAAGTTGAACTGATTGGCTGCCATCGAAATCACCCGCGCCGCTCGCAGGGCGAACGCCTTGCGTTCCTGCTCGGAAACTTGTCGCTCACCGATCATCGGCGCCGAGCCGACCAGTACCGCGGCAAAATTGTACTGACGCATGCACCAGCTGAACGTGAAAAACGCATAGACGAACACCAGCGCCAGGCACAGCAACTTGATCTCCGACATGCCCTGCGACGCCTGCTGCACCATCGGAATATCTGCCAGCAGCGACACGGCGCGCTCGGAAGCGCCCAGCACGGTGAGAATGCCGGCGAGGATGATCAGGGTACTGGAAGCGAAGAACGAGGCATTGCGCTCCAGGTTACCGATCACGCTGGCGTCGGCGATGCGGTTGTCGCGCAAGAGCATGCGGCGCATCCAGTCTTCGCGGTACAGGTGCAGCACACTGGCCAGGCACGCGGTATCGCGGGCCTTCCACGACGCATAACGGGTGTAACCGCCCCAGCAGATGACAAACCAGAGCGCGGCCAGCAGGTGGATCAGGTTGGCTTGGATGAACGACATGCAGATCCTTTGATGATAGCCAGGCAAGTAGCAAGAAGAGTTTCCGCGCAAGCAATAACTTCATAGTTTTACCCCACGCGACACGAACCCAGCTTGGACGCCAGATGAGCGCAAAAGGCACCGCTTACCGGGATTTCTATTGATCGTGCGCGATCAATAGCTGTCAAACTTGACAGGTTCAGAAGGGGTTTCAGTGGAGTAATGTCATTGGAGAACGACCAACCACCACCCCGGAGCACCAACCATGTTAAAACCAACTCAGATACGCGCGAAAAAAATTCAGAACAACCAAGGCTTTGATCCCACTTTTGGTGAAGATGGAGTTGCCTATGATTTTTCCCTACCAGGCAGCGACACCCTTAGTATTGTGGCACGACTCGACGACGGCAGAATCTTGATGTGGGGAAGCGTCAGCTGGGAGGACCGCCTGGATTTCCAGCTGGTTCAGCTCCTGGAAAATGGCACCTTGGATACCAGATTCGCCAATAACGGAATTTTCACCGGTGGCTTCAAGGATGGTGCTCCCGCGTTTCCATCTGGGGCTCAACGAAATGACGACGGCAGCATTATATTGATCGGCACCCATTATGGTACTGATGGTCGAAATCAAGCCATCCTGCGTCTTCGTCCAGATGGAACTCGTGATCAAACCTTTGGTGATGACGGCGTAGTGATCGTCCCACCGATTGCGAATCCAAATGTATTGAGCGTGCTAGCGATGTCGGCAAATACCTCGAGCTCTCCCCTTTCCAACGTTGCAATCGGCCCTGATGGCGCAATCGTAATCACTTCATGGACACTGATCCAAAAATTCTCACACGACGGTTCGCCAGACGCATCGTTCAATGGCAGAGGCAGTCTGATAACCAATTACCGCATCGCAGCTGTGGCCGTATCGAACGACGGAAGGATCACCATTGCAGGCTCCACATTTGACAATGAGGGCCTCATCGCCCGCTACCACCCCAATGGAACACCCGACCAAGGATTTGGGCAGAACGGCGAAATCCGAATCCGAGTGGATGGCGTATATACGGGATTTTCGAGCATGATGCTGAATCCGGATGGCAGCGTTATTGTCGCTGGATCGCGAGATCTGAATTCGAATGACGTCTGGGGGACTGAGCGACGAGGCGTAATTGCTTTTTACAACGCTAATGGCAGCCCCAACCTCGTTTTCAACGGTGGCAAGCCTTTGGTCAGTGAAGCGCCAACAGGAAAGGCTAATTCATGGACTGCGATAGGTGGAAATACAACCAGTGGAGTTGTTGTTGTAGGCCTGATCGGACTCAGGAGCAATGAAAGTTCGCTAGTCGCTAGATACGATGTGACAGGCAAACCTGATACCACCTTCGGAACCGCTGGATTTCAGGAAACGAAAATCGGGTATGATCGAGAACTATGGGAGTCAGTAGTCGTGCAACCTGACAACAAAATCATCGCATCAGGCGACTGCCGCTATCTATTCAGTAGGGCTACCGTCGTCCGCTATCTCGCTGCCAATCAACAATAGCTTGTGAAATACAAAAAAATGCCCCGTATCGATTGATACCGGGGCATTTCTGTTTAATCGCTCGGGAGCCGCTTGTGGCGGCCCGGCAATCTTAGGCGAGTGCTTCGGCGCGTTTGCCCAGCAGGCGGTCGCACACGACGGCAACTATCAGGGTCATCACGCACGGCACCAGCCACGCCAGACCTTGCTCGCTCAGCGGTAGGTGAGCCAGTTGCGATGGCATCCAGTCAGCCAGGCCGGCGCCTTTCAACGCATCGATGGTGCCGAATATGAACGACACCAACATCACCGGGCCCATGATACGGCTCTGTTCATGCCAGAACGCACTGCAGAAGCTCAGCGCCACCAGAACGATGCACGGTGGATAGATCGCGGTGAGTACCGGGATCGAGAACGCGATCAGCTTGGTCAGGCCCAGATTGGACACCAGCAGCGAAAACGCGGCGAGGATGATCACCAGAGTCTTGTACGACAGCGGCACGACACGGCTGAAATACTCGGCGCAGGCACAGGTCAGGCCAACCGCAGTCACCAGACAGGCCAGCGAGATCAATACCGCGAGGAAACCACTGCCCAGCGAGCCGAAGGTGTGTTGCACGTAAGCATGCAGCACCGCCGCGCCGTTGGTGGCACCGGCAGCGACTTCATGGCTGCCGGAACCAAGGCGGAACAGACTGACATAGACCAGCGCCAGACCGACACCGGCAATCAGCCCGGCGATGATCGCGTAACGGGTGATCAGCACAGGCGACTCGACGCCACGGGAGCGGATCGCGTTGACGATGACGATGCCGAATACCAGAGCGCCCAGGGTGTCCATGGTCAGGTAACCATTGATGAAGCCTTGAGAAAACGGTGCGGCAACGTATTCCGGGGTGGCGACACCGATGTCACCGGCCGGCAAAGCGAACGCGGCGATGCCGAGTACGGCCAGGGCGATGATTTTCAGCGGTGCGAGGAAACGCCCCACGGTATCGAGCAGGCGGCCCGGATACAGCGAAATGAAAAACACCAGCAGGAAGTACACCGAGCTGTAGAGGAACAGCGCCAGCGGGCTTTCGCCTGTCAGCGGAGCCAGACCCACTTCGAACGACACGGTTGCAGTACGTGGAGTAGCGAACAGCGGACCAACTGCCAGATAGCACGCCGCGGCGAGCACACCACCGGCAATCTTGCCGATCGGGCTACTCAACGCATCCATCGCACCACCCACCTTTGCCAGGGCCACGACGGTGATCACCGGCAGACCGACCGCCGTGATCAGGAAGCCCAGCGCCGCCATCCAGACGTTAGGTCCGGACTGCAAACCGACGATAGGCGGGAAAATGATGTTGCCGGCCCCGACGAACAGGGCAAATGTCATGAAACCCAGTGCCAGGATGTCCTGACCTTTCAAAACTTTCATTAAGGAAATACCACACTACTGAATCGGAATTTAGAGAGGGATTTCCCTGTAGGGTTAGGGAAATGCTGCCAGTCCGTATGGGGCTGACCCGTTTAGCGCATCGCATGCCTTTTGGGCGGCAGACGCAAAAATGGCTGCCAGACTAACGAATTCGTCTGACAAACGCACTGTTTGAGGGCGAACTATCCGATACACGACGTTTCCGTGTCGCGTATACGCATTTAAATTTCATAAAAAAAGCAAAGATCAAAAGATCGCAGCCTTCGGCAGCTCCTACACCGGATCATCGGTAGGAGCTGCCGAAGGCTGCGATCTTTTGATCTTCAGAAACAACAAAGGCCACCCGAAGGTGGCCTTTGTCTGGTGAAGCGTCAGTCAAGCACGAGGCTTACTTGACAGCCCAACCGGTCAGCTCGGCCAAGGCCTTGCCGATGTCTGCCAGCGAACGCACGGTTTTTACGCCTGCGTCTTGCAGCGCAGCGAACTTCTCGTCTGCAGTGCCTTTGCCGCCAGAGATGATTGCGCCAGCATGGCCCATGCGCTTGCCCGGAGGAGCAGTCACACCAGCGATGTAGGAAACAACCGGCTTGGTCACGTGTGCCTTGATGTAGGCAGCCGCTTCTTCTTCAGCCGAACCGCCGATCTCGCCGATCATCACGATCGCTTCGGTCTTCGGGTCTTCCTGGAACAATTTCAGGATGTCGATGAAGTTCGAACCCGGGATCGGGTCACCACCGATGCCGACGCAAGTCGACTGACCGAAACCGGCGTCAGTGGTCTGCTTCACAGCTTCGTAGGTCAGGGTGCCGGAACGCGAAACGATACCGACCTTGCCTGGCAAGTGAATGTGACCTGGCATGATGCCGATCTTGCATTCGCCTGGGGTGATCACGCCTGGGCAGTTAGGGCCGATCAGGGTAACACCCAGCTCGTCGCACTTAACTTTGGCGTCCAGCATGTCCAGGGTAGGAATGCCTTCGGTGATGCAGACGATCAGCTTGATGCCGCCGAACGCTGCTTCCAGGATCGAGTCCTTGCAGAAAGGAGCCGGAACGTAGATCACGCTGGCGGTAGCGCCAGTGGCAGCAACTGCGTCTTTGACGGTGTTGAACACTGGCAGACCCAGGTGCTCGGTGCCGCCTTTGCCCGGCGTTACGCCACCAACCATCTTGGTGCCGTATTCGATGGCTTGCTGGGTGTGGAAACTACCTTGCGAACCGGTAATACCCTGGCAGATAACTTTGGTGTCTTTATTGATCAGGACGCTCATTATTTGCCCTCCGCAGCTTTGACAACTTGTTGAGCAGCGTCGGTCAGGCTGGTAGCAGCGATGATGTTCAAACCGCTTTCTGCCAGTACTTTAGCGCCCAGCTCAGCGTTGTTGCCTTCAAGGCGAACAACAACCGGGATTTTCACGCCGACTTCTTTCACGGCGCCGATGATGCCTTCGGCAATCATGTCGCAGCGAACGATGCCGCCGAAGATGTTGACCAGTACTGCAGCGACGTTGGTGTCGGACAGGATGATCTTGAAGGCTTCGGTCACGCGCTCTTTGGTAGCACCACCACCTACGTCGAGGAAGTTGGCTGGCTTGCCGCCGTGCAGGTTGACGATGTCCATGGTACCCATGGCCAGGCCGGCACCGTTGACCATGCAGCCGATGTTGCCTTCCAGGGCTACGTAGTTCAGTTCGAACTTGGCAGCGTGCGCTTCGCGCGGATCGTCTTGCGACGGATCGTGGAAAGTCTTCAGCTTAGGCTGACGGTACATGGCGTTGGCGTCGATGTTGATCTTGGCGTCCAGGCAGTGCAGATCGCCGTCAGCCTTGATCACCAGCGGGTTCACTTCCAGCAGGGCCAGATCGTGATCCTGGAACAGTTTGGCCAGACCGACGAAGATCTTGGCGAACTGGGCAACCTGCTTGCCTTCCAGACCCAGTTGGAACGCCAGCTCGCGACCCTGGAATGGCTGAGCGCCAACCAGTGGATCGATAGTGGCTTTCAGAATTTTTTCTGGAGTGTCGTGAGCGATTTTCTCGATGTCCACGCCACCTTCGGTGGAAGCCATGAACACGATGCGACGGCTCGAACGGTCAACGACAGCGCCCAGGTACAGCTCTTTAGCGATATCAGTGCACGATTCAACCAGGATCTTGGTGACTGGCTGACCATTGGCGTCAGTCTGGTAAGTCACCAGACGCTTGCCCAGCCACTGCTGTGCGAAGGCCTTGGCGTCTTCTTTGTTGCGAACCAGCTTGACGCCGCCCGCTTTACCGCGACCACCGGCGTGGACCTGGGCTTTGACAACCCACTCGCTGCCGCCGATTTTGTCGCAAGCTTCTGCTGCTGCTTCCGGGGTGTCTACTGCGTAACCAGTGGAAACTGGCAGGCCGTATTCAGCGAACAGCTGCTTACCCTGATACTCGTGAAGATTCATGCTTTTTACCGTCTTCGTTAGGTACTGCGCATTCGGCGCTGCGCTCTTGATGAGTGCCGCGCCACCTGTGACTGCTGCTTGCGTAGCCTTTCCGGATACCCGGTGCAGCTACGCAAGACTGCGTCCAGCGGACATTCCGCGGTGAGACTTGCTCGCAAGGCTCACGACGGGCCGTTACCGCCGTGGTTTCTTATTGTGTGTCTTAACGCTTCTTGCGGTTGGCAATGTGGATGGCGCCGCCATTCACCGCCAGAGCAGCTTCGTGCAAGGCTTCAGACAGGGTCGGATGGGAGAAAACCATCATGCCCAGGTCTTCAGCGCTGGTGCCGAATTCCATACCGATCGCGCCCTGCTGAACCAGTTCTGCAGCGCTCGGGCCAATCACGTGCACGCCCAATACGCGGTCGGTCTTGGCATCAGCGATGACCTTGACGAAACCACCAGTATCGTTGGCGGCCATGGCACGGCCGGAAGCGGCGAACGGGAAGGTGCCGACGTTAACTTCAACGCCTTCGGCTTTCAAGGCCTGCTCGGTTTTGCCAACCCACGCGATTTCCGGGTGAGTATAAATAACCGAAGGGATCAGGTCATAGTTCATCTGGGCTTTGTGGCCCTTGATGCGCTCGACAACCATGATGCCTTCTTCCGACGCCTTGTGCGCCAGCATCATGCCGCGAACCACGTCACCGATGGCGTAAACGCCCGGTACGGTGGTGGCGCAGTGATCGTCAACGTGCACGAAACCGCGCTCGTCCAGGGTCACGCCGCTGTCGGCAGCCAGCAGATCAGTGGTCACCGGACGGCGACCAACGGCTACGATCAGCTTGTCGAAAGTGATGGTCTGTTCGCCGTTGGCATCGGTGTAGTTCACAACGACTTCGTCGCCGTTCACTTTGGAACCGGTTACGCGAGCGCCCAGCTTGATGTCCAGACCTTGCTTGGTCAGGGTTTTCAGCGCTTCCTTGGAAACAGCGGTGTCCGCTGCCATCAGGAAGGTGTCCAGGGCTTCCAGGACAACCACTTCGGAGCCCAGACGCGACCACACCGAACCCAGTTCCAGACCGATCACGCCAGCGCCGATCACGCCCAGACGTTTAGGTACGGACTGGAATTCCAGAGCGCCAGTCGAATCAACGATGACTTTCTGATCGACCGGAGCCGGTGGAATGTCGATCGGACGCGAACCTGGTGCCAGGATGACGTTTTCGGCTTCGATGACTTCAACCGAACCGTCAGGCTTGGTGACTTCGACTTTCTTGCCGGCCAGCAGCTTGCCGTGGCCCTGGATCGAAGTAACGCCGTTGGCCTTGAACAGGGTGGCAACGCCGCCGGTCAGGTTCTTGACGATGCCAGCCTTGCGGCCAACCATCGCAGCGACGTCCATTTTGACTTCGCCGGTCGAGATACCGTGAACGTTGAAGCTCTCTTTGGCTTCCTTGTACTTCCAGGAGCTGTCCAGCAGCGCCTTGGACGGAATGCAGCCGACGTTCAGGCAAGTACCGCCGAGGGCCTGTTTGCCTTCAGCGTCGGTGTACTTCTCGATGCAGGCAGTGGTGAGACCCAGCTGCGCGGCCTTGATGGCAGCTACATAGCCGCCAGGGCCGGCACCGATCACTACTACGTCAAATTTCTGCGACATTCAAAAAATCCTCTTTAGCGAAAAGCTTCAAGCCGCGCGCTGCGGGCCGTACCGCCGTTGCCGACGGTACGCCACCCGCAGCGCATGGCTGCTTCTATCAGATATCCAGCAACAGACGAGCCGGATCTTCCAGCAGGTTCTTGATGGTCACCAGGAAGGTCACAGCTTCTTTGCCATCGATCAGACGGTGATCGTAGGACAGTGCCAGGTACATCATCGGGCGGATCACGACCTGACCATTGATGGCCATAGGACGCTGGATGATGTTGTGCATGCCCAGAATCGCTGCCTGCGGCGGGTTGACGATCGGGGTCGACATCATCGAACCGAAGGTACCACCGTTGGTGATGGTGAAGGTACCGCCGGTCATCTCTTCCATCGACAGCTTGCCGTCACGGGCCTTCTTGCCGAACGTGGCGATGCCGCCTTCGATTTCGGCCAGGCTCATCAGCTCGGCGTTACGCAGAACCGGTACAACCAGACCACGGTCGCTGGAAACGGCAACACCGATGTCGGCGTAGCCGTGGTAAACGATGTCTGCACCGTCGATCGAAGCGTTGACTGCCGGGAAGCGTTTCAGCGCTTCGGTGGCCGCCTTGACGAAGAACGACATGAAGCCCAGGCGTACGCCGTTGTGGGACTTCTCGAACAGATCCTTGTACTTCGAACGCAGCGCCATGACTTCGGTCATGTCGACTTCGTTGAAGGTGGTCAGCATCGCCATGTTCGACTGGGCTTCAACCAGACGCTCGGCAACCTTGGCACGCAGACGGGTCATCGGCACGCGTTTTTCAACACGATCGCCAGCGGCGAATACAGGAGCAGCAGCGGCTGGAGCAGCAGCTTTTGCAGGCGCGGCAG
>NZ_QAIK01000159.1:8684-17716 GCF_003061005.1 Pseudomonas sp. HMWF021 | reverse complement strand
GGTCACACGACCGCCTTTGCCGGTGCCGGCAACGGAAGCGATGTTGATGCCGTTCTCTTCAGCCAGCTTGCGCGCAGCAGGAGCGGCAACAGGATCGTCTTCGCCTTCGGCAGCAGCCGGGGCAGCGGCAGCAGCGGCAGGAGCAGCAGCGGCGGCTGGAGCAGCGGCAGCAGCACCACCTTCAGTGATGGAGCCCAGGACTTCGTCGGACAGAACGGTGTCGCCTTCGTTCTTGACGATTGCGCCCAGCACGCCGTCGGCGGTAGCCAGCACTTCCAGTACGACCTTGTCGGTTTCGATGTCGACGATCAGTTCGTCACGCTTGACGGCGTCGCCCGGTTTTTTGTGCCAGGTGGCAACGGTGCCATCGGCAACCGATTCCGGGAAAGTGGGGGCTTTGATCTCGATAGCCATTATCTGTGGTTCCTTAAATTCGGTTTCAGGTGCGCGAAGGCGTTAAACGGTAAACGCGTCTTGCAGCAGTTTTTCCTGCTGCTCGGCGTGCATCGATGCGTAACCACATGCTGGGGCAGCAGAAGCCTCACGGCCCGCGTACTCGAGTACGAGAGACTTGTTGAGGTTACCGATGCTGCGACGCAGGTGATGCTGGCTGCAGTACCAGGCGCCCTGGTTCATCGGCTCTTCCTGACACCAGACGGCATGCTTGACGTTGGTATAAGGAGCCAGGACTTCTTTCAAGTCGTCCTCAGGGAATGGATACAGCTGCTCGATACGCACGATGGCGATATCGTCACGGCCTTCGGCACGGCGTTTTTCCAGCAGGTCGTAGTAGACCTTGCCGCTACACAGAACAACGCGCTCGACCTTTTTCGGGTCCAGTGCATCGATTTCCGGGATCACGGTCTGGAACGAACCTTCGGCCAGATCTTCCAGCGTCGAGATGGCCAGTTTATGGCGCAGCAGCGACTTCGGCGTCAGCACTACCAGCGGTTTGCGCAGCGGGCGAATTACCTGACGGCGCAGCAAGTGGTAGATCTGGGCCGGCGTGGTCGGCATGCACACCTGAATGTTGTGCTCGGCGCACAGCTGCAGGTAGCGCTCAAGACGTGCCGAGCTGTGCTCAGGGCCCTGACCTTCGTAGCCGTGTGGCAACAGCATGGTCAGACCGCAGAGACGGCCCCACTTGTGCTCGCCGCTGGTGATGAACTGGTCGATAACAACCTGTGCACCGTTGGCGAAGTCGCCGAACTGGGCTTCCCAGATCACCAGCGCGTTCGGCGTGGTGGTCGAGTAACCGTATTCGAATGCCAGTACCGCTTCTTCCGACAGGAACGAGTCGTACAGGTCAAAGCGTGGCTGACCTTCGTACAGGTGTTTCAGCGGAATGTAGGTGCCAGCATCTTTCTGGTTGTGCAACACAGCGTGACGGTGCGAGAACGTACCGCGGCCGATGTCCTGTCCGGTCATGCGGATCGGGTGACCTTCGAACGCCAGGGTCGCGTACGCCATGGTTTCGGCGTAACCCCAGTTGATCGGCAGGCCGCCGGCTTGCATCTTCTGACGGTCTTCGTAGATCTTCGCGACCTGACGCTGAACCACGAAGCCTTCCGGAATTTCCAGCAGCTTGGCGGACAGTTCCTGCAGGGTCTTGAGATCGAAACGCGTGTCGTGACGCGCAGTCCAGGCGTGGCCCAGATACGGACGCCAGTCCACAAACAGCTCTTTGTTCGGCTCCTTGACCAGCGACTTCACCACGTGCAGACCGTTGTCCAGCGCGTTGCGATACTCGTCGACCTTGGCCTGAACACGTTCAGCGTCCAGTACACCGGCCTGAGTCAGGCGATCAGCGTACAGCTCACGGGTGGTGCGCTGCTTGGTGATCTGCTGATACATCAGCGGCTGAGTGCCGCTTGGCTCGTCGGCCTCGTTGTGGCCGCGACGACGGTAGCAGACCAGATCGATCACCACGTCACGCTTGAACTGCATGCGGTAGTCGATGGCCAGCTGGGTCACGAACAGCACGGCTTCCGGATCATCACCATTCACATGGAGGATCGGCGCCTGGATCATCTTCGCAACGTCGGTGGCGTACTCGGTGGAACGCGAGTCCAGCGGGTTGCTGATGGTGAAACCGACCTGGTTGTTGATCACGATGTGCACGGTACCGCCGGTCTTGAAACCGCGGGTCTGCGACATCTGGAAGGTTTCCATGACCACGCCCTGACCTGCGAACGCAGCGTCACCGTGGATGGAGATCGGCAGAACCTTCTCACCGGTCGGGTCGTTACGACGATCCTGACGGGCGCGAACCGAACCTTCGACCACCGGGGAAACGATTTCCAGGTGGGACGGGTTGAACGCCATGGCCAGGTGAACTTCACCGCCTGCGGTCATCACGTTGGACGAGAAGCCCTGGTGGTATTTAACGTCACCGGAACCCAGCTCGACCTTCTTCTTGCCTTCGAACTCGTCGAACAGCTCGCGCGGGTTCTTGCCGAAGGTGTTGACCAGCACGTTCAGACGGCCACGGTGGGCCATGCCGATGACGACTTCCTTGGTGCCGTAGGAACCGGAACGCTGGATCAGCTCGTCGAGCATCGGAATCAGGCTTTCGCCGCCTTCCAGACCGAAACGCTTGGTGCCCGGGTATTTGGTGCCCAGGTATTTTTCCAGGCCTTCACCGGCAGTGACGCGCTCGAGCAGGTGGCTCTTGATATCGGCGGAGTACGTCGGACGACCGCGCACGCTTTCCAGACGCTGCTGGAACCACTGGCGCTGCTCGGAATCGGTGATGTGCGTAAATTCAGCGCCGATGGTGCGGCAATATGTCTGCTGCAACGCTTCGTGAATTTCGCGTAGGCTCGCTTCCTCTTTGCCGATGAACAGGTCGCCGGCACGGAAGGTCGTATCAAGATCGGCATTGGTCAAGCCGTAATGATTGATCGACAGGTCTGCAGGTGCAGGACGCTGCCACAGCCCCAGCGGGTCAAGCTGGGCTGCCTGGTGGCCACGCATACGGTAGGCCTGGATCAATCGCAGCACTTCAACCTGCTTCTTCTCGTGCTCACTGCTCACGCTGCCGGCGGAAACCGGTTGGGCGCGGCGCTGGTTCTTTGCCAGCAGCACGAAATGATCGCGAATTGTGGAGTGCGAAACATCAGTGGCAGAGCTGCCGTCGGCAGGCAGCTTCTGAAAGTAGGTGCGCCACTCTTCTGGCACAGCGTTAGGGTCGTGCAGGTAGAGCTCATAAAGCTCTTCCACATAGGCAGCGTTTCCACCTGAAAGGTAGGCGCTGTTCCACATGCGCTGCATCACGCTTTCTTGCATGCTTGGTCACCCTCGGTTAGGGGAACACCATCGGCGTCAATACCGAGCAAACTTGCAGAAGTCCGAATGCAGCGACCAAAACAAGCCACTTAGGATCACGCTGATAGTCCGGGTACCAGCCCGGATGCCCCTGCTTGTCTCATTTCTTCAAAATAAGAGCTGCAGCTTGTGGCTACTGCTCTGGTTATAGCCATGACGCGGGTTGAAGCCCGCGCCACAGCCTCTTCGGTACAGCGGTCCTACGGTTACAGCAGCTGAATCACACGCCGCTCGAAAGCAGCATGTTACGGATGTGACCGATGGCCTTAGTCGGGTTCAGGCCTTTCGGACATACGTTGACGCAGTTCATGATGCCCCGGCAGCGGAAGACGCTGAACGGGTCATCGAGCGAAGCCAGACGCTCGGACGTCTTGGTGTCACGGCTGTCTGCCAGGAAGCGGTACGCTTGCAGCAGTGCAGCTGGACCCAGGAATTTGTCCGGGTTCCACCAGAAGGACGGGCACGAGGTCGAGCAGCAGGCGCACAGGATGCACTCGTACAGACCGTCGAGCTTTTCACGCTCTTCAGGGGACTGCAGACGCTCGATGGCCGGAGCCGGCGTGTCGTTCTGCAGGTAAGGCTTAACCTTCTCGTATTGCTTGTAGAAGATGCTCATATCGACAACCAGGTCACGGATAACCGGCAAACCTGGCAGCGGACGAACGATCAACTTGTTACCTTTCACGACAGCGGACAGCGGCGTGATGCACGCCAGACCGTTCTTGCCGTTGATGTTCATGCCGTCGGAGCCGCAGACGCCTTCACGGCAAGAGCGACGATAGGAGAAACCCTCGTCCTGCTCTTTGATCAGGGCCAGCACGTCCAGCACCATCAGGTCTTTACCACCGGTATCGACCTGGAATTCCTGCATGAACGGCGCAGCGTCCTGATCAGGGTTGTAGCGATAAACACTGACTTGCAACATGGCGGTCACCCTTAATAAGTCCGGACTTTAGGTTCGAAAGTCGGAACAGTCTTCGGCGAGAAGTTCACGGCACGCTTGGCGACACGTTTCTCACCCGGGAAGTACAGGGTGTGGCACAGCCAGTTTTCGTCGTCACGGTCTTCGAAGTCTTCACGGGCGTGGGCGCCGCGGGACTCTTTACGTACTTCGGCCGCAATGGCGGTAGCTTCAGCCACTTCCAGCAGGTTTTGCAGTTCCAGAGCTTCGATACGCGCGGTGTTGAACGCTTGCGACTTATCGTTGATCTTCACGTTGGCGATGCGCTTGCGCAGATCGGCCAGCTGAGCGATACCCTTCTGCATGTATTCGCCAGTACGGAATACACCGAAGTAGTTCTGCATGCAGCTTTGCAGCTCGCGACGCAGGGTCGCCACGTCTTCGCCATCGGTACGGCCGTTCAGCGCGTTCAAACGCGACAGGGCAGCTTCGATGTCGGCTTCGGTAGCGTCGTCGTATTCGATGCCGTCGGTCAGCGCCTTTTCCAGGTGCAGGCCGGCAGCGCGGCCGAATACCACCAGGTCGAGCAGCGAGTTGCCGCCCAGACGGTTGGCACCGTGTACCGATACGCAAGCCACTTCGCCTACGGCGAACAGACCAGGAATGATCTGATCCACGCCTTCGGCGTTCTGGGTGATCGCCTGGCCATGAATGTTGGTGGCAACGCCGCCCATCATGTAATGGCAGGTCGGAACAACCGGAACCGGAGCAACCACCGGGTCAACGTGTGCGAAAGTCTTCGACAGTTCGCAGATGCCTGGCAGACGGCTGTGCAGCACTTCCTCGCCCAGGTGGTCGAGTTTGAGCATTACGTGGTCGCCATTCGGACCGCAACCGTTGCCGGCGATGATTTCTTTAACCATCGAGCGGGCAACCACGTCACGACCAGCGAGGTCTTTCGCGTTCGGAGCATAACGCTCCATGAAACGCTCACCGTGCTTGTTGATCAGGTAACCACCTTCACCACGGCAACCTTCGGTCACCAGTACACCGGCGCCGGCGATGCCGGTCGGGTGGAACTGCCACATTTCGATGTCTTGTACCGGCACGCCAGCACGCAGCGCCATGCCAACGCCGTCACCGGTGTTGATCAGGGCGTTGGTGGTGGAGGCGTAGATACGGCCAGCACCGCCAGTTGCCAATACGGTGGCCTTGGCGCGGATGTACGAAGTTTCGCCGGTTTCGATGCAGATCGCGATCACACCGACGAATTCGCCTTCCTGGTTTTTCACCAGATCGACAGCGTAGTACTCGTTCAGGAACGTGGTACCGGCTTTCAGGTTGCCCTGATAAAGGGTGTGCAGCAGCGCGTGACCGGTACGGTCGGAGGCTGCGCAGGTACGGGCAGCCTGACCGCCCTTACCGTAGTCCTTGGACTGACCACCGAACGGACGCTGGTAGATACGGCCCTGCTCGGTACGCGAGAACGGCAGACCCATGTGGTCCAGCTCGAAAACGGCAGCCGGGCCTTCCTGACACATGTATTCGATAGCGTCCTGGTCACCGATGTAGTCGGAACCCTTGACGGTATCGTACATGTGCCAGCGCCAGTCATCGTTCGGGTCGGCGGACGCGATTGCGCAGGTGATGCCGCCCTGGGCGGATACAGTGTGCGAACGGGTCGGGAAAACCTTGGTGATCACGGCAGTCTTGTGACCGCCCTGTGCCAGCTGCAGCGCAGCGCGCATGCCGGCACCGCCACCACCAATAATGATGGCGTCGAAAGAAATCGTTGGAATGTTAGCCATGACTCAGATACCCCAGAGAATCTGCACACCCCAGACGAAGTAAGCGAACATCGCAACGCCGCATACTGCCTGGAAAAGGAAACGTATAGCCGTCGCGGACTTGCCGAACGCCATTGGCGTCAGGTAGTCGGTCGCGATGGTCCACATGCCGACCCAGGCGTGAGCGCCGAGGGCAACAAGGGCCAGGAGGCTGAAAATACGCATCCCGTTGTGGGCGAACAGTTCATGCCACTGGGCGTACTCGAGGCCTGGGTGGGCCACGACGTATCCGATCAGAAAAATGAAGTAAGCCGCGAGAACGACCGCCGACACACGTTGCGCCATCCAGTCATAGAGGCCCGAACGCGAGAGGTTCGTGACGTTAGTTACCATATCCAAACTCCTGCCAGAACGATTACCACCACGGAAACGGCGATAACGATTTTCGAGCCCAGCTTGCCGCCTTCCAGCGTCTCACCGATGCCCATGTCCATGATCAAATGGCGCACACCGGCAACCAGGTGATACAGCAGAGCGGACAGGATGCCCCAAATCACTAGCTTGGCTAGCGGACTGGTCAGACACGCTTTCACCTGACCGAAGCCTTCCTCGGAGCTCAGCGACTTGTCCAATGCGTAAAGCATGATGGCAAGGCACACGAAGAGGATGACACCGGAGATTCGGTGAAGAATGGACGTGTAAGCAGTGACTGGGAGTTTGATGGTCCTTAGGTCTAGGTTTACAGGTCGTTGGCTTTTCACGGCTTTTTTTTCACACTGAAGAGCCCCTAACAATCAGGGCAAAGTTGTTGGGGAGTGCACTGGTCAGGTAACCACCACCCAGGGATGCGACCCCCAATGAAAGCAAGCCCAAAAGCCCTTGGCGGTCGGTGGCCGAGTATAGACAGTTAGGCTACTAATGACAACGCAATCACCTACCCCCAATAGCTGATTGCACAAGTCGCATAAAAGGCGTAAATGGCAGTCAATTTCGAGGAAAAAGTGCGCTTAAAGCCTTCTGGAGCAAGACTTTAGGCAAATTGACATTCGAATTTATCTCACTATAGTGGTGCGGGCCCTGCGTGGGGGGTCTGTCTGATGGTTCAAGCATAAATAGGAGGCCACATGGCTGACAAAAAAGCGCAGTTGATCATCGAGGGCGCAGCCCCCGTCGAGCTGCCCATTTTAACCGGCACCGTTGGTCCCGATGTAATCGATGTTCGGGGCCTGACGGCCACGGGCCGCTTCACTTTCGACCCAGGTTTCATGTCGACCGCCTCGTGCGAATCGAAGATCACCTATATCGACGGCGACAACGGCATTCTGTTGCACCGCGGCTACCCGATCGAACAGCTGGCTGAAAAGTCGGACTACCTGGAAACCTGCTACCTGCTGCTCAACGGCGAACTGCCGACTGCAGAACAGAAGGCCCAGTTCGTCAGCACCGTGAAAAACCACACCATGGTTCACGAGCAGCTGAAAACCTTCTTCAACGGCTTCCGTCGCGACGCCCACCCGATGGCCGTCATGTGCGGCGTAGTCGGCGCCCTTTCGGCCTTCTACCACGACTCCCTGGACATCAATAACCCGCAGCATCGCGAAATCTCCGCGATCCGTCTGGTTGCCAAGATGCCGACCCTGGCAGCGATGGTTTACAAGTACTCCATGGGCCAACCCATGATGTACCCGCGCAACGACCTGACGTACGCGGAAAACTTCCTGCACATGATGTTCAACACCCCGTGCGAGATCAAACCGATCAGCCCGGTACTCGCCAAGGCCATGGACCGGATCTTCATCCTCCATGCCGACCACGAGCAGAACGCATCGACGTCCACCGTGCGCCTGGCAGGTTCCTCGGGTGCCAACCCGTTCGCCTGTATCGCCGCCGGTATCGCCGCACTGTGGGGCCCTGCCCACGGCGGTGCGAACGAAGCCGTTCTGACCATGCTTGACGAGATTGGCGATGTGTCCAACATCGACAAATTCATCGCCAAGGCCAAGGACAAGAACGATCCGTTCAAGCTGATGGGCTTCGGTCACCGCGTTTACAAGAACCGCGATCCGCGCGCGACTGTAATGAAGCAGACCTGCGACGAAGTACTGAAGGAACTGGGCATCAACAACGATCCGCAACTCGAACTGGCCATGCGCCTGGAAGAGATCGCGCTGACCGACCCGTACTTCATCGAACGCTCGCTGTACCCGAACGTCGACTTCTACTCGGGGATCATCCTCAAGGCGATCGGCATCCCGACCAGCATGTTCACCGTGATCTTCGCCCTGGCTCGTACTGTCGGCTGGATTTCGCACTGGAAAGAAATGCTCTCCAGCCCGTACAAGATTGGCCGTCCGCGCCAGTTGTACACCGGCTATGAGTCGCGTGATATCACCAAGCTGGAAGACCGCAAATAAGGCTTGTCTTGCGATAACGTCTTGAAGTTGTATCGGGAACGGCCTCTTATATAGAGGCCGTTTTTGTTTGTGTGGTCGCAGCGGCCTGGGGGCCGACTGGGGTTTTGGAGCTTTTGTGGGCATATCCGTTGCTGCGGGGGTTGCTAATTACGGTTCCGCCCTTACGGCGGGTCACTTTTTCCAAACGCCGAAAAAGTAACCAAAAAGGCTTCCCCCGGCGTACGGCACTTCGCTGAGGCTCAGTGTTCCCTCGCTACGGTGCCCATCAGGGGGCATCGCCTACGGTTTGCTTCGCTGCACCTCCTCTCGATGTATGCGGCTACGCCGCATGGCGCTGCGCGCCTACCCCCTGATGGACACCTACGCTCGGCCTGCCGAAGGGGCTGAAGATCAAAAGCCACATCAAGAGCCAAAGCCAAAGCCAAAGCAGATCAAAAGATCGCAGCCTTCGGCAGCTCCTACAGGGGATTGGGTTTATTCAGTATGAGATTGGTCGGCTGTCAGGCCGCCATCGCCAGCAGGCTGGCTCCTATAGTTTAGAAAACGCACAACCCCTGCGGCAAAGCCGCCCCACTCAACACGATGAGCGTTAGCTCGAGTAAA
>NZ_QAIK01000159.1:0-8674 GCF_003061005.1 Pseudomonas sp. HMWF021 | reverse complement strand
AGCGAGAGGAGGTGCAGCGAAGCAAACCGTAGGCGCTGCCCCCCGGATGAATCCCGGAGCGAAGGAACCCGAGCCTAAGCGAGGGCCGAACGTCAGGGCACAGACCTTTTGGTTACTTTTGGGGCGTTTGCCAAAAGTGACCCGCCGTAAGGGCGGAACCCTAAGCAGCCGTTACCGCAGCAACGGATATGTACTCATAAACACCAACCACGAAGGCCCAAGTCCGATAACCGCCCACAAAAAAATGCCCCGATCTCTCAACCAGGGCATTTCCTCAAACCATGCAACCAACGCTTAGTGCGAAACCGCCCCACTCGCCCCCAACCCGGTCTGCGAACGCACAAACTGCGGGAAGAACAGCGCCCGCTCGTTCTCGGCCGCCGCCGACTTGTCAGTAATCGAGAAGAACCAGATGCCGATGAACGCAATGATCATCGAAAACAGCGCCGGGTACTCGTAAGGGAAGATCGCCTTCTCGTGATGCAGGATCTGCACCCAGATGGTCGGGCCGAGAATCATCAGACCCACCGCACTCACCAGCCCCATCCAGCCACCCACCATCGCACCGCGGGTGGTCAACTTCTTCCAGTACATCGAAAGTAACAGCACCGGGAAGTTGCAGCTTGCCGCAATGGAGAACGCCAGGCCCACCATGAACGCGATGTTCTGACTTTCGAACAGAATGCCAAGGCCGATCGCCAGCACGCCCAGGGCGATGGTGGTGATCTTCGACACGCGAATCTCATCCTTGTCGTTGGCCTTGCCCTTCTTGATCACGCTGGCGTACAGATCGTGCGACACCGCCGACGCACCGGCCAGGGTCAGACCGGCCACCACCGCCAGAATGGTCGCGAACGCCACCGCCGAGATGAAACCAAGGAACACACTGCCACCCACCGCGTCGGCCAGGTGCACCGCCGCCATGTTGTTGCCGCCGAGCAGCGCGCCCGCCGCATCCTTGAAGTCAGGATTGGTGCTGACCAGCAGGATCGCGCCAAAACCGATGATGAAGGTCAGGATGTAGAAGTAACCAATGAAACCGGTAGCGTACAGCACGCTCTTGCGCGCTTCCTTGGCGTCGCTCACGGTGAAGAAACGCATCAGGATGTGCGGCAGGCCGGCAGTACCGAACATCAATGCCAGTCCCAGAGAGAACGCCGAAATCGGATCTTTCACCAGACCACCCGGGCTCATGATCGCTTCACCTTTGGGGTGAACCTTGATCGCTTCGGAGAACAGTGTGTTGAAATCGAAGTTGACGTGCTTCATCACCATCAGCGCCATGAACGAGGCGCCTGACAGCAACAGCACCGCCTTGATGATCTGCACCCAGGTGGTCGCCAGCATGCCGCCGAACAGCACGTAGAGGCACATCAGGATGCCCACCAGAATCACCGCAACGTAATAGTCGAGACCGAACAGCAGCTGGATCAGCTTGCCGGCGCCAACCATTTGCGCGATCAGGTAGAACGCCACCACCACCAGCGAACCGCAAGCGGACAGGGTGCGGATCTGGGTTTGCCCGAGGCGGTAGGACGCCACGTCGGCAAAGGTGTATTTGCCCAGGTTACGCAGGCGCTCGGCGATCAGGAACAGAATGATCGGCCAGCCCACCAGAAAGCCGATCGAGTAGATCAGGCCATCGTAGCCGGAGGTGAACACCAGCGCGGAAATCCCCAGGAAGGACGCCGCCGACATGTAGTCACCGGCAATCGCCAGACCGTTCTGGAACCCGGTGATCTTGCCGCCCGCCGCATAGTAGTCGGCGGCCGATTTGTTGCGTTTGGAAGCCCAGTAAGTGATGCACAGCGTCGCGCCGACAAACACCACGAACATGGCGATCGCGGAAACGTTGAGCGGTTGTTTGTGGACTTCGCCGGTCAGGGCGTCAGCGGCCCAGACGGCTGGTGCGAACGCTGCGATGCTCAAAAGAGCCAGTAGACGCCGGATCATTGCTGAGCCTCCTTGAGAATCGCATTGTTCAGGTCGTCAAACTCGCCATTGGCGCGCCGTACGTAGATCGCGGTCAGGATGAAGGCCGAGACAATCAGGCCGACGCCGATCGGAATGCCCCAGGTAATCGAAGACCCGGGACTGAGTTTCGCCCCGAGCACTTGCGGCCCGTAAGCGATCAACAGGATGAAAGCGGAGTAAAGCCCTAGCATGATCGCCGAGAGTATCCAGGCGAATCGTTCCCTTTTTCTCACCAGCTCCTTGAAGCGCGGGCTGTTTTGAATCGAGAGGTAAATGCTGTCGTTCATTGTTTTTATCCTCGCAGCACAGATTATTGTTGGAACATATCCACTGTATGCGGCTGCGGAACGGGTTCCAGACGACCTTAGTATTAGAACGACATGACGTTTTCGCCAATTTTCAGCACACAAAAAAAACTGTGGGAGCTGGCTTGCCAGCGATGGCGTCGTATCAGCCAACTAATCAGTTAACTGACAGACCGCTATCGCGGGCAAGCCCGCTCCCACAGGATGTGCGGTGAACCGAAGCGATTTGGGGTTATTTGGTCCAGTCAGCCACGCGATCCGGGTGCTTGGCCACCCAATCCTTGGCCGCCGCTTCAGGCTTGGCGCCGTCCTGGATGGCCAGCATGACTTCGCCGATTTCGTCTTTCGACGCCCACTGGAAGTTCTTCAGGAACTTGGCAACTTCCGGGGCTTTGGCGTCCAGCTCTTTGCTGCCGATGCTGTTCACGGTTTCAGCAGCGCCGTATACGCCTTTCGGATCGTCGAGGAAGCGCAGTTTCCACTTGGCGAACATCCAGTGCGGCACCCAACCGGTGACGGCAATCGATTCGTTCTTCTTCTCGGCACGGGTCAGCTCGGCAATCATGCCGGCGCCGGAACTGGCCTTGAGCGTATATTTGTCCAGGCCGTAATCCTTGATCGCCTGATCGGTTTTGAGCATCACGCCTGAACCGGCGTCGATGCCGACGATGCGGTTTTTGAAGCTGTCATCGGTTTTCAGGTCTTCGATCGATTTCGCCTTGACGTACTCCGGCACGATCAGGCCGATTTTCGCATCCTTGAAGTTCGGGCCGTAATCGACGACCAGATCCTTGTTCTTCGCCCAGTATTCGCCATGGGTGACCGGCAGCCAGGCCGAGAGCATCGCGTCGAGTTTGCCGGTGGCCACGCCCTGCCACATGATCCCGGTGGCAACGGCTTGCAGCTTCACGTCGTAGCCGAGTTTCTGCTTGATCACTTCGGCGGCCACGTGGGTGGTCGCGACGCTGTCGGACCAGCCGTCAACGTAACCGATGTTCAGGGTCTGTTTTTCAGCGCTGGCGAATGTGGAACTCATCGCAAGCACCAGAGCGGCACCTGCGCCTAAAAGTCGTCGCATCTTCATCGTTTACTTCCCCGAAATGCTGCGCCCGACGGATGCCGGGCATCGTCAACGTATTGTTATGGTGCACAGCGCCCCCATCACGCCTGACCGCAAACTCGTCCGAACATCAGTCGTCTTTTCTGTAAGGGTACTGACGCTTTCGATCATCGGCCTGACGCCAAACGCGACCTGCTCTGGTAGCGACCTCAAGACAACGAGAAACGACATCAGAAGGCCATTAATCACCTCTGAATAATTGGCGCCAGACAATCCGCCCGAACTTTGCATGTGCAAATCATGCAGGCCACCAACCCGCGGATAAATGCAGGTAACATGCGTCGCTTTGCAGCCACTCGGCCTGACCATGTCCGCGACTTCCCGCTTCCCGTTTGTTCCTTATCTCTTTGCCTGCCTGCTCGGCCTGTTTGCCCTTGGCGGCTTCTGGTACGGCCTCGGCAAACCGGTGATCCTGCCGGACGCCGCGACCCCGACGCACAAGTTGCAATGCGCCTCCTACACGCCGTTCGACAAGGATCAATCGCCGTTCGACGTGCCGTTCAAACTGCGCCCGGAGCGCATGGACGCCGACCTCGCGCTGCTGGCGACGCGATTCGAATGCATCCGCACCTACTCGATGACCGGCCTCGAAGCCCTGCCGGATCTGGCGCGCAAGCACGGTTTGAAGCTGATGATCGGCGCCTGGGTCAACAGCAATCCGGTGGATACCGCAAAAGAAGTCGACCTGCTGATTGCTTCGGCCAACGCCAACCCGGATGTGGTCAGCGCGGTGATCGTCGGCAACGAGGCCTTGCTGCGCAAGGAAGTCACCGGCGCGCAACTGGCGAAGCTGATCAACAAGGTCAAAAGCCAGGTCAAGCAACCGGTCACCTATGCCGATGTCTGGGAATTCTGGCTCAAGCACCCGGAAGTCGCGCCGGCGGTGGATTTCCTGACCATTCATTTGCTGCCGTACTGGGAAGATGATCCGTCGAACATCGACGTCGCCCTGCAACATGTGGCGGATGTGCGTCAGGTGTTCGGCAACAAATTCGCGCCCAAAGACGTGATGATCGGCGAAACCGGCTGGCCCAGCGAAGGTCGCCAGCGCGAGACCGCCCTGCCGAGT
Source organism: Pseudomonas sp. HMWF021 (assembly GCF_003061005.1). Taxonomy (GTDB): domain Bacteria; phylum Pseudomonadota; class Gammaproteobacteria; order Pseudomonadales; family Pseudomonadaceae; genus Aquipseudomonas. Next base: position 4,206 of record NZ_QAIK01000159.1, on the reverse strand, counting down.
CGGGTCAACGAGGCCCGGTTCATTCGTGGTTTTGTCGCCATGGCCGAGAAGGAAGGCTGGCATTACAACCTGATCGAGGCGTTCGACCAGCCATGGAAGCGAGCCAGCGAAGGTGCAGTCGGTGGCTACTGGGGCCTGTTCGATGCCGATCGCCAGGACAAAGGCGTACTCGCCGGGCCGGTGAGCAACGTGCCGTACTGGAAGGAATGGCTCGCGGTCGGCGGGCTGATTTTCCTCGGCACGCTGCTGCTCGGCGGTCGGGTGCGCACGACGCAATCGGCGTTGGTTCTGCCCCTGCTCGCGGCGGTTGCAGCCTGCTCGATCGGCGCCTGGGGTGACCTGGCGCGAGTGACCACGCGGTTTGCCAGCGAATGGCTGTGGATCGGCTTGCTGACCGTGTTGAATCTGTTGGTGCTGGCGCATGCAACGCTGACCTTGAGCAACCGTCAGGGTTGGCGTGAACGCGCGTTCAATTTGCTGGAACGCCGCGCTGGCTGGCTGGTTGCGGCAGCAGGTTTTGCGGCGGCGGTGATGATGCTGGAGATGGTCTTCGACGCACGCTATCGCAGTTTTGCCAGCATGGCATTCATCCTGCCGGCGCTGGTGTACGTGTGCCGCCCGGTCAGCGTGCCGCGTCGGGAAATCGCCCTGCTGACCTTTATCATCGGCGCCGGCATTGCGCCGCAGCTGTATGAGGAAGGCTTGTTGAATCAGCAGGCGTGGGGCTGGGCGTTAGTCAGTGGGGTGATGGTGGCCGCACTTTGGCGCTGCCTGCGGGTTCGCAAGGGATGATCTTCAGCACCTGAGCCGGCCTCATCGCTGGCAAGCCAGCTCCCACAGGTTTTCGGTTCGTACATACATGGTGTGTTCACCCAAAACCCTGTGGGAGCGGGCTTGCCCGCGATGACTGACTGTCAGGCGCTACGAGACGCTCTGACCAACCGCAACCCGCCAATCACCACCGCAAACACCGCCAACGTCGTGTTGTACAACGCCAGTGCCGGCAACCCGAACACCAGCGCCAGCACCGCCAGCCACCACCCTGCCCGCCCCGGCAGGACAAAACCGAGCAGCGCCGCGCCCAGCGCGGTCCAGCCCAACACCTTGAAGTGAATCATCAGCCCCAGGTTCGAGCGCACCGCGCATTCCCAGCGGCTGGCCTCGTCGACGCAGATGCCGACCCACTGCCCATCCTCCATGAAGCCATAACGCGCGCCATAACTGGCGGCCAGCCACAGCGGCAACAGCACGAGCAATAGAATCACGGGCAAGCGGCGGGACATGAATCACTCCAATCTACGGAAATCGGCGGCCAGCTTAATCTGCCCGCACGCGTTGGCAAGCACTAACAACTGTTAACTGGTCATCCGCTCCGTGCAAAGTGTATCGTCCAGCTACTATTACTCCGAATTCTGCCTGTTTGGTGCCGAGGCATGGCACTTTGGCGCAAGCCCGGTGGTCATAGCCTGCGAACTTCATTCGGCACTTTCCTTTAAGGGATCCAGTCATGCTCCGTTCCTTGCGCTTCGCCGCGCTGTTCAGCGGCCTTATTCTGAGTGCGTCCGCACTGGCGGTGGATATCGATGCCGCCAGTTATGGCTATCCCCTGACCAACCCGTTCGAGGCGACCATCGCCACGACGCCACCGGACCTGCGCCCGGAATTGCCGTCCAATGACGACATCAACCAGTCCGACCACAGCATCACCTTGCGCCCGGAGCGGGCCTTCATCCTTCCGGACAACTTCTGGGCGGTGAAGAAACTCACCTACCGCATCGCCGAGCAGGACAAACCGGCGCCGCTGATCTTCCTGATTGCCGGCACCGGTGCGCGCTTTGACAGCACGCTCAACGAATACCTGAAGAAGCTCTACTACAAGGCCGGCTACCACGTGGTGCAGTTGTCGTCGCCGACCAGCTTCGACTTCATCAGCGCCGCTTCTCGCTTCGCCACCCCGGGCATCACCAAGGAAGACGCCGAAGACATGTACCGGGTGATGCAGGCCGTGCGCGCGCAACATCCGAAACTGCCGGTCACCGAGTATTACCTCAGCGGCTACAGCCTCGGCGCCCTGGATGCCGCGTTCGTCGCGCACCTGGACGAAACCCGGCGCAGCTTCAACTTCAAGAAAGTCCTGCTGCTCAACCCGCCGGTCAATCTCTATACCTCGATCACCAACCTCGACAAGCTGGTGCAGACCGAGGTTAAAGGCATCAACAACAGCACCACCTTCTATGAACTGGTGCTGAACAAACTGACCCGCTACTTCCAGCAGAAAGGCTACATCGACCTCAATGACGCCCTGCTCTACGACTTCCAGCAGTCGAAACAACACCTGACCAACGAGCAGATGGCGATGCTGATCGGCACTTCGTTCCGCTTCTCGGCGGCCGACATCGCCTTCACCTCCGACCTGATCAACCGTCGTGGCCTGATCACCCCGCCGAAATTCCCGATCACCGAAGGCACCAGCCTCACGCCGTTCCTCAAGCGTGCGCTGCAATGCGACTTCGACTGCTACCTGACCGATCAGGTGATCCCGATGTGGCGCGCCCGCACCGACGGCGGCAGCCTGCTGCAACTGATCGACCAGGTCAGCCTGTATGCCCTCAAGGATTACCTGCACGACAGCCCGAAAATCGCCGTCATGCACAATGCTGATGACGTGATCCTCGGCCCTGGCGACCTCGGTTTCCTGCGCAAGACCTTTGGCGATCGCCTGACCGTTTATCCGTACGGCGGCCACTGCGGCAACCTTAACTACCGCGTCAACAGCGACGCCATGCTGGAGTTCTTCCGTGGCTAAATATCTCCTGCTGATTGCAGCGCTCCTCAGTGCAGGCGTGGCCCAGGCCGACAACAGCAAAGCCAACGCGCCGGTGGTGGTCGACAGCGATGGTTTCAAGGAGCCGCTGTCCAAACTCAAGTTCAACCCGGGGCTGGACCAGCGTGAGTTCGAGCGCTCGACGCTCAACGCGCTCAACGTCTATGACCCGCTGGAGTCGTGGAACCGCCGTGTCTACCACTTCAACTACCGCTTCGACCAATGGGTGTTCCTGCCGGTGGTCGACGGCTATCGCTACGTGACGCCGAGCTTCCTGCGCACCGGGGTGAGCAACTTCTTCAACAACCTTGGCGATGTGCCGAACCTGGTCAACAGCCTGCTGCAGTTCAAGGGCAAACGTTCGATGGAAACCACCGCCCGCCTGCTGCTCAATACCACCATCGGCATTGCCGGTCTGTGGGACCCGGCCACCGCCATGGGCCTGCCGCGTCAGAACGAAGACTTCGGCCAGACCCTGGGCTACTACGGCGTACCGGGTGGTGCCTACTTCGTGCTGCCGATCTTCGGTCCGTCGAACATCCGCGACACCGCGGGCCTTGCCGTGGACTACACCGCCGAATCGGCGATCAACTACCTGAACGTGTCGAAAGTCAGCGAAAACCACCCGGAAATCTGGGCCTTGCGCGCCGTCGACAAGCGCTATCAGACCAACTTCCGCTATGGCCAGATGAACTCGCCGTTCGAGTACGAGAAGGTGCGTTACGTGTACACCGAGTCACGTAAGCTGCAGATTGCCGAGTAACTTCGGCGGCAATAAAAAGGGCCATTCGATGCGAATCGAATGGCCCTTTTTCATGACACAACACAGATCAAACTGTAGGAGTGAGCCTGCTCGCGATAGCGGTGCATCAGGCACATGAAAGGTGACTGACACGACCTCATCGCGAGCAGGCTCACTCCTACAAAGAACGATATTCAGCCTTTGATCGTGCGCCAGAAGAAGGTGCGCTACGTGTACACCGAGTCGCGCAAGCTGCAGATTGCCGAGTAACTTCGGCGGCAACAGAAAAGGGTCATTCGATGCGAGTCGAATGGCCCTTTTTCATGACACAACACAGATCAAACTGTAGGAGTGAGCCTGCTCGCGATAGCGGTGCATCAGGCACATGAAAGGTGACTGACACGACCTCATCGCGAGCAGGCTCACTCCTACAAAGAACGATATTCAGCCTTTGATCGTGCGCCAGAAGAAGGTGCGCTACGTGTACACCGAGTCGCGCAAGCTGCAGATTGCCGAGTAACTTCGGCGGCAATAAAAAGGGCCATTCGATGCGAGTCGAATGGCCCTTTTTCATGACACAACACAGATCAAACTGTAGGAGTGAGCCTGCTCGCGATAGCGGTGCATCAGGCACATGAAA
>NZ_QAIK01000158.1:37083-44361 GCF_003061005.1 Pseudomonas sp. HMWF021 | reverse complement strand
GTATGCGAGGCTGGGCGATGCCGAATTTTTCCTGGAGGTCGGCGTGCAGTATCCGCGTGACCCGTTCCAGCCGCTGCGGTGTGATCGCATCGGCAATTTCGCGCAGGGGCAGGTGAGTGGTGACCAGCGCCACCCGCAAACCGCGGGTGGCCAGCATCATCACCACTTGTGCGGTGTGGGTCAGGTCGGCGAGGAATTCCGTGTGTCCGGAGAATGCGATGCCCGACTCGTTGATCACACCCTTGTGCACCGGGGCGGTGATCATCCCGGCAAAGTCGCCGTTCAGACAGCCGTTACCTGCGCGGGTCAGGGTGTCCAGGACGAACGCGGCGTTGGCCTTGTCCAGTTGCCCGGCAACCACGGGAGCGCTGAGCGGAGTATCCCAGACGTACAGGCTGCCTGCCGGTGCAGGCACATCCGGCCAATGACCGGGTGCTACTTCCAGCAAAGTGACGGCCAGCCCCAGCTGCGCGGCCCGCTCTAGGAGCAGGTCGCGGCTGGTGATGGCAATCAGGGGGTGTGGCTGGGCTTGCGAGGCGAGCAGCAGGCACAGGTCAGGACCGATGCCGGCTGGTTCGCCGGGGGTCAGCGCGAAACGCTTGGGTTTCACTGCGCTGCCTGGTCTGCACCAGGGAGTTTGATTTCTACGTAGGCTTCTTCACGAATCTGACGCAGCCAGTTTTGCAGCTCTTCATCGTATTTTTTGTTACGCAGAACAGTCATTGCCTGTTGTTCGCGTGCCGACTCGGTGCTGTCGGTGGCGCGGCGGCCGAGGACTTCCAGCACGTGCCAGCCGTACTGGGTCTGGAACGGCTTGGACAGCTGACCTTGTGGTGTCTTGGCCATCACTTCGCGGAATTCCGGCACCAGTGCGTTCGGGTCGATCCAGTTCAGGTCGCCACCGTTGAGCGCCGAACCCGGGTCTTCGGAGTAGTTTTTCGCCAGTTCAGCGAAGTCTTCCCCAGCCAGGATGCGCTCATACAGCGATTGCACCAGAGCTTTGGTCTTGGCTTCGTCACGGATCGGGCTTGGCTTGACCAGGATGTGGCGCACATGCACCTCATCGCGCATCTGCGCTTCGCCACCACGTTTTGCCAGCAGCTTGAGGATGATGAAGCCACCCGGGGTGCGTGCAGGCTGGGTGATGTCGCCAACGGCCATGCTGCTCAGTTCACGGTCGAACGGCGGTGGCAGTTGCGCGGCTTTACGCCAGCCCATGTCGCCGCCTTCCAGGGCGTTGTCGCTGCCGGACTTGGCAACGGCCATCTGACCGAAGTCAGCGCCTTGCTTGAGCTTCTGGTAAACGTCCATCGCCTGACGGTAAGCGCTCTGAATCGCCTCAGAGTTAGCGCTTTCCGGCGTCGGAATCAGGATGTTGGCCAGGTGCAGTTCTTCGGACAGTTGCATTTTGCCCAGGTCGGAGGCGAGGAAGTTCTTCACTTCCTGTTCGGAAACCTGGATGCGCTCTGCCACGCGACGCTGACGCACACGGCTGATGATCATCTCGCGCTTGATCTGGTCACGGGCGTCGTCGTAGTTCAGACCGTCGTGAGCCAATGCCGCGCGGAACTGATCCACGGTCATGTTGTTGCGCTGGGCAATAGTGCCGACCGCCTGGTTCAGCTCTTCATCGGTAATGCGGATGCCGGAACGCTCGCCGATCTGCAGTTGCAGGTTTTCGACGATCAGGCGCTCGAGCACTTGCTGATCCAGCACGCCCGGAGGCGGCATGCCGCCGCCGCGCTTGGCGATGGTCTGCTGAACTTCGTGGACACGCTGGTCCAGTTGGCTCTGCATGACCACATCGTTATCAACGATCGCGACCACTTTATCGATGGACTGCACTGCGGCGTTGGCCGCAGTACCCAGGAACAGCGCGCCCAGCAGCAGCGGGCGCAGACAATCAGAAAGCTTGGTCTTCACGTTGACGATAACCTTGGATGCCTTTGTCGAGGAAGCTCTCTACCTTGGCGCCGGTGAGGCCGCCGAGTCCCTTCAGAACAATTTGGAGGAAGACGCCGTGGTCGCCTTTTTCGTTTTGCGGAGCTTCCTGACTGAATTCGTCGTAGGAAACCCAGTAACGGTTGATCAGGCGCAGTTTCCAGCAGCAGTTGTCGTACTCGAAACCACCAAAGGCTTCCAGTGTACGGTTGCGGTTGTAGTCGTACTGCCAGCGGCTGATTGCGCTCCACTGTGGAACGATCGGCCAGATGACCGAGAAGTCATGCTGCTGGATCTTGTAGTAGTCCTTCACGTAGCCAGGCTGGCCCGGGGTGCCGTAGTCGCCACCACCCACCGACCATTTACCGGTCGTCTGGTCGAAGCGAACCTGGTCATTGCGATAGCGATAACCGAGGTTGACCACCTTGTTCGGGTTGTCTTCAGGCTGGTAATGGAACATCGCGCTGCCGGAACGCGGGCTGCGGCTGTCCGGATCCCAGTTGTAGTCGGCAGTGGTGCGCCAGTCGCGGTTCCAGCGGTATTCGTATTCCAGCGCGTACGGCGATACGTCGGACTGGGCGTCCTTGCGATCCTTGAATGCGATGCCTGGCAGTTGTACTTCACGATCCTTGAAGTAGTAAGCCTGGCCGACGCTGATGCGTTGACGCTCGAAACCGTCGTCTTCGATCCAGCGGCTGGTTACGCCCAGCGACAGCTTGTTCTCGTCGCCGACGCGGTCGGAGCCGGAGAAACGGTTGTCACGGAACAGCGACGCGTAGTTGAAGGTGTATTCGCTGGTGTCGAATACCGGAATGTCTTCCTGATCAACCTTGGGTACGTACAGATAGAACAGGCGCGGTTCCAGAGTCTGGCGATAGTTCTTGCCGAAGTACGATGTGTTGCGGTCGAAGTACAGGCCGCTGTCGACGCTGGCGATCGGTACGCCACGGCTCTGGTTGCTGTCGAAGGTGCCGTTGAGTTTGTTTTGCTCGGCGTTTTGCGTGGCAATGTCGCGTTTGCCCTGGCCATCAAGATCCAGCTGGTATTGCGTGTACTGGTACTTGAGCGATGGCTTGAGGAAACCATAGGTCCAGTTCATCGGCAGGCTGACACCTGGCTTCAGATTCAGGCGGTCGCCGTTGGCACGGGCCAGGCCGAACACGTTGGAATCCAGCCGTGGCGAGACAGTACCGTCCTCGTCGGTGAAGTTGCCGTTCTTCAGGTCACGGTCAAAGCGAACGAGCTCGGTCTCGTAATCGAAAGTCAGGCCTTCCGGGTGGTAAGGCAACTGGCCGTAAAGGCTCAACTGCGGCAGGCGGTCATACGGCGTAATGTTCGAAACCGTCGCCAACTGGAACGCCTGAGCGTTCATGCGTGCAACGTAGCTGTCGCCACGATAGGTGATCGAACCCTGTTGATTCACGTAGTCGTTGGATTTGATGCCGATCTGATCGGTCTGCAGATCCTGGAAGTAGTACGGGTCACTGATCTTGGTGTAGTCAACCTGGGTGAACACACGGGAGTCGAAACCACCCTTGTGCTGCCAGTTGTACATGTAGCGATTCTTTTCGTAGTCGGTCTGCTTGCTGCGATCAGTATCTTCGTCGTTCAGATACGCCGCACCGAACTGGCCTTCGCTGGACTTGGTCAGATAACGGAATTCGCCCTCGACCAGCATGCCGCGCTTGCTCATGTAGCGCGGGTACAACGTGGCATCGTAGTTCGGCGCCAGGTTGAAGTAGTACGGGGTCACCAGCATGAAGCCGGTATCGCTGCCGGTGCCGATGGTCGGCGGCAGGAAGCCCGACTGGCGACGGTCGTCAATCGGGAAGTAGATGTACGGCGTATACAGAACCGGAATGTCCTTGACCCGCAGTGTCACGTTGGTCGCAGTACCGAAGCCGGTGGCAGGGTTCAGGGTGATGTTGTTGCCCTTGAGCTGCCAGGCGTTGCTGTTCGGTTCGCACGTGGTGTACGTGCCGTCCTTCAAGCGGATGATCGCGTTCTCGGCACGTTTGGCGTACAGCGCGTTACCGCGGATGCGCGATTTGTGCATCACGTATTCGGCGTTGTCGACCTTGGCTTCACCGGTGTCGAGCTGCACGTCGGCGTGGTCGCCTACGAGCAGTGCGCCGTTGTCGCGGATGCGCACGTCGCCGCTCAGCTCGGCGCGGCTCTCGGCCTGGTACAGGCTGGCCTCGTCGGACTCGACCTGCATGCTGCCCTGACGCAGGACAACGTCACCGGCCAGCGTACCGACCTGATCTTCGGTGTTATAGCGCGAGGCCTTGGCGCCGATAAAGGTCGGTGCGTCACTTTTATTCGTCTTGTCATTCATGCCAGGACGAATCGGTTCGATATAGGAACCAGAGCAGTAAGGTCCGGTCTCGGCCAATTGGGCGGCGGTGAGCTTCTCGCGCGGAACCCAGTCGAGGTGACTGTAGTCTTCGCTACGGGATTTCAGGCCGCGGCCTTTGGCTTCGGTGACCAGCACGGGCTTGGCGCCGGTGTCGGCAGTGGAGCCGTTCTGGGCCGGGGCTTCGCCAGCGGCGCTGACGGCACTGCCGTCATGTACCGGACGCGGCGGCAATGCAGCGGCCGGCGCCTTGGGCGCACACGCCCAGCCACCCGTTGCCGAGACGGCGCAGTCATACTGCTCGGCGGCAACAACGAATTGACTGGCCAGAGGTTGCATAGCCAGCAGACTGCCGGTTACCAACAACGGAAATTTTTTACGAAACGCGGGGGATTTCAATGCCATCTTATTAGTCCGGGCTTCCTGCGTGCCATCTGCCCGCGGTGTGGGCCGCACGCCTCTCGATGGTCTGAAAAAGATGCTGGATAATAAAGCATGACCCGCTTGACGGCTAGCGCCGTCGGAGACCCTTGCAATGCCTGACCAAGATGTACGCTTGCAACACCTGAAAGATTGGCTCGATGAGCAGTTGGCAATCCTGTTTGCAGATCAGGGCTGGGGCGCCGTGCCCCCGGCCACGTTGACCGCGGCCAGCAGCGACGCGAGTTTCCGGCGGTATTTCCGTTGGGAAGGAGAGGGCCGCAGCTTCGTCGTGATGGACGCGCCGCCCCCCCAGGAAAACTGCAAACCGTTCGTGGATATCGCCTTTTTACTGGCGAAATCCGGAATTAACGTGCCGAAAATTTATGCAGAAGACCTCGAACGTGGATTTCTTTTGCTAAATGACCTGGGCAACCAGACCTATCTGGACGTGATCGACGGCGAAAATGCCGACGCTTTGTTCAGTGATGCCCTGCAGGCATTGTTGGCTTTTCAGCAATTGCCGATGGTAGCGCCGCTGCCGAGTTACGACGTCGCGCTGCTGCGTCGCGAGCTGGAACTGTTCCCCGAATGGTACGTCAAGCGTGAACTGGGCATCGAGTTCGATGCGGCACAACAGCAGCAATGGCAGGCGGTCAGCGAGTTGTTGATCGACAGCGCCCTGGCTCAGCCGAAAGTGCTGGTGCACCGCGACTATATGCCGCGCAACCTGATGCTCAGCGAGCCGAACCCCGGCGTGCTGGATTTCCAGGATGCGGTGTATGGCCCGGTGACCTACGACGTGACGTGCCTGTTCAAGGACGCTTTCCTCAGTTGGCCTGAAGAACGTGTGCGTGGCTGGCTGGAAACCTACTGGCAGCAAGCCTCGGCGTTGAACATCCCGGTACAGGCGGACTTCGAAGACTTCCTGCGCGCCAGCGACCTGATGGGCGTGCAGCGTCACCTGAAAGTCATCGGCATCTTCGCGCGCATTTGCCACCGCGATGGCAAACCGCGCTACCTGGCCGACGTGCCGCGTTTCTTCGCTTATATAGAAGCGGTGATCGCCCGACGTCCTGAACTGGCGGATCTGCAAGCGTTGCTCGCCAGTCTGCGCGGCGGAGTGACTGCATGAAGGCGATGATTCTTGCGGCAGGTAAAGGCGAGCGCATGCGCCCGCTGACCCTGACTACCCCCAAACCGCTGGTGCGTGCTGGCGGTGTGCCGTTGATCGAATACCACCTGCGTGCGCTGGCGGCAGCAGGCTTCAGTGAAATCGTGATCAACCATGCCTGGCTCGGTCAGCAGATCGAGGATTATCTGGGCGATGGTTCGCAGTTCGGCGTGAGCATCCGGTACTCGCCGGAAGGCGAGCCGCTGGAAACCGGCGGCGGGATTTTCCGCGCTTTGCCGTTGCTCGGTGACGATGCGTTTCTGGTGGTCAACGGCGATATCTGGACCGATTACGACTTCAGCGTGTTGCATCAGCCGATCAATGGTCTGGCGCATCTGGTGCTGGCGGACAACCCGAACCATCACCCGACTGGCGATTTCACCTTGACTGAGGGGCAGGTGACTGATGGTGAACCGGGTGCGCAAACCCTGACCTACAGCGGCATCGCTGTCCTGCATCCGCAGTTGTTCGAAGGCTGCACGGATGGCGCGTTCAAACTCGCACCATTGCTGCGAAAAGCCATGGCTGAGGGACAGGTCAGCGGCGAGCGCCTGAAAGGTCACTGGGTGGATGTCGGCACGCATGAGCGCCTGGCCGAAGCTGAAGCATTGATAGAAGCGAGTCGTTGATATGTTGTGGCCAGGGACTCTGATTGGAGCCGGAGCGGGTTTTGCGATCGCCAGCATTCCGGGGGCCATGCTTGGGGCGTTGTTGGGGCAGGCGCTGGATCGACGCCTGCACTTGCAGAGCTGGGGGCACTTGCGGGAAAGGCTCGGCGGGCGGCCGATGTTGCGCAACGACGAATTGCTGTTCGTGCTGCTCGGACGTCTGGCCAAGAGTGACGGGCGGGTGACGGACGGTCATATCCAGCAGGCGCGCAATGAAATGAACGCCCTGGAGATGAGCGAGCCGGCGCGGCGTCGGGCGATTGCCGCGTTTAATCGCGGCAAGTCCGGCGGCGATAATCTGCGCGGCTATCTACGTCGCTTGAGCGCGCAACCGCATGCCGCTGAAGGCGTGCTGCGTGCCTGCTGGCGGATGGTCTGGGCCGACGGGCGTGCCGGCGTCAGCGAGCGTGAGCTGTTGGCGCAGTGGGGCAAATGGCTGGGTTGGACAACGCATCAGATACAGGCGTTGGCCAGTGACTACGAGCCGAACAAACGGCCAATTGTCAGTGCGGCGGTAAGCTATCAGGACGCGATGCGCCTGCTCGGCGTGTCGGCGACCAGCGAACCGGCGCAGATCAAGCGCGCCTATCGACGGCTGATCAGCCGTCATCACCCGGACAAGATTGCCGGCAGCGGCGCAACGGCGGAGCAGGTGCGAGAGGCGACCGAGAAGACCCGAGAGCTGCACAACGCGTTTACGCTGATCCGGGCGCGACGGG
>NZ_QAIK01000158.1:8810-37073 GCF_003061005.1 Pseudomonas sp. HMWF021 | reverse complement strand
GATCACAGCCTGCGGCAGCTCCTACTTGGGAATGCGTTTCCTGTAGGAGCTGCCGCAGGCTGTGATCTTTTGCTTTTGTTTCTATCAATCTGTCTTCTGCGGGTTCAACCAGCCACGCACCCGCCGGAACAGCTGTTCCTGTTCCGCTTTTTTATCCGGCAACGCCTTGAGCGCCACCTGGCTGAACGTCGAGGTTTTCAAACGCTTGCTGGCCTGCATGCGCTCCAGTGCCGCATTGCGATCCAGCGCCTTGTCCATGTAGAAAATGTCTGCGGTCGGCAGCTTCAGGGTCGGCGTCAGTTCAGCCAGTTGTGGCTTGGCCTTGGTCGGCGTTTGTGCATCGACCATCACCAGTTTCTCGACCTGCGAACTCTGCCGCTCGCTGAGGAAACGCGCCGCCCAGTAGGCGCCCGTACCGTGACCGAGGATGACGACCCGACGTGCGCTCTGTTGTTCGGCATAGGCAATGGCGGCGTCGATCCGCGCAAAGATGCGCTCGGCATCCGCCTTGGACTGTTCTTCAGCCGTTTCGGCAACCAACTGATCCGCCACTTCCGCTTCACCGCCCGCCGCCTGCTCGATCGGCTGCGCGGTGGTGGAATCCTTGCTGCCACTCTCCGGGGCTTTCGGCGCGGCGGCGGGCGCGATCACGCGCGGGGCAATGGCATCGCTTTGCAGATCCGGCAGGGTGATACTCAGGCTGCTCCACTCGACATCGGGCAATTTGCTGCGTAGCGGGCCGATCACTTGCGGCCAGTCAGCCGTTTCACCAGCGCCAGGGACAATAATTACCGCGCCTTTCGGTTCGGCGGTGTTGGCCGGTTTCCACAGGGCGAGGAAGGTGTCGGCGCCGGCCTGAAGTTGCTGCTGTTCTTGCGCCGGGACCTTGCGTTCGAGTGCTGCGGCTTCTTCCTGACTACGCTCAGGCAATGGCTGGCGTTCGGCAGGTTTTTCAGCGGCCGGTTGCTCAGTGGTGGAGGCCGGCGCCGGATCGGCAGCTTCGACGGAAAACGCACAAGGCAGGATCAGCGACAGGCACAATGCTGGCATTGCCAGGCGGTAGACAGAGGGCATCGGTTATTCCAGGCCAGAAAAGTATCCCGGCAGCCTAATGGGTTGGTCAGAATTTGTCAGTGTACGAGACTTCAATGATGCGTTTTTGCTGCCTGTGGGTTATCGGCTGGTTGTGTTTTCCCTTGATGGGCTGGGCGGCGCCTGAGCCGGCAGCGCCCCTGACCGTTGTTGAGCAGCAATGGCTGGCGCAGCACCGGGAATTGCGCGTCGGCCTGGTGTTGCAAGCGCCGTACGCGCAATACGACCGGCGCCTGCAGCGCCTGTCCGGGGCTAACGTCGAGTTGATGAAAGCGCTGGCCAAGACGTTGAACGTCGAACTGCGGTGGCGCAATTTTCAGGATCTGGCCCAGCTGGAGGAGGCTGCCCGCGATGGCGAAATCGATATCGCCCCGGGCCTGACCCAGACCCCGGGCGCCCTGCGGCTATGGCTGTTTTCCGACCCTTACATGCGCGTCCCGCAACTGGTGGTCAGTGATCAGAAGAGCGGTGGCGTCGTGGAGCTGGAAAAACTCGACGGCCAGACCCGCGTCGCCGTACGCATGCCCAGCGCCACCGCCGATTACCTGCGCGCCAACTATCCGCATCTGAACCTGCAAGGCGTGCCGCTGGAACGTCAGGCCTTGCAGTTGCTGTTGAGTCAGCAGGCGGGTTACGCGGTGGTCGATGAGGCGCAGCTGGGCCGGTTGTCAGTCGAGCCGGAGTTCGCCGATCTGGTGGTGGTCGGCGATATTGGCTTGCCGCAACTGCTGCGTGTCGCCACGCGCCGTGACTGGCCGGAGCTGGCCGGGATCATCGAAAGTGCCTTGCGCACGATCCCGGCCAGAGATCTGGAGCGTCTGCACACGCAATGGCTGCAACCCCGATATCCGCGTCTGTCGGAGTCGCCGGGGTTCTGGCAGAACCTGGGCCTGCTGTTCGCCGTATTGTTTTTCAGCGCTGTGGCCATTGTGCTGTGGCAACGGCGCCAGCAGCGCAGCCTCGAACAGCGGCTGCTGGCGGCCCGCGAGGACATTGCCCTGCGCGCGGCCAGCGAAGAATCCTTGCGCCTGACCCAGTTTTCCATCGATCAGAGCACCGTCGGCATTCTCTGGGTCAACTGGGACAGCCATGTGCGCTACGCCAATCGTGCGGCGGAAAGCATGCTCGGCTACCCGCCAGGCGGGATCATCGAGCGACCGTTGATCGACTTCGAGCCCAGCCTGCACATGGACCGCTGGCTCAACCTGTGGAAGCGCGCGCGGGCCAGTGAGGAAGGGCCGCTGAGCTTCGAAACCAGCTGCGTGCGTGCCGATGGCAGCATCCTGCCGGCGGACGTTTCGCTGAGCTTTCTGCGCTTTCGCGACAGCGAGTATCTGGTGGTTTATCTCACCGACGTCTCCGAACGTCGCCGCGCACTGGCCGCGTTGCAGGAAAGTGAAGCACGCCTGCAGGGCATTGCCGCCAACGTTCCGGGGCTGGTGTTTCGCCTGGAACGTGCGCCGGTGACCGGGCAAATCGACTTCGCCTACATCAGTGAGGGTAGTGAAAGTCTGGTGGGTTACGCGCCGGCCGCCATCGCGCACCGAGACATGGGGCTGCGCAGTCTGGTGCATCCCGACGATAAGGTCAGTTACCACCAGACTCAGGATCAAGCGCTCGATACTGACAGCGACTGGTCGTGGCAGGGCCGGATTCTCACCCGGCAGGGTGAGCAACGCTGGGCCGAGATCAAGGCCATCACCCGCCAACTGGAGGATGGCGCTTACGTCTGGGACGGCATCGTCTGGGACATCACCGAAAGCAAGCGCATCGAGCTGGAACTGGAAGCGTCCCGCGAGCAACTGCGCGAATTGTCGGCGCACATGGAAAGCGTGCGCGAGGAAGAGAAGGCGCGGATTGCCCGGGAAGTCCACGATGAACTGGGGCAGATGCTCACGGTGCTGAAACTGGAAACGTCGATGTGCGAGCTGGCGTATGCGCAACTTGATCCGGGCCTGAACGAGCGTTTGCACAGCATGAAGCGTCTGATCGCCCAGTTGTTTCAACTGGTGCGCGACGTGGCGACGGCGCTGCGCCCGCCGATTCTCGATGCCGGGATCGCCTCGGCAATTGAATGGCAGGCGCGGCGGTTCGAAGCGCGTACGCAGATTCCGTGTCTGGTGCAGGTGCCGGACAATCTGCCTGCGCTCAGCGATGCCAAGGCGATTGGCCTGTTCCGGATTTTGCAGGAGGCGCTGACCAATGTGATGCGCCATGCTCAGGCGCATACTGTGGAGCTGACGCTGGCGCTGGAAGGCGACGAGTTGTGCTTGACGGTCAGCGACGATGGCACAGGCTTTGTCGCTGCGGCGGACCGGCCGACGTCGTTCGGACTGGTCGGCATGCGCGAGCGGGTGCTGATGATGGGCGGGCGGCTGGTACTGGAAAGTGAGCCGGGGGAGGGTACCAGTCTGCTTGTGCGGGTGCCTTTGGATCGCTAAAGATCGCAGCCTTCGGCAGCTCCTGCAGGGATATGCGATCAATGTAGGAGCTGCCGCAGGTTGCGATCTTTTGCCCTTAAAAACACAATCGAGGAGAGTGCAAGTGATCCGTGTACTGGTAGCCGAAGACCACACCATCGTCCGTGAAGGCATCAAGCAATTGATCGGCCTGGCCAGGGATCTGCAAGTGGTGGGCGAGGCGAGCAATGGCGAGCAGTTGCTCGAAACCTTGCGCAGCGTGCCGTGCGAGGTGGTCCTGCTGGATATCTCGATGCCTGGAGTCAACGGGCTGGAGGCGATCCCGCGGATCCGCGCGCTGAACAATCCGCCGGCGATTCTGGTGCTGTCGATGCACGACGAAGCGCAGATGGCCGCCCGCGCGCTGAAGGTCGGCGCCGCCGGGTATGCGACCAAGGACAGCGATCCGGCATTGCTGCTGACCGCCATCCGCAAAGTGGCGGCCGGCGGGCGCTACATCGACCCGGAACTGGCCGACCGCATGGTCTTCGAGGTCGGCCTGACCGATGCCAGGCCGTTGCATTCATTGCTGTCCGAACGCGAATTCTCGGTGTTCGAGCGTCTGGCCCAGGGTGCCAATGTCAACGACATCGCCCAGCAACTGGCCCTGAGCAGCAAGACCATCAGCACCCACAAGGCGCGGCTGATGCAGAAGCTCAACATCACCTCCCTGGCCGAGCTGGTCAAATACGCCATGGAGCACAAGCTGCTGTGATACATGGCGCGAAGGCGTTCATGGTGCCAGTGGCAGGAAATGACGCTGTGCCAGATCCATGCCGATCATTCCTCGATGAACATCGACAACCCGCTGATCGCTCTCGGCTCTGGCCAGCAAAGAGTGATAGTTCTCCTTTCGTTGCTCGCGGGTTTTCATATGTGCCGCAGTAAACTCCTGTTTGGGGCTGTCGGCTCTGGGGTAGTGAAAATGGGCATACCACACGGCATAACCTTGCCGGTCATTGATGGCGTACTCCTGAATGAAGTCGTTGCGCTCACCCTGTGTTGCAACCCGGGCGCCCAGCCTGGCCACCTGAAGTTTGTTTTTCTGCAGCAGGAACGCGAGGTTGGCGTGAGTGGGCGGCAACGCCAGTGACTGTTGAACGCGCAGCTCTTCACCTTTGCTTTTCAGAACGCTGACTGCGTTGATCAACTTTTGGTGAATCTCCCGATCAGCCGCTGACTGCGATGCCTTGGGCTGAGCCTCGATGGCACGGTCAAGCTCTGCGGCAATGTCGGCGTAGCGATTCGCTTCGTGTTGCAGGCTTTCCTGGATTTCCACGGGGTAACGGGACACTTTCGCGTAACGCTCCTCGCGCTGCACCGTTTCGTCGAGTTTTTTCAGCAGTTTGCGCGCATCTCCCTTGATAGTGTCCAGAGCACGAAAGGCTGGCTGCGGAGCAGGTAGTTGAGGAGGGCTGCTTTTCAGGACTTCATCCCAAACGTCTCCGTGTTGTGAGTAGGTCACCAGCAGGGTGTCATCCAGTTCGGAACGAAGTTCTACAGTGTCGATCGACAAGCCGGATCCCGCAGGTCTGAGGTCACCAATCAACATGCCGCGCTTGCGAGTCTTGATGACTTTTTTCTGTGGCTTGCCGACGGATACCATTGGCCGCTTGGGTGGACGTCTGGAGGACTGGGCAGCCGGCTTGATCTCGGCGGCCAGTTGTTTCGTGACATCCTGATAAAGATCCTCGAACATTTTTTGCAGGCGATCGAATGCGTTCATTTCAAACCTTTCAGCATGAACGATGCTCCAGCCCTGCATGACGTCCAGTGCATGGGCGTAATGTTCGTTCAGGCTTTCAAGTACGGCCAGGCGCTCCTCGGCCGACAGTTCGAACAGTTTAAGCTGGCTGTGTGTGCGCACCTGAACACTGAGTGGCAGGAAGAGTTCGTCGAGTTCAGCGAACGGAAAATCGGACCAGTCCTTGACGATCGCAAACTTCAGGCTTTGCAGTTGCAAGTACTTGACGCCCAGTGCAGTGATTTCGTCAGGACGATCGCGGGTCAGACGCTCGTAGGCGTCCTTGCCTCGTCCGCCCAGATCAAACAGTTCTGCCAGATAGCGATCCTTGAGTTCCAGTGAATGCATCTGCCGATCATTGATGCCGACCAGTTGTTTGATGAATGCCGTGTAGCGTGGAAGATTAGCCGCGATGCGAGCGGAGAAGCCGTCGTTCAGGATTGTGAAGTCTTCATTCGTGGCATAAAGCGCCTCCCGATCCATATCCGCGACCACCACCGACTTGCGTGCGTTTTTGACGATGTTCTCCAGCATAATCGCCACGTTGGCCGCAGGAACGGGAATGCCCAGTTCGTTGCGCTCGTTCAAAGTGTCCAGTATGCGTACGTAGTCATCGATCTGGCTGTGCAGCGCCTCATCGAATTTGCGTCGTGTCCTGGCCAGCACATCGTCACTGTAGCCCGCGCCCCTCGCGGCCAGGTTCATGACTCGCTCTGCATCATCGGCTTTTTTCTGCACGTCGGCCTCAGCCGTCAGAAGCTGGTCGAAAGCCTGGGTCAGGTCTTCGATTCTCTGCGCCTTGCGTTGACGAGCAGCCGCAATACGCTCGCGCGGCATGCCACCCCTGAGCCGCAGGTTCAAATCCAGTGACCAGTTGCCCTCACCGTCCGTTTTAAGTGCAGGGCCCAGTGCAATGGGGGCTGAGGGAGAGATGATCACAACGGATGGGGCGTTGGCGACATTGCCGTTGACCCGGACCCGATACCATTGCGAATCAATCTGTGTGTACACCTCATCCGGGGTCCGATAGAGCCCCGTCAGGCGTCCACTGGCAATGCGTTCTGGCAGCGGAACGGGTGGCGGAACCTGCATCAGCATCAAGCGTTCGCGCTGGCCGGGCGTCAGTTGTGCACGAGCGCTTGAGAAACTGAAGTCGAACACGGTATGACCCGATCCCGTGCTTTGAGTGGCCAGCGCTACCACGCCTTCCTGTGTGGCGGCCGGCCTCGGAGCGGGCCATTGTCCGGGGCTGCGCCTGGTGATGACCTGCTGCAACGCACGCTGGCGGATACGTTCGGCAACGCGTGGCACAGGGGCCGTTGAAGAGGAAAATTGCAGCAGAACCATGCTGACATTAAGCAGCAAATCCACCAGTGCCAGTTCCCGTGTTACCGGGTCCTGACTGTTGAGCGCCGGGATATCATGGCTGGCACTGCTGGCCAGGGAGTACAGCCAGGCGGTCAGCATGAACGGTCCTCGCAACAATGGCAGCAGGAGCGTGCCAAACAGCAGGTTTGCGCCTTCCATGAGCACCGCCCAACGGCTTTCGCTGTTGGACACCGATTCGCGCTCGGCCTGGTCAACCAGCGTGCGGGCGTTGCTGCCGTACAAGTGCTGCATCAGTTTGCCGTTGGCCAGATACATCAGCAGTTGATCGCTCACTCCGTTTGTCGCGAGGGTCGCAGGACGGGGGCGTTCGATCGGGCCGAACTCGCTGCCTATGCCGAAGCGCACGTAATGGGGTTCAAGGAAGCCGCCATTGGCGTAAACCGGTCTGGCGGTATCGGATAGCCAGGTCAGTACGCTCGATTGCAGGTCGCCCGGTTGGGCCAGCGCGTCGAGCAACTGCTGTCGCGAGGCGAACTCATGCAGGGGCTGGGCATAGAGTGGCCGATACAGAATGTGCGGGCCGTGCGTGAAATCGCGCATTTCGATGATGAACATGTTGGTGACGATATCGGCCGCTGCGCCCGGTTTGCGTACGAGTGCAAGTTGACGGATGACCACCTCCTGACCATCGAGGATACGCTCCGATGCCTGCTCATTGGTCAATGCGCAGACCATCCGCACACCCTTGGCGGTGAATCCATTCTGGCGCCTGAGCTTGAGTTCCAGGGCCTGTAACGGCAGTTGCGCCATGGTTTGTTCGGCAAATGAGGCCTCACGCTGTCTTATGCGCGGGTCATCTCCCAACAGCCTGGATTCAAGCATCCGGGGGTACGTCTTGCCGATGTCCACTTGCTCGATCAGGCCGCCGCTGCGCTGAATGTAGTCCGGGGTCAGCCAGGCAGGCAGCGTCAAGCCCTTGCGGTGGGTAATGGTCAGTTGTCCATGGGGGCGAGCAGCCAGATTGCGGATGGCCAGCTCTGTCAGGCTCATCGTCTCTTTTTCGACGAACCCGGCACCGCCCGGGTAGCCGGCCGCGACAGCGAACGTCAGTTGCAGATCCTCTGGCTGAAACCGTTCGTCTCCCGATTGGCCTGCTTCGGGGTGGGCTAATCTGCCTTCGTCCAGTTTCAACTGCTTGAGCAGAGCGGCGTTGGTGAAGGTTTGAATGTCGTCGATGTCACTGAGGAACGTGCGCCCGTTGTAACGTTTTTTGGCATTCGCCAACGCCAGGCTGTAATAACGGTAAGTCATGCGGTCAACCGGCGAGGCACCTTGCAGCCATTGCGGCAGGGCACTGCGCGTCACTGACGGCGCAGGGAGCGAGATCGTGCGTGCATCGAGAAAATCGTATTGCGGATCCGTGATCTCGCGGTAGATCGAAAGCAGTGCTTGCAGTCCTTCGCTGGCGGGTAGACGCAGCGACCGCAGCGCTTCGAGTTGTCGATTGAGGATGATCGCGGCCTGTGTGTCGAAGATGTTGCCGTCGGGCTCATAGCGGTTGACGGTCACCTGATCAACCTGCAGATCCGTGGCCAGGCGTGTGCCCCAGACACCGGTGAAAGCTTGCAGCGACGCAAAGCCCTCGCAATCGCCACCGGGCTTGCACAACAGGACACGCTGGCTGCTTTGGCGAATCAACAACAGCTCGGGGCTCAACCGTCGACTTTGCAGATTCGCCTGAGTGAGCACCGCTTCCAGGCAATAAACACGGACTGCGGTCTCGCCGAAGACTTCCTGGCGTTTCCCCGAGTCCGGCCAGCCGACGACCTGATCGAGGGTTGCGCGGTCATCTGCATCAAGGTCGGACTTTTCAAGTGTGGTGGCCTGCAAGGCCCCCTTCAATTGGTCACTGAGCCACCTCCAGCGGCTGACGCCGGACTCGATTTTTTCTTGCCAATAAGAGGCCAGCTGATTTTGCAGGCTGACGGGCAAGGTCCACGGCAGCTCGTTGATGATGGCTGCGACAACTGTCAAGTCGACGGGGCTGCGGTCGGATAACCGCAGTCTCTTCGGCGGTGCATCGCTCAAATAACAGGGCAGACCGTAGCGATTACGCAAGTCGATTTGCGCGCCGCCTGCCAGGTAATCAAGAACCAGCGGGATAAGGGGGCGCAGCGTCCAGCCGCCTTCCGGATACGGTGTTGCCAGGATGGTGAGGTTAAGGTCGATCTGCAGTGACGGGAGTTTTTCGGCAATGGTATCGGCCAGCAATTGACGGGTGACCGATTCCAAAGTGGGGCGAGAAGCAAATTGAGCAGCGATGATCTGGCTCAGCCCTGAGCGTGCAGGTGAGCGTTCAATGGGAGCATTCATGGAAATTCCTTTTTCCTTGGGCACAACGGTGTGACGTCCAGTTATATCCTCAGGCTCTGCAAGCCGGGTGGTAACTATTTATGGCTCGTTGTTCCTGCGGTTTATGTACTTGCGCTTGTCCATTTGCGACATCGGCAAAATCGTCTGTTACGTGCCCTGTTGGCTTGCCCGCCGCTTTACTGACGGGGCATGTCTGATCCCGCCATCCTTGTAGGGCAATCCCTACCCCCAACCTTCCATCCGGCTGAGGCGATTCTCTCCTGCGCCCCGATTTGCGCGGCTGGCGCCAGCCACTAGGCTTAATCCACAGCAGTTACCAATAACAAAGGTGTGGGTATGAGCCAGGTCGATTCAAACGCAGGGGCCAGTGACGTACTGGTCAGCTTTCGTGGAGTGCAGAAGAGCTACGACGGCGAGAACCTGATCGTCAAAGACCTCAACCTGGACATTCGCAAGGGTGAGTTCCTGACCCTGCTCGGGCCGTCCGGCTCGGGCAAGACCACCAGCCTGATGATGCTCGCCGGGTTCGAAACCCCGACCGCCGGCGAAATTCTCCTGGCCGGCCGCGCCATCAACAACGTGCCGCCGCACAAGCGTGACATCGGCATGGTGTTCCAGAACTACGCGTTGTTCCCGCACATGACCGTCGCCGAGAACCTGGCTTTCCCGCTGACCGTGCGCGGCCTGAACAAGAGCGACGTCAGCGACAAGGTCAAGAAAGTCCTGAGCATGGTCCAGCTCGACGCGTTCGCTTCGCGTTATCCGGCGCAACTCTCCGGCGGTCAGCAACAGCGTGTGGCGCTGGCGCGAGCGCTGGTGTTCGAACCGCAACTGGTGCTGATGGACGAACCGCTGGGCGCCCTCGACAAGCAATTGCGTGAACACATGCAGATGGAGATCAAGCACCTGCACCAGCGCCTTGGCGTGACCGTGGTCTACGTGACCCACGATCAGGGGGAAGCCCTGACCATGTCCGACCGCGTCGCTGTGTTCCATCAGGGCGAAATCCAGCAGATCGCGCCACCGCGCACGCTGTACGAAGAACCGAAAAACACCTTCGTGGCCAACTTCATCGGCGAGAACAACCGCCTCAACGGGCGGCTGCTCAGCCAGAGCGGCGAGCGCTGCGTGGTTGAGCTGGGCCGTGGCGAGAAGGTCGAGGCGCTGGCGGTCAACGTCGGCCAGACCGGTGAACCGGTAACCCTGTCGATTCGCCCGGAACGCGTCAGCCTCAATGGCTCGAGCGATCAATGCGTCAACCGCTTCTCAGGGAGGGTGGCGGAATTCATCTATCTGGGCGACCACGTCCGGGTGCGCCTGGAAGTCTGCGGCAAGACCGACTTCTTCGTGAAACAGCCGATTGCCGAGCTTGATCCAGCGCTCGCGGTCGGGGACGTGGTACCGCTTGGCTGGCAGGTCGAGCACGTTCGCGCGCTCGACCCGCTGTTAGAGGCGAACTGATCGCCCCCGCAATACCAACACCAACCCTGCACGTGGAGAGAACAATAAATGTTGAGATCCCTGAAGTTCACCGCCCTGACCCTGGGCCTGATGGGTGCGGCCAGCGCGATGGGCGCCGGTCCCGATTTGACTGTGGTGTCGTTTGGCGGGGCGAACAAGGCGGCGCAAGTCAAAGCCTTCTATGCACCGTGGGAAGCGGCGGGCAACGGCAAGATCGTTGCCGGCGAGTACAACGGCGAAATGGCCAAGGTCAAAGCCATGGTCGACACCAAGAGCGTGTCGTGGGATCTGGTGGAAGTCGAATCGCCAGAGCTGTCCCGTGGTTGCGATGAAGACATGTTCGAACAACTCGATCCGGCACTGTTCGGCAAAACCGAGGATTACGTCAAAGGCGCGATTCAGCCGTGCGGCGTGGGCTTCTTCGTCTGGTCGACCGTACTCGCGTACAACGCCGACAAGCTGAAAACCGCGCCAACCAGCTGGGCCGATTTCTGGGATACCAAGAAATTCCCGGGCAAGCGGGGCCTGCGCAAGGGCGCCAAGTACACCCTTGAGTTCGCGCTGATGGCCGACGGTGTTGCACCGAAAGACGTCTACAAAGAGCTGGCGAGCAAGGGCGGTCAGGATCGCGCGTTCAAGAAGCTCGATGAACTCAAGCCGAACATTCAGTGGTGGGAGGCCGGCGCCCAGCCGCCGCAATACCTCGCCTCCGGTGACGTGGTCATGAGCTCGGCCTACAACGGCCGCATCGCGGCAGTGCAGAAAGAATCCAACCTGAAAGTGGTATGGAACGGCGGCATCTACGACTTCGATGCGTGGGCCATCCCGAAAGGTCTGGACGCCAAGCGCGCCGAAGCGGCGAAGAAATTCATCGCCTACTCGGTCCAGCCGCAGCAGCAGAAGACCTACTCGGAAAACATTGCCTACGGGCCGGCCAACACGCAGGCAGTTCCGCTGCTGAGCAAGGACGTGCTGAAGGACATGCCGACCACCCCGGAAAACATCGCCAACCAGGTGCAGATCGACGTCAGCTTCTGGGCTGACAACGGCGAGCAACTGGAGCAGCGCTTCAATTCCTGGGCTGCGAAGTAACCTTCGCCCTGTACGAGCTGCCGCAGGCTGCGATCTTTTGACTTTGACTTTGCCTTTGAAGATCAAGAGATCGCAGCCTCGTTGCACTCGACAGCTCCTACAGGAGTGAGGTGTTTCTTGTGTGTTGAGGTAATGCGGCATCGTTATGTGGGATGCCGCCCATCCAAAGATTTGCGGAGTACGTCATGGCCATCGCCGTTCCCCTGAACGAGGGCGCCAGCCCCACCTTGAAGCAGAAGCTCAAGCGCGCCGAGCGGGTCAACCGCTGGAAGGCCCAGGCGTTGATTGCGCCGCTGGTGCTGTTTCTGTTGCTGGTGTTCCTGGTGCCGATCGTGGCGCTGCTCTATAAAAGCGTCGGCAACCCGGAAGTGGTCGGCGGCATGCCGCGCACCGTGGCGGCCATCGCCAGTTGGGACGGCCGCGGCCTGCCGGCGGAACCGGTGTACAAAGCGGCCGGCGAAGACCTCGCCGAAGCCCGCAAAAACCAGACGCTGGGCGATCTGTCCAAGCGCTTGAACATGGAGTTGGCCGGCTATCGCAGCCTGCTGACCAAAACCGCCCGGGCGTTGCCCTTCGCCAGCGAACCGGCCTCCTACAAAGAAGCACTCGAAGGCCTCGATGAGCGCTGGGGCGATCCGGCCTACTGGCAAGCGGTCAAACGCAACACCAGCAGCATCACCCCGTTCTATCTGCTGGCGGCGGTGGATCACCGTGTCGATGATCTCGGCGAACTGGCCCCGGCCACCCCGGATCAGGCGATCTACCTCGACATCTTCGCCCGCACGTTCTGGATGGGCCTGATCATCACCGTGATCTGCCTGTTCCTCGCCTATCCACTGGCCTATCTGCTGGCGAATCTGCCATCGCGGCAGAGCAACCTGCTGATGATTCTGGTGCTGCTGCCGTTCTGGACCTCGATTCTGGTGCGGGTCGCGGCGTGGATCGTGTTGCTGCAGTCGGGTGGACTGATCAACAGCGCGCTGATGGCGATGGGCATCATTGATAAGCCGCTGGAGCTGGTGTTCAACCGCACCGGGGTCTACATCTCGATGGTGCACATTCTGCTGCCGTTCATGATTCTGCCGATCTACAGCGTGATGAAAGGCATTTCGCCAACCTACATGCGCGCCGCGATCTCGCTGGGCTGCCATCCGTTTGCCAGTTTCTGGCGGGTGTACTTCCCGCAGACCTATGCCGGTGTCGGCGCTGGTTGCCTGTTGGTGTTCATCCTCGCCATCGGCTACTACATCACCCCGGCGCTGCTCGGCAGCCCGAACGATCAAATGGTCAGTTACTTCGTCGCGTTCTACACCAACACCAGCATCAACTGGGGCATGGCCACTGCGCTGGGCGGCTTGCTGCTGCTGGCGACCGTGGTGCTGTATCTGATCTACAGCTGGCTGGTGGGCGCCAGTCGCCTGCGCCTGAGCTAAGGGGAATTTGAAATGCTGAGTCCTTACATGTCGCCCATCGAACGGGTGTGGTTCTACAGCTTGCGGATCCTCTGCGGCCTGATCCTGCTGTTCCTGATTCTGCCGGTGCTGGTGATCGTGCCGCTGTCGTTCAACTCGGGCAGTTTCCTGGTGTATCCGCTGCAAGGTTTCTCGCTGCACTGGTATCAGGACTTCTTCGCCTCGGCCGAATGGATGCGCTCGCTGAAGAACAGCATCATCGTCGCCCCCGCCGCGACGGTGCTGGCGATGGTCTTCGGCACACTGGCCGCGATCGGCCTGACCCGTGGTGACTTCCCCGGCAAATCGCTGGTGATGGCGCTGGTGATTTCGCCGATGGTGGTGCCGGTGGTGATCATTGGTGTGGCCAGTTATCTGTTCTTCGCGCCGCTGGGG
Organism: Pseudomonas sp. HMWF021; assembly: GCF_003061005.1. Lineage (GTDB taxonomy): Bacteria > Pseudomonadota > Gammaproteobacteria > Pseudomonadales > Pseudomonadaceae > Aquipseudomonas. The sequence goes on along the minus strand of NZ_QAIK01000158.1, from coordinate 23,676 downwards.
CTGGGCAATAGCTTCTTCTCGCTGATCGTGGTGCACGCGGTGCTCGGTGTGCCGTTCGTGATCATCACCGTGTCGGCGACGCTGCAGGGGTTCAACCAGAATCTGGTGCGGGCAGCGGCGAGCCTTGGGGCTTCGCCGTTGACCACGTTCCGTCGGGTGACCCTGCCGTTGATTGCGCCGGGGGTGATCTCCGGGGCGCTGTTTGCCTTTGCGACGTCGTTCGACGAAGTGGTGGTGACGCTGTTCCTCGCCGGCCCCGAGCAAGCGACGCTGCCACGGCAGATGTTCAGCGGGATCCGCGAGAACCTCAGCCCGACGATTGCGGCGGCGGCAACCTTGCTGATCGCGTTCTCCGTCATCCTGTTGCTGACCCTTGAATGGTTGCGTGGCCGCAGCGAGAAACTGCGTACCGCCCAGGTCTGACGCATTCCCCTGTAGGAGCTGCCGAAGGCTCGGGCCGCGATCGGACGATCTTTTGATCTTTGTTTTTAAGATCAGGATCAAAAGATCGCAGCCTTCGGCAGCTCCTACAGGTGGTGTGTCTGTCATTCATGGGGTGAATGGCGGACAACCCGGATTCCCCAGCTACGCTTGTGCTCAGCTCCCACATCTATAAGAGGCTGCGCACGATGAGTCTGTCCCAGTTCAAAATCGCTCACAAACTGATCACCGGCGCCGGGGCCATCGAGCAGTTGGCGGCGGAACTCACGCGGCTGGATATCGACAACCCGTTGATCGTCACCGACGCCGCGCTGGTCAAGTCCGGCACCGTGGAGCTGGCGCTGTGCCAATTGGGCGGGCGCGAGTACGAGATCTTCGACCGGGTGCTGCCGGACCCGGAAATCGCCATCGTCGAAGATTGCATGCGTGTGTACCGCGAGGGCGGGCATGACGGCTTGATCGGTCTGGGCGGTGGCAGTGCCATCGACATCGCCAAAAGCGTCGCGGCGTACGCCGGTTACCACGGTGCGCTGGAAGATCTGTTCGGCGTCGATCAAGTGCCACGCAAAGGTCCGCCGCTGATCGCCATTCCGACCACCGCCGGCACCGGCTCGGAAGTGACCAACGTCGCCATCCTCTCGGACAAGGTCGCGCAACTGAAGAAGGGCATCGTCAGCGATTATCTGTTGCCGGACGTGGCGCTGGTCAGTCCGCAGATGACCTTGACCTGCCCGCGCAGCGTCACCGCTGCCAGTGGTGTTGATGCGCTGGTGCATGCCATCGAATCCTATCTGTCGGTCAACGCCTCGCCGATCACCGATTCGCTGGCACTCGGTGCAATCAAGTTGATTGCCAGGGCGCTGCCCAAGGCCTACGCCAATGGCGGCAATCTGCAGGCCCGTGAGGACATGGCCACCGCCAGCCTGATGGCCGGCATGGCGTTCGGCAATGCCGGGGTCGGCGCGGTGCATGCGTTGGCCTATCCGCTGGGCGGGCGTTTCAACATCGCCCATGGCGTCAGTAACGCGTTGCTGCTGCCGTATGTCATGACCTGGAACAAGATGGCCTGCGTCGAGCGCATGCAGGATATCGCCGAAGCCATGGGGGTGAAGATCGCTCATCTGAGTGCGAACGAGGCGGCGGACAAAGCCGTGCAGGCGATGACCGAACTGTGTGCGGCGGTGGAAATTCCTGCCGGGCTGCGCAGCTTCGGCGTGCCCGAGGAGGCAATCCCGGCCATGGCTGTGGAGGCCGCGGGGATCGAGCGTTTGATGCGCAACAACCCGCGCAGGCTCAGCGCTGCGGATATCGAGAAGATCTACCGAGCGGCGTACTGATCATCGCGGTCACGGTGCGCGCACGGAAACTTGAGGTATACAATGCGCGCCATCGTGATTTAGCTCAGAAAAGGTGCGTCATGCAGCCCTTCGTAATTGCTCCGTCGATTCTCTCCGCCGACTTCGCCCGCCTCGGCGAAGAAGTGGACAACGTTCTGGCCGCCGGTGCCGACTTCGTTCACTTCGATGTCATGGACAACCACTACGTGCCGAACCTGACCATCGGTCCGATGGTTTGCGCGGCCCTGCGCAAGTACGGCGTTACCGCGCCGATCGACGCACACCTGATGGTCAGCCCGGTGGATCGCATCGTCGGCGACTTCATCGAGGCCGGCGCCACTTACATCACTTTCCACCCGGAAGCCACGCTGCACGTCGATCGTTCGCTGCAACTGATCCGTGAAGGCGGCTGCAAATCCGGCCTGGTGTTCAACCCGGCAACCCCGCTGGACGTGCTCAAGTACGTGATCGACAAGGTCGACATGGTCTTGCTGATGAGCGTCAACCCGGGCTTCGGCGGGCAGAAGTTCATCCCCGGCACCCTCGACAAACTGCGCGAAGCGCGGGCGATCATTGATGCCTCAGGGCGTGACATCCGTCTGGAAATCGACGGCGGGGTCAACGTCAACAACATCCGCGAAATCGCTGCCGCTGGCGCTGACACCTTTGTGGCCGGTTCGGCGATCTTCAATGCACCGAACTATCAGGAAGTCATCGACAAGATGCGTTCCGAACTGGCGCTGGCGCGCCCATGAGCGGTTTTGAGCAGCTGTTCCCGGGGCAACTGCCACGGTTGGTGATGTTCGATCTGGATGGCACGCTGATCGACTCGGTTCCCGACCTGGCGGCGGCGGTGGACACCATGCTGCTCTCCCTCGGCCGCAAGCCTGCCGGCATCGAGTCGGTACGCGAGTGGGTCGGCAATGGCGCACCGGTGCTGGTGCGCCGGGCGCTGGCCGGTGGCATCGATCACTCGGCAGTGGATGACGTCGAGGCCGAGCACGCACTGGAAGTGTTCATGGAAGCCTACGGTGCGAGCCATGAGCTGACCGTGGTCTATCCCGGCGTGCGCGACACCCTCAAGTGGTTGCACAAGCAGGGCGTGGCGATGGCGCTGATCACCAACAAGCCCGAGCGTTTTGTCGCGCCGCTGCTGGATCAGATGAAGATCGGCCGTTACTTCAAGTGGATCATCGGCGGCGACACCCTGCCGCAGAAGAAGCCTGATCCGGCCGCGCTGTTCTTCGTGATGAAAATGGCCAACATTCCGGCTTCGCAATCGCTGTTCGTCGGCGATTCGCGCAGCGACGTGCTGGCGGCGAAAGCGGCGGGGGTCAAGTGCGTGGCACTGAGCTACGGCTACAACCACGGCCGACCGATTGCCGAGGAATCCCCGGCACTGGTGATCGACGATCTGCGCAAGCTAATTCCCGGTTGCCTCGGTACAGCCGCTGAGATAACGTTGCCCGACGCTTCTCAATCCCATTCTGGAAACGCCATCGTGGTGGTCACCCGCAAACTCTGGATGAAAGTCATCAAGGCCCTGGCCCGCTGGCGTTGGCGCGCCTGACTGGTTCCTGGCCGGCTTGCCGGCGCGTTTGCACACCTGACTGATTTGCCCCTCACACCACGAGGCACCCCATGATCCGCGAAGAATTCCTGCGCCTGGCCGCTGACGGCTACAACCGCATTCCGTTGGCCTGCGAAACCCTGGCCGACTTCGACACGCCGCTGTCGATCTATCTGAAACTGGCCGACCAGCCCAACTCCTACCTGCTCGAATCGGTGCAGGGCGGCGAGAAGTGGGGCCGTTACTCGATCATCGGCCTGCCGTGCCGCACCGTACTGCGGGTGCACGACCATCACGTGAGCATCACCGTCGATGGCGTCGAGACCGAAAGCCATGACGTCGAAGACCCGCTGGCTTTCGTCGAAACCTTCAAGGCCCGTTACAACGTGCCGACCATCGCCGGTCTGCCGCGTTTCAACGGTGGCCTGGTCGGTTACTTCGGTTACGACTGCGTGCGCTACGTAGAGAAGCGTCTGGGCAAATGCCCGAACCCGGATCCGCTGGGCGTGCCGGACATTCTGCTGATGGTCTCTGATGCGGTGGTGGTGTTCGACAACCTCGCCGGCAAGATGCACGCGATTGTCCTCGCTGACCCGGCGCAAGCCGATGCTTACGAGCAGGGGCAGGCGCAATTGCAGGAACTGCTGGAGAAACTGCGCCAGCCGATCACCCCGCGCCGTGGCCTGGACTTCAGCAAGCAACAAGCGGCTGATCCGGTGTTTCGCTCCAGTTTCACCCAGAGCGATTACGAAAAAGCCGTCGACACCATCAAGGAATACATCCTCGCGGGCGACTGCATGCAAGTCGTGCCGTCGCAGCGCATGTCGATCGACTTCAAGGCTGCGCCGATCGATCTGTATCGAGCGCTGCGTTGCTTCAACCCGACGCCGTACATGTACTTCTTCAACTTCGGCGATTTCCACGTCGTCGGCAGTTCGCCGGAAGTGCTGGTGCGGGTCGAAGACAACCTGATCACCGTGCGCCCGATTGCCGGCACGCGCCCGCGTGGCGCCACCGAAGAAGCGGATCTGGCGCTGGAAGAAGATTTGCTGTCGGACGACAAGGAGATCGCCGAGCACTTGATGCTGATCGATCTGGGGCGTAACGACACGGGTCGTGTCTCGGAAATCGGTTCGGTGAAGCTCACCGAGAAAATGGTCATCGAGCGTTATTCCAACGTGATGCACATCGTCTCTAACGTCACCGGCCAGTTGAAGGCCGGGCTGACCGCGATGGACGCGCTGCGAGCGATTCTGCCCGCGGGCACGTTGTCCGGCGCGCCGAAGATCCGTGCGATGGAAATCATCGACGAGCTCGAACCGGTCAAGCGTGGCGTGTATGGCGGTGCGGTTGGTTACTTCGCCTGGAACGGCAACATGGACACCGCGATTGCGATTCGCACCGCCGTGATCAAGAACGGCGAACTGCACGTGCAGGCCGGTGGCGGCATCGTTGCCGACTCGGTGCCGGCGCTTGAATGGGAAGAAACCCTGAACAAGCGCCGCGCGATGTTCCGCGCCGTGGCCCTGGCCGAGCAGACCCCGGACACCTGATCCACGTAAAACCCTTGTAGGAGTGAGCCTGCTCGCGATTTCGGTCTGACATTCACCTTTAATGTTGACTGTTCCACCGCCATCGCGAGCAGGCTCACTCCTACATTGGATTGCGTTCAGCCATAAAAAAACGCGGCGCCTGTGAGGGCGCCGCGTTTTTTTATGCCTGCGCTAACCCTGTAGGAGCTGGCGCAGCCTGCGATCTTTTGCTTTCAACCTCAGAAATCCAGGCTGACCCCGACATTAACTCCCTGCTGGGTAAAGTCATCATCCTTGCGCACGTTGTAGCTGGCGCGCAACGCCAGATCCTGCGTGAGCTTGTGGCTCACGCCCAGATTCAGGCGATTGAGATTGGTCTGCGGCTCGTAGCCTTCGAGGGTGAAACGGTTGCCCGGCAGACTGTTGAGGTTGATGGTCAGGTCCTGCCGGTCGTCGTTGTACTCACGCTCGTGAGCGAATTCGCCAAACACTTCGGTCTGCGCGGTGATCTGGTACTTGCCCTGGATCCCTACGCCCAGGCGTCGCGAATTGCGCGATTGATCATCGAAGGTCAGCGCCGTGGAATCCGCGCCCTTTTCCGAATAACCATCGACTTCGGTCTTGCCGAAATCGGCGCTGACAAATGGCGACAGGTGCCATGGGCTGCTGGCCTGCTGCGCGATGTCGTAGCCGATGCGGCCGCTGATCGCCAGCACGTAGCCGTCGGTATCGCCTTTCTCCCCGCGCTCGTTGACCCCCAGCTGGAATTTACGCTTGAGGCTGTCGTAGTCGAGTTTGCTGGCGGTCATCGCCAGGTCGCCCCACCAGCGATTTTGCTGGTACTGGGCGAACGCGGTGCCCATGTAGGAATTGAGTTTGTATTCCGAGTCGGCGTCGCCGGCTTCGAGTTTCTGGTGATAGAGGCCGGCGGCCACGCCCACACGCCAGGCTTCGTTGACGCGATAGCTGCCGCCGATGTTCAGGTTGTACCCGTTGCCATCGGCACTGGCCGCACTGTGCTGGCTGTCGAAGTCCTGATGCTGGCCGCCACCGGCGACGATGGCGCGCCATTGGCCCACGGCCTGCCAGTTTTCCCAGTCCGCCAGCCACTGATTGCGCAATTCGTCCTGATGCGCGCGCAATGAGCCCTGGGCCATTTCCGGGAGCAGGGTCAGCTCCCACGGGGCCGCCAGCAGCGAGTAGGCGTAGTCGGCAATCAGACGCTGGCCAGCTTCGGTGGGGTGCACCGAATCGTTGTAGATCAGTTTGGTGGGATCCGGGGTGGCGCTGTTGATGCCGTATCGGGCGTTCTCGGTGCAGCCATTGCCGCTGAAGCAGGTGGCCGTGAGGTTCTGGTCGGTGGCGAGGCCGAATTGCGCCGGGTTGGCGAAAGCCTCTTTGAGCAGCACCGGAATGTTCAGTGGAATGATTTCGGCGTTGATGCCCTGCAACTGGCTGACCAGTTCGGTGTTGAACTGGGCGCTGAGCTGCGAGGTGAAGCCCTGCAGCGGCGAGCCGTTGATGGCCGGCGTCAGGCCGATGTCCGGCAACAGCCAGACCATGATGTATTTGGCGCCGGCGCCTTGCAGCGTACGGGCGCTGTCGGCCAGGCGATCGGCCGCGGCGCTGGCCTGATCGAGGCTGAGTACGCGGCCCTGAAGGAAGTCGTTGCCGCCACCGGACAGGTAATAGAGTGCATTCGGATCGGCGCGGAAACCGTTCGAAGGCAGGTAGCCGCTGCGGGTGCGTTCGCCGGTGGCGGACTGCGTAGTAATCGAGTCGAGAATCTGGTCAGTCCGGTAACCCCCCACCGCCCAGTTGTTGCCATCGACCAGGCCTTCGCCGGCACGCACGGCCGAGGATGAGGAGGCGGTCTGGTCGGGGCTGAAACCCAGTTTGCCGCCGATGATCTGGGTGGCGTTGAGGTCGCGGTTTTCCCCGGTGCCGTCCTTGTACAGCGGGCCGGTGCGGTTGGTGTAGCGCTGCGTGGCACCGGCCGGGCCGCCGGTGTCCCTAAAGGTCCCGGCGTCATTCAGGCTGTCGCCGAACACGATGAAATTCGAATAGGGAGCGGGTGCTGCGTAGGCCTGGGCGCAGGCCATGGCGAGCAGGCATCCGGCAAGCGGTACAAACAACGTCTGTTTGATCATGAGCAAGTCCGTTTATTTATTGTTGTAGGTGAACGAAACGACAGTACCAAAAACTCCCGGCGTTTTGCCATCGGTCGCGAAGCCTCGCTTAGTTTTGTCCCCCGTCAGCCCCGCCATATTGCACGCTCCGCCCAGCTAAGTTACTGTGCCGGAACGTATGAACGAGACCTTCCCCGTGTTGATCGTCAGCAAACTTCTGGATCAAGTCATCAAGGCACACGCCCGTTGGCGTTGGCGCGCCTGAATCTTTTCTGCCGGCCCCGCCGGATCTGTATCGCTTTGCCTTCCTTGCCCGTTTGAAATGCCGCTGTGCCGACGCCTCCTGCGCGTCCGACATCGTGCAGCGCCCTGCGGGCAAGTCATTCGAAGGCTGTCTTCAAGTCAGAATTCAAGAGGTTCGAAACGCCATGTTGCTGATGATCGACAACTACGACTCCTTTACTTACAACGTTGTGCAATACCTTGGCGAGCTGGGTGCCGAGGTTAAAGTCGTGCGCAACGACGAACTGACCATCGCCGAAATCGAAGCGCTCAACCCCGAGCGCATCGTGGTCTCGCCAGGCCCGTGCACACCGACCGAAGCCGGCGTCTCCATCGAGGCCATCAAACATTTCGCCGGCAAGCTGCCGATCCTCGGCGTCTGCCTGGGCCATCAGTCCATCGGTCAGGCCTTCGGCGGCGATGTGGTGCGTGCCCGCCAAGTGATGCACGGTAAGACTAGCCCGGTATTCCATGAGGACAAGGGGGTTTTTGCCGGTCTGAATCATCCGCTGACGGTTACCCGCTACCACTCGCTGATCGTCAAGCACGATACTCTGCCCGAGTGCCTGGAGCTGACCGCGTGGACGCAGCACGACGACGGCTCGGTCGACGAAATCATGGGCCTGCGGCACAAGACCCTGAACATCGAGGGCGTACAGTTCCACCCCGAGTCGATCCTGACCGAGCAGGGCCATGAACTGTTCGCCAACTTCCTCAAACAAACCGGCGGCACGCGCTAAGGACTTTCCATGAATATCAAGACAGCCCTGAGCCGTATCGTCGAACACCTCGACCTCAGCACCGAAGAAATGCGCGATGTGATGCGCGAAATCATGACCGGTCAATGCACCGAGGCGCAGATCGGCGCATTCATGATGGCGATGCGCATGAAGAGCGAAAGCATCGACGAAATCGTCGGCGCGGTTTCGGTGATGCGTGAGCTGGCCGATCAGGTCGAACTCAAGACCCTCGACGGCGTGGTCGATGTAGTCGGCACCGGCGGTGACGGTGCGAACATTTTCAACGTGTCGACCGCGTCCGCGTTTGTCGTCGCGGCAGCCGGTTGCACCGTGGCCAAGCACGGCAACCGTGCGGTGTCGGGCAAGAGCGGCAGTGCCGACTTGCTCGAAGCCGCCGGTATCTATCTGAACCTGACGCCAGTACAGGTCGCCCGGTGCATCGACAACGTCGGCATCGGGTTCATGTTTGCCCAGACTCACCACAAAGCCATGAAGTACGCCGCCGGCCCGCGCCGCGATCTCGGCCTGCGTACGCTGTTCAACATGCTCGGCCCGCTTACGAATCCGGCCGGTGTGAAACATCAGGTGGTGGGTGTGTTCACTCCCGCGCTGTGCCGGCCATTGGCCGAAGTCTTGCAGCGTCTGGGTAGCAAACACGTACTGGTGGTGCATTCGAAGGATGGCCTGGACGAATTCAGTCTTGCTGCGCCGACCTTTGTGGCTGAGTTGAAGAACAACGAGATCAGCGAGTATTGGGTCGAGCCGGAAGATCTGGGCATGAAGAGCCAGAGCCTGCACGGCCTGTCGGTGGATGGACCGGAAGCATCGCTGGCGCTGATTCGTGACGCACTGGGCAAGCGCAAGACCGAGAACGGCCAGAAAGCTGCCGAAATGATTGTGCTCAATGCCGGTGCAGCGCTGTACGCCGCCGACCTGGCCACGAGTTTGAAAGAAGGCGTGGCGCTTGCGCACGACGCTCTGCATACCGGCCTTGCTCGGGAAAAACTCGAGGAGCTGGGTGCCTTTACCGCGGTATTCAAAGTGGAGAATGAGGGATGAGTGTACCGACGGTTCTGGAAAACATTCTGGCGCGCAAGGTCCAGGAAGTCGCCGAGCGTAGCGCTCGCGTCAGCCTGAGCGAGCTGGAAAGTCTGGCCAAGGCGGCCGATGCACCCCGTGGTTTTGCCCAGGCATTGCTGGCGCAGGCCAAGAAGAAGCAGCCGGCGGTCATCGCTGAAATCAAGAAAGCGTCGCCGAGCAAGGGCGTGATCCGCGAGGACTTCGTACCTGCCGACATCGCCAGGAGCTACGAGAAGGGCGGGGCGACCTGTCTTTCCGTGCTGACCGACATCGACTACTTCCAGGGCGCCGATGCCTACCTGCAACAGGCCCGCGCCGCCTGCAAACTGCCGGTGATCCGCAAGGACTTCATGATCGATCCGTACCAGATCGTCGAAGCCCGCGCGCTGGGCGCCGACTGCGTGCTGTTGATCGTCTCCGCACTGGACGACGTGAAAATGGCCGAGCTGGCCTCGGTGGCCAAAAGCGTTGGTCTGGATGTGCTGGTGGAAGTGCACGACGGCGATGAGTTGGAGCGCGCGCTGAAAACCCTCGACACGCCGCTGGTCGGGATCAATAACCGCAACCTGCACACCTTCGACGTCAGCCTGGAAACCACCCTCGACCTGCTGCCGCGCATTCCGCGCGATCGTCTGGTGATCACCGAGAGCGGCATCCTCAACCGCGCCGATGTCGAGCTGATGGAAATCAGCGATGTGTATGCGTTCCTGGTGGGCGAAGCGTTCATGCGCGCGGAAAGCCCGGGCACTGAACTGCAGCGCCTGTTCTTCCCGGAGCGTGGTGTGCCGGTCAGTGGTTCGACCCTGGACTGACTCAGTCAGACCGGTTAGACGCCATCGCGAGCAGGCTCACTCCTACACCTGGAATGCGTTCCCCCCTGTAGGAGTGAGCCTGCTCGCGATGACGACATAAGATCCACCTTAGACTGAACGTCCTACGGAAACCTTATGATCCCTGCCTCCCTCCCCATCGAAACCGGCCTGCAAGCCGAACAGGACTTGCTCGCTTCCATCTGCGCCGGCGACGCCGAGTTCGGCCTGCTGTTCTGGCAACCCGCAGATCGCGCGCTGGTCATGCCACGCCGCCTCAACCGGCTACCTGGTTTCGAGCACGCCTGCGAAGTTTCCGCCGCTGCCGGTTGGCCAGTCTTGCTGCGGGAAACCGGCGGTGAACCGGTCCCGCAATCCGCTTCAACCATCAACATCGCGCTGGTCTACGCGCCGCCCCGCAGCGAAGGCGATCTGAATCGCATCGAAACCGGTTACCGGCGCCTGTGTGATCCGATCTGCGAATTGCTCGATGAGTTGGGTGGCGTGTCGTCGCTGGGCGAAATCGACGGGGCATTCTGCGACGGCCGCTTCAACGTCAATCTCGACGGTCGCAAGATGGTCGGCACCGCTCAGCGCTGGCGTCAGAGCCAGGGTGGCCAGCGTCCGGTGGGGTTGGTGCACGGGGCGATGTTGATGGATGACGAGCGCGAATCGATGGTCGCGGCGGTCAACCGTTTCAATGAGGCCTGTGGTCTGGAGCAGCGGGTGCGGGCCGAAAGCCACATTGCCCTGCATGAGAAGTTCGTCGCGCCAAATGCTCTGGCGCGTCTGGATGAGCTGTTTCGTCTGATGCTGGCGCAGGTCTATAGCGCCTGAGTTACGCGCTTAGCGGGTGCCGAAGACCACCATGGTCTTGCCTTTCACATCGACCAGGTTGCGTTCTTCAAGATCCTTGAGCACGCGACCGACCATCTCCCGCGAACAACCGACAATCCGCCCGATTTCCTGACGGGTCACCTTGATCTGCATGCCGTCCGGGTGGGTCATCGCGTCAGGCTGTTTGCACAGCTCCAGCAGGCAACGGGCCACACGGCCGGTGACGTCAAAGAACGCCAGATCGCCGACCTTGCGCGTGGTATTGCGCAGGCGTTGTGCGATTTGTCCGCTGAGAACGTAAAGAATGTCTGGATCCTGCTGCGACAATTCGCGGAACTTCACGTAGCTGATTTCGGCGATTTCACATTCGACTTTCGCCCGCACCCAGGCACTGCGTTGCTGTTCCTGGCCCGCCTGCTCGAACAAACCCAGCTCGCCGAAGAAGTCCCCGGCGTTGAGGTAGGCGATGATCATTTCGCGGCCGTCGTCATCCTCGATCAGGATTGTTACCGAGCCCTTGATGATGAAGTACAGCGTGTCCGAGCGATCGCCGGCGCAGATGATGTTGCTCTTGGCCGCATGGCGACGGCGCTGGCAATGCATCAACAGCTTGTCAAGGTTCTTGATTTTGGGTGTGGGGGTAATAGCAACCATGGTTGTATCCCGAAAAGACTGCACGGTGATGTTTGGTTTTTTTATGAGGCGCTGAAGGCGGTCGCTACAGGCTGACAATTGGCGCCAGCGAATTGGCGCCAGCTTACCAGACACTTCGTCGAAAATTCGAGAAATTACCTACAGCGTACGGGCATCCTTCCTAGGAACGCTTCGCGCTGTCGGAGCAGGGGGCTGTGCTAAGCTGGCGACCCTTTTTTCTACAGTGGAGTCTTGGCGATGAAGGCACGCATCCAATGGGCTGGCGAAGCCATGTTCCTCGGCGAGTCCGGCAGCGGTCATGTTGTGGTCATGGACGGTCCGCCGGACGCCGGTGGTCGTAATCTGGGTGTCCGCCCGATGGAAATGCTCCTGCTGGGCGTTGGCGGTTGCAGCAACTTCGACGTGGTCAGCATCCTGAAGAAGTCGCGTCAGGCTGTTGAAAGCTGCGAAGCGTTCCTTGAAGCCGAGCGCGCAACCGAAGATCCGAAGGTGTTCACCAAGATCCACATGCACTTCGTGGTCAAGGGTCGTGGCCTGAAAGAAGCCCAGGTCAAGCGTGCCATCGAGCTGTCTGCCGAGAAGTATTGCTCGGCCTCGATCATGCTCGGCGCGGCCGGCGTGGCGATCACTCACGATTACGAAATCGTCGAACTCGGTTGAACCGACATTCAACTATCATAAAAGCAGTGCAGACTCTGGCGATCCCTCGCTGACGTCTGCATAATGCGCCACTTTTTTCAGGGCAGTGATCGGTCAGCCGACGGGTCAGCCGCCTGAACAGATAACCAAAATCGCCATCGCGAAGAGGTGTTAACCGTCCTACGCAGGTGCGTTGTTCGCACTTGACGGGCATGCTTGATCACGCGGCTGCGCCGCATACATAGAGAGTTTTTAACGGTGAAAAGCAAACTCAAGCTCCACGGGTTCAATAACCTGACAAAGACCTTGAGCTTCAATATCTATGACATCTGCTACGCGGAAACCCCGCAAGACCAGCAGGCTTACGTCGAGTACATCAATCAAGAGTACAACGCCGAACGCCTGACGCAGATCCTCACGGAAGTTGTCGAAATCATTGGTGCCAACATTCTGAACATTGCCAGTCAGAACTATGAGCCTCAGGGTGCCAGCGTCACGATTCTGATCTCGGAAGAGCCGGTGACCCCGACTGACAGCCAGATCGAAGAGTCCCCGGGTCCATTGCCCGAAATCATCCTTGCCCACCTCGACAAGAGCCACATCACGGTGCATACCTATCCGGAAATCCATCCGGACGCCGGTATCGCGACGTTCCGTGTGGACATCGACGTGTCGACCTGTGGTGTCATTTCACCGCTTAAAGCGCTCAACTTCCTCATTCACCAGTTCGATTCGGACATCGTGACTGTGGATTACCGTGTGCGCGGCTTCACCCGTGACGTTGAAGGCAACAAGCACTTCATCGACCACGAGATCAATTCGATCCAGAACTACCTTTCCGAAGACACTCGCGACGCGTACCAGATGACCGACGTGAACGTGTACCAGGAAAACCTGTTCCACACCAAAATGCTGCTGAAGAACTTCGAACTGGACAACTACCTGTTCGGCGACGCCACCAGCAATCTGTCTGCCGAGCAGCGTGCTCAGGTGACTGAGCGGGTGAAACACGAAATGCTGGAAATCTTCTACGCGCGCAACATGCCGACGTAAGATTCCCGGGCACAAAAAAGGCGACTACTTTGCGGTAGTCGCCTTTTTATTACCGAAACAGAACCCTGTGGGAGCGAGCCTGCTCGCGAAGGGGCCCTCAGCAGCAATACCGATCTCAGATCCGATAAGTACTCTTGGTCATCACCTTCGCCAACAGACTCATCCCGAACTTCACCGGCGCCGGAAAACGGAAACCACCCGCATCCAGTGCACTCTCCGCATGATGTTCTTCATCAATGCGCATCTGCTCCAGAATTGCCCGGGACTTTTCGTCCTCGGCCGGCAATTGCTCAAGGTGCTCGTTCAAGTGCTTGCACACCTGGTGCTCGGTTGCTGCGACGAAACCGAGGCTGACCTTGTCACTGATCAGACCGGCCACGGCGCCAATGCCGAACGACATCCCGTAGAACAGCGGATTGAGCACGCTGGTGTGACTGCCCAGTTGATGGATGCGCTGCTCGCACCACACCAGATGATCGATTTCTTCCTCGGCGGCATGTTCCATGGCGGCACGCACCTGCGGCAACTTCGCAGTCAGCGCCTGCCCTTGGTACAGCGCCTGGGCGCAGACTTCACCGGTGTGGTTGATGCGCATCAGGCCGGCGACGTGGCGGGTGTCTTCATCGCTCATCTGCACATCCGGCTGCACGATGGCTGGCGACGGGCGGTAGGGCTGGCCGCTGAAAGGCAGCAGGGTACGCATCGCGGCATCGGCTTGCAGCAGAAGACGGTCAATCGGCGAGTAGTGACGTTGGGTAGTCATGCTGACCTCCGGGAAAAATCTCGACGGCCAGTTTAACCGAATCGGCCGGGGAAGGTTTGCGCTGGGTCATTTGCCACTGTGTTGCGCTTGATCTGCTGTATGTAGGAGCTGCCGAAGGCTGCGATCTTTTGATCTTGTTTTTTCAGGATCAAGGTCAAAAGATCGCAGCCTTCGGCAGCTCCTGCACGGGTTTGCTGAGATCAGCCCGGCGGCCAGTTCATCTGACGCTGACCCAGTACATGCATATGAATGTGATAGACGGTCTGCCCACCTTTTTCATTGCAGTTCATCACCACCCGGAAGCCTTCCTCGCAGCCCAGCTCCAGCGCCAGACGCTGGGCGGTGAACAGAATGTGCCCGGCCAGTGCCTTGTCGTCTTCGGTCAGGTCGTTGAGGGTACGCACCGGTTTCTTCGGGATCACCAGAAAATGCACCGGTGCCTGAGGGGCGATGTCGTGGAACGCCAGAACCTGGTCGTCCTCGTAAATGATCTTGGCCGGAATCTCCCGGTTGATGATCTTGGTGAACAGAGTATCCACTGCTGTTTTCTCCGTGGTGTGGGCTGGCCTGAGTGTACTCATGGGAAATGGCCCCGCCCAGTGTTTTGCCGCAGGCCCGTTCAGCGCGGGCAGTAAGCCTTGTTGAGCATGCCGACGATGGTGCGGTTGAGCCAGCGCGAACCGAGGCGCGGCAGGAAGGCGAACCAGCGGTTGCGTCGTCCCGGAATGATGATGGCGCGGTTTTTCTCCAGCGCACGCACGGTGTACAGCGCGACTTCCTCGGGACTCATCAGCAGTTTGCTGTCTTTGATCTTGTCGCTGTCGAGCTGTGCGGTGCGGAAGAACGCGGTACGGGTGGGGCCGGGGCAGAGCACCGACACCTTGACCGCGCTCTGTTTCAGCTCAACCCGCAGCGCTTCGGAGAAGTGCAACACATAGGCCTTGCTGGCGTAGTAGGTGCTCATCCACGGGCCGGGATTGAACGCTGCCATGGAGGCGAC
>NZ_QAIK01000158.1:0-8797 GCF_003061005.1 Pseudomonas sp. HMWF021 | reverse complement strand
GATGTTGACTTCGATCAGGTCCTGCTCGGTCATCCAGTCTTGCGCCAGAAACGGGCCGCAGGTGCCGATACCGGCGCAGTTGACCAGCAGATCGATCTGCCGGTCGCCCTCTTCCAGTTCCAGCAAAAAGCCGGACAGGCGCAAAGGCTCGCCAAGGTCGCAGGCACGAAACAGGACTTCCACGCCAAAGCGCTGGGTCAGTTCGATCGCGATGCTTTCCAGCTGATCACGCTGGCGGGCCACCAGAATCAGGCTGCGGCCGCGCCGGGCCAGAGCTTCGGCCATGGCCAGGCCGATGCCGCTGGAAGCGCCGGTGATCAGAGCGTAACGGGTCATGCATTTCTCCATCGCAACAGCCCCGCGCCAGCGACGCAGGTGTCACGGCGGGGAGCGTTGTTCATTCTTTCGCAGAGTCTACAGGGGCCGGGGGCGCTTCGGCTGCATCGTCCACGGAATTCGCAGGTTCAGTCTCGACCTCCACTTCATCGGTGGTGACCGAGCCGCTTTCATAGCTGCTCTCGAGGTTGGTTTCATATTCTTGCTGAATGGCCGAAATACCGCCGAGCATGCCGCCGGCAAACACCAGGGCGAAGAACACGATCCAGAGCGAGCACAGTATTTTGACCGCCGTGCTGTTGGGTGGCGGTGGCGGGCCGTAACGGTTGGCGCCGGTATTGCCCGGCAAGACCATGATCACCAGCGGGAAGAAACTGCCCACGAACGGCACCAGATTGAGCAGCCATAGCCAGCCGGACCAGCCGATGTCATGCAGGCGCTGCACGCTGAACAGGATGCTGACAATGATGAAGCCCAGAAACAGGAAAAACGCAAAAAGCCCGCCAATGATCAGGCCGGTGGTGGAGTCGCCGCTGACCAGGCCAAGGCCGATGAATGCAAATATCGCCACGATCGGCAAAGTCACCAGGCTCAGCACCATGGTCCAGGCCAGAAAGCGCAGGCGACCGATCCGGCCCTCGACGCTGAAGGGCTTGAGTACCGCGAATGCTGGAAGGCTCTCGCCAACGTTGGCTCGAGGGGGCGCGTAAGGTGAGGTGGGTTCGTTGAAGGCCGTAGGTTGTTCATGCACGTCCGACAGGCTCAATTCGATCGCCGTTTCATTTTCGATCCGCGCATCGATCCCGGTTTTGCTCAGTGCTTGCAGATAGGTCTGGGCGTCACTGTGGCTCAGGTCGCGCTTGAGGGCGACGGTACTGCCGTTGAACAGGCGCTCGATGGCCGTGACATCGCTTTTGAACAGCGCCGCCAGATTGAGCTTGGCGGTGGTGAGATCGACACCGGGCTGTAGAGCACCGTCGAAAACGATCTTGTAACGGGGTTCGCTCATGGCCGAGGCATCCTTGTCGCGAATGAATTGAAGGTCAGCAAGTGTAAGGCCAGTCGGTCGGTGACTGGCCTGATTTTTCTCAGCGTGGCCAGCGCTTCGGCAACTGCGCTGCACGTTCCTGCGCCCGACGATATTCCGCGTCGAGCCGCGCGATCAACTGATCCACGCTCGGCAGGTCGTCAATCTGGCCTACGCCCTGGCCGGCGGACCACACGGTCTTCCAGGCCTTGGCTTCGTCGTTGATCGGTTTGAGCTTGTCGCCGAAATTGACCTCGCCCTTGCCTTGCAAGGCAGCCATGTCGAAGCCCGCAGCCTCAAGGCTTTGACGCATGAAGCTGGCCGGTACGCCAGAGACCGCAGGAGTATGAATGATGTCCGCGGCTTTGGCCGTCAGCAGCATGTCCTTGTAAGCGTCAGGCGCGTGACTTTCGGTGGTGCCGATAAATCGCGTGCCGAAGTAGGCCAGATCCGCGCCAAGCAGTTGTGCAGCCAGAATCTCATGGCCATGGTTAAGACATCCTGCAAGCAACAGGGTTTTATCGAAAAACTCGCGGATTTCGGCAATCAGCGCAAACGGGCTCCAGGTGCCGGCATGGCCGCCGGCGCCGGCCGCGACGGCAATCAAACCGTCGACTCCGGCTTCGGCGGCTTTTTCGGCATGGCGGCGCGTGGTCACGTCGTGGAATACCAGGCCGCCATAGCTGTGCACGGCATCGACCAGTTCCTTCACCGCGCCGAGGCTGGTGATGACAATCGGTACCTTGTGCTCGACGCAGATGTTCAAATCCGCCTGCAAGCGCGGGTTGCTGTTATGCACGATCAGGTTCACCGCATACGGCGCGGGATTGTCGAGTGTCGCCAGGCCCGCTTCAATCTGCTCCAGCCAGGCCTTGAAGCCGCTGCTTTCACGCTGGTTCAGCGCCGGGAAGCTGCCGACCACACCATTACGACAGCAGGCGAGCACCAGCTCCGGGTTGGAAATCAGGAACATCGGCGCCGCCACCACGGGCAGACGTAGACGTTGTTCGAGCAGAGCGGGCAGCGACATTGGAAATCCCCCGAGGTGTGATGCCTGTCATGAAATTAGAACGGCTTGACCACGACCAGAATTACGATAGCCAGCAATATCAGAACCGGCACTTCATTGAACCAGCGATAAAAGACATGGCTGCGGGTTTTCTCGCCACGGGCGAAACGTTTTACCTGCGCGCCGCACATGTGGTGGTAGCCGATCAGCAGGATCACCAGCGTCAGCTTGGCATGAATCCAGCCGCCCATGCTGAAGATGCCCGGGTTGAGGTAGATCAGCCAGCCGCCGAAGATCAGCGTGGCGATCATCGCCGGGCCCATGATGCCGCGATACAGTTTGCGCTCCATGACGCTGAAGCGCTCCTTGCTGAGCGTGTCTTCACTTTGTGCGTGATAAACGAACAGTCGCGGCAGGTAGAACAGCCCGGCAAACCAGCACACGACGCTGACGATGTGAAAGGCTTTGATCCATAGATAGAGCATTTTTGATTATTCCCAGGTTCACGGTAGCCGGGATAGTAGAGGCTTGAGCGTCCGCACGTCACCTTGACGGTTGTCGCAGGGGCGCGCGGCCCCTATTATCGACGGCTTTCCAGTGGGTTCGTTGAGGGCAGGTTTATGGTCAAGGTCGGTATCGTCGGCGGCACGGGTTACACCGGTGTCGAACTGCTGCGTCTGTTGGCACAGCATCCGCAGGCAGAAGTGGTGGTGATCACTTCCCGATCCGAGGCCGGTCTGGCCGTGGCTGACATGTACCCGAACCTGCGCGGCCACTACGACGGCCTGGCATTCAGCGTGCCGGACATCAAGACGCTTGGCGCTTGCGACGTGGTGTTCTTCGCCACCCCGCATGGTGTGGCCCATGCGCTGGCCGGTGAACTGCTGGCGGCGGGCACCAAGGTCATCGACCTGTCCGCGGACTTCCGTCTGCAGGACGCTGAAGAATGGGCCAAGTGGTACGGTCAGCCACACGGTGCACCAGAGCTGCTGGACGAAGCGGTCTACGGTCTGCCGGAAGTCAATCGCGAGCAGATCAGGAAGGCGCGTCTGATCGCTGTGCCGGGTTGCTATCCAACCGCTACACAACTGGGTTTCCTGCCGCTGCTTGAAGCGGGCCTGGCTGATACTTCGCGCCTGATCGCCGACTGCAAATCCGGCGTCAGCGGTGCTGGTCGCGGTGCGGCTGTAGGCTCGCTGTACTCCGAGACGTCGGAAAGCATGAAGGCTTACGCGGTGAAAGGTCACCGCCACCTGCCGGAAATTCGCCAGGGCCTGCGTCGTGCTGCCGGTAAAGATGTCGGTCTGACCTTTGTCCCGCACCTGACGCCAATGATCCGTGGCATTCACTCCACGCTCTATTCGACCGTGGTGGATCGTTCCGTGGATCTGCAGGCGCTGTTCGAACAGCGTTATGCCAACGAGCCGTTCGTCGATGTAATGCCCGCCGGCAGCCATCCGGAAACCCGCAGCGTGCGTGGCGCCAACGTCTGCCGTATCGCGGTTCACCGTCCGCAGGATGGTGATCTGGTGGTGGTGCTGTCGGTGATCGACAACCTGGTCAAAGGCGCGTCGGGTCAGGCGGTGCAGAACATGAACATCCTGTTCGGGCTGGATGAGCGCTTCGGGCTGTCCCACGCCGGCATGCTGCCGTAACACTTTCGGCAACACAGCAAAAAGGCCCGTCAAACGGGCCTTTTCGCATTTTGGGCAATTGGTCGGGTTTATTGATATACCGTAACAATAGTTGACCGATTTTCTAGGACAAGCGGATAATGCGCGTCATCACGCATTATGGCGGCGTAACGCCGGGAGATAGTCAGCATGAGCGTCGAATCCTTCACCCCCACGGCTTTGCAATTCACTCAAGGTGCTGCGCACAAGGTGAAGAGCCTGGTCGATGAAGAGGGGAATGATCGCTTGAAGCTGCGCGTATTCGTTACGGGCGGCGGTTGTTCAGGGTTTCAGTACGGCTTCACCTTCGATGAGGATGTGGCCGAGGATGACACCATCGTCGAGCGCGAAGGCGTGAGCCTGGTGGTCGATCCGATGAGCTTCCAGTACCTGGCCGGTGCCGAAGTCGACTACCAGGAAGGTCTGGAAGGTTCGCGCTTCGTGATCAAGAACCCGAACGCCACCACGACCTGTGGTTGCGGCTCTTCGTTCTCGATCTGATCGCACCTCGCTGCACACAATAAAACGCCGCAGAGCCTTACGGTTCTGCGGCGTTTTTTGTTGCCTGCGTTTTGTTCAGTTCGGGTAGATGGCGCCGAGTACCCGCAGGCCTTTGGCGCCGGTGACGCTCGGGCGGTTGGCGGCAATGCCTTCGAGGCAGCAATGGGCGAGCCAGGCGAAGGCCATGGCCTCGACCCAGTCCGGATCGACACCGTGAGTGGCGGTGCTGGCGACTGTAGCGTTCGGCAGCAGGTCGGCAAGACGCTTCATCAGCGTGGCGTTGTGAGCGCCGCCGCCGCAGACCAGCATTTCCCTCGTATCGGATTGAGCGCTTTGCAGCGACTCGACGATGGTCTGCGCCGTCAGTTCGAGCAGTGTTGCCTGAACGTTTTCAGCAGGGAAATTCGGCAGATTTGAGAGATGGTGCTCCAGCCACGGCAGGTTGAACACCTCCCGGCCAGTGCTCTTCGGGCCTTTGGTCACGAAGAACGGGTCGCTGAGCAAGGCTTTCAGCAAGGCTGGCTCGACCGTGCCGGTGGCTGCCCACTGGCCGTTGCGATCAAAGTTGTCGCCACGTTGCTGGTGAATCCAGGCATCCATCAGCACATTCCCAGGGCCGCAGTCGAAACCGGCTACAGGCCTGGTCGGCTCAATCAGACTCAGATTGCTGAAACCGCCGACATTCAAGACCGCACGGTTGCCGGTACGCTCTTCGAACAAAGCCTCATGAAAGGCTGGCACTAGCGGCGCACCTTGGCCGCCAGCGGCCACATCGCGACTGCGGAAGTCGCTGACCACGGTGATGCCGGTCAGCTCTGTCAGCAGTGCAGGATTGCCGATCTGCACGGTGAAGCCGCGAGCGGGCTCATGGCGAATGGTCTGGCCGTGGCTGCCGATCGCGCGAATGGCTTCAGGCTTTAGATGCTGCTGATCGAGGAGGGAATGAATGCCCTGTGCGGCGAGTTGCACCCAGTGCTGCTGGGCGATCGCCGAGCGGGCGATCTCGTCGGGGCCGCTGGCGCACAAGCTCAGCAGCTCGGCGCGCAGGTATTCAGGCATGGGAATGTAGTGGGTGGCGATCAGTTTGATCGCCGAGGTCTGCTCGATCAGGGCGATGTCCAGCCCGTCGAGACTGGTGCCGGACATCACGCCGATATATAGAGCCATGGCTTAACGCTTGCTCGAAGCCAGCATGGTGGCCTTTTCC
The DNA here is from genome assembly GCF_003061005.1 of Pseudomonas sp. HMWF021. Taxonomy (GTDB): domain Bacteria; phylum Pseudomonadota; class Gammaproteobacteria; order Pseudomonadales; family Pseudomonadaceae; genus Aquipseudomonas. The sequence continues at coordinate 3,044 of NZ_QAIK01000158.1, read as the reverse complement.
TGGTCCATGCGTGCCATTAATGGCTGGCTCTGCGCAAGGAAGCGTGCACGCTCGGATTTGGCGATCGGATCGGCCATTGGCAGCTTCTGGCCGAGTGGATCGACGTGAACGCCATTGACCTGGAATTCATAGTGCAAGTGCGGCCCAGTAGACAGGCCGGTGGTACCAATGTAGCCGATCACCTGACCCTGCTTGACGCTGCCGCCGGTTTTCACGCCTTTGGCGAAGCCCTGCATGTGGCCATAAAGCGTGCGGTAGGTATTGCCGTGCTGGATGATCACAGTGTTGCCATAACCACCGCGGCGGCCGGCCAGCAGTACTTTGCCATCGCCCGTCGCCTTGATTGGCGTACCGCGTGGTGCGGCGTAATCAACACCTTTGTGGGCGCGGATCTTGTTGAGGATCGGATGTTTGCGACCCATGGAGAACTTCGAGCTGATGCGGGCGAAATCTACAGGAGTGCGAATGAATGCCTTGCGCATGGCGTTGCCGTCAGCGGTGTAATAACTGCTGTTGCCCTGTTTGTTGGTGTAACGCACGGCGGTGTAGGTCTTGCCGCGGTTGGTGAAGCGTGCAGAGAGAATCGGGCCAGTGCCAACGGCTTTGCCATTGACTACTTTCTGCTCGTAGATCACGTCGAATTCATCGCCCTGACGGATGTCCTGAGCGAAGTCGACGTCGTAGCCGAAGACGCTGGCCATATCCATCGTCAGGCTGTGGGACAGGCCTGCGCGGGCAGCGGATTGTGACAGGGAGCTATTGATCACGCCGTGCACGTAAGCCGTGCGAACGGTCGGCCTGGCTGTTACGCGGTTGAATGCATAGCCCTTGTCATTCTTGGTCAGGGTAATGGTTTCGACGTCGCTGACTTTGCTGTGCAGGCTGGTCAGTTGGCCTTCCGGATTCAGTTCGAACTCGAGCTTCTGGCCGTGCTTGAGCTGGCTGAACTGTTTGGCTTGTTTGTCGCTGGCCAGGACTTCATGTACGGCAGCGGCTGGCAGACCGACTTTCTCGAACAATGTAGAGAGCGTATCACCCTTGGACACGATGACTTCGCGGTGTCCCGGGGCTTTCGGCTTTTCGGCAACCGGAGCGGGTGCAGGTGCGGCTTCTGCTGTTTTCGTAGTGTCTTCGGCGCTGTTTTCGATCTGCGCGAACGGCGAGGTTACTGGCTCATTTGTGGCTTGAGCCGCATCAGCAGCGTCTTGATCTTGTGTCAGTTGTTCAGCGGGGCTTTCCAGTTCAAGGCTCAGAGTCGTCTTTTTGGCTTCAACATCACTGGAAGGAAATACCAGGAGCGCCAGGCTAAGAAGGGCGGCGATTCCACTTGCGGCGAGCAGGTGGGTCTTCGGGTAAAGCGGTGGCGCTTTAGACGGTTCAGTGGTCATAAGTAATTTTGACTTTGAAAAAAGATGAATTGGAAAAGATGAATGACATGATGAAGATGAAATAACTGTATAAAATATAACCAAATCATCCCCGAAGCAAGTCTACAGACACCCTGTCTGTGGATTGGTGTCCGTGCGCCGGGCAAAACTTGTAATTGGTGCACGATCTTGTATGGTTGGTTCCCTTTGAATCTGAGCCTTGCGGGTCTGTTATGAAGTCGGTTGAAGAGCAGCTAGCGCTGATTAAACGTGGTGCGGAAGAACTATTGGTCGAGTCCGAGCTGATCGAGAAGCTCAAGCGCGGCCAGCCGCTGCGTATCAAGGCTGGTTTCGATCCAACCGCCCCGGATCTGCACTTGGGTCACACCGTGCTTATTAATAAGCTGCGCCAGTTCCAGGAGCTGGGGCATCAGGTGATCTTCCTTATTGGTGACTTCACCGGAATGATCGGTGATCCGAGCGGCAAGAGCGCCACTCGCCCGCCTTTGACTCGCGAGCAGGTTCTGGAAAACGCAGAGACTTACAAGACTCAAGTGTTCAAGATTCTTGATCCGGCGAAAACCGAAGTTGCCTTCAACTCCACCTGGATGGACCAGATGGGGCCGGCGGATTTCATTCGTCTGACTTCGCAATACACTGTCGCGCGTATGCTCGAGCGTGATGACTTCGACAAGCGTTACACCACCAATCAGCCGATCGCCATTCACGAGTTCCTCTACCCGCTGGTTCAGGGTTATGACTCGGTGGCTCTGCGAGCGGATGTCGAGCTGGGCGGTACTGATCAAAAGTTCAACCTGCTGATGGGGCGTGAGCTGCAGCGTGGGTATGGCCAGGAAGCTCAATGCATTCTGACCATGCCGTTGCTCGAAGGTCTGGATGGCGTGAAGAAGATGTCCAAGTCGTTGGGCAACTACGTCGGCATCCAGGAGGCGCCGGGTGTGATGTACGGCAAGCTGGTATCGATCCCGGATGCGTTGATGTGGCGTTACTTTGAACTGCTCAGCTTCCGTTCGATGGATGAGATCAATGCCTTCCGTGCAGATGTAGAGGCAGGGGCTAACCCGCGAGATATCAAGATCAAGCTGGCGGAAGAGATTGTTGCTCGTTTCCACGGTGAAGAGGCGGCAGCCAACGCTCATCGCGCTGCGGGTAACCGTATGAAGGATGGTGAGCTTCCGGATGACCTGCCTGAGATTGAGCTGGCTTCTGTTGAAGATATGCCGATTGCGGCTGTCCTTAATAAGGCAGGCCTGGTGAAGAACTCGGCAGCGGCGCGTGATCTGTTGGCTTCTGGCGGGGTGCGTGTTGATGGTGAGGTGGTTGATCGCTCCTTTATATATGTACTGGGCGCGACCCACGTTTGCCAGGCGGGCAAGAAGGCGTTTGCACGTATCACGCTGAAAGCTGAATAAAGTTTGAAATAAGGGTTGACGGCGAATTTTAGAAGTCTATAATTCGCCCCACTTCCGGCGCAGTCGAAACGGAAAACTCCTTGAGATTCAATGAGTTATGAAGTTTTCGGCAGCGAGTTGCTTCAGTTCATCGAAGCCTGGAAGGGGTTGAAGGGGCGGTGATGTCTGGCTCTTTTGACGGTTCGATCTTCTCGGTCGAAAGCGGTGAAAAAGAGGTGTTGACAGCAGCGTGTAACGCTGTAGA
>NZ_QAIK01000157.1:9454-13547 GCF_003061005.1 Pseudomonas sp. HMWF021 | reverse complement strand
GTTCATAGGTCAATCCGTGCTCTTCGCAAGTGGCGTCGATGACTTGCTTGACCTCGGCGATCATCGAATCCAGCCGCTCCGGTTGCAGATGGCGGAAGTCGAGGGTCATGCGCACTTCGCCGGGAATGACGTTGCGCGAGCCGGGGTAGGCTTGCAGGCAACCGACGGTGCCGCAGGCGTGGGGTTGATGGCCGAGGGCGGCGCGATTGACCGCGCCGACAATCACCGAGGCGCCGACCAGGGCATCCTTGCGCAGGTGCATCGGCGTCGGGCCGGCGTGGGCTTCGACGCCGCGCAACTTCAGGTCGAACCACTTCTGCCCGAGCGCGCCGAGCACCACGCCGATGGTTTTCTGTTCGTCTTCGAGGATCGGGCCTTGCTCGATGTGCGCTTCGAAATAGGCACCGACTTTATGCCCGCTGACTTTGCGTGACCCGGCGTAGCCGATGGCATTCAGGGCTTCGCCAACGCTGACGCCGTCGGCATCGACTTTAGCCAGGGTTTCTTCGAGGGTGAATTTTTCCGCGAACACCCCGGAACCCATCATGCACGGAGCGAAGCGCGAGCCTTCTTCGTTGGTCCAGACCACCACTTCCAGCGGCGCTTCGGTTTCCACGCCGAGGTCATTGAGGGTGCGCAGCACTTCGACTCCGGCGAGCACGCCGAAGCAGCCGTCGAATTTGCCGCCGGTGGGCTGGGTGTCGATGTGGCTGCCGGTCATCACCGGTGGCAGGTTCGGATTGCGCCCCGGGCGGCGGGCGAAGATGTTGCCGACTTCATCCACCGTGACGCTGCATCCGGCGTCCTTGCACCACTGCACGAACAGGTCGCGGGCCTGGCGATCGAGGTCGGTCAGGGCCAGGCGACAGACCCCGCCCTTGACCGTGGCGCCAAGCCTGGCCAGTTCCATGAGCGAGGCCCAGAGGCGGTCGCGGTTGATGTGCTGATGGGTGGATTGCAGAACGTCTACGGCTGCGTTCATGTTGATCTCCTCAGGCAGTTTCTTATGCTATTTCTGTGGTGTTTTCCAGGCCGCCATCGCTGGCAAGCCAGCTCCCACAGGTTTGAGTGAACTCATGGTTTGTGTACGACTTGATCCTTGTGGGAGCTGGCTTGCCAGCGATGAGGCCCTCATTTACACCGCTGTTTTCACGACCGACGGATTAGCGCGCATCACGCACAACCCGTAATAAATCACCCCACCCAACGCCGAACCGGTAAACCAGCCATAGCTGTAAAACCAGCTGAACGCATCGCTACCCAGCGACAGCAGGGTCAGCACTACCGGCACGCCAAACGCGGTAAACCCGGCCCAGTTCCACGCCGGATACACGTCGTCGCGATACAACCCCGCTAGGTCCAGTTGCTGTTTCTTGATCAGGAAATAGTCCACCACCATGATCCCGGCGATCGGCCCGAGCAGGCTCGAATAGCCCAGCAGCCAGTTGGAATACACGGTCTCGAGGCTGACATCGGAGACGATCAACCCGAGTTTTTTCAGCAGCTCGTGGGCCATCAGCGCCAGCCCGACGAAGCCGGTGAGCAACACCGCTTTGGTGCGGTTGATCACCTTGGGCGCTATGTTCTGGAAGTCGTTGGTCGGCGAGACGATGTTCGCTGCGGTGTTGGTCGACAGCGTGGCGATGATGATCAATGCCATGGCCACGGCAACCCATACCGGGCTCTGGATATGCCCGATCAGGCTCACCGGGTCGGACACCGTAACGCCGACCAGTTTCACCGAAGCGGCGGTCATTACCACCCCCAGCGAAGCGAACAGGAACATGGTCAGCGGTAGACCGAAAATCTGCCCGAGGATCTGGTCCTTCTGACTCTTGGCGTAGCGGCTGAAGTCGGGAATGTTCAGCGACAGCGTGGCCCAGAAGCCGACCATTGCCGTCAGCCCGGCGGCGAAGTAACTGACCACGCTCGCGCCTTCCGGGCGTTTCGGTGGAATCGCCAGCAGCTCGGTCATCGACACATTCGGCATCGCCCACACCAGCAGGCCGATGCCCACCGCCACCAGCAATGGCGCGGACAGGGTTTCCAGCCACTTGATCGACTCGGCGCCGCGGATCACCACCCACAGGTTCAGCGACCAGAAGATCATGAAGCCGATGACCTCCCCTGTTCCGCCGAGGGACTTCCAGCCGTCGAAGATCGAGCCGAGAAACAGGTGAATCGCCAATCCGCCAAACATCGTTTGAATGCCGAACCAGCCACACGCCACCAGTGCACGAATCAGGCACGGCACGTTGGAGCCGAGCACGCCGAACGACGAACGCAAAAGCACCGGGAACGGAATGCCGTACTTGGTGCCGGGGAAAGCGTTGAGCGTCAGCGGGATCAGTACGATGACGTTGGCCAGCAGAATCGCCATCAGCGCTTCGCCGACGGTCAGGCCGAAATACGCAGTGAGCACGCCGCCGAGGGTGTAGGTCGGTACGCACACCGACATGCCGACCCACAGCGCGGTGATGTGCCATTTGTTCCAGGTTCGTTCGCGCACCTTGGTCGGTGCCATGTCGTGGTTATAACGGGGACTGTCGAGGACGTCGCTGCCGGCTTCGAGTTCGAACAAGCCGTCGCGCTCGGTCACTTGCGATCTGTTCTGTTGCATGGCCGCTCCACTGTTCTTCTGATTATTTTTTTGCTCATCAGGCGACTGCACACCAGGTGCGAGCCGGACGATGGCCGGAGGAACTGACAACTTTCTTGCACCGGCCAAGGTGTCAGCGGCGGCATCAATAAACGTGCCGGGTACTCCGTCTGACGCTCAGGCAGTGCTACAAACGCATTGCAACTTTCTGATAATTCACGGTTTTAATTATTCACCGCAAGAGTCCGCGAAAACTTGTCTGCACGCTCAGGCTAAACGTTTGCCAAGTTGCTCGAACTGTCAGGACTCAATCTGGTGCATTGCACTTTTTTTCATCACGGGCGATCAACCGCAGCTCAACTTCAAGCGGCTGATTTCACATAGGAAATCTTGCTCATATTTCCATCCTGTCAAGTGCGTCAAAATGGTGAATGGCCTCACCATTTTGGTGATTTGCAGTTTTTATCGTTATTTTTCATACACTTAAAACAGTCATAAGCTTATAAAAAATAATCTTGATCAATCGTGAAACTGCGACTAGCTTCTATTCCTGACAGCGCTGACAGGAATACGCCGATCAACGTTGTTCATCAATAAAACATTTAGAACCGACACAAGTCGGTCATGCCTGCGAGGAACTCGGAATGTCTCTGTTGATCCGTGGCGCCACCGTTGTTACCCATGATGAAAGTTATCGCGCCGACGTCTATTGCGCCGACGGTGTGATCAAAGCCATCGGTGAAAACCTGGATATTCCCGCCGGTGCCGAAGTGCTCGACGGCAGCGGCCAATACCTGATGCCCGGCGGCATCGACCCACACACCCACATGCAACTCCCGTTCATGGGCACCGTGGCCAGTGAAGACTTCTACAGTGGCACCGCTGCAGGTCTGGCCGGCGGCACCACGTCGATCATCGACTTCGTGATTCCCAATCCGCAGCAGTCACTGATGGAAGCGTTTCACCAGTGGCGCGGCTGGGCCGAGAAGTCGGCATCGGACTATGGCTTTCACGTCGCGATCACTTGGTGGAGCGAGCAGGTGCGCGAGGAAATGGCCGAGCTGGTCAGCCATCACGGGATCAACAGCTTCAAGCATTTCATGGCCTACAAGAACGCGATCATGGCCGCCGACGACACGTTGGTGGCGAGTTTCGAGCGCTGCCTGGAACTCGGTGCCGTGCCGACCGTGCACGCGGAAAACGGCGAACTGGTCTATCACCTGCAACGCAAGTTGATGGCCCAGGGCATCACCGGGCCGGAAGCGCATCCGCTGTCGCGGCCATCGCAAGTGGAAGGCGAAGCAGCGAGCCGGGCCATTCGCATTGCCGAGACCATCGGCACGCCGTTGTACCTGGTGCACGTCTCGACCAAGGAAGCGCTGGACGAAATCACTTACGCCCGCAGCAAGGGTCAACCGGTGTACGGCGAAGTGCTCACCGGGCATCTGCTGCTCGACGACAGCGTCTACCAACACCCGGACTGGCAGACTGCCG
>NZ_QAIK01000157.1:1902-9444 GCF_003061005.1 Pseudomonas sp. HMWF021 | reverse complement strand
CATCAGGAAGCGCTGTGGCACGGCTTGCAAAACGGCAATCTGCACACCACCGCTACCGACCATTGCTGCTTCTGCGCCGAGCAAAAAGCCGCCGGGCGCGACGACTTCAGCAAGATCCCCAACGGCACCGCCGGCATCGAAGACCGCATGGCGGTGCTGTGGGATGAAGGGGTCAACACAGGGCGTTTGTCGATGCAGGATTTCGTCGCCCTCACCTCCACCCACACCGCGAAAATCTTCAACCTCTACCCGCGCAAAGGCGCGATTCGCGTCGGCGCCGATGCCGACCTGGTGCTGTGGGATCCGCAAGGTAGCCGCACAATCTCCGCCAAGACCCACCATCAGCAGGTGGACTTCAACATCTTCGAAGGCAAGACCGTGCGCGGCGTGCCGAGCCATACCGTCAGCCAGGGCAAAGTGGTCTGGGCCGACGGCGACCTGCGCGCCGAACGCGGGGCCGGGCGCTATATCGAACGGCCGGCGTATCCGGCGGTGTTTGATTTGCTGAGCAAGCGGGCTGAGTTGCACAAGCCCACAGCGGTTAAACGCTGAAAGCGGCCTTCGGCCTATCGCTGGCAAGCCAGCTCCCACATTTGAAATGCATTCCCCTGTAGGAGCTGCCGAAGGCTGCGATCTTTTGATTTTAGTTTTTTAAAAGATCGCAGCCTTCGGCAGCTCCTACAGGGAATTGACCAATGCCCGTCAGAGGCAGTTACCGTGAGGCAAAAACCGTGATCGAGACCCTGAACCACCTCCCGCATCCGCACAAAAGCGCGGCCGCCCTCGCCGGCCATTTCACCGATCTGGCGCCGCCGCTCAACGCCCGGCAGGCGCATCTGGAAGCCTCGCGCTGCCTGTATTGCTACGACGCGCCGTGCGTCAACGCGTGCCCCAGCGAGATCGATATTCCGTCGTTCATCCGCAACATCCATCAGGACAACGTACCCGGTGCAGCGCAGAAAATCCTTTCGGCGAACATCCTCGGCGGCAGTTGCGCCCGGGTCTGCCCGACGGAAATCCTCTGCCAGCAAGCCTGTGTGCGCAACAACGCCCAGGAGTGTGCGCCGGTGCTGATCGGCCTGCTGCAGCGCTACGCCGTGGACAACGCGCACTTCACCGAGCACCCGTTCCAGCGCGCCGCCGCTACCGGCAAACGCATCGCCGTGGTCGGTGCCGGGCCGGCGGGTTTGTCCTGTGCCCACCGCAGCGCGATGCATGGGCATGACGTGGTGATTTTCGAAGCGCGGGAGAAGGCTGGCGGCCTCAACGAATACGGGATCGCCAAGTACAAACTGGTCGACGACTACGCGCAGAAAGAGCTGGATTTCCTGCTGCAGATCGGCGGCATCGAAATCCGTCACGGGCAGAAGCTTGGCGAGAACCTGACCCTCAGCGAATTGCATCAACAGTTCGACGCGGTGTTCCTCGGCCTCGGCCTCAATGCCAGCAAACAACTCGGCCTGCCCCACGAGGACGCCCCCGGTTTGCTCGCCGCCACCGACTACATCCGTGAACTGCGCCAGGCCGATGACCTGACGCAACTGCCGCTGGCCGAGCGCTGCATCGTCCTCGGCGCCGGCAACACTGCGATCGACATGGCCGTGCAAATGGCCCGCCTCGGAGCGCGTGACGTGAATCTGGTGTATCGCCGGGGCGCGGCGGACATGGGCGCCACCGGTCATGAACAGGACATCGCCAAAGCCAATCAGGTGCGCCTGCTGACCTGGGCACAACCGCAGGAAGTGTTGCTCGACGAGCAGGGCCATGTGCGCGGCATGCGTTTCGCCCGTACCGATCTGGTCGACGGGCGTCTGCAAACCACTGGCGAAACCTTTGAGCTGGCCGCCGACGCGATCTTCAAAGCCATCGGCCAGGCCTTCGACAGCAGCGCCCTCGCCGACCCGCTCGCCCGCGAACTCAAGCGTCAGGGCGAACGGATTCAGGTCGATGACAACCTGCGCACCAGCATCCCCGGCGTGTATGCCGGCGGCGACTGCACCAGCCTCGATCAGGACCTCACCGTGCAAGCGGTGCAGCACGGCAAACGCGCCGCCGAGGCGATCAATGCACAACTGATGCTCAACGTGGAGGCTGCGTAAATGGCCGATCTCTCGATTGTCTTCGCCGGTATCAAAGCCCCCAATCCGTTCTGGCTGGCCTCCGCGCCGCCGACCGACAAGGCCTACAACGTGGTCCGCGCCTTCGAGGCAGGCTGGGGTGGCGTGGTCTGGAAAACCCTCGGTGAGGACCCGGCAGCGGTCAACGTGTCGTCGCGCTACTCGGCGCATTACGGCAACAACCGCGAAGTGCTGGGCATCAACAACATCGAACTGATCACCGACCGCTCGCTGGAGATCAACCTGCGCGAAATCACCCAAGTGAAGAAAGACTGGCCGGATCGCGCGCTGATCGTCTCGCTGATGGTGCCGTGCGTCGAGGAATCGTGGAAACACATCCTGCCGCTGGTGGAAGCCACCGGTGCCGACGGCATCGAGCTGAATTTCGGTTGCCCGCACGGCATGCCCGAACGCGGCATGGGCGCGGCGGTTGGTCAGGTGCCGGAATACGTCGAGCAGGTGACGCGCTGGTGCAAGACCTATTGCTCGCTGCCAGTGATCGTCAAACTGACGCCGAACATCACCGACATCCGCGTCGCCGCCCGCGCGGCCCATCGCGGTGGCGCCGATGCGGTGTCGCTGATCAACACCATCAACTCGATCACCAGCGTCGATCTGGAACACATGGTCGCCCTGCCCACCGTCGGCAGCAAAAGCACCCACGGCGGCTACTGCGGTTCGGCGGTCAAGCCGATTGCGCTGAACATGGTCGCCGAGATCGCCCGTGATCCGCAGACCCAGGGCCTGCCGATCTGCGGCATTGGCGGCATCGGCAGTTGGCGTGACGCGGCGGAGTTCATGGCGCTGGGCAGCGGCGCGGTGCAGGTGTGTACGGCAGCGATGCTGCATGGTTTCCGGATTGTCGAGGAGATGAAGGACGGTCTGTCGCGCTGGATGGACAGTCAGGGCTACGCCAACATTGCCGAGTTTTCCGGGCGTGCAGTGGGCAATACCACGGACTGGAAGTACCTCGATATCAACTATCAGGTCATCGCCAAGATCGATCAGGCGGCGTGCATTGGTTGCGGACGTTGCCACATTGCTTGCGAGGACACGTCACACCAGGCGATCAGCAGCCTGAAGCAGGCCGATGGCACGCATAAATATGAAGTGATCGATGATGAGTGCGTGGGCTGTAACCTGTGCCAGATCACCTGCCCGGTGGCGGATTGTATTGAGATGGTGCCGATGGAAACGGGCAAGCCGTTTCTGGACTGGAATCATGATCCGCGCAATCCCTATCATGTCGCGGTCTGATTCTTAAGATCAAAAGATCGCAGCCTGCGGCAGCTCCTACACCGATCTCTGTAGGAGCTGCCGCAGGCTGCGATCTTTTGATTTATGGCTCCAACCCGATCCCGCGCAAAATCACACTGGTCACCGTCTGCACCGCCCGCTCGAACTGCATGTCCGACAGCGGCTGATGCTCGTTCAGAATATTCACCTGATGATCGAAGTCGGCGTAATGCTGGGTCGAGGCCCAGATCATATACAGCAGGCTCGATGGCTCCACCGGCAGGATCCGCTTGTCCTCGACCCACTGACGGATTTTCGCTTCCTTCATTTTCGCCCAGTCGTACAGGCTGACATCCAGCGCCTCACCGAGGGTCGGCGCGCCGTGGATGATCTCGTTGGCCCAGACTTTCGAGCCGTGCGGCCGGCTGCGCGAGTGGTTCATCTTGGCGCGGATGTAGCTGCTGAGCACCACCCGCGGGTCGTCGAACATCTCGAAGCACAGCGCGTCCTGTTTCCACACTTCCAGCAGGTCGAACAGCACTGCGCTGTACAGCTCGCTCTTGGTCGAAAAGTAGTAATGCAGGTTGGAACGCGGCAGTTGCACTTCGGCAGCGATGTCGGCCATGGCGGTGCCGCCGAAGCCTTTTTCGGCGAAGACTTTTTCCGCCGCCAGCAGGATTTTCTCGACGTTACTGCGACGAATCTCGATCTTGTGATTGCCCATGAGGGCTCCCTGACAACAGCGTTGCCCAAGACTAGCATCCGCTCTGGGGCGCGGGCGACCGTTGCAAACAAAACTTCGTATGAAGGTCGGCGCATGGCTAAACTGACGCTTCTTTGTCCTGCCTCAGAGGTATCCGCGATGCTGTTCAAGAACGTCCTGACCACCACTGCCCTGCTCGCTTCGCTGTTCGCTGCATCCTCCGTTTTCGCCCACGCCCATCTGAAGAGTGCGACCCCGGCCGCCGACAGCACCGTCGCCGCACCGGCCGATCTGCGCCTGACCTTTTCCGAAGGTGTCGAAACCAGCTTCACCAAGGTCACCCTGACCCACGATGGCGCGCCGGTCGCGATCAAGCCTTTGAGCACCGAAGGCGACAAGAAAACCCTGATCGTCACCCCGGCCGCTCCTCTGAGTGCCGGTGAGTACAAGGTCGAATGGCACGCAGTGTCAGTTGACACACACAAGAGCGAAGGCGCCTACCAGTTCAAGGTTGGTCAGTAATTCATGAGTGAAGCGCTGGTGCTGTGCCGCTTTGTGCATTTCAGCGCGGTGTTGATGCTGTTCGGGGCCTGGCTGTTTCGACCGCTATTGCTCAAGACGCCGGTGCCGACACTGGATCGGCAATTGGCGTGTATCGCTCGCTGGCTGACGGCGATTGCCCTGGTCAGCGGCGTGACCTGGGCGCTGTTGATCACCGCGAGCATGGCCGGTTCGGCGGCGGCAGCGTTCGATCCGGGCACGATTGGCGTGGTGCTGGGCAATACGTTTTTCGGCCAGGTCTGGCGTTGGCACCTGCTGATCAACGCGCTGTTGCTGGCGTTGCTGTTCACCCCGTGGCGCTCGAGCCTGGCGTTGCGCCTGGGCTTGAGTGCGCTGCTCCTGGCGACCCTGGCGCCGGTGGGTCACGGCGCGATGCTCGATGGGCTCAGCGGGCAACTGCTGATACTCAATCAGATCGTTCATCTGACATGCGTGGCGGCGTGGCTCGGCGGCCTGTTGCTGCTGGTGCTGATTTTGCGTCAACCGGGTGAAGCGATGGGCGCAATCCTGCAGCGCTTCAGCGGCGTCGGTTATGCGATTGTCGGCGGACTGCTGATCACCGGGCTGATCAATGTGCGCGTATTGACCGGGCAATGGTGGCCGACGCCGTTGTTCAGCGGGTTTGCGCTGATCCTGCTGATCAAGGCGCTGATGGTGCTGGGCATGCTTGGCTTGGCGCTGTTCAACCGCTTGCGGATTGATGATTGCCAGCAGCGCATGGGCGCGCTCAAGCGCAGTGTGGCGCTGGAGTGGTTGTTGGGGATGGGCGCCGTTGCTGCGGTCTCCCTTCTCGGCACCCTGCCGCCGATGATTGCTGCCTGAAGCCCCCTGTGGGAGCTGGCTTGCCAGCGATGGCGGTGTGTCAGGAACAGATATTTCGGATGTACCGACGTCATCGCTGGCAAGCCAGCTCCCACAGGGTTTTGTGTTGCTCAATGCGGTTGTGTGTCGCCCGCTGCGGTGTCGATGCTGACCACCACCGACATCCCCGGGCGCAAGCGTTCCTCTTCCTGCTGCCCTTCATCAATGGTGATCCGCACCGGCACGCGCTGGGCGATTTTCACGAAGTTGCCGGTGGCGTTGTCGGCCTGCAACAGAGCGAATTCCGAGCCGGTGCCGGGCGAAATGTGCTGCACATGGCCGGTGAACTTGCGGTGGTTCAAGGCGTCAACGGTGAAACGCACCGGTTGCCCGACACGCACGTTGTCCATCTGGGTTGCCTTCATGTTGGCGATCACCCATTTCTGATTCGGTACCAGCGCCATCAACTGCGCCCCGGAGTTGACGTAGGCACCCAGGCGCACGCCGATCTGCCCGAGCTGGCCGTCACGCGGGGCGACGATGCGCGTATTCGACAAGTCGATCCGCGCCAGTTGCACCGCCGCTTCAGCGCTGGCCACTGCCGCTTCCAGCGAGCCGCGATTGACAATCACCGTCTGCAGGTCCTGCCGGGCGATTTCCAGATTGGCTTTGGCCTGCGCCACTGCTGCAATGCTCTGTGCGTTGGCCGCGAGCGCTACGTCCATCTCGCGCTTCGACACCGAGCCGTCACTCACCAGCTCCTTGTTACGGCGCAGATCCGCCTCGCTTTTGCGCAACTGCGCTTCGCTGTCGGCCACCACGGCCTGACGCAGCTTGATTGTCGCTTCGGCGCTGTTGCGCTGCTGCACCACGTTGGCCAGCGCAGCCTTCTGCACCGCCAGTTGCGCCAGCGACTGGTCGAGGCGCTGCTGGTAAATCCGGTCATCCAGACGCACCAGCAAGTCGCCGGTCTTCACGTACTGGAAGTCCTGCACCGGTACTTCGAACACATAGCCACTGAGCTGCGGGCCGATGATCGTCACCTGCCCGCGCACCAGGGCGTTTTCAGTGGTTTCGACCGCGCTGCTGAACGGCGGTAACTGCCAGGCGTAGAGCACGATCAGCACGCCGACGATGGCAATCGAGGCAAAACCCAGCGACGAGATGATCCGCACCCGCAGCGAACGCGGCTCGGTGTTCGGCGAGGGCGGCGGCGCCACGCCTTCCGGGGTGGCGGCGATGGCATTGGTGGTTGTGGTGGTCGGTTCGGTCATGAATGGGAGGCACCGCTAGGAGGTACGGAAGGCGCTGGGTCGACGGCTTTGGTGGTACTCATCAGCCACAGCGCACGAATGGACAGCCAGATCATGGTCAGCACCGCAATCACGGCGATCAGCATGAATACATCGTTATAGGCCAGCACGTTGGCTTCGCGAGTGGCCGCGTTGGACAGGCTGCGAATCCCGGCCAGATTGCGCAGGCTCGGGTCGGCCAGCAAGGATCCGTAAGCCGATCCGCCGCTCTGCACACGGGCAGCCACCAGCGGATCGGACAGCGTCAGGTGTTCGACCAGATGACTGGAATGAAATTTCTCACGCACGATCTGGAACGTGCCCAACAACGCCGCGCCCAGCAGGCCACCGAGGTTGTTGCAGATCCCGAACAACACCGAAAAACTCACCAGATTGCGCGGATTGGTCAGCACGTTGCGGGTGCCGAAAACCATGGTCGGACCGAGGAAAAACGTGCTGCCGAAGGCCAGCAGAAACTGGCTGAAATACAGGTTTTGCGGGCGGGTCAGGTTGTTGGAAAAACTGTCCATCACGGAACCGGTGGCCATCAGCGCCAGCGAGATGATCAGCGGCATCAACAAGTGCTTGGGATCGATGGTCAGGGCGCTGGTCGCCAGCCCGGCGACGCTGCCGATCAGCATCACCACGTACAGGCTGTGCAGCTGCTCGTAGCCCATGTTCAGGTTCTGCATGAAACCGACCGCGCCGGTGGATTGCTCCGAAGTGACCATGCGGATCAGGGTCACCGCCAGCGCCAGGCGGATCATCGTGCCGCTGCCGAGCCAACGGGTCATCAGCATCGGGTTGCTGCGATTGTGCTCGATCGCCAGGC
>NZ_QAIK01000157.1:0-1892 GCF_003061005.1 Pseudomonas sp. HMWF021 | reverse complement strand
GAGGCGGCCAGCGCGTAGCCGATCCAGTTCGCCTCCAGCCACCAGTCGATGCGCCCCAGCGACAACACCGCACACAGCAGTGCCACGCCGCTGGCGAGAATCGCGAAGGTGAGAAAATCCAGCGGTTCAAAGGTTTTGAAGCGGTCACCGGGCGGCAACTTGAGCATCAAAACGCAGCCCAGCGACAGCAAGGCCATGCCCAATTCGAACAGGTACAAACCGCGCCATTCGGCAATTTGCAGCAAGTCTTCGGAAAACAGTCGCGCCAGCGGCAAAGCCAGTTGCGAGGCGCCGAGACCCAGCACCAGCGCCTTCAACCGCCACTTGGCCGGAAATGCCTGGATCATGTAATACAGGCCCAACGAACTCAGCGCCGCGCCAACCATGCCGTGCGCCGCCCGCACCGCAATGGCCGAGCTCAGGTCGTTGACGAACAGATGACCGAAGGTCACCAGCGCATACAGCACCAGAAACACTTCGGTGAACGCACGCAGGCCGAATTGTTGACGAAACTTCACCAGCAGCAGGTTCATCGACACGTTGGTCATCACGTACGCGGCCGGCAGCCAGGCCATCTCCGCCGTGGTCGCGCCCAGCGCGCCTTGCAGGTAAGGCAGGTTGGCGACCACCAGCGAGTTGCCCAGCCCACCGGTCACCGCCACCAGCAGCCCGACCAGCGCATAGGCCAGGCGCTTGCGGTTGGAGTGCAGCGGCGTCGAGGGGGAACCGGGCAGACTGGGCTTCTCGTGCGGCTGCCAGTTGCGCGGGGCGTATCGATCCATTGAGAGGCCTTGTCTGGGGATGTCTGAGTTTGCCGCAATCAACGACAAAACACACATCCCCTGTAGGAGTGAGCCTGCTCGCGATAGCGCAGTGTCAGTCAGCATCAATGTTGAATACTAAACCGCTATCGCGAGCAGGCTCACTCCTACAGGGTCAAATGCTGGGCCGGTTTTTTGTCTCAGGCGCGCAGCATCATGTAAGCCGCGACCACCAGGCACACACTGGCAAACCCTACCTGCAACGCCCGCGCCGGCACCCGCGCGCATAATTTGCGGCCGATGATCATGCCGACGATGCTGGCGACGATAAACGCCGTGCCAAGGCTGTCGATGCGCACCCCGGCATGAAACGCGCCGATCACGCCAATCGCCGAAATCAGGCTGATGACCATCAGCGAGGTCGCAACGATGCCGCGCATCTGCACATCGGTCAGTTGCTTGAACGCCGGCACGATCAGGAAGCCACCGCCGACGCCGAGCAAGCCCGAAACCACACCGGTCACCGCGCCCAGCGCCGCCAGGGTCGCGGTGCATTTGGCGGTCCAGTCGAAACGACCGGTCTGCTCGTTGAGCATGCAGTTCTTCTGCCCCCAGCTCGCGTGGCCGTGGTCGCTCGGCCCCGTTTGCGCACGCTCACGGCGCAGCATGCGCCAGGCCACCATGACCATCAGCAGGCTAAAAAGGATCATCAGGATCTTTTCCGGCAACTGGTGCGCGAAGTAGATGCCCAGCGGCGAAAACACCGCACCGAGCGCGGCGATCAACAGCGCCGCGCGATAGCGCACCAGACCATGACGCAGCCCATCGATCGCCCCCACCGCCGCCGCACTGCCGACGGCAAACAACGCCACCGGTGCGGCCTGGGTCATGCTCCAGCCAAGGCCCAGCACCAGCGCCGGCACGGCAAGAATCCCGCCGCCCGCGCCGGTCAGCCCGAGAATCAGCCCCATCACCACGCCAAACAGACTTGCCAGCAACATAGGGAGTTCTCAGTCGACTTTGGACAAACCGGTCAGCCACTCGCGGCCCTTGAGCATGCCGTTCCAGTAGAACCACGGCAGCAACGTCGCCTTGAGAAACCACGCCGAGCGGCGCGGCACGGTCGCATCG
>NZ_QAIK01000156.1 GCF_003061005.1 Pseudomonas sp. HMWF021 | reverse complement strand
CGGGAGTTTGATGGCGTAATCCCCGAAACAGGGCAGTTCAACACGTTCATTAATATAGCGAACCTCATAGGCAATGGCGGAATGGGGCCGGCAATGAACATTAACCTGTACCACACCACTGGCTATAACAGCGGATTGTTTAGAAACTGGGGATTAAAGCTAAATCACGCAGTTTATGTTCAGCGCAAACCAAACGAGTTATATGACACTTTTGATGACGCTTTTGGCCGCGCCGGTTACGGAGCGCTTTATTTAACTACAGGAGAGTCTTGGGAATACGAATACGACAAACCATTATCTACTCCAAACCTAATCACCAGCTTTGTTAATGGTCAACTCGTTATCTCACACAAAAGTGGAAACATCGAGTACCTTACACCTTTTACGGTACTCTCAGATTTCACCGCCATAGTCAGGTACTACTTACCGACAAAGATAATATCGGCTGCGGGCCGAACCCTGACTCTCACTTGGTCAATCCATGATGAAAACGAAACAGACGCATGGATAAAAGTCCTTAACACTCCAGACCTGACATCAATATCAGATGACACACAAACATTGGTTAAGATTGACTATACCCGATCCAAGACTCAAACCATCGTGACATTTCATGTGTGGCCAGACACCGAAAAATATTACTATTACACCTTTGAAACCGATGGCTTAGGATTAACGAAAGCATCACTTAGCAACCCTGCATGCACAAGGGTCTTTGAAAACATCGATATCGGGAAAACTGGGGAAATTGTACGATCACCCACTAAAATTACCAATAGTTCCGGGCAAACAACCACTATAAAATACAATGCACAGAAGAAAGTTTCCAACCTGACGACAACAGACAACCACAGCTCATCAAAAATATCTCTAGACTACCAATACCATACTCAAGCCAACATTCAGACCACAACAATAAATAGCTCGTCCGGTGAAATCAAATCGTTATTTTTTGATAAAAACAACGTACAAATCAAAGAAACAATCAAAAATGGTAATAGTGTCAAAACTGTAGAGATGTTCAAAACCCTGATTAAAGGCAACACAGAATT
>NZ_QAIK01000025.1:18691-26188 GCF_003061005.1 Pseudomonas sp. HMWF021 | reverse complement strand
CGCCCCCTTCGTTACAAGCCCACCCCGGCCCGTTGTTTAGACTGCCCGCAGTCATAACAACAAAAAAGGGCCACTCATGGACACCTTCCACCCAGGCTTCAGCAGTTGGCTGAACGCCCCTGCCCACCAGCAATGGCTCGCCGACGAAGGCCTGCGCCTGCTGGCATTCGCCAAGGCGGCAAAGCTGCCTGAAGGTTTCGGCAACCTCGACGAACGCGGCCGTCTGCCGGCGCACGCGCAAGCCGAAACCATGAACACCGCGCGCATGACCCACAGTTTCGCCATGGCCCATATTCAGGGCTTGCCGGGGTTCGCGGAGCTGGTCGATCACGGCATTGCGGCTCTACGCGGGCCGCTGCGCGATGCGCTGCACGGCGGCTGGTTTGCGGTCGCCGAACATCGCGATGGCAACACCGGCAAGAACGCCTATCTGCATGCCTTTGTCGCGCTCGCGGCCAGCTCGGCGGTGGTCGCGCAACGTCCCGGCGCCCAGGCGCTGCTGGATGACGCCATCGACATCATCGACACGTATTTCTGGAGCGAAGAAGAGGGCGCCATGCGCGAATTCTTCAATCGCGACTGGCGCGAAGAAGAGGCTTATCGCGGCGCCAACAGCAACATGCACGCCACCGAAGCGTTCCTCGCGCTGGCCGATGTCACTGAAGATCCGCGCTGGCTGGTGCGCGCACAACGCATCGTCGAGCGGGTGATCCACGGTCATGCAGCGGCTAACGGCTACATGGTGATCGAACACTTTGACCGCGACTGGCAACCGCTGCGCGAGTACAACCACGACAATCCTGCCGATGGCTTCCGCCCTTATGGCACCACGCCGGGCCACGGTTTCGAGTGGGCGCGGCTGCTGTTGCATCTCGAAGCGGCGCGGGTTCAGGCCGGGATGCTCACGCCGGGCTGGCTGGCGACCGATGCGCAAAAACTCTTCGAGCAGAATTGCCAACACGGCTGGGACGTCGATGGCGCCCCGGGAATCGTCTACACCCTCGACTGGAACAACAAAGCCGTGGTGCGTCATCGTTTGCACTGGACCCATGCCGAGGCCAGCGCGGCGGCCAGCGCCTTGCTCAAACGCACTGGCGATGAGCAATACGAAACCTGGTATCGGCTGTTCTGGGAATTCTGTGAAGGCCATTTCATCGATCGCTGCGATGGCAGCTGGCACCACGAACTCGATCCGCAAAACCGTCCGAGCGCCGATATCTGGCCGGGCAAACCCGATCTGTACCACGCCTGGCAGGCGGTACTGATTCCTCGTCTACCCTTGTCACCCAGTATGGCGACGGCTCTGGCGCAATTATCCCGGCCCGTTCCTGTGTAACCATGTGGTGACATTTGCGCGTCCCTTCGTTACCTGCGAAGGGAAACGTCCTGTTTAAACTCCTGTGCAGCGCAAGCACCAGACTTGCATGCATAACAACAAGAAAGGTACATCTCAGATGAATGCGATTTCTCGCCTCGCTACTGTCATTTCTGTCGCCTCCCTGTTCCCGCTCGCAATTCTGCCTCTCAGTGTTTCCGCTGCCGAATCCAAAGGTTCGGTCGAAGTCGTGCACTGGTGGACGTCCGGTGGCGAAAAAGCCGCCGTTGATGTGCTCAAGGCGCAAGTTGAAAAAGACGGTTTCACCTGGAAAGACGGCGCTGTCGCCGGCGGTGGCGGTGCCACGGCCATGACCGTGCTGAAAAGCCGCGCGGTGGCCGGCAACCCGCCGGGCGTGGCCCAGATCAAAGGCCCGGACATCCAGGAATGGGCTTCCACCGGCCTGCTCGACACCGACGTCCTGAAAGACGTGGCCAAAGAAGAGAAGTGGGACAGCCTGCTCGACAAGAAAGTCTCCGATACCGTGAAGTACGACGGTGATTACGTGGCCGTGCCGGTGAACATTCACCGCGTGAACTGGCTGTGGATCAACCCGGAAGTCTTCAAAAAGGCCGGCATCACCAAGAACCCGACCACCCTCGAAGAATTCTACGCCGCCGGCGACAAGCTCAAGGCGGCGGGCTTCATCCCGCTGGCCCACGGCGGTCAGCCTTGGCAGGACAGCACCGTGTTCGAAGCCGTGGTGCTCTCGGTCATGGGCGTGGATGGTTACAAGAAAGCCCTGGTCGATCTGGACAACAAGGCGCTGACCGGCCCGGAAATGGTCAAGGCGCTGACCGAGCTGAAGAAAGTCGCGACCTACATGGACGCCGACGGCAAGGGTCAGGACTGGAACCTGGAAGCGGCCAAGGTCATCAACGGCAAGGCCGGCATGCAGATCATGGGTGACTGGGCCAAGTCCGAGTGGACCGCCGCCAAGAAAGTCGCCGGCAAGGACTACGAGTGCGTAGCGTTCCCTGGCACCGACAAGGCGTTCACCTACAACATCGACTCCCTGGCGGTGTTCAAGCAGAAAGACAAAGGCACGGCGGCTGGTCAGCAGGACATCGCCAAAGTCGTGCTGGGTGAAAACTTCCAGAAAGTCTTCAGCATCAACAAAGGCTCGATCCCGGTTCGTAACGACATGTTGAACAACATGGACAAACTCGGTTTCGACTCCTGCGCGCAGACCGCCGCCAAGGACTTCCTGGCAGACGCCAAGTCCGGTGGCCTGCAGCCGAGCATGGCGCACAACATGGCGACCACGCTGGCGGTGCAGGGCGCGTTCTTTGATGTGGTGACCAACTACATCAACGACCCGAAAGCCGACCCGGCCGATGCGGCCAAGAAACTGGGTGCGGCGGTTCAGTCGGCCAAGTAATGCTTGGCCCCTGTAGGAGTGAGCCTGCTCGCGATAGCGATCTGTCAGATAAAGGATTCATCAACTGACACACCGCAATCGCGAGCAGGCTCACTCCTACAAGGGGAATGCTCTCGTAAATCATTATTCTGGATTTCCCCATGAGTTCTGTTGCTGTGTTCAGCAAGGCCTCGCCGTTCGATGCGCTGCAGCGCTGGCTACCGAAACTGGTGCTGGCGCCGAGCATGTTCATCGTGCTGGTGGGCTTCTATGGCTACATCCTGTGGACGTTCGTGCTGTCGTTCACCACCTCGACGTTCCTGCCCAACTACAAGTGGGCCGGTCTGGCGCAATACGCCCGGCTGTTCGACAACGATCGCTGGTGGGTGGCGAGCAAGAACCTCGCGGTGTTCGGTGGCATGTTCATCGGCATCACCCTGGTGATTGGTGTGCTGCTGGCGGTGTTCCTCGACCAGCGCATCCGTCGTGAAGGCTTTATCCGCACCATTTACCTGTACCCGATGGCGCTCTCGATGATCGTCACCGGTACGGCGTGGAAATGGCTGCTCAACCCGGGCATGGGCCTGGACAAATTGTTGCGTGACTGGGGCTGGGAAGGCTTCCGTCTGGACTGGCTGATCGACCCGGATCGCGTGGTCTACTGCCTGGTGATCGCCGCTGTGTGGCAAGCCTCGGGCTTCATCATGGCGATGTTCCTCGCCGGCCTGCGCGGGGTTGATCAGTCGATCATCCGCGCCGCGCAGATCGATGGCGCGAGCATGCCGACCATCTACTGGAAAGTCGTGCTGCCCAGCCTGCGTCCGGTGTTCTTCAGTGCGGTGATGATCCTCGCCCACATCGCGATCAAGAGCTTCGACCTGGTCGCGGCGATGACCGCGGGTGGCCCGGGTTATTCCTCCGACCTGCCGGCGATGTTCATGTACTCCTTCACCTTCAGTCGCGGCCAGATGGGCATGGGCTCGGCCAGTGCGATTCTGATGCTCGGTGCGATTCTCGCGATCATCGTGCCTTACCTGTACTCCGAGCTGAGGACCAAGCGTCATGACTAGTCTCGCTGCCAAACCTGCTTTCAGCCTCAGTCGTGTGGCGATCTACGCGGTGCTGATCCTCGCGGTCCTGCTGTACCTGATCCCGCTGGTGGTGATGTTGCTGACCAGCTTCAAGACCCCGGAAGACATCAGCACCGGCAACCTGCTGAGCTGGCCGACCGTGGTCAGCGGCATCGGTTGGGTCAAGGCTTGGGCCACGGTGGACGGCTACTTCTGGAACTCGATCAAGATCACCGTGCCGGCCGTGGTCATTTCCACCGCCATCGGCGCGCTGAACGGTTACGTGCTGTCGTTCTGGCGCTTCCGTGGTTCGCAGCTGTTCTTCGGTCTGCTGCTGTTCGGTTGCTTCCTGCCGTTCCAGACCGTGCTGCTGCCGGCCTCGTTCACCCTCGGCAAGATGGGCCTGGCGAGCACCACCACCGGCCTGGTGTTCGTGCACGTGGTCTATGGCCTGGCGTTCACCACGCTGTTCTTCCGTAACTACTACGTGAGCATTCCCGATGCGCTGATCAAGGCTGCACGGCTGGATGGCGCGGGGTTCTTCACGATTTTCCGGCAGATCATTCTGCCGATGTCGACGCCGATCATCATGGTCTGCCTGATCTGGCAGTTCACGCAGATCTGGAACGACTTCCTGTTCGGTGTGGTGTTCTCCAGCGGTGATTCGCAACCGATCACGGTGGCGCTGAACAACCTGGTCAACACCAGCACCGGCGCCAAGGAATACAACGTTGATATGGCAGCGGCGATGATCGCCGGCCTGCCGACCCTGCTGGTCTATGTGGTCGCAGGCAAGTATTTCGTGCGCGGGCTGACGGCCGGCGCAGTCAAGGGGTAATCATGGCAACGCTCGAACTTCGCAACGTCAACAAGACCTACGGTGCCGGCCTGCCGGACACCCTGAAGAACATCGAACTGTCGATCAAGGACGGTGAGTTCCTGATCCTGGTCGGCCCGTCGGGCTGCGGCAAGTCGACCCTGATGAACTGCATCGCGGGCCTTGAGACCATCACCGGTGGCGCGATCATGATCGGCGATCAGGACGTCAGCGGCATGAGTCCCAAGGATCGTGACATCGCCATGGTGTTCCAGTCCTATGCGCTGTACCCGACCATGAGCGTGCGCGAGAACATCGAGTTCGGTCTGAAGATCCGCAAGATGAGCCAGTCGGCGATCGACGAAGAAGTCGCGCGCGTGGCCAAGCTGCTGCAGATCGAACACCTGCTCAACCGCAAGCCGGGCCAGCTCTCCGGTGGTCAGCAACAGCGCGTGGCGATGGGCCGTGCGTTGGCGCGTCGGCCGAAGATCTATCTGTTCGACGAACCGCTGTCCAACCTCGACGCCAAGCTGCGCGTCGAGATGCGCACCGAAATGAAACTGATGCACCAGCGCCTGAAAACCACCACCGTTTACGTGACCCACGACCAGATCGAAGCGATGACCCTGGGCGACAAGGTGGCGGTGATGAAGGACGGGATCATCCAGCAGTTCGGCACGCCGAAAGAGATCTATAACGATCCGGCCAACCTGTTCGTGGCGAGCTTCATCGGTTCGCCGCCGATGAACTTCATCCCGCTGCGCCTGCAGCGCAAGGATGGCCGTCTGGTGGCGCTGCTCGACAGCGGCCAGGCCCGTTGCGAGTTGCCGATGAGCATGTCGGATGCCGGTCTTGAAGATCGCGAAGTAATCCTCGGCCTCCGCCCGGAGCAGATTGTCCTGGCGAACGGCGAGGGCAATGGCCTGCCGAGCATCAAGGCCGAAGTGCAGGTCACCGAGCCGACCGGTCCGGACACCCTGGTGTTCGTCAACCTCAATGAAACCAAGGTCTGCTGCCGTCTGGCGCCGGACGTGGCACCGCAGGTGGGCGAAACCCTGACCCTGCAATTCGATCCGTCGAAAGTGTTGTTGTTCGATGCCAGGACTGGCGAGCGTCTGGGCGTTGCGGGCCAGACGCAGACCGAAGCGCGGTCGGCAAACGTGGCGCAATTCAAAGGCCGCTGAAGATCAATGCTGGAATGCGGTCATGTGGGAGCTGGCTTGCCAGCGATGGGGCCGGCACATCCAACATGGATGTCGCCTGAATCACCGCCATCGCTGGCAAGCCAGCTCCCACAGGGATCGGGTTCCAAACAGGAGCACGCGGTGGATGGCCTGTAATTCATCGCAATTTATGTAAACCGCGTTGGAAAAAAACAGTTAATAACAATAAAGACGAGGATGTAGGGATGAAAAAGAAACACGTCAATGCCCGGTTGATCTGCCAAGTGTCAGCTGCGGCGGCATTGGTGCTGGCCGGCAATGCAATGGCTGCCGAGGCATTCAGCTCCGATTCGAAATGGATGACCGGCGACTGGGGTGGCGAGCGGACCAAGCTGATCGAGCAGGGTATCGACATCAAGGCTGACTACGTTGGGGAAATGGGCGCCAACCTGCATGGCGGCTACAACGACGACAAGACCGGTCGCTACAGCGATCAGTTCGGTCTGGGCGTGGCGCTGGACCTGCAAAAACTCTGGGGCTGGGACAACACTCAGGCCAAGATCCAGTTGACCAACCGTAACGGGCAAAACATCTCCAACGACCGCGTTGGCGATCCGCGTGCCGGCACACTGTCTTCCTCGCAGGAAGTCTACGGTCGTGGCCACATGGTGCGTCTGACCCAGTTGTGGATTCAGCACCAGTTCTTCGACAACAAGCTCGACGTCAAGGCCGGTTACTTCGGTGAAGGCGAGGACTTCAACACCTTCCCGTGCGACTTCCAGAACCTGGCGTTCTGCGGTTCGCAAGTGGGTAACTGGGCAACCAACATCTGGTATAACTGGCCCGTCAGCCAGGCCGCGATCCGCGTGAAGTACAACATCAACGACGAGCTCTACGCACAGATCGGTGCGTACAACCAGAACCCGTCGCAGCTGGAACATGGCAACGGTTTCAAACTCAGCGGCAGTGGCACCAAAGGTACTGTTCTGCCAGTCGAACTGGTCTGGTCGCCGAAGGTCAACAGCCTGCCGGGCGAATACCGCGTCGGTTACTACAAGAGCACGGCTGACGCCAATGACGTCCGCGAAGACGTCAACGGTTTCGACGCGGCGACCACTGGCAACGCGTACAAGACCCACAGCAGCAAACACGGCTACTGGTTCGTCGCGCAGCAGCAACTCACCAGCCACAACGGTGATGCGACTCGCGGTCTGAACATTGCCGCCAACGCCACGTTCCACGACAAGGACACCAACTTCATCGACAACTACCAGTCGGTGATGTTTGTCTACAAAGGCCCGTTCGACGCACGTCCTAAGGATGACGTCGGCATTGGTGCGGCGCGTATCCACGTCAACGATGACGTGAAGAAAAACGCCGAGCTGCTGAACGCTTCCAACGGTGTGTCGGATTACGACAACCCGGTTTTCTCGCCGATTCGCGAAACCGAATACAACTACGAGATCAACTACGGCTTCCATGTCACCAACTGGCTGACCGTACGTCCTAACCTGCAGTACATCACGCACCCGGGTGGTGTCGATGCAGTGGACAACGCTTTGGTCGCTGGTCTGAAAATTCAGTCTACGTTCTGACGCGTCTGCGATAAGCTCCTCTCCATGTGCGCATATTTGCGGACAGCCAAGGCTGTCCGCTTTTTTTTGCGAAGTTCAGTGGATCGCTTTTGTGGCGAGGGAGCTTGCTCCCGCCCG
>NZ_QAIK01000025.1:0-18681 GCF_003061005.1 Pseudomonas sp. HMWF021 | reverse complement strand
CAAAGTGGCCCCACGTTGGCGCCATTCGTGGCGGCGTGCCGGTGTGCTGGCCGTGGTATGGCCGCCATCCGAGCGAAAACGCCTGGCCATCCCACGGTTGGGCGCGCCTGCTCGACTGGAAACTGCTCGACAGCAGCAGTGCCGAAGATGGCGTGCGCCTGCATTGGCAATTGCAGCTGTGCGACTGGCAGGTCGATCTGCATGCGCATCTGGGTGAGCGCATGGAATTACGCCTGAGCACCGAGCATCAGGACGACATGCCGTGCCAGTTGAGCCAGGCTTTGCACGCTTACTGGCGTATTGGCGATGTTGGTGAGATAGCGCTGTCTGGCCTCGAAGGTGCGCAGGGTTATGACCAGCTGAGCCGCCAGTCCTGTCAGCAGGAAGGCGAGTTGCGCGTCGATGGCGGGTGTCAGCGGGTGTTCCAGCACGATGGCGAATTACAGCTCAAGGATCACGCCTGGCAGCGTGAGTTGTGCATCGATACCGGTGACAGCGGCGACACCGTGGTCTGGCATCCTGGCTCACGGCCGTTGCTGGGGGTGAGTTGGGATGAGGTGACGGAGTTTGTCTGTGTCGAAGCGGCGGCGGGGGGCACCGACAGCCTGCATCTGGCGCCGGGGGAGAAAGCGCATTTGAGCTTGCAGGCGTGGGCTGCTGCCTGAAGATCAAAAGATCGCAGCCTTCGGCAGCTCCTACATGGGAGTGGCGTACACATCATGTAGGAGCTGCCGAAGGCTGCGATCTTTTACCCGAAGCGTCCTAATTGAATTCATCCCCCACCGGATACCGGCTGGCATTCAAGCTCTCTTTGATCTTGCGCAGATGCGGCTGGAAATCCACTCCGCGGCGCAGGGTCATACCGGTCGCCAACACATCCAGCACCGTCAACTGAATGATCCGCGAAGTCATCGGCATATAAATGTCGGTGTCTTCCGGCAGCGGAATGTTCAGGCTCAGGGTGCTGGCCTTGGCCAGCGGCGAATTCTCGGCGGTCAGGCCCAGCACCGAGGCGCCGTTCTCCCGGGCGATTCGCGCCACTTCTACCAGTTCGCGGGTGCGGCCGGTGTAGGAAATGATCACGAACAGCTCACCGGTGTGCGCCACCGAAGCAATCATCCGCTGCATCAGCACATCGGCATGGGCCGTCACCGCCAGATTGAACCGGAAGAACTTGTGCTGCGCATCCAAAGCCACAGGCGCTGACGCACCGAGACCGAAAAAGTGGATCTGCCGGGCCTGAATCAACAGGTCGACGGCGCGGCTGATCAGGTTCGGGTCCAGTGCCTGGCAAGCGCTGTCCAGTGAGGCGATGGCGCTGCCGAAAATCTTCTGCGTGTACGCCTCGGGATTGTCGTCGGCCTCCACCGCGCGGCTGACATACGCCGCGCCACTGGCCAGGCTCTGTGCCAGTTGCAACTTGAGTTCGGGGTAGCCGCTGACACCGAACGAACGGCAGAAACGGTTGACCGTCGGCTCGCTCACCGATGCGGCCTGGGCGAGGGCGGCGATGCTGAAGCGGGTGGCCTGCTGTGGGTTGAGCAGGATCACCTCGGCGACTTTGCGTTCGGCCTTGTTCAGCTCTTCAAGGCGACTCTGGATCTGTTCCAGTAAATTTCGCACGCGGTCCATATGGAATTCCTAATTCACCTGCGCAAAGGTGCGCCGGGCTATGCAAATTGGGCCTTTGATGTGGCCCGTAACGGTGGCCTATCCTACTGATGGCTCCGACCGACCACCACTCGGAATCTGTATTTTGCGAAAATGTTGTGGTTATTACTACATTTTCCCTTGAGTGATGCCTTGAAAAAAGGTATTTGTAGCTTAACTTGATAAAAGAACAAACATCATGCCTTCGATTACGGTTGAACCGTGCACCTTTGCCTTGTTCGGCGCTCTCGGCGATCTGGCCCTGCGCAAGCTGTTTCCTGCCCTTTATCACCTCGATGGCGCCGACTTGTTGCACGAGGACACGCGCATCCTCGCGCTGGCCCGTGAACCCGGTTCCGAGCAGCAGCACATGGCGTTCATCGCTGCCGAACTGCGCCGTTACGTCGGCAAAGAGCTGGACGAGGCCGTAGCCGAGCGCTTTCTGGCGCGCCTGAGCTACCTGCATGTCGACTTCCTCAAGGCTGAAGATTACGTAGCGCTGGCGGAAGCCGCCGGTACTGCACAACGCATGATTGCCTACTTCGCCACCCCGGCGGCGGTGTACGGCGCGATTTGCGAAAACCTGGCGAAAGTCGGTCTGGCGGAAAACACTCGCGTGGTCCTGGAAAAGCCGATCGGCTCTGACCTCGAATCCTCGCGCAAGGTCAACGACGCCGTAGCGCAATTCTTCCCGGAAAACCGCACCTACCGCATCGACCACTACCTGGGCAAAGAAACCGTTCAGAACCTGATCGCCCTGCGTTTCGCCAACAGCCTGTTCGAAACCCAGTGGAACCAGAATTACATCTCCCACGTGGAAATCACCGTGGCCGAGAAGGTCGGCATCGAAGGCCGTTGGGGCTACTTCGACAAGGCCGGCCAACTGCGCGACATGATCCAGAACCACCTGCTGCAGCTGCTGTGCCTGATCGCCATGGACCCGCCGGCCGACCTGTCCGCCGACAGCATCCGTGACGAAAAGGTGAAAGTGCTCAAGGCGCTGGCGCCGATCAGCCCGGAAGGCCTGACCACCCAAGTGGTGCGCGGTCAATACATCGCCGGGCACAGCGAAGGCAAGTCCGTGCCGGGCTACCTCGAAGAGCCGAATTCCAACACCCAGAGCGACACCGAAACCTTCGTCGCCCTGCGTGCCGACATCCGCAACTGGCGCTGGGCCGGCGTGCCGTTCTACCTGCGCACCGGCAAGCGCATGCCGCAGAAGCTGTCGCAAATCGTCATCCACTTCAAGGAACCGTCGCACTACATCTTTGCGCCGGAGCAACGCCTGCAGATCAGCAACAAACTGATCATCCGTCTGCAACCGGACGAAGGCATTTCCCTGCGCGTGATGACCAAGGAGCAGGGCCTGGACAAGGGCATGCAACTGCGCAGCGGCCCGCTGCAACTGAATTTCTCCGACACCTGGCGCAGCGCACGGATCCCCGATGCCTACGAGCGGTTGTTGCTGGAAGTGATGAACGGCAATCAGAACCTGTTTGTCCGTAAAGATGAAATCGAAGCCGCGTGGAAGTGGTGTGACCAGTTGATTGCCGGCTGGAAAAAGTCCGGTGACGCGCCCAAGCCGTATGCGGCCGGGTCGTGGGGGCCGATGAGCTCCATTGCTTTGATCACGCGGGACGGGAGGTCGTGGTATGGCGATATCTGATGTGAAACTGCCGACGGGCGTGAACGCCCACGAATTCAAGAGCCCGGTGCTGTTGGCCGAAGGCCTGGCACTGAACGTTGCCAAGCAACTGAGCGAAGCGATCGCCGCACGGGGCAACGCGGTGCTGGTGGTCTCTGGCGGTCGCAGTCCGGTGGCGTTTTTTCAGCATCTGGCCAAGCAGGCGCTGGACTGGTCGAAGGTTGTCGTGACCCTCGCCGACGAACGCTGGGTGCCGGTCGAACACGCCGACAGCAATGCCGGTCTGCTCAAGCAATACCTGCTCAAGGGCCCGGCGGCCAAGGCGCAGTTCCTCAGCCTTTACAGCGCGGCGGCCAACGTCGAGCAGGCTGCGGAACAAGCCGACCGCTTGCTCACCGAACTGCCGCCGATTGACGTGCTGGTGCTGGGCATGGGCGATGACGGTCACACCGCGTCGCTGTTCCCCGACAGCCCGAACCTGACTGAAGCGTTGCAGGCTGACGGCACTCGTCGCTGCTGGCCGATGCTGGCGCCGAGTGTGCCGCGTCAACGCCTGACCATGAGCCGTGCACTGCTGGCTTCGGCCAAGCACAAGATTCTGTCGATTTCCGGTCAATCGAAACTGACCACCCTGAATGCCGCACTGGCATCCGACGACGTCGCGGCCATGCCGGTACGCGCGTTTCTGCAACCCACGCTAGAGATTTACTGGTGCCCATGAGCCAAGGAACAGCCGCTATGACAACCCCATCCCCGACCGTTTCCATGGCGGACAAAGTTGCCCTGATCGACAGCCTCTGCGCCAAGGCGCGCATCCTGCCGGTGATCACCATTGCCCGTGAGCAGGACGTGCTGCCATTGGCCGACGCCTTGGCGGCCGGTGGCCTGACCGCGCTGGAAGTGACCTTGCGTTCGCAGTTCGGTCTCAAGGCGATCCAGATCCTGCGCGAGCAGCGTCCGGAACTGGTGACCGGCGCAGGCACCGTGCTTGATCGCAACATGCTGGCCGCTGCCGAAGCGGCCGGTTCGCAGTTCATCGTCACTCCAGGCATCACCCGTGACCTGCTCGAAGCCAGCGTCGACAGCCCGATTCCGCTGTTGCCAGGCATCAGCAACGCCTCCGGCATCATGGAAGGCTATGGCCTGGGTTATCGCCGCTTCAAGCTGTTCCCGGCGGAAGTCAGCGGCGGCGTAGCGGCAATCAAGGCCCTCGGCGGCCCGTTCGGCGAAGTGAAATTCTGCCCGACTGGCGGCGTTGGTCCTGCCAACATCAAGAGCTACATGGCGCTGAAAAACGTCATGTGCGTGGGCGGCAGCTGGATGCTCGATCCCGAGTGGATCAAGAACGGCGACTGGGCGCGCATTCAGGAATGCACCGCCGAGGCTCTGGCGCTGCTGGACTAAACGTTTTTACCTGACACTTCGTTGTGTGTTCTACGGCTTTACGGTGCGCTTGGTCGGTGCACCGTTTTTTTTTGCCTCAAGAAAACCTCATCCCTGTAGGAGCTGCCGCAGGCTGCGATCTTTTGATGTTGTTTTTTAAATCAGGATCAAAAGATCGCAGCCTGCGGCAGCTCCTACATAGTCATTCGTTACTCAGCGATACATAGTTACCGCGCCGAAAGCCTCGTGCATCGCTAATCTGCGTTCATCTTATGGAAGAGAGAACGCGTCATGGAACGAGATATTTCAGCCACATCGTCACAACCGGTCTATCAGTTGGCCCCCGAGCAAATCGCCGGGCCGTATTTTCGCAATCCCAAGCTGCTGCGCCGCAACATCAGCGAAGGTGCCGAAGGGCTGCCCTTGCTGCTGCGCCTGACCATCGTCGACGCCATGACCGGCGAACCGGTCAGCGGGGCGCTGGTGGATATCTGGCACTGCAACGCGCTTGGTGCCTGTTCGGGGGGACGTCGGATCAATCCGGATCTCGAAGCCGGCGCGCAAGTCATCGGCTCGAACCCGCGTACCGACGATGACACCAGTCTGCGCGGTCGCCAGTTTTGCGATCAGCACGGACGGGTGCGATTCACCACGGTCTATCCGGGGTTCTATGCCGGCCGTGCGCTGCATGTTCATGTGGCAGTGCGCATCGTTGGCGGCAACGACTATCTGGACGAGCGCAACGTGGCGTGGGTCGGTCAGCTGTATTTTCCCGAAAGAGTTTCTCGCGCTGTACTCAATGCCCGGGACTGTCGCGGGCGGGCTTTTACAGCATTGAACAGCAGCGAAGTCTGCCGCTACTCCAGCCTGGATGGCGAAGGCTCGACACTGACGGTGTGGCCGATCGGCCGCGACTCTCACGAGGACGGCTTTTTCGGCCACCTGACCATTGGCATCGATACTTTCGCCGCCTCGTCGCAGATAAAACCCGAGGATTTCGACAAGTACACCGTGTGAGCGGATCAGCGCAGCTCGTTGAGTGCGTGGGTCAGGCGCTGCATGTCTGCGGCGGTGGTGGTCAGCCCCGGCGTGATGCGGATGCTCGGCCCGCTTGCTGCGCCGTTACGCACTACGGTGAACAGGTTGTATTCATTGAGCAACCGTTCGGCCATTGCCTGTTGATCAGCGTGGCGGGTGAAACGCATCGAAGTGATGCCGCAATACAGGCGCGGATCGTCCGGCGTCATGACCTCGATCCCCGGCAGATGCCGCACCGCGCTGACCCACAGGTTGCGCAGGTAATTGAGCCGCGCGCCCTTGGCCGCGGCGCCGCCCAGCGAGCGGTGTTCCTCGAACACCAGTGGCAGGGACATCAGCGCCGGAATGTTCGGCGTGCTGTACGGCGTGCGGGCGCGGATATCGCTGACGGGGAAGTGCATTTCGCCCATGTCCGGATCGATGTCGGCCAGACGCTGCGGCGCGATGTACAGAAAGCCCAGGGTCAAGGGGGCGCCGATCCACTTGTGCAGGTTGTAACCGGCGAACGAGATGCCCAGTGCTTCCAGGTTGAAATCGATCTGCCCGAGCGCGTGAGCGCCGTCGAGGATGATGTCCACGCCATGCTGTTTCGCCAGCGCGGCGATGGCTTGCACTGGCATCACCAGCCCGGAGCGATGGGTGGCGTGGGTCAGAGCCATCAACCTGAGTTTCGGATAGCGGAGGAAGGTTTCGCGGTAGGTGTCCAGCAGGCTGTCGAAGCTGGCCGGATGCGCATGATCGATTTCGATCACGTCCACGCCGCGATGACGCGCCAGCCAGCGCATGGCGCCCTTTACCGTGTCGTATTCCAGGTCGCTGATCAACACCTGATCGCCCGGTTGCAGGCGGTTGTAGTTGCGGATCAACGATTGCAACGCATCGCTGGCGTTGCGGGTAAACGCCACACTTTGCGCGCGCACACCGATCAACTCGGCCAGTTGCGCACGGATATCGAGGCTGTCGTGCTGTTCGAAACGCTGGCGTACGTACACCGAGTTGCTGGTGTTGACCATCTCGATGTTGCGCTGATAGTCCTCGACCACCGTACGCGACATGCGCCCGAAATAACCGTTCTCCAGGTTCAGCGGGCCGGTCTGCGCTTCGTAGCGGTCGGCGAAGGTTTGCCAGAAAGCTTCGTCACGGGCGCGGCGGGTATTGTCAGGCATGGTCGAGGCTCTGGATAGGAGGGCGCGTCAGTGGCGCGGGGCAGGTTTGCCGTGTTTGGCGCGTAGCGGTTCGAGCAGGTCCGACAGGCCGTTATGGTCGATTTCCTGCATCAACGCCAGCAGTCCGCCGAGTTCGCCGTGAGGGAAACCTTCGCGGGCAAACCAGTTCAGGTATGGCCCCGGCAGGTCGGCAATGATCCGGCCCTTGTACTTGCCGAAGGGCATTTCACGGGTGATCAACAGTTCGAGCTTTTCAGGATTCATCAGGGGCAATCGTCTGGATTCATGTCAGTCTGGAAAATACAGGCATTCTGCATGCAGGCCAAATGACAGTTCATGCAAATAACCGTGATCCAGATAGTTCAACTATCTTTAAGCTGTTGAAAAACAAGGAATTATTTTTGTCTGAGAAGCTGGCACGCACACTGCAATATCCCTTGCATCTTCAACCAACCGCAAGGAATTGAAAAATGACTGACATGAACAAAGAAGCGATCTCTGTACTCAACGACCTGATCGAAACCTGCAAGGACGGCCAGGAAGGGTTCAAGACTTGCGCTGAAGACATCAAGCACCCGGAACTGAAAACCCTGTTCGTGACCCGCTCTGCCGATTGCGCGACCGCAGCTGCCGAACTGCAGGCTGAAGTGCGCAAGCTGGGCGGCGATCCGGAAACCTCCACCAGCGTCAGCGGTGACCTGCACCGTCGCTGGGTCGACGTCAAAGCCATGTTCACCGGCAAGGACGAAGAGGCTGTGCTGAACGAAGCCGAGCGCGGTGAAGACCATGCGCTGAAGGCTTATCGTGAAGCCATCGAGAAAATCAACAAGCACGGTCTGGTCGGCATTCGTGACCTGGTTGAGCGTCAGTACCACGGCGTACAACGCAACCACGACCAGGTGAAAGCCCTGCGTAACCAGGCTCGCGCTCGTTCGTAAGCCACGCTAAAAAACTGTGGGAGCGGGCTTGCTCGCGAAAGTGGTGTGTCATGCAACGATGCTGTTGCTGACACGACTCCTTCGCGAGCAAGCCCGCTCCCACTTTTGTTTTGTGTACCTGATGATCAGCCGATGCTGATCCCCGGCAACGTCGGCAGGGTCACGGTCTGTTGCTTGCGCGGTGCCAGAATTTCCGCTTCGCCATCTACTACCAATTCGTCACGCTGATTGAACACGCGAGTGGCGATGCGCACGCGAAACTTCGGCAGTTTCTCGAGAATCTCCAGACGCACGGTCAGGGTGTCACCAATCTTCACTGGCTTCTGAAAGCTCATCTGCTGACCGATGTAGATGGTGCCCGGCCCAGGCAACTCGCAGGCAACGGCGGCGCTGATCAACGCACCGCTGAACATGCCGTGGGCGATGCGTTCCTTGAACATGCTGGCAGCGGCGAACTCGGCGTCCAGGTGCACCGGGTTGTGGTCGCCCGACATCGCGGCGAACAGCTGAATGTCGCGCTCTTCGACAGTCTTGCTGTAGCTGGCGGTCTGGCCGACTTCGAGGGCTTCGTAAGGGATGTTGGTAACCTGGGTCATCGGTCTTGATTCCTGTGACGGATTAAAGTGAATCCACAAAAAATTATTCGCTGCGATGAGGGCGGCGATGGCTCAGCGCCTGGTCGATCCAGGTCAGCACATCGGCAATCACTTCGTCGCGATTGGTTTCATTGAACAATTCGTGCCGCGCCTGCGGGTAGATCTTCAGTTGCAGGTTCTGGCTGCCGGCCGAGCGCAATGCCTCGGCCAGATCTGTCAGACGCTTGCCTTCGCTCACCGGATCACATTCACCGCCGATCACCAGCAGCGGCAGGCCCGGGTCGATCTGGGCGAGATTGGACGCTTTGCTGATCTGCTGCAAGCCGCCGAGCAAGTCGATCCACAATTGATTGGTGCAGCGAAAGCCGCACAGCGGGTCGCTG
Organism: Pseudomonas sp. HMWF021; assembly: GCF_003061005.1. Classification (GTDB taxonomy): domain Bacteria; phylum Pseudomonadota; class Gammaproteobacteria; order Pseudomonadales; family Pseudomonadaceae; genus Aquipseudomonas. Next base: position 9,882 of record NZ_QAIK01000025.1, on the reverse strand, counting down.
GCATACAGATCGACCTCCACCGGATCGCGGCTCAGCCAGTCGAACGGCGTGCGCGCCGGTTTGAATTTCTTGTTGAACGAGCCGAACGACAACCACTCGATCAGCGCACTGCGGCCCTTGCCACCCTGACGCAGTTTTTCGAAACGGGCGATTTGTCGCGCCGCGCCGTAGAGCGCCACCGGCTGGAAGTTCGAACCACTGAGAATCGCCCCGTGCAGGCTGGCGCTGTGATGCAGCAGGTAACCCTGGGCGAGGTAGCTGCCCATGCTGTGCCCGAGCAGGATGATGGGGATGTCGGGATGCTGCTGGCCGATGCGCTGGTTGAGGCTCGCCAGATCACCGATTACCTTGCACCAGCCATCGTCGTCGGCAAAGTGCCCGAGGGTCCCGTGATCGGCGGTTTTGCCATGACCGCGCAGATCCGGGGCGTAGACCCCATAACCCTGTGCACAAAACGCCTCTGCCAGCCGCGCGTAGCGGGCGCTGTGTTCGGCCATGCCGTGAGCCAGCAGGATCACCGCTTTCAAAGGCGCGGCCGGCAGCCACTGGTTGACGAACAGGCGGCTGCGGTCACTCGCGTCCAGCCAGAAGGCGTGGTGAATCATGGCAATTCCTTTTTATCGAGCGGTTACGGCCCGCAGTCGTTGCATTGTATAGCGCGTCCGATCAGCTCACGCCACGGGGGGAAGATTCATACGGTCAATGACGGCATTGCCCATATTTGCCTCAATGGCCATAACTGCTAGTGTCCGTGAAGCTCCGCTTTTTGCTTTCTGCTCTTGAGGAGTAAGCGCGAAACCACAGAAAAGCGGCTCCCGGATCGATTCAGGTAAAGAGGACAAGAACAATGCAACCTGATTTCTGGAATGACAAACGCCCCGCTGGCGTACCACTGGACATCGACATGGGCGAGTTCAAGTCGGTGATCGAGGTGTTTGAGCGTTCCTGCAAGAAATTCGCCGATCGTCCGGCCTTCAGCAACATGGGCGTGACCCTGACTTACGCTGAGCTGGAGCGCCACAGCGCGGCATTTGCCGGTTACCTGCAGGCCCACACCGATCTGGTGCCGGGGGATCGCATCGCGGTGCAGATGCCCAACGTGCTGCAATATCCGATTGCTGTGTTCGGCGCGTTGCGCGCCGGGCTGATCGTGGTCAACACCAACCCGCTGTACACCGCGCGCGAGATGCGCCACCAGTTCAAGGATTCCGGTGCCCGGGCGCTGGTGTACCTGAACATGTTCGGGCAGAAGGTCCAGGAAGTGCTGCCGGACACCGATATTCAATACCTGATCGAAGCGAAGATGGGCGACCTGATGCCCACCGCCAAGGGCTGGCTGATCAACACCGTGGTCAGCAAAGTGAAGAAAATGGTCCCTGACTATTCGCTGCCCCAGGCGATTTCGTTCAAGAGTGCGTTGCGCCTGGGTCGCGGTCTGGGGATCAAGCCGTTGAAAGTCGGTCTCGACGACATCGCCGTGTTGCAATACACCGGCGGCACCACCGGCCTGGCCAAGGGCGCGATGCTGACCCACGGCAACCTCGTGGCGAACATGCAGCAAGTGCGCGCCTGTCTTGCGCAGTTGGGGCCTGACGGCCAGCCACTGCTACGCGAAGGGCAGGAGGTGATGGTGGCGCCGCTGCCGCTGTACCACATCTATGCCTTTACCGCGAATTGCATGTGCATGATGGTTTCCGGCAACCACAACGTGCTGATCACCAACCCGCGGGACATCGCAGGCTTCATCAAGGAGCTGAAGAACTGGCGTTTCTCGGCGCTGCTGGGGCTCAACACTCTGTTCGTCGCGTTGATGGATCACCCGGACTTCAAGACCCTGGATTTCTCCAGCCTCAAGCTGACCAACTCTGGTGGCACCGCGCTGGTCAAGGCCACCGCCGAGCGCTGGGAGCAGATCACCGGTTGCCGCATCACCGAAGGTTACGGCCTGACCGAAACCTCGCCGGTGGCCTGCACCAACCCGTATGGCACACAGTCGCGGCTGGGCACGGTCGGCCTGCCGGTGCCGGGCACGCTGCTGAAAGTCATCAATGACGAGGGTGTCGAGCAGCCGATGGGCGAGCGCGGCGAGCTGTGCATCAAGGGGCCGCAGATCATGAAAGGCTATTGGCACAAACCCGAGGCCACCGCCGAAGTGCTGGACGCCGAGGGCTGGTTCAAGTCCGGTGATATTGCGGTGATCGATCCGGACGGCTTCGTGCGCATTGTCGATCGCAAGAAGGACATGATCATCGTCTCCGGTTTCAACGTTTACCCCAACGAGATCGAAGACGTGATCATGGCGCATCCGAAGGTCGCCAACTGCGCAGTGATCGGTGTGCCGGACGAGCGTTCGGGGGAGGCGGTGAAGCTGTTTGTAGTGGCGCGGGAAACCGGGGTCAGCCTCGAAGAGCTCAAGGCGTACTGCAAAGAGAATTTCACCGCTTACAAGGTGCCGAAACACATCGTGCTGCGTGAGTCGTTGCCGATGACGCCGGTCGGCAAGATTCTGCGACGCGAGTTGCGCGATATCGCTTAAGAGCAGAAGCGAAAAGATCGCAGCCTTCGGCGGCTCCTACATTGGAACTCATCCCCTGTAGGAGCTGCCGCAGGCTGCGATCTTTTGCTTTAAAGCCCCACAAAACCGGGACTTTCGAGGTGGTATAGGATTTTTGCTCTAAAATGACTGCCAGAAAGTCTTGAGTCATCAATATGACTGTAGGGGCCGCTTTTGGCTCTAGTCGACCCTCGGCAAAGCTGCTACTCTCGGCGCGCTTTGTGACTTCTCGGCCTGTATGAAAGCCAGATTCACCAATACAAAACACACACCAATAATAATCGCATCAAATGCGGTGAAGAATTCGCGTTGCTGAGGAGTGGGCTTCCATGATCGAAGACTTTTGGAAGGATAAATACCCGGCTGGAATTGCTGCCGACATCAATCCAGACGAGTACCCGAATATTCAGGCAGTGTTGAAGCAATCCTGCCAACGCTTCGCCAACAAACCGGCTTTCAGCAATCTGGGCAAGACAATCACCTACGGTGAACTGTATGAATTGTCCGGTGCGTTTGCCGCGTATCTGCAACAGCATACCGACTTGCAGCCCGGTGATCGAATCGCCGTGCAACTGCCCAACGTTCTGCAGTACCCGGTGGCCGTCTTCGGTGCGATCCGCGCCGGGCTGATCGTGGTCAACACCAACCCGCTGTACACCGCGCGGGAAATGGAACACCAATTCAACGATTCCGGCGCCAAGGCCCTGGTTTGCCTGGCGAACATGGCGCACCTGGCTGAAGCCGTGGTGCCGAAAACCGGGGTCAAGCACGTCATCGTTACTGAAGTCGCCGACCTGCTGCCGCCGGTCAAGCGCCTGCTGATCAACAGTGTGATCAAGTACGTGAAGAAGATGGTCCCGGCCTATCACCTGCCCAAGGCCGTCAAGTTCAACGACGTGCTGAGCAAGGGCCAGGGCCAGCCTGTGGCCGAAGCCAATCCGCACAGCAGTGATGTCGCGGTGCTGCAATACACCGGCGGCACCACCGGCGTGGCGAAAGGCGCGATGCTGACCCATCGCAACCTCGTCGCCAACATGCTGCAGTGCAAGGCGCTGATGGGTTCCAACCTCAACGAAGGCTGCGAGATCCTGATCACCCCGCTGCCGCTGTACCACATCTATGCGTTCACCTTTCATTGCATGGCGATGATGCTGATCGGCAACCACAACATCCTGATCAGCAACCCGCGCGATCTGCCGGCGATGGTCAAGGAACTGTCGAAGTGGAAGTTCAGCGGCTTCGTCGGCCTCAACACGCTGTTCGTCGCGCTGTGCAACAACGAAGGTTTCCGCAAGCTGGACTTCTCCAACCTGAAAGTCACCCTGTCCGGCGGCATGGCCCTGCAACTGGCCGCGGCCGAGCGCTGGAAAGCGGTGACCGGTTGCTCGATCTGCGAAGGTTACGGCATGACCGAAACCAGCCCGGTGGCCACGGTCAACCCGATCCAGAACATCCAGATCGGCACCATCGGCATTCCGGTGCCGTCGACCCTGTGCAAAGTCATCGACGATGCCGGTGTCGAGCAGCCAATGGGCGAAATCGGCGAGCTGTGCGTCAAGGGCCCACAGGTGATGAAGGGCTACTGGCAGCGTCAGGAGGCCACCGACGAGATCCTCGACAGCGAAGGCTGGCTGAAGACCGGTGACATCGCGCTGATCCAGCCCGATGGCTACATGCGCATTGTCGATCGCAAGAAAGACATGATTCTGGTCTCCGGTTTCAACGTTTACCCCAACGAGCTGGAAGACGTGCTGGCGACCCTGCCGGGCGTGTTGCAGTGCGCGGCTATCGGCGTGCCGGACGAGAAGTCGGGCGAGGCGATCAAGATCTTCATCGTGGCCAAGCCGGGCGTGACCCTGACCAAGGAAACCGTGATGGAGCACATGCGCGCCAACGTCACCGGTTACAAGGTGCCACGTTCGGTGGAGTTCCGCGATGCGTTGCCGACCACCAACGTCGGCAAGATCCTGCGCCGCGAGTTGCGTGACGAAGAGCTGAAAAAGATCAAGGCCAAGTCCGCCGCCTGAAGCAAAAAGCCCCGCAGATGCGGGGCTTTTTGTTGGAGTAGGTGGTGGATTTGTAGTGACTGTGATGCCGCCTTCGCGAGCAAGCCCGCTCCCACATTCAACCGCGTTCCTCCAGTTGGAATACAGCCAAATGTGGGAGCGGGCTTGCTCGCGAAGCTTTTCGGTTACTGCCGGAACGGCGCGAAATTCACGTTGGTCCCCGCCGGGCGCATGTCCTGCAGATACGAATCCTTGTCCGCACTCAATTCCAGGCTCAACGCCGCCTTGCGCTTGCCCTCGTTGCGAATCACCAGGCCTTCGAGCTTTTCCCGCAGGAACACGGTCGGCACTTTCAGGTGCAGCAGCTCGTCGGTGGCCGGGGTGTGCATCAGCAGGTGAATCCACTCGTACTGACCGACCGCCAGGCGCGACACCGGCAGGTCGAACCACCAGATGTTGCGGTTGCGGTTCAGTTCGGCGAAGTGGCAGTTGTTGGTGCCGAGCACGGCGCCGCCCAGTTCCTGGTTGCGACGGGCAATGGCCTGCTTTTTATCGAGTTTCATAACATTCCTGCGGGATCTGATCGTTGGCGCACGGCGCCCATAGGTGCGCATTCTCGGGGCTTGAGGGGCAAACATAAAGCCCAACCTGCATGGCACGACGAAATGAACGGCAAAAATAAATGAAACTCGCGGCAAATCCGCCCGGTCAATCATTACGTACTGACTTTTCCCCTTCATTGCACCAAGGAGAAACACCATGAGTAGCACAGGCGATAAAGTAAAAGGCATGGCCAACGAAGCAGTCGGCAACGTCAAGCAAGGCGTCGGTAAAGCCACCGACAACACCAAGCTGCAGGCCGAAGGCAAGGTTCAAGAGAAAAAAGGCGAAGCCCAGCAAGCAGTCGGCAAAGCCAAAGACGCCATCAAGAAAGGTGTCGACAAGGCGTAATTCAGCCTTGAGCGCAACACACGAGCGGCCATCCAGGGATGGCCGTTCTTGTGTCAAAAGTCTGCACACGCTACCAAGGGTCGCCAAGTAGGCTACCGTGATGTAAAAAACCGCCCCTGAGTCGCCACGACTTCAACCTGTATTGCGGCGAAAGGAGACGCGAATGATTTTTCCGGACATGAAAGGTCTGCCCCTGCACCGGGTAATGGTGCGCACGGTCACTGAATTCGTCGACGACGAAATGTCGACCTACGCCTCGGCACTGGCCTACCAGATGCTGTTCTCGCTGTTCCCGTTCATTCTGTTTTTGATCGCCCTGATCGGCTTCCTGCACCTGCCGGACTTCTTCACCTGGCTGCGCCTGCAGTCGGAACTGGTATTGCCGCCGCAGGCGCTGGAGCAGGTCAACCCGGTGATCGATCAGTTGCAGCAGTCTAAGGGCGGCTTGCTCTCCATCGGTATCGTCATCGCCCTGTACACCGCTTCCGCCGGCGTGCGGCTGATGATGAGCGCGATGAACGCCGCGTATGACGTGGTCGAAGGCCGGCCGATCTGGAAGCGCTTCCCGCTGTCGATTTTCTACACTGTCGGCATCGCCGGCATGCTGCTGGTGGCGGCGGCGCTGATGGTGCTCGGGCCGCAGGTGATGGGCTGGATCGCCGCGCAGGTGGGTCTCGAAGACTTCATTGTCACGGTGTGGACGATTGCGCGCTGGCCGGTGATCGTGATCCTGATGATGGTCGCCGTGGCCCTGATCTACTACGTGATGCCCGACGTCAAACAGGAATTCCGTTTCATCACCCCCGGTTCGGTGCTGGCGGTGGTGGTGTGGATCGTTGCCTCGCTGGGCTTTGCGTTCTACGTCAAAACCTTCGCCAACTACAACGCGATGTATGGCAGCATCGGGGCGATCATCGTGCTGTTGCTGTATTTCTACATTTCCGCTGCCGTGCTGTTACTGGGGGCGGAGATGAACGCGGTGATCGAGCACATGTCCAGCGAGGGTAAGGACGAGGGCGAGAAAGTCCCCGGCGAACTCGATGAACATCCCAAACAACATGTTTCTGGCCTGGGGCGTGATCACTCGCTCAAGCCGGACACTGACGAAGTCTGATCATGATCCGTGAAATTCTGAAAATGGGCGATGAACGCCTGCTGCGCATCGCCCCGCCAGTACCGCCGGAAATGTTCGACAGCCCCGAGTTGTGGCAATTGATCGACGACATGTTCCAGACCATGGAAAGCGTCGGTGGCGTGGGCCTGGCTGCGCCGCAGATCGGCGTTGATCTGCAACTGGTGATCTTCGGTTTCGAGCACAGCGAACGCTACCCGGATGCTGAAGCCGTACCGCAGACGATCCTGATCAACCCGCTGATCACGCCGTTGAATACGCTGACCGAAGAGGGCTTCGAAGGCTGCCTGTCGGTACCCGGCCTGCGCGGCGCGGTGGACCGTTATCAGCAGATCCGCTACGAGGGCTTCGATCCCAAGGGCGAGCCGATTGTGCGCGTGGCGTCGGGTTTTCATGCGCGGGTGGTGCAGCATGAGTGCGACCATCTGATTGGCCGCCTGTACCCGTCGCGGATTACCGATTTCAGCAAGTTCGGCTTTACCGAAGTGATGTTCCCGGATCTCGATCCCAGCGCAGACGATTAAGCAAAATCAAAAGATCGCAGCCTGCGGCAGCTCCTACACCGATCCCTGTAGGAGCTGCCGCAGGCTGCGATCTTTTGATCTTCAAACAAGCCCCATCGCAATCATCGGCTTGCTCCGCGCATACCGGCTTAACCGTTCGGCCAGTGCGTAGGGCAAAGCGGGGTCGAAACTGAAACCGCGCCGCTCGTAAAACCCGCGCAAATCCGGGTGACAGAACAACCACACCGGCTCCTGCACATCCTTCACCGCCGCCGCGATCAATTGCCCGCCGATCCCTTGCTCACGGCAACCCGGTTCGACAAACAGCCCGGTCAGCCAGTGCCCGCCCGCCACCGGCCGCAAGCACAGCGCGGCGACGATGTCCTCCCGCCGTGCCACCCACAGTTGCGCATCGCGCACCGCCTTCATCGACGATTGGTGGCTGCGGTAAAACTTGTTCATCAACGGCCAGAGAGTGGCGTCGAGCAGGCTGTACTGGGTATCGGGCATGGGATCGGACTGGCGGCGGGCAAAGCGTCGATTATAAAAGAACGGGCGACGCAGGATAGGTGTATACCTGAGCCTACATCCCTGTGAGTGGAGTACGCATCATGTCCAAAGGTATGGATTCAAAGAAAGCCGCGAAGAAGAAACCGGCCAAGACCGCCATTGAAAAGCGTGCGGAGAAGAAAGCCAAGAAGGTCGATATTTTCGGTCATTGATCACGTCCTTCGGGAGCCCGGATCTCGGGCTCCCGTTTCAGCGCAAAAATAATCTGCAAGATTGCCCGGCTTCGTTGCACAGAAGGGGAAGATTCCCGTTCCGAGCCACGCCATGCCGAATTACTTCGACGCCGACCATCGCCAGCAGATCGAAACCCTGCGCCAGCGCTTCACCGCCCGTACCGAGTGGCCGACCTGGCTGCTGCTGATCGGCGTGTACGGCGGCTGGTTCGCCATCATCCTCAACAGCGCCTGGCTCGGTCGCGGCTTGAGTACATTGCTGCTGATTCCGCTGCTGGTGCTGTGGCTGTCGGTGCAGCATGAGTTGCTGCATGGGCATCCGACGCGCTCGGTGCTGTTCAACAAACTCCTTGGCTACGCTCCCTTCGCGGTGTGGTATCCGTACACCTTGTACCGAGACAGCCATCTGCTGCATCACCGCGATGAACACCTGACCTTGCCCGGCGTCGATCCGGAGAGCCGTTATCTGACAGCGGCGCGCTGGCAGGGCAGTTCACTGTTCGAGCGAGGCTTGCACTGGCTGAACAAGACTGTACTCGGGCGTTTCGCGATTGGCGCGCCGCTGGCGTTGTTGACGCTGGCCGCCGAAGAGCTGCAACGCCTGAAAAACCGTGAGCGTCAGGCCTGGTCGATGTGGCTGACCCACGGTGCGTTCACCGTGTTGATGCTGTGGTTTGTCGCGCGCTTCAGCGTGTTGCCGGTGTGGCATTACCTGCTGCTGATCAGCGTGCCGGCGCTGTCGATCGCGATGATCCGCTCGTACTATGAACACCGCCCGCACGCACAGCCGGAGCAGCGTACCGTTCTCAATGAAGCCGGCTGGCCGTGGCGCTGGTTGTTTCTGAATCTGAATTTTCATCTGGTGCATCACGATCTGCCGGGGCTGGCGTGGTACGACTTGCCTCAGGCCTACCGCATGCGCCGCGAGCAATGGGTAGCGCGCAGTGGCGGATTTTTGGTGCAGGGTTATGGGCAGTTGTGGCGGCAGCACGGGTTGAAGCCGATCGACAGTCCGCAGCATCCTTTCCACTAACCTCAAAAACACCACAAAACCCCTGTGGGAGCGAGCTTGCTCGCGAAGGTAGAACAGTGACATGTCTGGTGTCTGACAGACCGCTTTCGCGAGCAAGCTCGCTCCCACAGGGGTAAGTATTTGCAGGGAAATAACGTATGACCCAACACCACCTCGAACTGCTGATGTACACCGCCCCCGAGCCCATCCGCTTGGCCAACGAACGCTGGATTTCCCGCATCCTCGAACACCTTGGCCACTCCCGCTTGAACGACGCCAGCCTGTCGCTCCCCGAACTCTGGTTATCCCCCGATCTGCTGCTGACCCAAACCTGCGGCTATCCACTGATGACCTTGTTGCGCGATCAGGTACGCATCGTCGGTCGCCCGCGCTACGAACTGCCCGACGCCAGCGCCGGCAATCACTGCAGCCTGATCCTCAGCCGTGCTGACGACAGCCGCAGAACCCTGGCGGACTTTCGCGGCAGTCGCGGGGTGATCAACGGTGAAGACTCCAACAGCGGCATGAACCTGTTGCGCCAGCGCCTGGTGCCGCTGCAGCGCGACGGGCAGTTTTTCGCCACGGTCGGCATCAGTGGGGCACACCGCGAGAGTTTGCGCTGGTTGCGGGACGGTCACGCCGATCTGGCGGCCATCGACAGCGTGACCTATGCCTATCTCGCTCAGCATGCGCCGGAAGAAGTCAGCGGTTTGCGGGTGGTGGCGCGCAGTGCGTTGAGCCCGACGTTGCCGTTTATTACGGTCGCTACTGCCACTGATGAGCAGATCGAACACCTGCGCGAGGTGATGAATCTTGCGTTGCGTGAACTGCCGGATGTGGCGCAGATCCTTGGCTTGCCTGAGGTGTTGCCGGCCAGTGAAAGCGATTATCGGGTTGTGCTCGATTATCAGCGTGAGGCTGAAGAGTTGGGTTATGGCCACTTGCGTTGAAAGATCGCAGCCTTCGGCAGCTCCTACAGGT
>NZ_QAIK01000024.1 GCF_003061005.1 Pseudomonas sp. HMWF021 | reverse complement strand
TCCCCATGTGAGAGTAGGTCATCGTCAAGATTAAATTCCGAAACCCCAATTGCGAAAGCAGTTGGGGTTTTGTTTTGCCCGCAGGAAAGTGGTTTGCTTGATTTCTATGCAATCGCCCGGCTCATGGCTATTATTCGGGCCTCATTGTGAGGCGAGACCTGCATGCTGACGTTGTTGAATCTTTTAAAGGATGGTCGATTCCATTCTGGTCAGGCTCTGGGGGTTGCCCTGGGCATCAGTCGAAGTGCTGTATGGAAGCAGCTTCAGAATCTTGAGGCTGAGCTCGGGTTATCCATTAACAAGGTCAGGGGCCGAGGCTATCAACTAGCGGCTCCCCTGACATTGCTCGATCCTCTCAGCATAAGTGCTTTGGCCCCGGTTTGGCCCATGACTGTCTTTGACTCCATTGACTCCACCAATGCGGAGGCGTTGCGCGCGATCAATCAAGGTCGCACGGCGCCGTTCCTGGTATTGGCAGAGAGACAGATTTCCGGTCGAGGACGAAGGGGGCGCAAGTGGGTAAGTCCCTTTGCTGAAAATCTCTATTACAGCCTGGTCCTGCGTATTGAGGGCGGCATGCGCCAGCTCGAGGGGTTGAGTCTGGTTGTTGGTTTGGCGGTTATGCATACCCTGCGAAAGCTGGGTGTGTCAGGCGCAGGATTGAAGTGGCCTAACGATGTGTTGGTCGGAAACAAGAAAGTTGCGGGCATCCTCCTGGAGCTTGTCGGGGATCCTGCAGATGTTTGCCATGTAGTGCTAGGTATAGGCATTAATGTGAACATGCAGATTGCTGATGAGGTGGACCAGCAATGGACGTCGATTCGACTCGAAACGGGCAAAAGCAGTGACCGCAATATCTTGGCGGCTGAGTTGAGCGAGCAGTTGAGTCGCTATATTCAGCGCCATCAGCTTGATGGTTTTTCGGAGCTCCAGGAGGAGTGGGAAAAATATCATATGTGGCAGGGGCGTCCGGTTTCGTTGATTGCGGGCGTTAGTCATATAGAGGGCGTGGTGCTCGGCATCGATAGTCAGGGTGCGCTGCGTTTGAAGGTGGATGGCGTGGAAAAAGTATTTAATGGTGGTGAGCTCAGCCTGAGGTTGCGTGATGATTCTTGAGCTCGACTGTGGGAATAGCTTTATCAAGTGGCGTGTATTGAATACAGCTGCTGGCGGTCTGTTCGCGGAAGGTGTTGTCGACTCGGATCAAGCTCTGGTGGATAGCTTGTGCGCATTTGACAGCATATCGTTGCGAAAATGTCGGTTGGTCAGCGTAAGGACCGGTGAAGAAACTGCCGCGCTCACCCGAATTCTCGAGCAGACGTTCGGGGTTTCGGTCGTGTGCGCCAAGTCGGCCAGTGAAATGTCTGGTGTCAGGAATGGCTATGACGACTATGAACGCTTGGGGCTGGATCGCTGGTTGGCGATGCTTGGCGGCTTTCATTTGGCTGCAGGCGCCTGTCTGATTCTGGATTTCGGCACCGCGGTGACGGCCGACTTTATTAATGCCGAAGGTGAGCACCTGGGGGGATTCATTTGTCCAGGTATGCCCTTGATGCGTAACCAATTACGTACACATACCCGGAAAATCCGTTATGGAGACTTGGCCGCCGAAAAAGCGCTGACGAGCCATGCTCCGGGGCGCAGTACCGTAGAGGCGGTGGAGCGTGGGTGCTCTTTAATGTTGAGAGGCTTCGTCCTGACCCAGATGGAAATGGCTCGATCCTATTGGGGGGAGCGCTTTACTGTCTTTATTACCGGTGGCGATGCTGGGTTGGTGGCGGACGTCGTGCCTGATGCTCGGATCGTCCCCGACCTGGTATTTGTAGGGTTGGCGATGGCGTGTCCTTTAACTTGAGGTTTGTATGCGTTGGTTGTTCCTGCTGCTCGTTGTTCTCAATGTGTTCTATTACGTCTGGCATCAGCAGGAAGCGCCCTTGCGTGCAAAGGATGTCACGCCACTCAGCATGTACCGTGGGTCCCAGCAAGATATTCGCTTATTGAGTGAGGCGGCTGGCAACTCTGGGGCGGGGCAGGGCACGCGCCGTGCCGGACAGGAATGTCTGTTTTTAGGTGGTTTGACTCAAGAAAGCAGCATTTCTGCGTTGCAGCTGCGTCTAGCGACCATGAATGTGAAGGTTCAGGTGTCACAAAAAGATTTCCCCGAGTCTGGTTACTGGTTGCTTATTGCGCCCGAAAGCCAGCGTTTGTTGGGGGATGTGCAGTTGCAGAACCTTTCCAAGGAATTCAATGAGTTAAAACATAAAATAATGCTGTGTGAGGGGGTTGCACCGCTGGAATAGTTTGCATAGAATGGCGCCCGCTCCACAGCGAACACCTAAACAGGTTATCGAAGCGGAGCGGTGTCAACGCAGCTAACCTCAGGTTTTTAATGAGAAAATGCTTGACAGAAGGTCGGCATAGTATAGAATGCCGGCTCGCTTAGGAGGGGTTCCCGAGCGGCCAAAGGGATCAGACTGTAAATCTGACGTCTACGACTTCGAAGGTTCGAATCCTTCCCCCTCCACCATTTTTAGCGTGAGCTGCAAGCTCCGCGGGTATAGTTTAGTGGTAGAACCTCAGCCTTCCAAGCTGATGATGCGGGTTCGATTCCCGCTACCCGCTCCAAGTTTGCAGGTTGTGCAAAGTGTTACGCTCTTGTAGCTCAGTTGGTAGAGCACACCCTTGGTAAGGGTGAGGTCAGCGGTTCAAATCCGCTCAAGAGCTCCATATAACAAGGCAGATATGAAAATATCTGCCTTTGTTTTAATGGTAGATATCGTTCGTCTAATTCTTCTGTTGAGGGTGTTATCGATGGCTAAGGAAAAATTTGATCGTTCCCTGCCCCACGTCAACGTAGGGACCATTGGTCACGTTGACCACGGTAAAACCACTCTGACCGCTGCTCTGACTCGCGTCTGCTCCGAAGTTTTCGGTTCGGCCGTAGTTGAATTCGACAAGATCGACAGTGCTCCAGAAGAAAAAGCTCGCGGTATCACCATCAACACCGCGCACGTTGAGTACAACTCGCTGATCCGTCACTACGCTCACGTTGACTGCCCAGGTCA
>NZ_QAIK01000155.1:78847-80667 GCF_003061005.1 Pseudomonas sp. HMWF021 | reverse complement strand
TCGGTGACGGCCGTCATGTTGCGCAGGTGGGCGAGGGTCAGCGGGGTTTCGCGGGCCATCAGCACCAGGGTGCGGCGTTCCTTGAGGGTGACGTCGGCAGCGCGGCCAATCAGCCCGGAAGACGTGCCGGTGGCGATCTCCGCCAGGGTACGCATCGAACACGGCGCGACCACCATGCCCAGGCAACGGAACGAACCGCTGGCGATCCCGGCGGCGACGTCGTCGGCGCGGTGGTAGTGGCTGGCGAGCGCAGTGACATCGGCCAGTTTGTAGTCTGTTTCGTGGGCCATGGTCAGCAGCGCAGCGCGGCTGATGATCAGGTGGCTCTCAATGTCCAGTTCGGCGAGCAATTGCAGCAGACGCACGCCGTAGATGAAGCCGGACGCGCCGCTGATGCCCACTACCATCCGCTGGCGGTTCACGATGCCAGGCCTTTGAGCAACACCCGCGCACGTTCGAGCACGTCCTGATCCAGCTGCGCCTTGATCCCGTCGAAGCCTGAACCGCGTGTGGCATCAAGGCCCATGCGCGAAGTGGTGCCGTTGACCGATGACGACGGATCCAGCGGACTGCCGGGCAAGCCATCGATCACGAAAATATCCAGATGCGGCTGGAAGTGCGTAGCCAGTGCCCACAACACCTGACTGTCGTCGGTGATGTCGATATCACTGTCCACCGCGATCACGTTTTTCAGGTACGGATCCCAGCCGAGCAGGGCCAGCATGACCTGCCGCGCCTCGCCGTCGCGGCTCTGATCCAGCGCCACGTAGCAATGAAAGTGGGTGCCGGAATTCGGGTAGTGCACGGCGGTGACGGTGGGGAAACGCGCCTTGAGCTTCTCGCTCATTTCCGCTTCGCGCGGCAGTCGGGCGAGGGTCAGGTGCTCGGCGTAGCGGCCGCCCATCACGTCCACCAGCCAGGCATCCTTGCGGCGCAACAGGGTGTCGACGCGCAGCACGTTGTTGGTCGAGCGATCCGATGAATAACCGCTGAACTCGCCGAACGGGCCTTCCTCGGCGTAGGCCGTCGGGTCGATGGCGCCTTCGAGAATGAATTCGGCGTAAGCCGGTACGCCGATGCCATAGCGCGGGGTCTTGATTAGTTCCAGCGGCGCACCGAACAACCCGCCAGCCACCGCGCGTTCATCGCTGCCGTAGGGCAAACGCGCCGCCGCCGCGAGCATGAACAGCGGATGCGCGCCGACCACCATCGCCACGCGCAATTCTTCGCCGCGTTCACGGGCGGTCTGCAGCATCCGCCACAGGTGTCCGCGCGAGTGCAGGCTGGTCGCCAGGGACTGGCGGGCGTGGCGCATCGAGCGGTGGTAGCTCATGTTGGCGATGCCGGTCTGCGGGTCTTCGGCGATGATGATCGCGTTGGTGATGTACGGGCCGCGGTCACTGTCGAAATGCTTGAGCATCGGCAGCAGCGCCAGATCCACGGCTTCGCCTTCGAACACTTCATCAAGCACCGGGCCGCTTTCCACGTAGCGCGGGGCGATGGGCTGGTTGGCGCGGCGCTGGAAGGTTTCGTGCAGTTGTGCAGGCGTTACGCCGAACAACCGGGCAATGCGGGTGCGGGAGGCGAACAGATTGGTCGCCACCGGCACCTTGAGACCGCCGACGTTTTCGCAGATCAGCAGCGGATCGCGGCCCTGTGCGGCGAGGGCATCGACCAGGGCGGTGACGTCCTGATCGGCAGAAATTGCTTGAGTGATGGTCAGCACATCGTCCGGGTACTCACGGCGATAGGCGTCGATGAACACGTGAAAGTCCTGAGAATCGCCGAGCGTCGAACGGGTCATGGTTTCACCTCGTAAC
>NZ_QAIK01000155.1:74256-78837 GCF_003061005.1 Pseudomonas sp. HMWF021 | reverse complement strand
GCGCAGCAGGCCCAAGCTCTTTGGGAAAAAGCGGGGCGGCTTCGCCACCCAGCGGGAGCAAGCTCCCTCGCCACAAGGGTTCAGCATGGCTTCAGCGAACAGCGGTATCAGAGGTACGTCGTGGTCAGGCGTATGTCGGCCTCAACCAGATCCTTGGGCGGTGGCGTCGGTTCGATCCCGCACAACCGGGCGATGTTGTTGCCCAGGTAGTCTTCGAGATGATCCTCATCGATGCCCAGGCCCTGCGGTGCCGGTGAGCACAACACCTCCAGCTCGCGCAGCCACATGCCCGGTTCGTTCGGCGGCGAGTCGGTGCCGAACACGATCTTGTTGCGCGGCAGTTCCTTGGCGAACTCGACGATCCGCGACTGGAAGCACCAGCCGGATTCGCAGTACACGTTCGGCGTGTCCATCGCCATCCAGAACGCCTCGAACGAGTAGTTGCCACCGGTCTGGATGCCGAAGTGGCCGATGATGAAATTGACCATCGGGAACTCGCGGATGATCGGGTAGAACATCGTCGGAATCGTGTACGGGCCGTCGCCGGTGTGGATCAGCACCACGATGTTGTACTTGGCGCAGACCTTCATCGCCGGGCGCAACCAGTCCAGCGCCCGATCCGGACGATAGCCGTGCATGTTGGCGTGCAGCTTGAGCATCTTGAAGCCGTATTCCTTGATGTGGAATTCCAGCTCCGCCGCCCCGTTTTCCGGTCCCCAGCGCGGGTTGAAATTGAAGTTGCCGATGAAGCGATCCGGATACTTCACGCAGAGTTCGGCGACGTAAGACATGTAGTCGCGCACGCCCTCGCGACCCCGGCGATTGCCGTCGCGATAACCGGTGTTGCCCGGTGGCGGCTGGATGAAACCCATGTCGATGCGGCGTGGTTTGCCGTTGATCATGTACGGGCCGTCCATCAGTTTGAGCATGCGCTCGCCGGTGAACGGTTCGCCGGTGTGGCGCCAGGCCTCGTCGACCAGGTTGGTGGGGTGCAGATGGGTGTCGATGATCATCGGTTCAGCTCCTGGCCAGTTGCGTGGTGACGGGGCGCTTGAGTTGCGCCTCTGCTTCGGAAACGGAACGCGGCGGCGGGGTGGGCTCGAGGCCGATCATCCGCGCGGTGTTGTTGCCCAGGTATTCCTCGAGGGTGTCCTCATCGAGGTTCAGGCCTTGCGGCGGCTCGTGGCACAGCACTTCGAGCAGGCGCAGCCACATGCCCGGTTCGTTCGGCGGGGTGTCGGTGCCGAACAGGATCTTGTGCGTTGGCAAGACCTTGGCGAACTCGACGATCCGCGATTGCAGGCACCAGCCGGATTCGCAGTAGACGTTGGGCAGCTCCATCGCCCATTGCATCGGTTCGAACACGTAGACGCCGCCGGTCTGCACGCCGAAGTGGGCCATGATGAAATTCACGTTGGGGAATTCCTTGATCATCGGCACCCATTCCGACGGGATGCTGTATGGCCCGTCGCCGGTGTGCAGCTTGACCGGAATGCCCAGCTCGGCGCATTTCTCGAAGCACGGGCGCACCCAGTCCAGCGCCCGGTCAGGCCGGTAGGCGTGCATGTTGGCCTGCATCTGCACCATCTTGAAACCGTGTTGCTTGACGTAGCGCTCGATCGCCTCGACGCCGTTCTCCACGCCGCAGCGCGGGTTGTAGACGAAGCAGCCGATGAAACGATCCGGGTAGGTCTGGACCATTTTCAGGGTGTAGGCCATGTAGGCGTCGATGGATTCACGGCCCGAGAGTTCGCCGTCGGTCCAGGTGTAAATCGTGTTGCCCTGCGGCGGCTGGATGAAGGCTTTGTCGATCCGGCGAGGCTTGCCGTTGACCATGTACGGGCCATCCATCATCTCCAGCAGACGCTCGCCGGTGAACGGGTCACCGTCATGCCTCCAGGCGAGGTCCACGAGATCCGTGGGATAGCAGCTGATATCGATGATCATTGAAGTCGATCTCCTGATAGCGGGGAAGGGAGCCTTGCGGCTCTCGGCATCCACGCCCCGGGCTATCGGCCATTTCTATGCGCAGCACTCGCGCATTCCCTCGCCTGTTCGCATCCGGCCCGGGTGGGTGGTTGCTGAGGGCGAGTATTGGAAAGGGGGGAGGGGTTCGTACAATATTAATTGGGCGCGGTGGTGATACTTGGGCGATATGGGGAAAATCAGGATCAAAAGATCGCAGCCTTCGGCAGCTCCTACACTGATCTGTGCCCTAGCCTAATTCCTCTGTAGGAGCTGCCGAAGGCTGCGATCTTTTGATTTTCGGTGCTCGCTAAGGCGTCAGGGCTGTGTACGCGCAGCCAACTGCCTGATCACCTCAACCACCGGCGCCACCCGCTCAGCCTGCCCGTGCGGCCACACCGCATACAAGTTGTAATGCGCAGCAATCTGCGCTTCGTTCAGCGCCACCAGCCGCCCGCTGCGCAAGGCATCGGCGGCGAGCAAGCCGCGCACCAGCCCCGCACCGACACCGGCTTCAGCCGCCGCAATCAGGTTCGCCGCATTATCGAAAATCACCCGCGCCGCTGGCTCCTCGGGCGGCATTCCGGCGGCGTCCAGCCACGGAATCCACGAGCGTCGCGTATAGCCCAACAGCGGCAACTGCAGAATCTGCGCCGGGCTCAACGGCAGTTGCAAGCCATAGCGTTCAAGCAGCGCCGGCGAAGCCACCGCCAGCACCCGATCGCCACAGATCTGCGTCATCTCGCAGTCATCCCAATCGCCGTAACCGTAACGCAACGCCAGGTCCACGCGCTCGAAGCTGCTGCGGTCACTGCGCGGCATCGACAGCAGCGTCACCTCGTAATCCGGCAGCTCGTCGAGCAACTGCGGCAGGCGCGGGTTAAGCCAGCTCTGCGCCAGTTCACTGTCGACATCCAGGGTCAGGCGTTGCGCCACGCGGTGATTTTTCACCGAGGACAACGCCCGGTCGATCTGCGCCAGACCGTCCGCCAGCACGCTGGCAAACAGTTGCCCGGCGTCGGTGAGGTTGCTGCCGCCACCTTCACGCACAAACAACGGCTGACCGATGAACTCTTCCAGTGCGCGAATCTGCTGGCTGATCGCACTGTGGGTCAGGTCGAGCTTGCGCGCCGCGCTGGAAAAACTGCCACTGCGCGCCGCGTGGATGAACGCACTCATGGACTGCACTGACGGGTATCGCTTGTACATGTTGTTAGTCCTGCTAACAGCGGTTGGCAGAAATCGTCGCTGGCCGCGATTTGCCCGGGGTTCCAATAATCGGTGACCAGGCCCGCACAAAGACGGGCCGCTCTTTTGGAGCCTGACAATGATCGCATTCACGGTTAACGGCGAACGACGCGAGCTGGATGAAGCGTCCCCCTCCATGCCCTTGTTATGGGTACTGCGTGATCAACTGAAACTTACCGGCACCAAATTCGGTTGCGGCATGGGCCTGTGCGGTGCCTGCACCGTGCATCTGGACGGCGTCGCGGTGCGTTCCTGCCAGTTGCCGCTGGCCGCCGTCGCGGGCCACAGCATCACCACCATCGAAGGCTTGTCGCCGACACAAAATCATCCGCTGCAACTGGCCTGGGTCGCCGAAGATGTGCCGCAATGCGGCTACTGTCAATCCGGGCAGATCATGTCCGCCGCCGCGCTGCTCAACACCGGCGCGGCGGTGAGCGACGATTCGATCCGCAATGCGATGTCCGGCAATATCTGCCGTTGCGGCACTTACGGGCGGATCAACAAAGCGATCAAACGTGCGGCGAACGCGCCGAAGGAGGCGTGATGAGCCGGCTCGACGACACCTTGCTCGAACCGTCCCGTCGGGTGTTTCTCAAGCAAGCGGCGACGGTCGCTTCGGGCCTGGCGATTGCCTTGTATCTGCCCTCCGGTATCGCCGCCAGCGACCCGAAAGTGCCGGCCCCGGCCACGGAGTTCGAACCCAACGCCTGGGTGCGGATCTTCCCCGACGGCACGGTGAAACTGGTGGTGCACAAGCATGATTCCGGAACCGGCACGCAGACGGCACTGGCCGCATGCGTGGCCGAGGAACTGGATGTGAACCCGATGACCGTGCAGGTCATCACCCCGGAAGATCCGTTCTTCGAGATCTACATTCACCCGGTCTGGAAAGTCTTCTCCACTGGCGGCAGCACCAGTGTTTCGCTGGAATACGAACGCTTGCGCATGGCCGGCGCCACGGCGCGGGCGCTGCTGATCACGGCGGCCGCACAGCAATGGAAAGTCAGCCCCGACAGTTGCAGCACCGAAGAAGGTCGGGTTATTCACGCGGCCAGCAAACGCAGCCTCGGCTACGGCGAACTGGTCGACGTGGCGGCGCATTTGCCGGCGCCGGCACACGTCGTGCTGAAGGATCCGGCTCAGTTCAAATACATCGGCAAACTGCGGCACAAACGTGACGCGGCGGCCAAGGTCTGCGGGCGCTTCAAGTACAGCATCGACGTGCAGTTGCCGGAGATGCTGGTGGCGGTGATTCAGCGGGCGCCGGTGGTCGGGGCGAAAGTCGTCAGCGTGGATTCGGCGGCGGCATTGCAGGTGCCGGGCGTGCGCAAGGTGATTGCGATTCCGGGGCGGCCCGACGTGCTCGGC
>NZ_QAIK01000155.1:53142-74246 GCF_003061005.1 Pseudomonas sp. HMWF021 | reverse complement strand
TCTGGAAGGCGTGGCGGTGCTGGCCGAGACGTTCTGGGCGGCGCAGCAGGGCCGCAAGGTGCTGGAGATCAAATGGAGCGACTCGCCACTGGCCGGGTTCGACAGCGCGGAACTGGCCAACGCCCAGGCTGCGGCTATTTCCGACCCGCAGAGCCAAACCGTCACGGCCATGACGCATGGCGATGTCGACACGCAATGGCCGCACGCGGCGCAACTGCTCGAAGCCGATTACCGCATGCCGTACAAGGTGCAGAACCCACTGGAGCCGATCTGCATCACCGCGCACGTGCAGGATAAGGCGATCACCTATTGGGGCGGCGTGCAGGTGCCGTCCTCGGCGCTGGAAGCCGCGCAAACCGTGTGCGGCATCGACAAGGGCAAGGTCACCATCAACGAGCTGGTGTCCGGTGGCAGCTTCGGTGCGCGGGAGGCCAAATACTGGTTGTTCGAAGTGGCGTATCTGGCGCAGCAGACCGGCGTGCCGGTGAAACTGCTCAACAGCCGCGAAGATGAAATGCACGCGTTGTTCAATCACCCGGCGACGCTGCACCGGGTCAAAGGTGCGCTGGATGCCCACGGCCAACTCAGTGCGCTGCAACTGCACGCGGTTTCGCCAGCCTCGCCGGAGCAGTGGGAGCCGGGCTATTTCGAGCGCCCGGATCACATGGATTACAGCACCACCGAAGCGATCACCGCGTGGGACTTCGCCTACCGTCCGCCGCATCTGCAGTTGAACTGGGTCAGGCACGAAAGCAACGTACCCAGCGGCTGGTATCGCTCGGTGAGTTTCATTCCCAACGTGTTCGCCGTTGAGAGCTTCATGGACGAACTGGCCCACGCGGCGGGCGCCGATCCGCTGGCGTTCAGGCTGGCGAATATGCAGGAGCGGCCACGGCACGTGGCGGTGCTCAAACAGGCCGCCGAGCGTGCCGGATGGGGCCAGCCGCTGCCGCCGGGCACTGCGCTGGGGATTGCGACCAATCAGGGTTACACCAGTTTTATCGCGGTGGTGGCGCGGGTCGCGACGGTCGATGGCAAGCCGAAAGTCGAGAAGCTGACCTGCGTGGTCGATTGCGGTCTGGCGGTGTCACCCGGCGGTGTCGAAGAGCAGATTTACGGCGGCCTGATGTGGGGCCTCGGTCATGCCTTGTTCGATCGGCTCGACATTCAACAGGGCAGGGTGGTGCAGAGCAATTTCCACGACTACCGCGTGACGCGCATGTCGGACATGCCGGCCATCGATATCGTGGTGCTGGACGGTGAGCCAGGCAAACCCGGTGGCGTCGGCGAGTTGGGCAGTCCGTCGGTGGCGCCAGCGATTGCCAACGCCTTGTTCGCGCTGACGGGCGTGCGCCAGCGTTCAACGCCGCTGAGTCTGGGGTAAACCGCCATGGACCTGCGTCTGCTGCGCTATTTCATGGCCTTGGCCGATGAGTTGCACTTTGGCCGCGCCGCCGAGCGTCTGCACATCTGTCAGCCGCCGCTGAGCCAGCAGATTCGTCTGCTGGAGGAAGAGCTCGGCACGCCGCTGTTCGAGCGCAGTCACCATCGGGTCGAGCTGACAGCGGCGGGGCAGATGCTCAAGGAGCAGGCGCCACTGGTGTTCGAACAGCTTGAGCGGGCGCTGGACCTGACCCGTCAGACCGGGCGCGGGCAATTGGGCGAACTGGAAATCGGCATGATCAGTTCGGTGATGGTCGGCGTGCTGCCCAAGGCCCTGCACCTGTTTCGCGAGCGCTATCCGCAGGTGAACTGGCGGCTGCATGAAATGACCCCGGCGGCGCAGGTCAAGGCGTTGAAAGAAAAACGTATCGACGCCTGCGTGTTCCGCGTCGGTTATGACGATCCGCTGTTGCGCAATGAACTGCTGATCTACGAGCCGATTCATGTGGTGATGCCGGCTGATCATCCGCTGGCCAGGCGCGAGGTACTGGCCCCGGCGGATCTGGCGCAGGAGCCGTTTGTCGCGCTGGAACTGAAGCAGTCGCGGTTTGCCAACTTTCTCTATCAGTGTTGTATTCAGGCCGGTTTCACGCCGCAGATCCGCCAGCAGGTGATTGAGGTGCAGACGCTGCTGAGTCTGGTGCGCGCCGGCTTCGGTGTGGCGCTGCTGCCGGCCTCGATCGAGCAACTGGCGCCGGCGGGGCTGGTGTTCCGCAAGCTGACCCCGGCGCTGCCGGAGGTGCCGTTGTATGCCACTTACCGCGCGGATGATGCTTCGCCGGTGCTCAGGCTGTTTCTCGATACGTTGCGCGAGCTGGTGGAATCTTCAGATCACCAGTGATCCCCCTGTGGGAGCGGGCTTGCTCGCGAAGGCGGTGTGTCAGCCGACAAATTATTGGAATGAAATACCGCATTCGCGAGCAAGCTCGCTCCCACAGGGGGACTGTGGTGGTGCGGGAATTTATGTTCGGCACGATCACGAACGCCTGCGGTCGTAATCTTCACACGTGCATTCCCTGTGGAGATCCAATGAGCCAGGAAGTCCTGACCACCGAAACCAATCGTCGCCAGTTGCAGCAGATCATTGCCGGGCTGTCCGACGGGGTGATTCTGCTGGAGCTTGACCAGAGCGTGCTCTGGGCCAATGAGGCGGCGCTGGCCATGCACGGTGTCAGCCGGATCGGGGAGCTGGGCAGCAACGCCGAGGAATACGCCAAGCGCTTCAGCCTGCGTTATCGCAACAATCACGTGATCCCCCCGGAAAACTATCCGATCAGCCGCGTCGCCCGTTGCGAAGTCTTCAGTGATCTGTTGATTGAGCTGAGTGCCGTGGATGACCCCGAGCATGTCTGGGTGCACAGCGTGCGCAGCATGGTGCTGACCGACCGCGAAGGGCAGCCGGAGTCGCTGGTCTTGATCATGAGCGACGTCACCGATTGGGCCAACGCCGAGCAGCGCTTCGAGAAAACCTTCAACGCCAACCCGGCGCCCGCGGTGATCTGCCGCCTCAGCGATTTGCGCTATATCAAGGTCAATCCCGGGTTTCTCGAGATGACCGGCTACACCCGCGATCAGGTGATCGGCACCTCGGCCTATGAAATCGATATTTTCGAACAGGCCGAGCAAAGGGATCTGGCGATCCAGCGCCTGCGCGATGTCGCGACCATTCCGCAGATGCAGGCCCAATTGCGTCTGCCCGATGGCGGCAGCAAGCAGGTGATCGTCGCTGGGCAACCGCTGCAGCTCAATGACGAGGATTGCATGCTGTTTTCCTTCGTCGACATGGAGCTGCGGCACAAGGCCGAAGTGGCGCTGCGTCAGAGTGAAGAGCGCTTCGCCAAGGCGTTCCGCCTGACCCCGGTGCCGATTCTGATCTGCAGCGCCGATGAACAGCAGGTCATCGATGTCAACCAGGCGTTTCTCGACACCCTGGCGTACGAAAGTGACGAGGTCGTTGGCAAAACCGTGACGCAGCTGAATTTCATCGATGACGATGGCGCTCGGTCGCGGCTGCTGACCGCGCTGGCGAAAAATGGGCGGGTCGATCGGGTCGACGTGCGGGTGCGCAGGAAGGACGCGGATCTGCTGGAGTGCGCGCTGTCCGCTGACACCGTGAATATTCAGGACACGCCGTGTTATCTGCTGGTGCTGATGGACATCACCGAGCGCAAACGCACCGAACTGGAACTGGTGGCGGCGATTGAAGAGGTGATGAAGGACGCCTCGTGGTTCAGTCGTACGCTGATCGAAAAACTGGCCAATGTGAAGAAGGTCAATTCACCGCAGTTGCCGAGCGTCACGTTCACCGAGTTGACGGCGCGTGAGCGCGATGTACTGGGGCTGATCTGCGAAGGGCTGGCCGACAAGGAGATCGCGGCACGGCTGAAACTGGCGCCCAACACCGTGCGCAATCATGTGGCGACCGTGTATTCCAAACTGGATGTTCACAGCCGCAGCGAGGCGATTGTCTGGGCGCGGGAGCGTGGATTGTTCTCCGGGGAATGGAGCACCAAGGGACAGCGGTAGGTGCAAATGCACTAGTCGATCAGGTGCAAATGGATGTTTTGGCGGGGCAGGCGAGTTCTTAGTCTGGTGGCGTGCGATACGAGCCTTCCGGCTTGGGATCGTCTCCCTTCGAAGTAGCTAAAGGAACAGCCTCCATGATGAATCTTGCGCAGTTGCGCGCCCGCCTGGAGCAGAGTTTTTCGCCGCTGGCCTGTGAATGCCTGGTGGATGGTGAGCATTCGCTGACGGTGAAGCTGTATCACCCGGGGTCGGGGCAGGTGGATCTGGTGATCAGTGGTTTGAAGCTCGATGCGTTGCGCACACCGGAAGCGGTGGCGGCGCTGGTGGATGAATTGCGGTACGAGTTGCAGAGCAACACCCTGCGGGCCTCGCGGGACCCGGATCTGGCCTAGCTCGCGGGCGGGATGTGCCTCCGTAGCGTCCCGCCGCACACTTTTTACCAAATGCCCCATTCCCCTGTAGGAGCTGCCGAAGGCTGCGATCCTTTGATCCACCCCGTGTGTCAGTCCCCATTATTGATGCTGAATGTGCCGCCCCCTTCGTGAGCAAGCCCACTCCCACCCTTGACCGCGACCAGCTCAAAAACCTCCATCCCCACACCATCCCCGGTGGGAGCGGGCTTGCTCGCGAAGGCGCCCACCCAATCACCGCATCAATCCTTGCATGGAATAAACATAAAAATTACCGGATGTTTAAACAATGCCTTCGGCGGTTACTGGTGACCTACAACACCATGCTCCATCGCCTACAACTAAGCCAGAATCCGCCGGCTTGTGCGCCTGGCGTGCCCCCCGTAACTTGACTCCTGTCACTGCTCATAGTGATCGGGTCTGCAAGCCCGCCGAAACCAGTCGCATAGCCATGTCAGAAGGACGCTCACTTGTGTCCGTTCGATGGCAGCTTTGTGCGGGAGACCTTCGGGTCTGCCGGGTTCCTGGTTTCCCGGTCTTGCAGACCCGCGCACAGCTGCCACCCATCATCTGCAAGTGATGGCGGTAGCTCCTAATGAACAATCCTGAACACCTTTTACCGAATGCCCTCATCACCCTGTAGGAGCTGCCGAAGGCTGCGATCCTTTGATCCGCCCGGTGTGAGCGACCTTGCTCACGAAGGTGCAGTGTCAGTCCCCATTATTGATCCTGAATGTGCCGCCCCCTTCGTGAGCAAGCCCACTCCCACCCTTGACCGCGACCAGCTCAAAAACCTCCATCCCCACACCATCCCCGGTGGGAGCGGGCTTGCTCGCGAAGGCGCCCACCCAATCACCGCATCAATCCTTGCATGGAATAAACATAAAAATTACCGGATGTTTAAACAATGCCTTCGGCGGTTACTGGTGACCTACAACACCTTGCTCCATCGCCTACAACTAAGCCAGAATCCGCCGGCTTGTGCGCCTAGAGCGTGGGTTCTATCGTCTGTCGGTCACTGAAAAACAGTGATCGGGTTTGGTAGCCCGCCATAACTAGTCGCACAGCGAACCGTTCGCCGGCCTGCTCAGGTCTGCTTAATGGTGGCCATGCGCAGGACACCTTCGGGTGTGCCGGGTCCTAGTTACCGGTCTACCAACCCGCGCGTGGCCGCCACCTATCGTTTGGTAGCGAAAGTGACGGCTCCTCTTCACCAACTAGGAGTTTCACCATGATCAAACCAACACCCAACCCGCCAGAAACCGACGCCACATCGCCTTACGAATCCCTGGACTCCAAAAGGCTCCACGAAGCCGCCGAACGCGCCCTCGACCACTATCTCAACCCCGCCGCCCTCATTAATACCAGCAACAACGAGCCCGAGCGCATGTACCTCGCCAACCCGAAGAGCGATACCGAATCCCTGCTCGCCAACGCCAGCGAAACTCTAGGCTCGGCCAGTGAAATGCTCAACAACTTCGCCGCCACGCTCAACAACTCCCACCGCAAAACCGCACTCGGCATCGCACAAGTCGTGATGCTCGGCGAACTCGCCGTCAATCAGGCACTGGATAACGTCGAAATAGCTCAGTAATGCGCCTCGGTGCGACGAGGCAACGTACTCGTCGCACACCATGGTCTGTGCGTCAGAGGCGTCGGATTAAAGGGGACGGATGAACTCAAGAAATCCTTTAACCCGTGTCATAAGAAACGGACTTCCTGAGCAGTGAAGATGACTCCGTATATCTACGGACTTCACGTAGAGACGCCCCGTTCTTATCGACGCTGACGTAAGCAGTCAGTCGACCAGGAGACATGTGTTCCAGTGGACTGCTGAGTCGACATGAATGTGTTTTTGCTTTCGAGGTATGAAGGGGGTGTCGAGCGTGCCCAGTGCTATCGAAACCCAGTCGGCAAATTCGCCCTCAGATCGAGACCAGAACAATGTCGAACCACACTGCGCGCAGAACTCGCGTAACACCTGTTCTGAGGAAGCATAGGATTTGATGCTGGTGCCGCTGCCAAGTATCCGTAGCGAGTTGCGGGGAACGCTGCCGTACGAAGAGAATGCTGCTCCGTGGCTCTTTCGGCACTGAGTGCAATGACAATGACTCACTGCGCTAGGTGGAGTGAGCAGCTCGTAACTGACTGCTGAGCATAGGCAGCTTCCTTGATATAGCTCTGTCATGGTCTCAACCCGGCAGGTAAAAACACACCAGCTTAACTATCTGAATCACTACGGTCGACTGACTGCTTGTGGCCGAGCAACCCCGTCCGTAATCCCACATGCATCCAAATACTGCCAGCCCCACGCAATCCATCTGTAGTGTCATCCAGCAACAATATCGAACTCAGTGCTGCCCAATACTTCCCCATTAACCATCACCCGCACCCCATGCCGCCCCAGAAAATGCTTCCGCGTCGTAAAATCCCGAATCACCTGCCGCCTCCCCACAACCACACTCTCAAACCCCGCCAACTCCAGCGTCTTCAACTTGAAAACCTTCGCGGAAACCCCGCCATTCGCCTTCACATAGTCAATCGCATAATCAATCACCAACCGTTGCTCATGCGCCACCGTCGATTTCACCGTAAACGACAACGTAATCGCCTCACCCAGCCTGATCACCGCCGGTTCAACTTTCACCTCCAGCAACTCAACCTCCGCCTTGGCCCCCGCACCCATCACCGTCAGCGCGCGTAAATCTCCCTGTTTGATCAAGCTGCGCAATGCATGCCTGGCAATCCATGTCGTGTGTTTGTTCTTCAGCGACCAGCCTTCAATCGTGTCCAGCACCCATTCCGGATGTTCTTTGGTCACGTCATTCAGATGATTCGCCACGGATTTGCGTACGTACAGACTCTCGTCGGCCTTCAACCGATCGAGGATTCCAGCAGCCAATTGCGGATTGGCTTGCACGGCTTCCAGGCGAAACGACCACGGCAGGCGAGGGCGGCTGCCTTCGCTGGCGAGGCGGCGCACGTGGTGGTTTTCGTCGAAGGCCCAGTCGTGCATGAGTTCGAGTGAGCGTTCGAGGTCGCTGCGCAGAAAGTGACGGATGGCGAATTCGGAGGAACCGAAAGTAGTGAAGTATTTCAGGGCTTGCATCGAGGTGTCGAAGGCGTGGCCGCCGTAGCTGGCGACGTAGTGCGGCAGGCACATGCTGACAAATCCGCTGTTGAGGCGCGGGGCGAGTTCGCGCAGGACCTCGAGGGAATCTTCGTAGTCCAGCGGCAGCACGGCGTGCAGGCTTTCGCTGACGCGGGCCATGCGTTGCATCACTGACAGGTCGGCGAGCCCTTGGTTGGCATGCTTGAGAAACGCTTTGGCGTTGAACGCCGGGTACACGGCGCTCGTTTCTGTGGCGATGTGCTGCAGACGTTCGGCGTTGAAGATTTCCTTTAACGCCGGGGCGGCGGTGTCGGTAGTGCTCATGGTCAGGTCATCGGGGTGCTGACGAACGCTTCGAGGGTTTCGGCGTAGGCGGTGTATTGGGCGATGTGCGGGTAGCGGCGGGTGTCGATCTGGTCGGGGACGACGAGGTCGGTGAAGCTCCACGCCACGGCGAGGCTGATGCCGGCCTGGGTGAGGGTGCCGTCGGTGGGCAGGCCGGTTTTTTCCAGTTCCTGTTCGAGGGCGGTGAAGGCTGCGGCGAGTTGGCCTTCGACGCGCTCGACCCACGGTTGGTATTGAATGTCGGCCGGGCGCAGGTTGCGTTCGTAATAGAGCTGCACGGCTTTTTCGCAGGCGGCGAGGCTGAGGCCGATCAGGCACAGGGCGTGGGCGCGTTGTTTGAGGTCGCTCGGCAGCAGGCTTTTACCGCTCGCGGCTTCGAGGTAGTCGAGGATGAGGGTGGAGTCCATCAGGACCACGCCGTCATCGAGGATCAGGGTCGGCGCCTTGACCACCGGGTTGATCTGCTGGAACTGCTCGAAATGGCGGAACACCGAGACAGACTCATGTTCCAGATCGATGCCCAAGCGTTTGGCGGAGATCGCCACGCGGCGCACGTAAGGGGAGTCGAGCATGCCGATCAGTTTCATGACGCGTTCCTTCAAGTCGAACCGGTGGGAAGGCATAACCTAGCCGAGCCTGAGGCAAATGTCAGTCGTCAAATCCGGCTTGCTCGTGAATCTCGTCCACATTCAATTCCAGCCGATACGCGACCGCCACAAACAACGCCTGACACAAACACAAGGTTGCACTGAGCGAACGAAACGCCAAGGCGCTGCCTTCATTGACCAGCAGCAGGCTGTTGGCGCTTCTGGCCAGTGGTGAGAGGTGGCTGTCGGTGAGGATCAGGGTGTTGGCCTGTTGCTGGCGGGCGTAGCGCAGGCAGTGTTGGGTTTCCCTGGCGTAGGGGGTGAAGCTGATCGCGATGACCAGATCACCGCTGCGCACACTGCGCATCTGCTCGCGATAACTGCCGCCCAACCCCGAAACCAGATGAATGCGCTTTTGAGTGTGCTGCAGGTTGTAAACGAGGTAGTCGGCGACGGCGAAGGAGCGGCGCACGCCGACCACATAGATGTTGTCGGCGTTGGCGATCAGGTCGACGGCTTTTTCAAACGCGACGTCGTCGAGTTCGCGGCTCAGGCGTTCGATGCCGGAACGGGTGGCGTCGATGCATTCGCGGGCCAGATCGCCGTCGCTGGCTGATTGTGACTGGTTGGCGATCATGCTGCGGATGCGCTGCTGGTAGTTCTGTACCGGCGAGGCTTTGTGGGTGTAGGCGGCGCGAAACAATGCCTGCATTTCGCTGAAGCCGCTAAAGCCGAAGCGTTGCGAGAAGCGCACGATGGCGGACGGATGCACCTCGCACTCCCGGGCGATGTCGCTGATGCGATCGACCATGATCCGGTCGCTTTGCTGGCTCATGTAGCTGGCGATGCGCTTGAGCTGACGCGGCAGGGTGTCATATTCCTCGGTGATCAGTTGCAGCAGACGCTCGGCATTGATCGGGGGGCTGGCGAGGGGACGCTCGTCGTTGGCCGGCAGATCGGGGCGGGGCATACGTTATCCTTAGGGCTGATCGCTACAAAGTGCTGGGTTGTGGCTGATGTTAGGAGGGCTTTTCGGGTTCTGCCTGGCTGAAACGATGCACCGGGAGAAGAAAAATTCGCGATGAGGCACCAGCGGTTAGCCGTTTGTCTTCTATATACAGCCGCTCGACTGAATTTCTTGCTATAAACGCACTCCGATGACCGCCATGACGCCTGTGTCAGAGCTGTTTAAGGGTGTTGTCGGACAAATTCGCTGGATTTTCAGTTGCTGAGGCCTCAAACGGGCCTTAGACTGCCGCCCCTCGTAAATTGAGTGCCGGGTGGCGTTTGCAATAAACGATGCCTTTTCGTCGACCGGACACGGTTCGCCGGAACGCTCCCTAATTCGCCTTAATGCACGTTTTTTTATAGAGATATCAATGACAAAGGACAAGTTGCTGGCCATGCCGGCAGATGACTACATGAATGCCGAGCAGCACGCTTTCTTCACTGAGCTGTTGCAGAACATGAAAGTCGAAACCCACGAGCGCATTGAGCAAAACCGTATCGCCATCGAAAGCCTGGACACCCCGGCCGACCCGGCGGACGCGGCTTCGGTTGAAGAAGAGCGCACCTGGCTGGTAAACGCGATCGATCGCGACCAGCGCATGCTGCCACAGCTGGAACAAGCCCTTGAGCGCATCAAGGAAGACAGCTTTGGCTGGTGCGATGACAGCGGTGAGGCCATTGGCCTGAAGCGCCTGCTGATCAGCCCGACCACCAAATACTGCATCGAAGCTCAAGAGCGTCACGAGCAGATCGACAAGCACCAGCGTCAGGCCTGATTTCATGGCTGCCCCCTGAATCGGGGGCGCCTGCAAAAGATCGCAGCCTTCGGCAGCTCCTGCAGTGGTTCACGTAAACCCCTGTAGGAGCTGCCGAAGGCTGCGATCTTTGCTTTTGCTCGTCTGCACTATTCCCGAGCGGTTCCTTTGACCTGCTGCAGACTCCACGACTAACGGACCATGGATAATGGCGTTCTAGTGGCGTTTAATGCAGTCACAACAATGAGAACAAGCGTGGGGTGTTGATATGACGAGAGATGGATCTCTGGTTGGGGCTTTGCCCGCACCAGTGCTGTTGCCGAAAAACCGCTGGCTCGCTCCGACCCTGCAAAGCATCGCCCTGATGCTGTTGCTCGCCGGCATGACGCTGGGTGAATGGTCACTGTACATCGGCCTGCCGCTGGCGGTGCTGATTGTCTGGCTGCCGCGCCTGCGCTCACGTGCCATCCCTGATGTTGCGCCTGCCGAGACTGGCAGCGCGATTTCCGAACTCACCCGCGACCTTTCCTGCACCACCAGTCATAACGCGCTGTCCGCAGCGGGCGTGGCGTTTTCCGTCAGGCAACTGGCGAGCAAACTCGAATCGCAACTCGACGCGGCGGCACAGATTGTCAGCAATGCCGAAGTGATGATCGCCACCGAACACGCCACCTCGCAGCTCAGCCGCGAAGCGCTGGAGGCCGCCAGTGAGGCGCACCACAGCAGCGCGGCGGGACGCACGGAGCTGGTGGATTCGATTGTGCGCATGCATCAACTCAGTCAACGGGCCAATGCCAGCCGCGAGTTGATCGAAGCGTTGAGCCTGCGCAGCGATGACATTCAGCGCGTGACCCTGGTGATTCAATCCATCGCCAGTCAGACCAATCTGCTGGCGTTGAACGCGGCCATCGAAGCGGCGCGGGCCGGTGAGCATGGTCGTGGTTTTGCCGTTGTGGCGGATGAAGTGCGCGGCCTGGCGGCGCGGACGGCCTCGGCGACCGGTGAAGTCGGGGAGATGGTCGCCGATATTCAGCAGCGCACGGCGCAAGTGGTGGAGCAGATCCGCGAGCTGTCCAGCGATCTGCAGATCGGTGTCGAGCAAGTCGAGAATACCGGCCAACATCTGGAAAACATCGCGCGGCTGGCAGCAGGCGTGGAAACCCAGGTCGGCGAAATTGCCCGTGGCGCGCAAACCAATCGCGAGCAACTCGACAGCCTGTTCAAGGCCATCGAGCAAATGCGCAGCGACTTGGCAATCAGTGATCAGCAGACCCGGCGTCTGGCCGAGGCCGCCGTGCAGATGGAGGGCCAGGCGGAAACCATCAGCGAGCGTCTGGCCGAAGTCGGTCTGGATGACTATCACCAGCGGGTCTATGACCTGGCGCGAGAAGGTGCGAGCCAGATTGCGGCGCGGTTCGAGGCGGATGTCGAGCAGGGGCGAATCAGCCTTGAGGACTTGTTCGACCGCCAGTATCAGCCGATTCCCGGAACGCAACCGGCGAAGTTTCAGACTCGTTTCGACCGTTACACCGATCAGGTGCTGCCGGCGATACAGGAGCCGTTACTGCCGCGTCATGAAGGGTTAGTGTTCGCCATCGCCTGCACGCCGCAGGGTTATGTGCCGACGCACAATCTGGCGTTCAGTCAGCCGTTGACCGGTGACGAAAAGGTCGACGCGGTAGGCAACCGTACCAAACGCAAGTTCTCCGACCGCACCGGCATCCGCTGCGGCAGTCATCAGCAAGCGGTGCTGCTGCAGACCTACACCCGCGATACCGGCGAGCTGATGCACGACCTGTCGGTGCCGATCATGGTCAGGGGCCGCCATTGGGGTGGTTTGCGCCTGGGCTATAAGCCGGAGGCTGCGCGCTGATCGATTGTTACCGCATGTGCAATGAATCTGTGCATGCAGGTTGCTATTTCCTCTGCGATGAAATCATTAACATCCCTATTAGTTAGGTAGCTAATGAAATCGAGAGGTCATTATGTGCAGAGTCGATGTCGCAGTGATGATTGGCAGCGGTGTGCCCGCCGGATTGCGCGCGATGGGTCGGAGTGTCTGCTGGGTGGTGTTGCTCAATGGGGAACGGCGCGGCACCGCGTTTGCCAGTCGCGATGAGGCGGAAGAGTGCAAGGCTGCCTGGCTGGCGCAACTGATGGCCGAGCCTGGCGACAGCCTGCACTGATAGAGATTAACGGCCGTCGTGCAGACGTACGTTCAATTCATCGACCATCACTGCTTCTTCGCCGTCTGCGCGCAGCCATTCCTTGAGCAGCTGCGCCTGTTGCGGCGTCCAGAAGTCGGCATCGATCAATTTGGTATTGGCGTCCAGAGGATGCGCTTCGATGAAGTCGTCGATTGCACTGCCTTCCGACGGCAGTCCCAGTTGGTCGAACAGGGTTTTCAGATCATATGCAGGCAGTTCCATCGTGTACTCCTTTTGCGTGTGCCGAAATGGCGCTGTCGCTCGCTCTTCATCTGAGGCAGCCGTTGGACAAGAGTTCGATTCGTGATTCAAGCGACCGAGCAAGGGCACATGCTTCGTTATGATCTTCGCGGAAACCTCTTACAAGACCAGTAGACGATTCCTTGATATGGAAAAACGCATTCCCTGCCGGGACTACCTGGAACCGTGGAGCAAGAGGGCGCTCTTGATGTTGTGCGAGCACCGGTAAATCGGCGGCGTGCAGCACGAAAGACGTGTCGATGTCTGAGCAGGGTGTCCGGGCAAAGTGAGTCAGAGTGCACATATGAAGTCCTTTTCATGAGTTGGCCGACGTTTACTGGTCGGTTCGAGTAGTCGTAAGGAGCATCGCTGCTCTAGAATCGCCAGTGCCTGTTGGCGACAGATGCCTATCTAAAGCAATTTTTTATCGGCGATATGTCGGAAAAGGGCTTTTTTGGGTCAGTTTTTTCCCTAAAGTTTGTAGTCCGTTTTCGTTGAGCTTCGACGAAGATTTTTCCTTCAAGGTCTGGCGAACGTCGAAGCAAGTTTCTCGCGCGACTTTCCAGTAGTCTTGCGAACTCGTGATGAACAGGCGTTCTGTTTGTTCAAGGTTTACTGGAGTCAGTCGGTAACAGCATCGGCCTGGCCGTTTTTTTTGCCGTGCGCGTTTTGGCGCAAGGTACTTTTTCAGATGTGGGGATGTTTCTTTGGCAGTCAGTAACCTCGATATGCATGCTTTGTTCGTGTTGGGTGATTTGCGTGCAAAGCTGGTCAAGCAGTTCCAGTCGCGTTTTGTTTACATCACCGAACAGAACGCCGAAGGCATCTATGTGGCCGAGATCGACACCGAAAGCGCGCTGGTGGTTGATGACAAGCCGGGGCTCAAGCTCAAGGTCGGCGATCATTTCAGCGCCTCGGTCCTGCCCAGCCGTGAAGGCGGCAAAATGGACATTCGCTTTCGCGAGATCAAACTGACGGTATATGGCCTGGGCGATTACGCCTTTGTCGAGACCGCTGATGGTCACGCGATCCTGTTCAAGGAAGGTCACAGTGTGATGACGGTGTTTGCCGCGCATCAGCAATTGCAGGAAGGCCTGACCAAAACCCTGAAAGCCGTCACCGGCAAAGCGGCGAAGTGGCGCAAGGGCGAGCTGGTCACGTTCAAGGCCAGCGAGTGACTGGCAAGTGAGCCGCGCCGATTTCCATTCGCAGCACCTAGAGCGTGCGCGAGAAGAAGCCTTGCGTCTGTTCAACGCCAAGGCCGGATTGCAGGGCGCCTGGCTCAATTGGGTGGCAGCGCAGATCTATACCTTGCAGCCGGCGGAATACGCCAGCATGGTCAGACGCGAGCTGCAAAGCTTGCAGGAAAAGTCTGAAATGTAACTTCGTCCGGACATGCTCCCGGAAAAAGCAGGAACCTCGGCTACAGTCAGTTGACTGAGTATTCAGAGGCTTGCGGTCTTCTGCCAGGCCATCCTGCTATTGCTGAGAACAGCACGAGGTGCAAAAGCATGAAAGGATTTCGACGGTTACTGGCCGCCAGCGTAGTCACGTTCGGTGTGCTGGCATCGGCACAACCGATAGCGGCGGCGCAGACGCCGATCCATTTTGCCGACCTGAACTGGGAAAGCGGCAGCCTGATCACCGATGTCCTGCGGATCATCGTCGAGAAAGGTTACGGCTTGCCGACCGATACGCTGCCGGGCACCACCATCACTTTAGAAACCGCGCTGGCCAACAATGACATTCAGGTCATTGGCGAGGAGTGGGCCGGGCGCAGTCCGGTGTGGGTCAAGGCCGAAGCCGAAGGCAAGGTGGCGAGCCTGGGCGATACGGTCAAGGGCGCCACTGAAGGCTGGTGGGTGCCGGAATACGTGATCAAGGGCGACGCCGCCAAGGGCATCAAGCCACTGGCGCCGGACTTGCGCAGTGTCAGTGACCTGAAGAAATACAAGGACGTGTTCAAGGATCCGGAAAACCCGAGCAAGGGGCGTTTCCTCAACAGCCCGATCGGCTGGACTTCGGAAGTGGTGAACAAGCAGAAGCTGACCGCCTACGGCCTGCAGGACGACTACACCAATTTCCGCAGTGGATCGGGTGCGGCGCTGGATGCCGAGATCAGTTCGTCGATCCGCCGGGGCAAACCGGTGCTGTTCTATTACTGGTCGCCGACGCCGTTACTGGGCAAATTCAAACTGGTGCAGCTGGAAGAGCCACCGTTTGATGCCGAGGCGTGGAAGACCCTGACCGATGCCGATAACCCGAATCCGAAACCGACCCGTTCGCTGGCGTCCAAGTTGTCGATCGGTGTGTCCACGCCGTTCCAGAAGCAGTATCCGCAAATCGTGGCCTTCTTCAGCAAGGTCGACTTCCCGATTGATCCGTTGAACAAGGCATTGGCCGAGATGAGCGAGAAGCACACCGCGCCACGACAGGCGGCGGAAGCGTTCATGAAGGCGCACCCGCAGGTGTGGCAGGCGTGGGTGCCGAAGGATGTGGCGGACAAAGTATCCGCCAGCTTGTAATTGCTCTCTGTAGGAGCTGCCGAAGGCTGCGATCTTTTGACTTTGATTTTTTAAGATCAGGATCAAAAGATCGCAGCCTGCGGCAGCTCCTACAGGGGATCGGGTTAGGGTCAGAACCTGGTCTGCACCGCCAATTCAAAGGTTCGCGGCGTACCCAGGTAGTACGCCGGCGACACATGCGCAAACTCGGCATACACCTCGTTGGTCAGGTTGCGCACCCGGCCGGTGACGGTGGTGTGCGAGTCGACCTTGTAGCTGAGGAAACTGCCAAACAGCGTGTACGACGGCACCGTCATGGTGTTCGCCGTATCTGCATACACCGACGCCACATACCGCGCATCGACCCCGCCTTGCCACTGCGGGGAAAAGTCGTAAGTCAGCCACAGATTGCCGACCCGGTCCGGGACGTTGGTGGGCGTGTTGCCCTTGCGCGACACCACCACACCGGCGGCATTCTTCTCCGTGAAGTCGTCGTACTGTGCGTCAACCCAGGCGAAGTTGCCCTCGGCCAGCAGCTTGTCGGTGATGCGCAGGGAACTGGCGACCTCAATGCCTTTGGAGGTTTGCTGGCCTACCGGGATGCTGCTGGTCGGATCCAGTGGATCGGTCACGGCGAAGTCCTTGCGCTCGATGGTGTAGGCAGCGACTGTCGCCGAGCCACGGCCATCGAGGTAATCGAACTTGCTGCCGATTTCCCACTGCTTGCCGGTTGAAACGTCGAAGTCCTGCGTGCCGTTCGGTTGTTCGGCAGCGGTGCTGTATTGCACGTAGACATTGGCCGACGGGATGAACTGGTAGGTCAGGCCAACGCGCCCGGTGACCGGCTCCCAGCTGCGCTTGAGGTGCTTGGGGTTGGTCGCCGTCACCGTGCGATGGTTGGTCACGTCGAGGTCGATGTCGTCGTAACGCAGGCCGGTCAACAGCGCCAGTTTGTCGGTCAGTGCCAAGCGGTTTTCCACGAACAGCGCCTTGGTCGTGACCTCGTTGGTCTTGTCGCTGATCAGCGCCGGGTTGGTGCCGGGGATGTCATAGAAATGCCCGGGCCGGTAATTGTTCGGATCGACCGTGCTCGCGCCTTTGATGTTCAACGGCGAGTTGGTGGTCTGGTTGACCTTGTACTCGAATCCACCGGACCAAGTGGTATCGAGGCCAAGCAGGGTGTTGTCGTGGCGCAGTTCGAACTGGTTGCCGTTCTGCTCGCCCTGATGCCGCACTTGATAGGCAGTGGAACGGTTAACCGCCGAGTTGTCGGCGTTGTACTGATAGGTCTCGAGGTTGCGGTAATCGCGTTGGCTGTCGAGGTGATACAGCGTGTTGCGCAGAGTGGTGCTGTCATTGATTCGGTAATCGATGATCGAGCGCACCCAGATCGTGCGCTGTTCGTAGCGCCCATCCTCGACGTTGTAGTTGTTGAAGCGATTGTGTTTGTCGATCTTCAGTTCGCCAGCCTTGGGGTTGAGTACCGGCGTGCCCCAATACGGACTGTCTTCATGTTCATCCTGATATTCCAGGGCCAGGGTGTGCGACAGATCCGGCGTGAGGTCGCTGAGCAACGAGAACGCCACGCTCCAGGCATCACGCTCCTGGCGGTCGATGTAGCCGTTGTTGGTGTTGTGGCTGACGTCCAG
Source organism: Pseudomonas sp. HMWF021 (assembly GCF_003061005.1). Lineage (GTDB taxonomy): Bacteria > Pseudomonadota > Gammaproteobacteria > Pseudomonadales > Pseudomonadaceae > Aquipseudomonas. The sequence continues at coordinate 57,460 of NZ_QAIK01000155.1, read as the reverse complement.
ACGCGCGTAGTGCTGCACGTCGGCGCTCGGGTCGGTCAGCGCATGGTTGAGGCCGAACGCGGTTTCGGTGGTGTCGTAGGTGCCGTAGCTGACGCGGCCTTCGACCGCTTGTTCTTCGCGGGTTGCCAGTTTGGTGACATAGTTCAGCGACCCGCCCACCGAGCCTGCGCCATTGATCAGCGATGACGGGCCGCCCACCAGTTCGACCCGATCATAGATCCACGCATCCACCGGCCGGGCTAGACCGCCGGAGACGGTGACGCCGTTGAACATCTGGGTGATCTGGCTGCTGGTGAACCCGCGATAGGAGACGAATCCGCCAAAGCCTGGCGGCGCGCTGGCGTTGACCCCGGGCAGGGTGTTGGCGGCGTCCTGGAAGTTCTGCGCGCCGTGACGTTCGATGTCGTTGCGGTTGGCGATGGCCACCGACGCGGGTGTGTCACGCACGCTGAGGCCGAGGCGCGAGGCCATGCCGCTGGACTGGTCGAGGCTCAGGCCCGGTTCGGCGCCGGACTCACCATCGATGGTGATCGGCGCCAGGTCCACGGTGGATTGCGCCCAGGCGTTAAGGGAGAGGCAGCCGCACAGGCTCGCCAGCAGAGGAATGTGTTTCATCGTTTGAATCCTGAATGCTTGTCTAGGAATCAGCGCACAGGCGAACGCCGCGCGTTGGCGCAGTGGGCTGAACAATCAAAAAGGCAAAGACACTCAGGCGAGCGGCGGGGCGCGAGGGTTGGCCGAAGGCCAGGTGAAGCGGGCAGGGAGGTCGGCGCTGACGATGGGCGCCAGCGGCGGGCTGTGTTGCTCGGGCAGTACTGCCAGCGTCAGGCTGGAGTTGAACGCCGGGCCCATGCCGCCGCCCACCGAACACAGCGGACAGCCGAACGCCTTGGACAGGGTCGGCAGTTGTTCTTCGCTGGGATTGCTGGTCAGCGGCGCCTGAGTGGCCGGGTCGACCGTACAGAACTGGCCGCCGATGCCGTTGAGCTGCATCCCGACCATCTGCCCGTGACCGATGCTGCAGGCGAACACATTGAACAGGACGCAGCAGTAGAGCATCCAGGCCAGCAGTGAACGATCGGAACGGGTGAATTTCATGGGGTGGCACTTTACCGTACCGCTGATCGGTCGTGCACTTCAAAAAATGCCAACTAGGATGTTTTGTTCAAATCCCTTCAAAGGATTCTCGACCATGACCTTTGTGTTGGCTCAATGGCTGGTGACGATTTTTGCAGCGATCAGTCTGGTGCATGTGTATTGGGCGCTGGGTGGGCAATGGGCGGCGGTGGCGGCTGTCCCGCAAGTGCCGGTGCAAGGTTTGGTGGCGACGGTGCGACCGGCGTTCAAGCCGTCAGGCTGGATTACCCTGCTGGTGGCGGCGTCATTGTTGGTGATTGCCGCGCTGGTGTGCATGCGCGTCGGCTGGGGCATGCCGGCGGTGCATCACAGGGTGCTGCAATGGGTGATCAGTGCGATTGCGTTGCTGATGTTTGCCCGGGCGATTGGCGATTCGAATCTGGTGGGGTTTTTCAAGGAGATGAAGGGTTCGCGGTTTGCGCGGCTGGATACCTGGGTGTATTCGCCGCTGTGTCTGGTGCTGGGGGCGGGGTTGTTGGCGGTGGCGTGGGTTTGACCGGTTCATGTGTTGGCAGTACCGGCCTCTTCGCGGGCAAGCCCGCTCCCACAGTGATTGTGGGTGTTCACAAGTAATGGGTTCAATCCAAAACCCTGTGGGAGCGGGCTTGCCCGCGAAGAGGCCTGCCCAGACACCGCCGAATTAACTACCACTCTCGGTGCGGCGACTGCTCACCTCAGCCGGCACATCATCCCCGGCCATGCGCTTGCGGAACAACGCCGCCCGCGCCAGCAGCAGGGTGGTCACCGGCACGGTGATCGCCAGCAGGATCGGGATCAGCCAGGCATGCATCACCGGACCGGACTTGAGCGCCGAGAAACAGATGATCGACGCCAGCGCCACACACCACGCGCCCAGTGTCGAAGCCAGCGCCGGCGGATGCATGCGCTGGAAGTAATCCTTCATGCGCAGCAATCCGGTGGCGCCAATCAGCGCAAACACGCCGCTGAGCACCAGCAGGATCGCCACCGGAATCTCGACCCACAACGACAATTGCGCAGTCATTCGATCACCTCGCCACGCAGCAGGAATTTCGCCAGGGCAAACGAGCCGACGAAGCCGAACAGCGCGATCAGCAGCGCCGCCTCGAAATAAGTGTCACTGGAATAACGAATGCCCAGGGTCAGCATCATCAGCATGGCGACGATGTACAGGTAATCCAGCGCCAGCACTCGATCCTGCGCCGATGGCCCCTTGAACAGGCGAATCAGGGTCAGGACCATTGCCAGCGAGAACAGGAACAGCGTCAGCAGAATCGCGTTCGACAGCAGCGGGCTCATTCGAAAATCTCCATCAACGGCTGCTCGTAGGCAGTCTTGAAGTGCTCGATGAATTGCACTTCGTCATCCAGGTCCCAAACGTGCAACAGCAGGATGCTGCGATCCAGCGCCAGCTCCGACCACACCGTGCCCGGCACCACCGTGCAGATCATTGCCAGTGTCGCCAAACCATGGGCATCGCGCAGATCGAGAGGCACTTTGACGAAGCGCGAGCGCGGCGGCCGGCGTTTGGCGTTGAGCACGCCCCAGGCGACGATCAGGTTGGAGAGGATCACGTCACGCCCGACAAGGAAGAACAGTTTGATAATCGTCCAGGGCCTGCGAATACGCGCATGTTTCGGGCGCAACTTGCGCATCATCAAAGGGGCCGCGAAACCCAGAATCGCGCCGAGCAGCAGGTTGCCCGGACTCAGCGACAGGTTCAGTGTCAGCCACAAGGCCCACAGTGCCAGCGACAACCAAGGTGCGGGAAACAGACGCTTCATGGTTGCACCTCCAGCATCGCGGCCTTGGCTTCCGGACTCGGCACGGCGCGGGTGCCGAGTACAGCCATCACGTATTGCTGCGGATTGTTCAGGGCATCGGCGGTGGCCTGGGTGTAACGCAGCAGCGGCTCGGCCTTGAAGGTCAGCGCGATGCTCAACCCCAGCAGCAGGAAGATCGGCGCACACTCAAGCTTGCGCAGGAGCGGCGACGGGCGTTCTTCGGGCGTCCAGAAACGCTGGACGCCCATGCGCGCAAATGCCATCAGCGAGGCCAGTCCGGACAGGATCAGCAGCGCCAGCAACGCCCAGGCTGCGTTGGAGATCGGCGCTTCGCTGCCCAGCCCCAGCGGATTGAGCAGGGCGCCGATCAGGCTGAGCTTGCCGATGAACCCGGAAAGCGGCGGCATGCCGATGATCAGCAGCGCACAGGCGATGAAGCTCAGGCCGAGAAATGCCATGGTCCACGGAATGACCTGACCGACCACGGCTTTCTGTTCGTCGTCGAGGTTGATGCCCTTGGGCGGTTGCAGGGATTCCTGCGGACGCGGCAGCAATTCACTTTCATCTTCCAGCGGAATCTCGTTGGCCGAACGCGACCGCTCGATCAACTCGGCGAGCAGGAACAGCGCGCTCAGGGCCAGCGTCGAGCTGACCAGGTAGAACAGCGCCGCGCCGATCAGGTGCGGCTGGGCGAAACCTACCGCCGACAGCAGAATCCCCGCCGACACCAGAATGCTAAGGCTGGCCATACGCTCCAGGCGTTGCGCGGCCAGAATCGCCAGCGCCGCGCAGGCGATGGTCGCCATGCCGCCGTAGATCAGCCAGTCGCCACCGAAGAACGCCGAAGCTCCGGCCTGCCCGGAGAACAGCAGCGTCCACAGACGCAGCAGGGTGTAGACGCCGACCTTGGTCATGATCGCGAACATCGCCGCCACCGGCGCGCTGGCCGAAGAATAGGCCGGCACCAGCCAGAAGTTCAGCGGCCACATGCCGGCCTTGGCCAGAAATGCCACCGCGAGAATCCCCGCACCGGCGTGCAGCAAGCCACGGTCGGCTTCCGGCACCAGCGGAATCTTCAGCGCCAGATCGGCCATGTTCAGGGTGCCGGTGACGCCATAGATCAGCGCCGCGCCAATCAGGAACAGTGAAGAAGCCAGCAGGTTGATCGAGATGTAATGCAGCCCCGACGACACCCGCGCCCGACCCGAGCCGTGCAGCAACAGGCCATAAGAGGCGGCGAGCAGCACTTCGAAGAACACGAACAGGTTGAACAGGTCAGCGGTGAGGAAGGCGCCGTACAGGCCCATCAGTTGGATCTGGAACAGCGCGTGGAAGCTCGACCCCGCACCGTCCCAGCGCGCCATGGCGAACAGCAGGGCGCTGACGCCGATGATCCCGGTCAGCACCAGCATCAGTGC
>NZ_QAIK01000155.1:51308-53112 GCF_003061005.1 Pseudomonas sp. HMWF021 | reverse complement strand
GTACACGCCGATGGAGCCGGGCACGCCGGTGGTTTGCGTCCACTGCAGCAGCATCACCGAAATGAACAGGCCGACGAGGCTGGAGAACAGGTTGATTTTCGCCTTCAGCGGCCGGTGCTTTTCGCCAAGCATCAACATGATGGCGGCGGTCAGCAGCGGCAGCAGGATCGGTGCGGCGATCAAGTGAGTCATCGCCATCATTCCTTGGGCTCCCGGCCGTCCACATGGTCGGTGCCGGTCAGGCCCCGGGATGCCAGCAACACCACCAGAAACAGCGCGGTCATGGCGAAGCTGATGACGATTGCAGTCAGCACCAGCGCCTGCGGCAGCGGATCGGTGTAATGCAGCAAGTCCTGGGTCACGCCGTCCTTGATCACCGGCTCTTTACCGATGAACAGGCTGCCCATGCTGAAGATGAACAGGTTGACCGCGTAGGACAGCAGGCACAGGCCCATGACCACCTGGAACGTCCGTGGCCGCAATACCAGCCAGACACCGGACGCAGCGAGGACGCCGATGGCGATTGCGATGACTTCTTCCATCAGACGGCTCCTTTGCTGGCGACGGATTTGGGCAGCGATGCGGTCTTGTGACCCCGCACCGATTGGTGGGCGAGGGCGGTGAGGATCAGCAGCGTCGAGCCGACCACCACGGCGTACACGCCGATATCGAAGAACAGCGCACTGGCGATATGGATGTCGCCCAGCAGCGGCAATGCGAAATGCCAGGTGTGGGTGGTCAGGAACGGATAACCGACCGCCATTGCCCCGAGACCGGTGGCGGTGGCGAACAGCAGACCGGTGCCCATCCAGCGCAGCGGTCGCAGGCTCATTTGCGCCTCGACCCACTGCGTGCCGGCGACCATGTATTGCAGGATGAACGCCACCGACATCACCAGGCCCGCGACGAAGCCGCCGCCCGGCTGGTTGTGGCCGCGCATGAACAGGTAGAACGACACCACCAGCGCAATCGGCAGCAGCAGGCGCACCAGCACCGCCGGCACCATCATGAAGCCCAGCGCGGTGTCGCTGGCGCTGCGCGGGTTGACCAGATCGGTGACCACGTCCGGCGCGAGCAGGCGTTGCTGGGCCGGCAGTTGCAGGCTTTCTTTCGGCGGGCGGAAGCGTCGCAGCAGGGCGAACACGGTCAGCGCCACGGCCACCAGCACGGTGATTTCACCGAGGGTGTCGAAGCCGCGGAAGTCCACCAGCATCACGTTGACCACGTTGCTGCCACCGCCCTCGGGCATGGCGCGACTGAGGTAGAACGAGGAAATGTCGTTGGGCGTCTGCCGCGTCAGCATGGCGTAGGACAGCAGCGCCATGCCGGCGCCGACGGCAATCGACAGCAGCAAGTCGCGCAAGCGGCGAATGCGCGCCTTGCGCAGGCTCGATGGCAGTGGCGAGACTTCTTCGATGCGTCGCGGCAGCCAGCGCAGACCGAGCAGGATCAGCACCGTGGTCACCACCTCGACCGCCAGTTGCGTCAGCGCCAGATCCGGCGCCGAGAACCAGACGAAGGTCACGCAGGTCATCAGCCCGCAGACGCTGACCATGGTCAGGGCGGCGAGACGGTGATACTTGGCCTGCCATGCGGCGCCGAGGGCGCAGGCAATCGCCAGCAGCCACAGGGTGACGAACACGATGGAACCCGGAATCTTCGGCCGGTCGCCCCAGCTCAGGCTGCTGTGCAGCATCGGGATCAGGCCGGCGAGTACCGCCGCCAACACCATCAGGAACAGTTGCATCTGCAGGCGGCGGGTGCCAAGTCGGCGTTCGACCCGACGGGCCATGCGCATCATCAG
>NZ_QAIK01000155.1:36935-51297 GCF_003061005.1 Pseudomonas sp. HMWF021 | reverse complement strand
CACCAGACTGCGCTCGAACAGCCGCTTGCCGTTGAGACGGCCCACCAGTGGCGGGTATTTGAAGCGGCCGCGCTTGAGCTGGTTGCGCAGCAGCAGATAGACCACGATGCCGCCGGACATGGCGATCAGGCTCATGATCATCGGCGCGTTGAGACCGTGCCAGATCGCCAGGCTGTACTCAGGCAGCGTTCCACCTACTACCGGCAGCGCGGCAGCCGCAAGCAGCGGGCCGACCACTTGCGCCGGGAAGATCCCGACGATCAGGCAGGTGAACACCAGCAGTTCGACCGGCGCACGCATCCAGCGCGGTGGTTCGTGCGGGGTGTGCGGCAGATCGGTGGCGGTGGGGCCGAAGAACACGTCGACGGTGAAGCGCAGCGAATAGGCGACGCTGAACGTGCCGGCGATGGTCGCGACGATCGGCAGTGTCGCTTCAACCCATGCGGTGGCGTTGATGAACACGGTTTCGGCGAAGAACATCTCTTTCGACAGGAAACCGTTGAGCAGCGGCACGCCGGCCATGGACGCACTGGCCACCATCGCCAGCGTCGCGGTGAACGGAATGAGTTTGATCAGACCGCTGAGCTTGCGGATGTCGCGGGTGCCGCTTTCGTGGTCGATGATGCCGGCGGCCATGAACAGCGACGCCTTGAAAGTCGCGTGGTTGAGGATGTGAAACACCGCCGCGACGGCTGCCAGCGGACTGTTCAGGCCCAGCAAAAGAGTGATCAGCCCCAGGTGGCTGATGGTCGAGTAGGCCAGCAGACCCTTGAGGTCGTTCTGGAACATCGCGCAATACGCGCCGAGCAACAGCGTACACGCGCCGGCGCCGCTGACAATGTAGAACCATTCTTCACTGCCGGACAGTGACGGCCACAGGCGCGCAAGCAGGAACACCCCGGCCTTGACCATGGTCGCCGAGTGCAGATAAGCCGAAACCGGGGTGGGTGCCGCCATGGCGTGCGGCAGCCAGAAGTGGAAGGGAAACTGGGCGCTTTTGCTGAGGGCGCCGATGAGGATAAGAGGAAGCAGGATAGGGTAGAGGGCATGTGCGCGAATCTGATCGCCGGCGGCCAGGACCTTGTCCAGGTCATAGCTGCCGACGACATGGCCGAGGATCATGACCCCCGCCAGCAGGCACAATCCCCCGGCACCGGTGACCATCAGCGCCATATAGGCGCCACGCCGGGCATCGGCGCGGTGGTGCCAGTAGCCGATCAGCAGGAACGAGAAGAGGCTGGTCAGCTCCCAGAAAAACACGATCTGGATCAGGTTGCCGGAGATCACCAACCCGAGCATGGCGCCCATGAATGCCAGGAAAAAGGCGAAGAAACGTGGCACCGGGTCATCCGGCGACATGTAATAACGCGCATATAAAGAGACCAGGGTGCCGATGCCGAGCACCAGCATCGAGAACAGCCAGGCGAAGCCGTCCATGCGCAGGACGAAGTTCAAACCGAGGCTGGGCAGCCACATGAATTCTTCGCGGATCACCCCGCCGTGAGCGATTTGCGGGTACAACAGCGCGACCTGCACGGTGCCGATCAGAGCGACCAGACCTGCCAACAGGGATTCGGTATTACGCGCGTTGTGTGGCAGCACCGCTGCCAGACAGCTGCCAATGAATGGCAGAAGCAGTAGAACTATCAGGGACATAGGCTTCTAATCTGCGGAAGTTTGTGAAGCATCATACGTGCCAGCTCCCTGATTACCAAACGCCAGGATGTCTCAGAATCCTACAAAGTAGTCTGAAAAATTTGGTTTGGCTTTGTTTCATGGGCGAAAAAAGATCGCAGCCTGCGGCAGCTCCTACGTTGGAGTGCATGTCCCTGTAGGAGCTGCCGCAGGCTGCGATCTGTTGATCTTCGCTTTCAATTGCCGCTGTCGTTCTCCAAGGCGCCTTCAACTTCGACGTCAACCTTACCCTTGGTCTTCAACTCGCTGACAATCACCGCCGCCACAATTAACCCGGCGCCAACCAAGGCAATCGCCGGCAAGCGCTCCCCGGCAATCCGCCCGACGATCCCGGCCCAGACCGGCTCACCGGCATAGATCAAGGTTGCCCGGGTCGGCGAAACACTTTTCTGCGCCCAGTTCATCGCCACCTGAATCGCCGCACTCGCCGCGCCGAGGCCCAGCGCGGTCACCAGCAAGGTCCAGGAAAAATCCGGAAGCGCCTCGCCGGTCGGCACCACCAGCAGGAACGACAGCACCGAGGTCGCCGCCAACTGCACCACGGTCACTCGGCGCACATCGACCTGGCCGGCGTAGGTGCTGATCAGAATGATCTCGGCAGCAATCGCGATGGCGCTGATCAGCGTGGCGATTTCGCCGGGGCTGAAATTCAGCGCAGCCCCGGACGGCCCGGACAACAGCATCAGACCGGTAAACGCCAGCATGATGCCGATGCTCGGCATCAGTCCCGGGCGACGGCCCAGCACCAGCCATTGCAGCAACGGCACGAAGGGCACGTAGAGCGCGGTGATGAACGCCGACTGGCTGCTCGGGATCGTTTGCAGGCCCACCGTCTGCAGGCCGTAACCGAGCATGATCGCCACGCCGATGAAGGCGCCGGCCTTGAGCTCGAACAGGGTCAGTTCACGCAAGTGACGCCAGGAGAACAGCGCGACGATGCACGCCGCGGCGGCAAAGCGCAGGCCGACGAAGAACATCGGGCCGCTGACGGTCATGGCATGTTGCACCAGCAGGAACGTGCCGCCCCAGACCATGGTGATCAGCACCAGCACGCACTCGGCTTTGCTGAAGCGGGAGAAGCGGAGAGAGGTGGAAGATTCGTTCACTGACGTCATGACCTTGCGCACTATAAAAGGCAGGACGCACAATGCGCCCAACGTTGCGCAGTATACTGCCCAACCCCACCGAGTGAGCAATATAGTGCACAAAGATTCCAGCCAACGGGCGTCCGTCCTGCAACACGTCAGCCAGAATGTTCGGCGTCTGCGCCACGCGGCCGACATGAGCCAGACCGCGCTGGCCGAAAAGTCCGGGGTCAGTCGGCGCATGCTGGTGGCAATCGAGGCCGGGGAAAAAAACGTCAGCCTGACCACCCTTGACCGCGTTGCCGAAGCGCTCGACGTAGCTTTCAGCGACCTGATCCAGGCTCCCGACGCGCGCGATACCAGCCGCATCAACGAGGTGGCCTGGGCCGGCGTCATTCCGGGGAGTAAAGCGGTGCTGTTGTCCAAGGCCACTGCCACCCGCGAGGTCGAGCAGTGGGAATGGTGCCTGCAGCCGGGCGAAATCTACCCCTCACAACCGGATGCCGATGGCTGGAGTGAACAGATTTATGTGTTCGAAGGTTGCCTGACGCTGACGGTCGGCGATGTGACCAACACCATTTCCACTGGCGAGTTTTTCATGTTTGCCAGCAACCAGCCGCACGGCTATCGCAACGACGGAACGGTCGCGGTGCGGTTTGTGCGTAATGTGGTGATTTGAGATGAATCAGAACGCAGACATCCTGATTATCGGCGGCGGCCTCAGCGGTACGATGCTGGCTGTGCAATTGCTGCGACAGCCCGGGCAACGCAGGATTCTGGTCATTGAGCCACGCGCCGAGCTCGGCCGTGGCGAAGCCTACAGCGCCGTCGAGCTTGGCCACACGCTCAACGGCAATGCGGCGCGCATGAGTGTCGATCCGGATAACCCCGATGACCTGACTCAATGGCTGACCGCGCACATCGCTGCCGGTGGCTGGCCGGAATCTGCCGAGCAGAACGTGCCGATCAGTGAACTGTTCCCGCCACGCGGCTTGTTTGGCGTATATGTGCAGCAACGCCTGGCCGAGGCGCGAGTCGTTGGTGCGCGGTACGGTTCGACCGTCGAGCACATCTGCGCCGAAGTCATCGATCTGCAAAGCGAGGCCGATTCGGTGCAACTGAGTTTGAGCAATGGGCAGACTCTGCGCGGTGCCTATGCCGTGCTCGCCACGGGCATGTTCCCCGCCGCGCGCACGCCGCAGAAAGAGTCCAGCGGTCTGAATGCTGCCGCGCTCGATCCGTGGGACGTCTCGGCCATGCGCCAGCTCGATCCGCAGTCGACCGTGCTGATCATCGGCTCCGGCCTGACCATGGTCGATGCGGTGGTTTCGCTGGAGCAGGCCGGGCATCGTGGGCCGATCGAAGTGTTTTCCCGTCATGGGCTGTTGCCTCATGTGCGGCGACAACCGCCGGCGTGGGTGGACTTTCTGGCTGAAGATCCAGGCATCCGCACACCGCGCCAATTGTTGCGCGAGCTGCGCAGGCATTGCCGAAACGCTATCGCTCAGGGCATCGACTGGCAGGCGCCGCTGGACACCGTGCGGGCGCATATCGGACGGTTGTGGAGCCAGGCGACTGACCTGCAGCGTCGACAATTCGTACGCCATGTGCGGCCGTGGTGGGAGAGTCACCATCACCGTTCGCCGCCGCTGAGTGCGGCGCTGGTGGAGCGCTTGCATAACCAGGGACGGTTGCGAATTCAGGCGGCGTCGTTCAAAGGGCTTGAGCCCGTGTCGGATGATGGGGTGAGTATTCGCATTCGGCGTCGGGGCGAGGCAGAAACCGGTGTGGTGCATGGTGCGGCGCTAATCAATTCCAGTGGTATCGAGTACGACTGGCGCCGGGTTGCGCGACCGCTGCCACAGCAGTTGCTGGCGCGCGGGCTGGTGCGGCCGGGGCCGTTGGCACTGGGGATTGCAGCGGCGGCGGATGGCGCAGTTCTGGATGCTCAAGGGCAGGCCGGCCGCCGATTGTTCGCGATGGGGCCACCGCTGCGCGGGATGTGGTGGGAGAGTACGGCGGTAACGGATGTGGCGTTGCAGGCCAAGGCGCTGGCGGCGCGGCTGGTGGGGTGATGTTGTGCTTCAGGGCCTCTTCGCTGGCAAGCCAGCTCCCACAGTGAACTGTGTTTGTTCACAGAACTTGTGTTTCATGCAAACCCTGTGGGAGCAGGCTAGCCAGGTTTAACGGTGATCTGTGTTGTTCACAGAGTTTGTGATCCGTGCGAACTCTGTGGGAGCTGGCTTGCCAGCGATGGGGCCGGTTCAGCCAATGATCATCTCGGCAGCGCATTCATCAACCAGCGCTGGCGAATCTGCTCCAGGCGGCCGTCGGCGCGCAAGGCTTCCAGCGCCTGTTGCCAGCGTTTGACCTGACCCGGATCGGTCTGCAGCGAAAACGCGATGTAGGTGTCCTGTTTCATCAGCGACATCTGATACTGCAAGCGTCCCGGCTCCATGCCCTGGGTGCGGGCCAGGGCGGCGGTGGACAGGGTATCGGAGACCACGAAGTCGGTCCGGCCCAGGCTGAACAGGCGCATCATCTGCTCGGGTGTTTCGACACCGTCGAGGTTTTTCAGGTTTTGCTGTTGCAGGTAGCTGTAGATCAGCCATTTGCGCGGCACGCTGATGCGCCCGGCCTGATCCGCCTCTTGCAGTGAGCGTACCGGTGGCTGGCTGTATGCGTGGCCGTAGAGCGCGGTTTCGACTTCGATCAGCGGTCCGACCCATTGGTAGCGATCATCGCGCTCGTCGGTGCGCAAAACCGTGAAAACGCCCGTATTCGGGGTCTCGCTGGCCGTGCGCAGGGCACGCAGCAACGGTACTTGTTGCAGCTCGATCCGGTCACCGGTCTGTTCGGCCAGCGCGCGCACCACATCCACGCCGTAACCCACCAGTTGATCGCCTTGTTGAAAATGCAGGGGCGGGTGATTGTCGGTGAGCAGTTGCAGGTCCGCCGCATTGGCCGCCAGGGCCAGGAGTGACAGCAGACACGCGGCAATCCGTTTCATGAATCGTCCCTGAAAAATAGATCGCGAAGCTTAGTACGGGCCGAGGGTGGCTGTCGTGAGGAATGTACGGGGCTTTTGCGTCAGAAAACAGGACGGATCGGTTAGATGGGATGGATACAAACTGTGGGAGTGAGCCTGCTCGCGATGGTGGCGTATCAGTCAACACTGATGGTGATTGATAGACCGCCATCGCGAGCAGGCTCACTCCTACAGGGGGTTATGCCACCACGCGATAGCACGGCACATACGCCGCGCCACCCGGCAGTTTCATCCGGTGCTGGGCGACGAAGGCTTTGAGCAGCGCATCGAGTGGCTGCATGATCGCCGCGTCACCCCGGATCTGGTACGGCCCGTGTTCTTCGATCAGGCGGATGCCCTTGTCCTTGACGTTGCCGGCGACGATCCCGGAGAACGCGCGGCGCAGGTTGGCTGCCAGTTCGTGGGGCGGCTGGTCGCGGTGCAGCTTGAGGTTGGCCATGTTTTCGTGGGTCGGATCGAATGGGCGCTGGAAGCTTTCGTCGATCTTCAGCAGCCAGTTGAAGTGGAACGCATCGTTGCGCTCGCGGCGGAACTGCTTCACCGCTTTGAGGCCGGCGGTCATCTGCCGGGCGACTTCGGCCGGGTCGTCGATGATGATCTGGTAGTGCTGCTTCGCCGCATCACCGAGGGTGGCGGTGACGAACGCGTCGAGTTGTTCCAGATACGGCGCGGCATGTTTCGGCCCGGTCAGAATCACCGGGAACGGCAGGCCTTCGTTGTCCGGGTGCATCAGGATGCCCAGCAGGTACAGAAACTCTTCGGCAGTGCCGGCGCCGCCCGGGAAGATGATGATGCCGTGGCCGACCCGCACGAACGCTTCCAGACGTTTTTCGATGTCCGGCAGGATCACCAGCTCGTTGACGATCGGGTTTGGCGCTTCGGCGGCGATGATCCCCGGCTCGGTCAGGCCGAGGTAGCGGCCGCCGTGGATGCGCTGCTTGGCGTGGGCGATGGTCGCGCCTTTCATGGGGCCTTTCATCACGCCGGGGCCGCAACCGGTGCAGATGTCGAGGCTGCGCAGGCCCAGTTCGTGGCCGACTTTCTTGGTGTATTTGTATTCTTCGGTGTTGATCGAGTGCCCGCCCCAGCACACGACGATTTTCGGCTCCACGCCCGGGCGCAGGGTGCGCGCGTTGCGCAGCAGGTGGAACACGTAGTCGCTGATGCCTTGCGAGGTGCTGAGGTCGATGCGTTGGCTGTCGAGTTCGTTTTCGGTGTAGACGATGTCGCGCAGGGCGCTGAACAGCATCTCGCGGGTGCTGGCGATCATTTCGCCGTCGACGAAAGCGTCGGCCGGGGCGTTCAGCAGCTCGAGGCGCACGCCGCGATCTTGCTGGTGAATGCGGATTTCGAAGTCCTTGTAGGCTTCCAGAATGGTTTTTGCGTTGTCGACATGGGCGCCGGTATTGAGGATGGCCAGGGCGCACTGGCGGAAGAGGGTGTAGGTGCTGCCGGATCCGGCTTCGCTCAGTTGCTGCACTTCACGTTGAGAAAGGGTTTCCAGGCTGCCTTTCGGGCTGACCGAGGCGTTGATTACGTGTCGTTGGGTCATGCAATGATCCTTAAAACGATGTCATTCCAATGGCAGGCAAATGGCATCCGAATAGTGTGTATCCATGAATGAAGATGGCACGATCTGCGCTGTACCGCCATGTCCCCGTTGGACGCTGAAAAGATGAAAAGGGCCCCCAGCATAGCTAAATCGCGGAGAGAGGCGATAATGCGCAACGAGTTTTTTCCGTTGCCCTTTTTATCGCTCAAGGAAGTCACGCCCGATGTTCGAGATCCAGCCGATGGACCCAGCAACGTTTCGCCAGCAGACCCGGCGCAGCACGATCATCATCGCGGTGCTGTTCCTGGTGCTGGCGATGGCGCTTTCAACGGCGGCGGTGGCGCTGTTCGGTGAACCCGGCGGCGATAATCTGCGCTTCAACGTCGGTGGAGTGTTTGTCGCGTTTCTGCTGACGGCAGCGCTGATGCGCGGACAGTTCTGGCAGCAGAGCTGGATGGCGCCAGCGGTTTACAGCTGGAGGCTCAAGCGCAGCCTCATGAGCGTGACCAACGTGATGCACCAGGTGACCGCAGCCGTCGAGCAGAACGACCCGACTGCCATGAAGGTGCTGCGCTTCTATCATCTGGGGCTGACGCAGATGCACGAACTGGACGGTAACTCCAGCGATCATGCGCAATTGCACCGGGAAGTCGAAGCGCACCGGCAGCGGATGCAGGCGCTCGGTCTGGACCTCGACCAGAAGCGCCTGGACCCCGCCTGGCTGCAGGCGTTGAAACCCGCCGCGCGTTAGAACGGGATACGGCTGGCGCGGCGCAGTTTCCACCGGCGCAGCAGGCGCCCGTAAACCATCAGGTTGATCACCAGCACCACACTGCCCAGCGCCAATTGAATCTGCGGCGTCAGCCCGGCGGGGTAGATGATCGGCCAGACGTAGTGCTCGATGAAGCCGCCGGCGTATGCGGTCTGCCCGGCGGCGTGGCGCATCAGGTTTTCCCAGTAGGTCAGCGGACAGGTCAGGTGTAACACCTCGACCGTAACGCCCCAGGCAGCTGCCGGCAAATGCAGCCACATCAGGCGTGGCCACTTGAGCACTAGGAGCCCGCCGAACAGCACGAACAGAATGAATGACAGGTGGAACAGGACCAGCCCGTCGGCTGCGATTCGGTACAGCATGTCGTCTCCCTGACGCGATGGCGAAGGCGTCCATGGTACGCCGGCAGTGACACGCCAGTGCAGCGATTTGGCGCAAGTGCGCAAGATTGTTCAAGCCACGCAGGCGCATTTGCTGGCAGAGTCGGCGACTGTTTCCTCGGTTGAAGAGCGTTATGTCTGACTCACTTATGCCGCGCAGTGCGTTTCTTCGCGGCGCTGCGGCGATCATGCCGTTATCGCTGGCCACCGCGCCGTGGGGCCTGTTGGCCGGCTCCATGGCCATCGAAGCCAATCTCACGCCACTGCAGGGGCAGGGCCTGTCGAGCATCGTGTTCGCGGGCGCCGCGCAACTGGTGGCAATCGGCATGCTCAAGGGCGGTGCCGGGATTTTCTCGATTCTGCTGACTACGTTACTGCTGACTTCGCAGCACTTGTTGTACGGCATGAGCATGCGCTCGGTGATCTCACCGTTGCCCGGGCGCTGGCGCATTGGCCTGGGTTTTCTGCTCACCGATGAATTGTTCGCCCTGACCAGTCAGCATGATCGCCAGCAGTTCAATCGCTGGTATGCGCTGGGTGTCGGCCTGACGTTTTACATTGCCTGGAATCTGTTCACCCTGGCCGGCATCGTCTTGGGCAGCAGCATTCCGGGGCTTGAGCATCTGGGCCTGGATTTTTCGATTGCCGCGACGTTCATCGCGCTGATCACCCCGGTGGTGCGTAATGTGCCGACCGTGGTGTGTGTGGCGGTTTCGCTGTTCTGCTCGGTGCTGTTCAGCTATTGGCAGTGGGGCTCGGCGCTGGTGCTGTCGGGGCTGGCCGGAATGACTGCGGGATTTATCTGCAACAAGCTGTATCGGGGGCGCACATGATGATCTGGGCAGTGATTTTCGGCATGGGGATTCTGGTGTTCCTCAACCGCTACGTGTTTCTCGAACCGCGCTTGCCGGTGCGATTGAGCAGCAACGCACGGCAGTTTCTCGGCTTTGCCGTGCCGGGCATGCTGACGGCGATCTGCGGGCCGATCGTGTTCATGCCGGATAAACAGCTGAATCTGCAGTGGGACAATCCGTATCTGCTTAGTTCGCTGGTGGCGATCGGACTGGTGCTGTACACGCGCAATACTTTGCTGAGCATGCTGTTAAGCATGGCGTTTTTCTTTTTGTTGCGCTGGTGGTTGTAAGTTGACGGGGAAAAACTGTTCTACGCTTGGTGGATGACTGTTTTCGACAAGGCGAGGTGCACATGACGTCCGAGCAAAAGCGTCCCGATGAAGACGAAGAAGTAGACGAGCCCAGCGAAGAAGAAATCGAGCGCGAGAAACGCAAGGAGCAGACGTGGAAGCACGACGATGACAAGGAACTCACCGGGCCCGATGTGAAATTCTGATTGAGACATGCAAAAAGCCCCGCAGCAGCGGGGCTTTTTGTTGTTTCAGAGGTCTTCCAGCTGCGGGAAGTCCGGGTGTGACGCCCGATAGCCCAGGGTCCTGTCGATCCATGCATTGAGCTCGTTGACCATCACCGGCGGGTGGCCGGGATAGCTCTGGAGGGTGGTGCGCAGGATGCGTTCGATGTCAGGCACTGAACGCAGGTTTCGGGTCTTGATGTAGTGGCCGATAAAACAGTCGAGTTGAAAGCGTTCTGTCATGGACAGATAGATACACTCCAGGCCGTTGGCCTGTTTGATTGCAAAATCGTCGCGCAACTTAGTTCTCTGCAAGGCTTGTTAAAGTTGTAGGGGATTCCTGGTTTTGCTGACTCTTTGGTCAACTGGTATGCCAATTGGAAATGCGGCGCGCATGCTATCCGTAGTGCATGTAAATGTATGTATGACGGTTGAAATGTCAGACAGGCGGTTGGTTCGCTCAAACGACTGTTTTTTTCGGGCTGTCTCAACGGTGAAACACCCTTTGTAAAGATCCTGCGTCACGTTTAATCACCTGTAGGAGCTGCCGAAGGCTGCGATCTTTTGATCTTGCTTTTAAAAATAAAAATCAAAAGATCGCAGCCTTCGGCAGCTCCTACAGGGTAAACGCGTGAGATCACGGATCTTTAAGCCACTTCGTCAATCAGTCCGGCGCCCTGATTGCGTGAGTTGCCGACGGCTTTGCCGACTTTGTGCCAGGTGAAGGCATCGCTGCTTTCTCCTTCGAACAGCAGCATCTGTTCTGCACGTTCCACCGGTGTGGCACTGTCGAGCCATTCACGCGCCAATTCTGCAGCAAAGACCACCGGTCGACGGTCATGGATATCGAGCATGCCACCGACGCTGTCGGCGGTGATGATCACAAAACCATCGTCCTCCCGGGGCGGCGTGCCGGGTGTCGGAAACTGGCCGATGGCCGCACAGAAAACCGGCCCGTGATCGGCCCGACGGATCAGCCACGGCTGCCGGGTTTTATCCACGTCGTCGACCCATTCAAACCAGTTGTCGACCGGGACGATCAGCCGATGCCGCCAGATCGCCCGAAAGAACGGTCCGTGGGCGACCTTCTCCACCCGGGCGTTGATCGGTGCGGCGCGGTCCTTGGCCCAGTGCGGGCGCCAGCCCCAGCGCAGGTTGTCGGCATACAGTTGTTGATCGTGTTGATGGAGGATCGCGAGTGAAGTGGTCGGCGCCGCGTTGTAGCGTTCCAGCGCGGCAGCGCCGACGTGATTGATCAGCGCATCGGGAATGCTCAGCACCGCGACGAAGTCGTGAATGCCGCGGTATTGCGAGAGTCTTCCGCACATACGCCGAATCTCCGGTTGGACGCTTTCAGCTTAGTCGGCTGCGGCCAATCAATCCTTCGTCTCCTGACCGGTGAACGTGTCGCGCCAGGCCAGCCAGCGGCGCTCAAGCACCGCGAGCAGGCCGTCGCTGAGTTTGCCAAGCACGGCGAGGACGATGATCGCCGCCAGCACGATGTCCGGTCGCGAGGTTTCGCGCCCGTCACTGAGCAGATAGCCCAGGCCCCTGGTCGCGGCGATCAGTTCGGCGGCCACCAGAAACATCCACGCCAGACTCATGCCGCTGCGCAGGCCGGTGAACAGACCGGGCAGGGCGGCGGGCAGCAGAATCCGCCGCACCAGTTGCCAGCGGCTGAAGCCATAGATGCGCCCGACCTCCACCAGTTTGCGGTCGATGTTGCGTATCGCCGCAACCACGTTGACGTAGACCGGGAAGAACGCACCGATGGCGATCAAAACGATTTTCGAGGTTTCGTCGATGCCCAGCCACAGCAACAACAGTGGCACCCAGGCCAGACTCGGAATCGAACGCAGGGCAGCGAATGTCGGCTCCAGATACGCCTCGGCCTCGCGGCTCAAACCGACCCAGGCAGCGAACACCAGCGCCAGGCTGGCACCGATGGCGAAGCCGAGCACCACGCGAATCAGGCTGGCGCCGATGTGTTTCCACAGCGCGCCTTCGGCGAGGTCGGTGAGGGTCAGGGCAATCTCACTGGGTGCCGGCATCTGATAGGACGGCAGCCAGCCGATGCGCACGATGAATTCCAGGGCGATCACGATCAGCAGTGGCAGCGCCAGGCCTTTAAGGCGCCGTCGCCATGTCGGATTGAGGGTTGAAGGACGAGGTCTCGACACACTCTGGGGAAGTGCGGGCAAGTCATTACTGCGAATGGTCATGCGGGGGCTCCGCTCACCGCTCATCCGGGTCAAACAGGGAGGGGCGGTGAGTCTGGTCGGTTACTGGCGGGCGACGGCTTGCTGCACACCGCTGTCGAGCAATTGATCAATGACCTGATCGACATTCACGCCGCGGCGCACCAGTTCTTCAGAGACCAGAATCGGTGCCGCCGCCTTCGAGGCCTGCACGTCGTTGGCGGTCAGTTGCGGGCTGCTCAGGTCGGTGCGCGACAGTTGCAGTTTGGCCACGTCCAGGGGCAGGCTGGATTCCTTGGCGAGCAGGTCGGCAAACTCGTCAGGATTTTTCAGTGCCCACTCGCGCGCCTGCTCATAGGCTTTGATCACGGTGTCGATGGTTTGCGCATGCTCCTTGGCATACTGCTCGGTGACGCTGACCACACCGTAGCTGTTGAACGCCGGGTTGCGATACAGCAGACGCGAACCGGCCTGAACCTGACTGGCGGCCATGTGCGGATCGAGTCCGGCCCAGGCGTCGACATCACCTTTTTCCAGCGCGGTGCGGCCGTCCGGGTGTTGCAGGTGTACCAGCTCCACGTCGTCTTTTTTCAGCCCGGCCTGTTGCAGGCTGCGCAGGGTGAACAGGTACGGATCGGTGCCTTTGGTGGCAGCGATTTTCTTGCCCTTGAGGTCGGCGACGCTCTGGTACGGCGAATCTTTGCGCACCACCAATGCGGTCCATTCGGCGCGGCTGTAAACGTACACCGACTTGATCGGGCTGCCGTTGGCCCGGCTCAACACGGCCGCGAGGCTGGCGCTGGAAGCGAAATCGACGCCGCCGCTGTTCAGGTATTCCAGCGAACGGTTACTGCCCTGGCTCAGCACCCAGCTGACTTTGGTCTGCGGCAGGGCTTTTTCTAGGAAGCCGAAATGCTTGAGCACCAGACTCACCGGTGAGTAATAGGCGTAATCCAGATGAACCTCGGCAGGCGCGGTTTCGGCGGCGTGGGCCAAAGGTTGCAGGCTCAGCGCCAGGGTGCTGGCAACCAGCAGCGATTTGAGGCGTGAAAAGGCTAAGTACGATGTCATGACGGCGCTCCGGCAAAGGCACTGTTTTTATTTCCAAAAAGATTTTTGTAGCGACTGCGTCCTGCAGGAATGGAATATTGCAGGCTCTGTGCCATATGAGCCGAACCCCGTGTTTACGGGGGATTCGGCGCAATTGTCGGTGTGCAACTGTTGCCCGAACAACAGTGTGACAAGCCGATGTTGCGCTGCGAACAGTGCGTCTTGAGGGTGCTGAGCTTATGCATTAATCGAATTTAAAACCAGTTGATCAACAGCGTTATGGTCTATGCAAAATCCCTTCACAGGACCCGCCATGAAGCTTTCCCGATTCCTACGCACCACTCTGATTGCCGGCCTTTTTGCCACACCGCTTGCCCACGCTGCAGAGTCAGTTGTCCTGCATGTGGGCGATCAGAACTACTACAACATCCGCGCCTCGGTAGAAGCTTCCGGGGTATTGAAGGATGCGCCTTACAGCGTCGACTGGAAGCATTTCCAGGCCGCTGCACCGATGGCCGAGGCGTTGCAGACCGGCGCGCTGGATCTGGGTTTTCTGGGGGATTCGGGTTTTCTGTTTCTCGCCGCCAAACAGGCGCCGGTGAAACTGATCGGGGTGTCGCGGCAGAACCCGGACACCATCGCGTTGCTGGTGCCAAAGGACTCACCGGTAAAAACCATCGCCGATCTGAAGGGCAAAAAAGTCGCTTACTGGCCCGGTGCCTGGAGTCAGCAACTGACCTTGCGGGCGCTGGAGCAGAGCGGTCTGCCGGAGAACTACGTGGATTTCGTCAAACTGATGCCGATCGATGCGGCAGCCGCTTTGCCGCAGGGCAGCATCGACGCCTTCCCGGTGTGGGAGCCGTACATCTCGCAGCAAATCGTGTTTTCCGGTGCACGGCCGATTCTCACCGCAAAGAACCTGATGCCGGGCCTCAGCGCCATTGCAGCGTCGGCGCCGTCGATCGACAGCAAGCGTGAAGCGATCGCCGATTTTCTCGGGCGCCTGAAGCAGGCGCGGGCCTGGGTCGACAGCCACACCGATGAGTACGCTGACCTGTGGGCGAAGAAAGCCAATCTCGATCAGGAGGTTTCGCGGCACTGGTTGCGCCAGGCGCACATGTCCATCGGCCCGGTGGATCAACAGGCCGCCGCCGATCTGCAGGGCACCGCCGACTTCCTGTTCAAGGTCAAGGCGCTGCCGGTGCCGCTGGTC
>NZ_QAIK01000155.1:31567-36925 GCF_003061005.1 Pseudomonas sp. HMWF021 | reverse complement strand
TCCTTTGAGCAGGCATACGCGCGCTGAACGAGCGCTGGAACCAAACCCTGTGTACCTTATCCAACCTCGGCTTGTGGTATCGAGGCGCAGGGATGGATAAGGGCGAGGGAGTTTTGCCGATAGACGATATGACCGCAGAGGTCAGGCTCAAGGCAAAACATGAACTACCGACTCAAACTGTTGTGCGCCGCCGCTCTCGCCCTCGGGCTGGCGGGCTGCATTGCCGCGCCAATCGAAATGACCGCACAGACCCAGGCGCGCCTGAAGGACCAGCCGCCGGTACGTTTTTTGTTGACGTTCGACGATGGCCCCAGCGCTTCGAGCCTGTGGAATCCGTCGGCGACGGTGCTCGACAGTCTCAAGGACAATCCGCTGCAGCCGGATATCAAAGCCGTGTTCTTCGTCCAGACCGGCGCACCGCGTGCGGGCAACAGTGATATTGGCCGGGCGATCATGCGCCGCGAACATGCCGAAGGGCACATTCTCGGCTTTCATACCGCGACCCACTGGCACACCAATCATCGCTCGCTCGACCCGCAGGAGCTGGAGCAATCGCTCACCCACGGCGCGGCCGATATCGCTGCGATCAGCGGAGCAGCGCCGACACTGGTGAGACCACCGTTCTGGAATTACGACAAACGTACCTTTGCGGCCTATCAGCAGCATGGCATGCACGTGTTGTTGACTGATCTGAGTGCCAATGACGGCAAGATCTGGGGTTTCAATGCCAGCCCCAGACGTCGGGCGAACCTGCTGCGCCAGCTATCGGAGGTTCGCGAGCGGATAGCCCTCGGCGAATTTCCCAGCGTGGATGGTGTGATCCCGGTGGTGGTGACCTTTCACGACCTCAATCGCTACACCGCGCGGCACACCCGCGAATACCTGCAAATCCTCCTCGACAGCGCGGCGGCCACCGGTGTGCGCCTGGCTGACAAGCCTTTCTATGATGCCCACGATGCGCTTGAGAAAGCGGCGTTGGCGCGCACGGTTCGGCAAAGTTCGCAGCCGGTGCAATTGCCGGGAATCTGGAACTGGATCTGGGATCGCGACGCCCACTGAGGCTGCACGAAAATGTGACCGGGTTGGCAGTTGCCGGGCCGGCAGGCGGGCGATGACTCATCTATGCTCAACGGGTCGACCGACTCATCGCCTGCGAGGCGCGCGCCATGCTACCCATTGCCGATATCTGCCGGATCGTCGAATCCGGCTTTCCGTCGCTCGAATGTAAATGCACGCAAGGTGAGGCGGGACTATTGCAGATCAAGGTTTATGAGCCGGAAACCGGGCATGTCGAGTTGCTGCTCAACGGAGTTTCGCCGGAGCACCTCGTGACCATTCGTGATATTTCCAACTTCATCGGCGAGTTGCGCACGGAAATGAGTGCCGGACGCCGGGCGTTTGCCGGTTAGCCTTCAGAGTCGCCGTCTGAACGCCTGAATGATCCGCAGCGTCGCTTCGCCGGGGTTGAGATGGTGCACGGCGTCCAGTGGATGCCAGATGCATTCGCTGATTTCGTTCTGTGGGCGCATCTGTTCCAGGTCGAGTACCGAGGCCTCGTAGACGTGATGGCGGGTGTTGCCGCTTTGCAGCTCCATCAGGCACAGCAACTCATCGGCCTTCAACCCGGTCTCTTCTTCAAGTTCACGTGCAGCCGCCGCTGCCCGGGTTTCTCCGGGTTCGATCTTGCCGCCGGGCAGATTCCAGCGGCAGCGGGGTTTGCGCACCAGGAGAATGTGTCGGTCCTGCTCGCAAATGACGGTGGCGCGTTCTTTCATCTGTTACCTGTTTACCACTTGTCATAAAAAAGAAATAAAAATGCAATATTCGCGCCGTGCCACGAGTTAGAGGGTGCGCTGAGCGTTGGAACGTTTGACCGGATGAAAAGTGCCAAATGTCCGGCGGCACGGGCTGCGACGTCCGGTCGGCACAGGCGCGCGCACCGGGTGTAAGGTGAAAAGCGCAAGCCTCAACCCATGCCGGCAAACAGGAGGTGTCCATGAGCATCCCGATGCTGAACAGAATGCACATGAATGGTTATGACGTACTCAGCGTCAACAACGGCCCCTGGCGGGTCTGCACCCAGGGCGACAGGCTGGCCTCGTTCGCCAGTCGCGAGGAAGCGCTGGCTTATGCCGCGGCGTTGCCTGGTTACAAGAGTCGCTCGGCGCGTGGCCGAGGTCACACCGCTGAATGATGCTGTAATGAAAAAGCCCCGGTCACGATGCCGGGGCTTTTTGCAGGGTTTGGGGAAATACTCGAAGGTCAGTGGATTTTAGTTCGGCTGATGGCGCGGGCCTTCACTTCCCTGGCGTACAGCTGCAAGCGTTCTTCATCGCTTTGCAGCACCTCGCAGGACCTGAGGACCGATTGTGCATCCGCCTCGTTGCCCGTCTTGCGCAACAGTTCGGCGATGCGCTTGAGATCGACAGCCGACCAGCGCAGGTCCGACGCGACACTTTGCAGGTCGCGCTGAAGTTCGTGTTCGTATTCGTTGAGCCGCATGATCACCTCCGGAACATTCTCGGTACAGAAGAGTAGTAGCATTTGCGGGCAGCGTGGCACGCCTTGCCGGATCGCCGGATGAGCGGATGTGAATTTTTGTTGGATATTCAAGCAAGGGATGTCGTAGCAATGGATGTACGCGCCGTTAAACGGTACATTCGCTTTTTTTCAGATCAGGGAAATACCATGCGGATGTGGATTGGCGGTTTGGCATTGGCAATGCTGGCAGGTTGCTCATTGCCGGCATCGTTGGTGCCCGGTGAGCCGAATCTTAGCAAAGTCAGCGCCAAGGCACCCAAAGACTATGCCGCGTGCGTTCTTCCGCTGTGGCAGCACGATGTCCCGAAGACTACGCAGACCTCGATATCCAATGGCTATCGCATCACTGCGCCGAGCGTCATCACCGCCGACGAGATTCTCGATGTGGTGAAGTACAAGGACGGCAGCCGGGTTTCGCTGTATCAGGGTCCGCCATGGGCGAAATCGGCGTCGTTGCGCAAATCGCTGCGTGATTGCCTGTAACGGTCAATCCTGACGCCTTCGCGAGCAAGCCCGCTCCCACAGAAAACTGCATGCCAGCGGGGCAGTGGGTTTGCTCGTAGCCAGCGATAGCGCGGTTTATGCTTTCGCCACCCGCCACAAATACCACGCCGCAACGGTCCGGTAAGGGCTCCATGCCAGGCCGATCTCGATCATCTGCTTGCGTGTCGGCTGCACCGCCAGCCCCTTCAATCGTCGATAGCCTTCGCGTACGCCAAAATCATCCGCCGGCAGGATGTCCATGCGCTCCAGGCTGTAGATCAGCAGCATCTCGACGGTCCAGCGGCCAACCCCGCGCAGGCTGACCAGGCGTTCTATCAATGCCTCATCCTCCATCGCCAGCGCGGTGGGGTAATCCGGCACCACGCCATCGAGCGTGGCCTGGGCAATTCCCTGAATGGTCGCAATCTTGCCCGCCGAAAAGCCGCAACCGCGCAGTTGCTCGAAGTCCGCTGCGAGAATCTGCGCGGGCCTGGGAAACGTCTGCCCGGGAGTCAGCGCCACCAGCCGCCCGACAATCGCATCTCCGGCCTTGGCGTGCAGTTGCTGATAGGCAATCGCCCGCACCAGCGACTCGTAAGGATCACGCGCCGGGTGCGGTCGATGAAGGCACGGGCCGACAGCCGCAATGTGCCGCTGCCAGTGCTCATCGAGTGTGGCCAGAAACTCGCTGGCCGCCTGATAACGATCGGTCATGCTATTTCAGCAGACCGTTGACTTCGCCGTAGGTCAGCGCCTTGAGATCGTGCGTATCGAGCTTGCCGTGAGCAATGAAGCTTTTCACCAGCGTACCCATCGCGCCGTAGAGAAACTCGGCGATGCCGGAGCCGGCGCTCAAGCGGTGCACACCCAGAGCCTGCAGTTCGCTCGGCGATGGCAGGCCGTCGACACCCAATACGTTCACCGGCAACGACGTGCCTTTGCAGATCGCTTGAATGTCATCAGCCGCCGTCACGCCCGCCGCAAACAAGCCATTGGCTCCGGCCGCCTGGTACAGCGCAGAGCGCCGCAGGGTTTCGGCCACACGCTCGCCGGCCGGCACCAGGCTTTTGAGATAGACGTCGGTGCGGGCGTTGATGAACAGATTCACATCGCGCTTGCGCGCAGTCTCCCGCGCCACTTCGATCTTGCGTGCCAGCAGTTCCGGAGCGCCGTTGCCGTCCTCGATATTGATCCCCACGGCGCCCGCCGCAAGCACTGCGTCGATGACTTCGGCCACGCGCGCGAGGTCATCGGAATAACCTGCCTCGATGTCCACGCTCAGCGGAACCTTGATCACCCGTGCGATGGATTCGACCGTTGCAATCAACCGTTCAAGGGGCAGGGTGTTGCCGTCCGGGTAACCATGGATCCACGCCACCGCCGCGCTGCTGGTGGCGACAGCCTTGCCGCCAGCCTGTTCGACCAGACGCGCACCGGTGGCGTCGGCGACGTTGGTCAGAATCAGCAGGCCGTCCTGGTGCAGTTGGTGGAACTGTGTATCGAGCGTGCTCATCGAAACTCCTTGTTGTTGGGTGAGTTATTCGTCAAAAGGCCAGTTGCCGGGTGAGTTGCAGTGTCGCGTTTTCCAGGCGCAGCAGGAACGCCTTGCGCGGTTGTCCGCCGCCGTAGCCGGTCAGCGAGCCGTCTGCGCCGATCACCCGATGACAGGGCACCACGATCGACAGCCGATTGTGCCCGTTGGCCAGGCCCACGGCACGACTGGCGCCGGGTTTGCCAAGGCGCGCAGCGATGCTGCCGTAGGTGCTGGTGTGACCGTAGGGGATCTGTTGCAGCTCGGCCCAGACCTGCCGGGCAAAGTCGCTGCCAGGCAGATGCAACGCTACGCCGAATTCAGTCAGTTCGCCGGCGAAATAAGCGGTCAATTCACGCTCGATCTGCTGCAGATGGACGTTGTGCCCCGGCGCGACCACGTAGCCATGACGGCTCTGCAATTGCTCGACTTCGCGGGTCAGGGCCGGGCGATCGAGAAACTCCAGCAGCACCAGCCCCCGGCGCTCGGCCATGGCGATCATCGGCCCCAGCGGCGTGGTCAGGCGGGTGAACAGCAGCGGTTCACTGTTGGCCGCCCGCCCCGGGGTGATGTGGAACGACTTCTGGAACGCATCGCGAAAACCGCTGAGCGATTCATAGCCGGAGTCGAACGCTGCATGGTCAATCGAGGTGCCTTGGCGAATGCCGCCCAGGGCCACACCGAGCCGACGGGTGCGCAGCCACGCATGGAAGGTCATGCCGAAATGCTGCTTGAACCAGCGCCGCAATTTCAGTGGTTCGATGCCTTGGGCCAGCAGTTGCGCATCACTCCAGCGCGCCTCC
>NZ_QAIK01000155.1:26942-31557 GCF_003061005.1 Pseudomonas sp. HMWF021 | reverse complement strand
CGCTGGACCCAGTCGGGGGCGATGGCGGCAGCGTCCAGTGGCTTGCAGCGCAAACAGGCGCGGTAACCGGCCGACAGGCAATCATCGGCATGGGCGAAGAATTCGACGTTTTCCGGTTTCGGTTTGCGCGCCGTGCAGCTGGGGCGGCAGAAGATCCCGGTGGTTTTCACAGCCGTGAAGAACACCCCTTCGTAAGCGGTGTCGCGTTCGAGCATGGCGCGAACCATCTCGGCGTGGGGCGGCAGGAGTGCGGTTTGTATGTTCATGGCCTGAGAGTAAAACCAGATTCTCGATGGCTCCACCGAAAAATCGACAGTGAATTTTCAAGACCCCTGAACTACCGTGTAGGAGCTGCCGAAGGCTGCGATCTTTTGATCTTGTTTCTTAAAATCAAAGGCAAAAGATCGCAGCCTTCGGCAGCTCCTACAGTTGAGGGAGTTTTATGCCACCTTTCATCGTTCAACACATTGATCACATCGTGCTGCGCGTTGCCGATCTGCAACGCAGTATCGATTTCTACCGCCAGGTGTTTGGCGCCGAGGTGGTCAGGCACAACGAACCATTGGGGCTGGTGCACCTGCGCGCCGGCACCTCGATGATCGACCTGGTCGACTTGCAAGGTGAGTTGGGACGCAAGGGCGGCGGGGCGGCCGGTGCCGAGCGGCGCAACGTCGATCACTTCTGCCTGCGCATCGAGCCTTTCGACGAACCTGCGCTGACCGAGCACTTGCAGGCGCACGGGCTGACCGTCGAAAAAGCCGCCAGACGTTTCGGCGCCGAAGGCTATGGCCTGTCGCTGTACTGCTTCGACCCGGACGGCAATCAGGTCGAGCTCAAAGGCCCCTCCGAGGCTTAAGCCCGTTTCGCCATCAACAGCACCGAAGCCGCCGCCGATAACAGCCCCGCGCAGCAACGGTTGAAGATCCGTTTGCCACGCGGCTCGGCGAACCAGCGGCGCATGTGCAGGCCCATCCAGGCGTAGGCGCCGATGGCGATCCACTCCAGCAGCAGGAACAGCGCGCCGAGCACGGCGAACTGCGCCGGCACCGGACGGTTCGGGTCGACGAATTGCGGCAGGAATGCGGTAAACAGCAGGATTGCTTTCGGATTGCCCGCCGCCACCAGAAATTCCTGTCGCGCCAGTCGCCAGAACCCCACCGACGCTGCCGCTACGTGCTGCTCGGCCTCGGGGTTGGCGCGCCACAGTTGCCAGGCCAGGTACAACAGGTATGCCGCGCCGATGATCTTGATCGCATGGAACAGCCATTCCGAGGTCTGCAGCACCACCGACAATCCTGCGCCGGCGAGGGCAATCATCCCGGCGAACGCCAGAATGCGCCCGACACCGGCCGCGCAGGCACGGCGGTAGCCATAACGGGTGGCGTTACTGACCGACAGCAGGTTATTCGGGCCGGGGGCCATGTTCAGGGCGAAACAGGCCGGAAGAAACAGCGAAAGCGTGGCGAGGTCCATGGCGGCGCTCCGAATGCGTGGATGCGCATTTTTATCACGGCACTGGAGCGGGCGACCCGTACAGTCACGCGATGCTGTCGCGGTACAGCACCGGGGCAGGCTGAACGATCGGGTCGAACTTTTTCGATCGGATTGAACTCTGACAGGTCAGAAGGCGATGGTGTCCGCAGAAAAAAACTGTGCGCCAAGTCAGAAAAGGTGTTTGCCGTGTAATATCGTCCCGCGCTGCAAACACCCTGCATGGCCCCGAAGCGGCCCCACCAAGAGCGATATACATGCAAGCAAAGGCCCGTGAAGTTTATGTGCCACCGGTGCTGCAAGATCTGCGAGCCGGCACTGCCGAACTGCACATCGCACTGGAAAAACGCCTTCCCTTTTTCTCCGATCTGCTCGATACAAACGCCTTTGGGCGCTTGATGCAGGCTTATTACGGCTTTTATGCGCCGCTTGAACGCGCCTTGCTCGACAGCGCCGCGATCCCTGCCGATTTCGATCTCACGCCGCGTCTCAAAGCGCCGGTTCTGCGTGCAGACCTGCAAGCCATGCACCTGCCGGGCGAGGCGATCGACAGCCTGCCGCTGTGCCGTTCCTTGCCCGTCATCAACTCCAGCGCCGACTGCCTGGGCGTACTGTACGTGCTCGAAGGCGCGACGCTGGGCGGGCAGATCCTGCGCCGCGAGATCGCCGCACGGTTAAGCCTGGACGCCGATAACGGCGCGGCTTTCCTCGATATCTACGGCGCCGCCACCGGCCGCCGCTGGCGCGATTTCATTGAATACCTGGGCAGCCAGGCGCTCGATGCGCACGACCGCGAAGCCGTCGTTGCCGCGGCCCAAACCACATTCAGCTGTTTCGAGCGCTGGCTCGAAAGCCGGGAGGTACTGGCATGACCCCGCAAGACAAAGAAGCCTTTGAAGAACTGCTGGCCAACTGCGCCGACGAGCCGATCCGCTTTCCCGGAGCGATCCAGCCTCACGGGCTGTTGCTGACCTTGAGCGAACCGGCGCTGGAGATCATTCAGATCAGCGCCAACGTCGAGACCCTGCTGGCGCGCCCGGCCGAGGAACTGATCGGCCAGCCGCTACGCACTCTGCTTGGCGACGACCACGCGGCGGCCGTCAGCGAGGCGTTGCAGCAACCGGTTTTTGCCGATGCCGGGCCGTTGCATTTCCGGCTCAACGGCACCGCGTTCGAAGGCCTGCTGCACCGCCATCAGGGCGTGCTGATTCTGGAACTGGAAATCCACGTCGAGAACTTCCAGCCGCGCAACGTTGCCGGCAACCAGACCCATCTGGGGCGCATGCTCCAGCGTCTGCAAGCGGCCACCTCGCTGCAGGCGCTGTACGACATCAGCGTCAAGGAAATCCAGGCGATGACCGGTTACGACCGGGTGCTGATCTACCGCTTCGAAGAAGAGGGCCACGGCCAGGTGATCGCCGAGGCCTCCGACCCTTCGATGGAAGTGTTCAACGGTCTATTCTTCCCGGCCTCGGACATTCCCGAACAGGCGCGCGAGCTGTACCGCACCAACTGGCTGCGGATCATCCCCAACGCCGACTATCAACCGGTGCCGCTGGTGCCCAAGCTGCGTCCTGACACCCAGGCCCCGCTGGACCTGAGTTTCGCCACGCTGCGCAGCGTGTCGCCGATTCATTGCCAGTACATGAAGAACATGGGCGTGCTGTCGTCCATGAGCATCTCGCTGCTCAAGGGCGACAAGCTGTGGGGCCTGATCAGCTGTGGCAACCGTCAGCCATTGCACGTGCCGCATGAGTTGCGCAGCGCCTGCCAGACCATCGGCCAGGTGCTGTCGTTGCAGATCAGCGCCATGGAGTCGCTGGACATCAGCCGTCAGCGTGAAGAAAAGGTCGAGGCGCTGGCGCTGCTCAATCAGGCCATGATCGACTCGCCGCAAAACGTTTTCGACGGTCTGGCGCAGCAGCCACAGGTGCTGATGGCGCTGGCCGGCGCCGGGGGCATTGCGATCATCGAAGACAAGCAATTGCACCGTTACGGTAATTGCCCGGAGCCGGAAGAGATTCGCGCGCTGCACAAATGGTTGCAGGAAACCGGCGAGCCGGTATTCGCCAGCCATCACCTGGCGAGCGTCTACCCGCCGGCCGCGCGGTTTCAGCAAGTGGCCAGCGGTGTGCTCGCCATGAGCCTGCCCAAACCGGTGGACAACGGCGTGCTGTGGTTCCGCCCCGAGGTCAAGGAGAACATCAACTGGAGCGGTGATCCGCGCAAGCCGCTGGATCTGGAAAACTCCGACGCCGGCCTGCGTCTGCGTCCGCGAACGTCGTTCGAAATCTGGAAAGTCGAGATGGCCGGGATCTCCAGAAAATGGAGCCATGGCGATCGGTTCGCCGCCAATGATCTGCGCCGCTCGGCGCTGGAAAACGATCTGGCGCGGCAGGTGCGTCGCGAGCAGGAAGCGGTGCGCGCCCGCGATGAGCTGGTGGCGGTGGTGTCCCACGACCTGCGCAATCCGATGACCGTGATTTCGATGCTCTGCGGCATGATGCAGAAGACCTTCAGCTCCGACGGCCCGCACACCTCGCGACGCATCACTACGGCGATCGACACCATGCAGCAGGCGGCCGCACGCATGAACACGCTGCTGGAAGATTTGCTCGATACGTCGAAGATCGACGCCGGGCGCTACACCATCGCCCCGCAGACCCTGGATGTCGGGCAGATGTTCGAGGAAACCCAGTCGCTGCTCGGGCCGCTGGCGCTGGACAAAGACATCAGCATCTCGTTCGAAGCCGACGCCGACCTGAAAATCCACGCCGACCCCGAGCGTCTGTTTCAGGTGCTGTCGAACCTGATCGGCAATGCGATCAAGTTCACCCCGCGCAAAGGTTCTGTGGATGTACTGGCGAAATCAGTGGGTAACGAAATCGTGTTCACCGTGCGCGATACCGGTGAAGGCATTCCCAAGGAAAACCTGGCGCGGGTGTTTGATCGGTACTGGACGGTGAAGGAGGGCAATCCGACCGGAACCGGCCTGGGTCTGTACATTACCCAGGGGATCGTGGAAGCCCATGGCGGGCGGATCGAGGCCAGCAGTGAACCGGGGCAGGGCACGGAGTTTCGCTTTACGGTGCCGGTGACGGTCGGTGAGTGACAGCGGCCGGGT
>NZ_QAIK01000155.1:311-26932 GCF_003061005.1 Pseudomonas sp. HMWF021 | reverse complement strand
TTTGCGCGACAGTGCCGCGGTCACTTCTGCCTCGACCGTTTGCGGGTAGGTGCGGTAGTAACGGCCCAGCCAGACCGCGGTCAGCAGCCATGCCGGCAATTCCATGGTGGCAGCCAGCAAAGACGTGACCTGACGCCCGAACAGCACTGAACGCCCGGTGTCGGGGTCGAGGGTCCGGGCCAGCAACAGCACGCCATGACACACCGCCGCGACCGGTTTTTGTGTCTGAAAAAACTGCAGCGCGATCTGCCGGGCCTGACCGGACTCCAGCAGGCTGCGCATTCCTTTGGCATGCCCGCCGGGCACCAGCAGACCGTCGAATTGCGCCGGATCGACATCGGCATACGACAGCGGCTGGCGAAACGCCGCGCTCTCGGTCATGCGCGCGTAACTGGCAAGGTCGGCCCGGCGCGTCATCAGCATGGGATTGAGTGGCCCGAAACCGACACTCACCAATCGTGGGTCGGCGTAAGCGACCTGACCTTGCGGTGTGGCAAATCGCACTTCGATACCCGCGTCGCACAGGGCCTGCCACGGCACGCTGCTTTCGGTAGGGTCGTAATCGGCGCAGGGCAACAAAATCAGAATCATCCAGAACAGGCTCCAGGGCCGGAATTGGCCGTTGATTCAGAGCGTAGCCGGTTCGACCGTACGGGGTGATTTTGTTCAATACCTTACGCCGGGCGCTGGTTACCGTGCAGACCTTGTTCCTCGAAATCAAGCAGGTGTGCGATGAGTCTGATTGTGTCAATGGCAGCGTTTGCGCTGGTGGCTTCCATCACCCCGGGGCCGGTGAATATCGTGGCGTTGAGCTGCGGCGCGCAGTTCGGCTTTCGTGCCGGCCAGCGACATGTGCTGGGGGCGACGCTGGGGTTCGTGCTGTTGCTGGTCCTGATGGGGCTGGGGTTGCACGAAGTCTTGACACTGTGGCCGGTCATGACCCGTGTAGTGCAACTGGCCGGTGTGGCGTTTCTGCTGTTCATGGCCTGGAAACTGGCGACCGATGACGGCCGATTGAACGCCGGGCAAGCGGCGCGCGCACCGTCGATGCTCTACGGTGCGCTGATGCAATGGCTCAACCCCAAGGCCTGGCTGGCCTGTGTGGCGGGGATGGGCGCGTTTGTCGCCGATGGCGAGGCGCGACTGGTCTGGCAGTTTGCGGCGGTGTATCTGGTGATCTGTTATCTGTCGGTGGGTTGCTGGGTGTACGCCGGGACGTTCCTGCAGGGTTACCTGAGCAACCCTGCGGGGATGCGATTGTTCAATCGGCTGATGGCGTTGTTGCTGGCGCTCAGTGCGATTTATCTGGTGTTGCCGTGACAGGTCAGCCCAGGCCGCTCAGGGCGTTTTCCGCAGAAACACTCGGAGCGATGAAACGACCTTTTCTCAACTCGGTAATCGCGTATACCGCCCGAGCCGTGCGGCCGTTGCCGTCTACATAGCTGTGATAGCCCAGCATCGCACCGAGCATCTGTTTACCAAAATATTCATGCAGCGGGTCAAAGCTGGCCACATGCTTTTCCAGCGCCGCGGCACCCGACACATTGGAAGGGTAACGGGCTTGCGCGGTCGGGCTGCGCAGATGATCGACGACGTCAGGAACCAGAGCGCGGTGAAGCTGCGAGTAAACAGCTGGATCATTCAGCACTTTGCCGTTGGCTGCGTATTCAAGGAGCAATTCCTTGAGGGTGACCCGTTCGTTTCTAGACGAGGATGCTTTGAAAATCCACGCTGTCGCACGGTCGACGGGATCCGGGAAACCGTTGGGGTTGAACTTCAGTTCGTCCGCGATCCCGTTGAAGGGCGCCTCATCCAGGTTTTTCAGCAAAACGGATTGCTGGTGCGCCTGCATGGCGGTCAGGTTCCTGTATTCGACTTGCAGTGTGGAATCGAACAGCGACGGCAGCAGCGCGGGGTCGTCGAACTGATGCAGGTTGGCGAGGCTGTATTTTGTTGCCTGTTGCCTGACCAGCGTCTCGACGACCGCGGGGTCGAGCAATTTCTTGAGTGACTGGCTCGAGCCGGACTTGAGCGCACCATCGATCAATGCATCTTCGAGCAACCGTGTCAGCTCTTGCTCCGGGACATTCTTCAATACCTTGGGGTCATTGGCATGCAGATACTTGAGGATCTGCTCCGGCCCTTCGATAGCGTCGCTTTTGAACACTGTCCGGGCATGGGCAACGGTATCGAGCGACAGACGAATCCGACTGGCTGAGCCGGTATGGTCAATGGCCCTGAGCAAGTCGTAACTGTTGGCCCCGGTCAGATGTCGCAGTTGATGGCGTGCGGCCCGCACACCGCCACCCGCCAGTTTGACGCCGCCCTTGAGTAGCTGCGGCAGACCATCCAGCGGGTTCAACACGCTGATGGCTGCGCTGCCCAGCACTCTGGAGACCGACAGTAAACGGGGCACCAGTTGCGCAGCCCTGGCGGTAATCGCGGCAATTTTTCCGGGTATCACTGCGAAGGCCAGCCCCAGCACGGCGGCGTCCATGACGCAGCCAAGAATCGCGTTGTGCTGGCGCTTGGGATCACCTGAAGACATTTCTTCAACGCATGCCTTGAACGGCACGATAATGTTGATGATTGTCTTGAATACCTCTTCGGTCGCAGCAATGGCTCTCTCCCGTTGAGTCTGGTCGAAACCCATCCGCTTCACATCTTCAAGCGTGAGGTAAGGGCGTTTCTCTGCGACAAGTTTGCTTAGCGCCTCTTTGCGTGGCGAACGGAAATAGGGATTGGGGTAAATCTTGCGATCCGGCCTGGGCGAATCCAAGAGTTCACCGATTTTGCGGATGAAGACGCGGCTGCGAATACCTTCTCGAGGTTCAACGTTGGTCAGATAGGCTCGTGCATCCAGTGCCACATCCTCGAAGTGTTTGTGTTGATCAGCGAAAATCACCTCTGCGTTATTGTCTACAGAGACCAGTGCACTGAATGTCTTTTCCAGATCGAGGTTGACGCGACATTCCATTCGCAGTGGAAACAGTTCGAAGCAGCGCATCGACAAGCCTCGCCGTGCGCAGATAATCACGCCGAACTTGCCGCTCTCGCCGGGAACGGGGGTTTGTGGCCGGGGAATACCTCCATAGGTGGGCAACTCTGGAAAATTTGTGGTGGTATAGCGATCTACGCGATAAATACCCAGGACACCGTCTTCGAGGTATCCCGAGAACGCTGGATCTACCTGCGACAGTGCCACTTCAATGTTGCTGGCCAGCGCTGTGGTCAGACCGGTGTGATGCGTATGAACGGCTTCTTCATGGAGTTCCGAGGCCGGATACAGCTGAACAAGATTGGGGAAATCGGCGTAAATACTGCGGCCACGGTAGCGATTCCAGTTCTGCGTATGAAGCTCATCGCCCATGTACAGATCCAGAACCGATACTTTTCGGCCACCGCCGCCGCCTTTGCCACGCACCAGGACCAGTAACTCTTCGGGGTTGCAGTCGGGCTCGCTGCTCTTCAATTCTTTCAGGGCGACTTCCCTTCGATGCGGTATTGGCTGACGCATCAGGTGGGTGGCCTGGATTATCCTGTCGATATAGTCGTTGTACTGGTGCGTCACAAACGTGACGTCCGAGGGGGACACGGAGCCGTCATCGTAACGAGTGAAGAGGCTGTTCATCACCGCCCATTTCAGCACCGGGTCGATATTGGTGACGTGCAGTGCTTGCAGGCTCGAAATCCTGTCGGTCGCCTGACTGAAGCCGAGCAGGTGCTGATAAGTGATTTCACGGCTGGCGCCGGGTATCAACGCCTCGACCCGTTGCACGGCCTGGGTGGCAATGACCCACGCAGGAGTACCCATCTTCAGCGTCGATGGCCAATCGTTGCAGAGAAACTCAGGTGCCATGCCCGCCAGAACCCATTCAGCCACCAGGGGGGCCAGCAATCGGTCAATCTTCAGCTCCTCGACAAGATGGTTTTCCAGGTCGATGCGAACCCGGGAGGGGTGAACCAGCAGGTAGTTTTTTGAATAGAGATCGAAGCCGGCAAAGGTGAGGCTGTTGATCTCGACGTCGGGATCAAGGTCAAGCAGCAGCACGGCGACCAGCAACTGGCGTAAGAAGGCCGGGGTTGGTTGCGGACCTTTCTCGTCACTGAACCAGTGCAGCGCCTGCAGGTAAGGCTGCCCGTTCTGCAGGGACCATTCGGCCAGCTCCAGCAGACGCTGCAGGCGATAACCCTGGCTGGTTGGCAGGCGGTCTGCGGAGCTGTTTTCCAGAATCAGATGGCTGCCGACCGTTGCCACCAGGCTGTTGTCGTCACCGGTGAAGTGCTCCGTAGTGGTCTGCTGAATGATGGCTCGCCGTTGCGCGGTGAGTTTATACGGTGAGTCTTCAGGTGCATCCAGCAATTGCCAGTAGTTGCCGTCTGCGGGGCCGGAGGGCAGTGTCGTGAAGTTGATGAGATCAACTAAATCCTTCGCCTGGGCTGGAGTGCCGGGTAGCTTCAGGCCGTTAACACGTAGCCATTGTCCTACTGAATACCTTCGATCCGAGCGAACAAAGCCGCCGTTGACTTTCGCTGCGCTGGCCAATAATTCAAGTTGTTTTTTGTAATCAGGAATACCGTTTATTTCATCGGTAATGTCATGAAATAGATGGGTCAATATTTCATGTGGCGGGCATTCAACTCGACCTGCTTCATTGACCCTGAAAGGATGGTCATCAGAGAACAGGTTATTGATGCGGTACGCCTGAAACCCGGGTTCGCTTACAAGACGCGCCAACATCTGGCCAGGAGCGTGGTTGAGCTGATCAATCGTGGAGCCTGCGACGATGTCGATGTCCAGGCTGTCCCAGTCGGTCCAGCCGGGATATTCTTTTATGGCGATGACTGCCCGCTCTTTCTGAAGGGCATCGGCAGACTCAGGAAGTTGACGTTGCGCAGCTTGCATATTCGAAGTTCCCTCTTCATTCAATGGTGTTTGCAGTTTGTTCGCACTGTGCATCGGCAGGCGCGCAAGTTGGCGAAAACCCTAAATGAAAGAGCAAGGCTTTGTGTGTTTTATATTTACCAGAATGTTTATGTGGTGATAAACGTGTCAGTGCCAGCGGGCGTTATCTGTAAACAGGGCACGTGTATGGGCTTGTGGCTTAACAACAAGTGCGCAGCTACTTATCTTCGATATTGTCCAGGTGTTGCGGCCAGGTGTTGTTTGAACGCGCGCTGAAAGTGCGCCTGATCGGCAAACCCTGCTTCCAGCGCCACATCGGCGATCAACTGTCCGTGACGCAAGCGCTCGCGGGCGAACTGTATGCGCTGGTTCACCAGGAATGCGTGTGGGGTCATGCTGTAATGCTGCTTGAAGGCGCGGATCAGGTACGACGGCGATAACCGTGCCGCAGTGCAGATGTCCTCAAGGCTTACCAGTGTGGTGCAATGTTCGCGAATGAAATCGGCAGCGCGTTCAAGTTTGCAGTTCGGTTCGCGCAACGGTGGTGGCACCGGGGTCAGACGCATTTGCAGATCACTGAAAAACTCCACCGCTGCGCTGTGTTTGCACAGAACATCCTCTTGCTCATCGACCAGCGTTGCGTACAGGCCTTGCAGTGCCCTGAACAGGTGAGGGTCATTCAGATGAGTGTCGCCGAACCGCCGAAACTCACACTCCGCACCCAAGCCCAACTGACGCTGCAAATCGGTGAGCCAGGGTGTTTCGACGTACAGCATCAGATACGACCACGGCTGATCGTTGATCGGGTTGCAGGCATGCACATCACCCGGATTCATCAGCACCACGGTGCCGGCGGCCACGTCGAACCGCGATTGCTCGTGCACGTAAATACTGCGCCCGGCGGTGATCGCACCGATGGAGAAATGCGCATGGGAATGACGCGAGTAGCACACCTCGCGCCCATCGGCGATAGCCCGCGCTTCGATGAAGGGCAGGGCGTCGTCACGCCAGAAACGCGGGGCTTTTTCCGGATTGTTGGCGGCAGCGTGTTTCATCTTTATTGTTCCCCGGCAGACCAGAACCGAAGTGTATTAGCTCTGGCCGGCAAAGGCCCGTTCCAGTTCGGCGATGTCCAGTTTTTTCATCTTGAACATGGCCTGCATTGCCCGCTGCGACTTGCTGGTGTCGGGGTCCTGCATCATGTGCATGAATGCGATCGGCACGATCTGCCACGACACGCCGAACTGGTCCTTGAGCCAGCCGCATTGCTGGGCCTCGACCGGACCACCGGCTGAGAGGTTGCCCCAGAAATGGTCGACTTCTTCCTGATTCTGGCAGTTGACCTGAAATGAAATGGCTTCACTGAACTTGAACATCGGTCCGCCATTGAGGCCGGTAAAGGTCTGGCCATCGAGCTCGAAACTGACGGTCATCACCGCGCCTTCCGGCTTGCCGTGAAACTCCTGGCCGACCTTGCTGTAGTGGGTCAGGCCGGTGATTTTCGAATGATCGAAGATCGAGCAATAGAACTTCGCGGCGGCTTCGGCCTGGTCATCGAACCACAGGCACGGTGTGAGTTTTTGAAAGCGTTGCATGGCAGTCATCCTCGGCAGGTTAGACACGCAGGATTTACAGCGTAGTCAGTCCTTGGTCGAGTGGCGGTGCCGTAGATCGACAAGTGCAATGCAATTCAGCCAACACCCTGAAACCTGTGGGAGCTGGCTTGCCAGCGATGAGGCCGGCACATTCAGAAGTGATGTTGCCTGAGCCTCCGCCATCGCTGGCAAGCCAGCTCCCACAAAGTCTGTGACTCAGTCAGGATGTGCACAGAGTCAGCGCGACTCGGCGATCATCAACAGTGATTGCGGCACCGCACTTTGCGGATGCTGCGGTTCCTGCAGGCCGACCAGCCTGAACCCCGCCATGTCCAAGGCATTCAGCCAACTCGACAACGTACGGAAATACCACGGCATCGGTTGCCATTGTCCCTTGAACGCGGCGAAGGACTCTTCGCGCCAGCCATCCTGATAGTCGCCAGCGGCAACCGTCCACGGATGCAGTGTCTGGATGATCAACGTGCCGCCGGGGACCAACAAGGCATTCATCGCCGCGAGCAGCGCAATGATGTCCTGCTGCAGCAGCGAGAAATTGGCGCAGATCAAATCGTAATCGCGGCCGATATCGACCCTGGCCTCGGCGAGCGTCTGGTAACTGGCGACGTGCACGTTGGCTGAGCCGGCTTCGCGCGCCGCCTCGACCAGTGTCACATCGCCGTCGACACCGGTCGCGTCGATGCCCCGAGCCGTCAGCGCCCTCAGCAACCAGCCTTCGCCGCAGCCCAGATCGAGTACACGCTCGGGTTGCCGACCCATGATCGCCAGCAGGATCGCCTGATCGGTCACTTGCTGACGACTTTCGATGGCACCGCTGCGGATCACTTCGATCCAGGCATCAGCGTTGTCGTGCCAGCTCTGCAGAAGGGAAGATTCGGGGGAGGGCATGGCGCAGTCTCCGGAAAAGGCAGTGGGTGGGCGTTCGCTTGTACGGCTGCTATGTTCAAAGGCTGAACAGAGTCTGGCAGAGGAGATGCACCATGAACCAGTACACCGGCGGCTGCCTGTGCGGCGACGTCCGTTTCCAGGCATCGGGCCAACCCTACCGCGTCGGCATTTGCCATTGCCTCGACTGCCGCAAACATCACGGCGCATTGTTCCACGCATCGGCCATATTTCCCGAAAGTGCAGTTACTGTCAGCGGCAAGACCGGCGATTATCAGGGACGGCTTTTCTGTCCGCGCTGTGGGTCGCCCGTGCTTGTGCGTTCGGGGGATGAAATTGAAGTCAATGTCGGCTCACTGGACGAGCCGAACCAGTTCAAGCCGACTTATGAGCTGTGGACTGTCCGCCGTGAGGCATGGCTGCCGGCGCTGCCGTTGGCGCACCACTACGAACGTGACCGAGAGGGGACGGGGCGTTCCGAGGCATAACCCTGTAGGAGCGAGCCTGCTCGCGATGGCGGCGTGTCAGTTTGAATATTTGTTGCCTGATATATCGCCATCGCGAGCAGGCTCACTCCCACAGGGTTGTTGGTGGTATGGAGATTCGTATGTCAGCCGCCGATCAGTGTGGGCGGCATGGCTGCCGGCGCTGCCGTTGGCGCACCACTACGAACGTGACCGAGAGGGAACGGGGCGTTCCGAGGCATAACCCTGTAGGAGCGAGCCTGCTCGCGATGGCGGCGTGTCAGTTTGGACATTTGTTGCCTGAAATATCGCCATCGCGAGCAGGCTCACTCCCACAGGGTTGTTGGTGGTATGGAGATTCGTATGTACACCGCCGATCATTGTGGGAGCTGGCTTGCCAGCGATGGGGTCGGCGCATCCACAATTGATGTTGCCTGACCCACCGCCATCGCTGGCAAGCCAGCTCCCACAATGAGGTGTAGTACTCGCAAATTTCTGATCACTCCCCAGTGATCATCAATCGTTCGAGTTTCAGCCGCGAATAAAGGCCAGCAGATCCGCATTGATCGTCGCCGCCTCGGTCGTCGGCATGCCGTGCGGAAATCCCGGATACGACTTCAGCGTGCCATTTGGCAGCAGTTTCGCCGACAAAGGCCCCGAGTTCGCATAAGGTACGATCTGATCATCCTCGCCATGCATCACCAGCACCGGCACCGTGACCTTCTTCAGGTCTTCAGTGAAATCGGTCTGGGAGAACGCAACGATCCCGTCGTAATGCGCCTTGGCCCCGCCAATCATGCCCTGACGCCACCAGTTGCCGATGATCCCTTCCGAGGGCTTGGCGCCCGGACGGTTATAGCCGTAGAACGGGCCGCTGGGGATATCGCGGTAGAACTGCGCACGATTGGCCGCCAGTTGCGCCTGAAAATCGTCGAACACCGATTTCGGCAAACCACCCGGGTTGCTCTCGGTCTTGACCATCAATGGCGGCACGGCGCTGATCAGCACGCCTTTGGCCACGTTGTCCTGTCCATGCCGGGCGATGTAGTGGATGACCTCGCCGCCGCCGGTGGAGTGGCCGACATGCACCACATTCTTCACCCCCAAATGCGTGACCACCGCCAGCGCATCATCGGCGTAGTGGTCCATGTCGTGACCGTCCCAAACCTGGCTCGAGCGTCCATGCCCGCGACGGTCATGGGCGATCACCCGAAAGCCCTGGCCCAGAAAGAACAGCATCTGCGCGTCCCAGTCATCCGAGCTGAGCGGCCAGCCGTGGTGGAAATGGATCACTGGAGCGTCCTTCGGGCCCCAGTCCTTGTAGAAAATTTCGACGCCGTCTTTGGTGGTGACAAATCCCATGTTCGCGACTCCTGACCAAGGTGAGGGTTACCGCGCTCGTCGCAGACCGGTGGTGATGGTTCGGAGGAGCGCCGTTATCAGCCAGAAGATTAAAGTCGACATTTTCGCGATAGGGCATGACCGGTGGTCGCAACGTCTGGCTTCACGCGCAAATTAGGCTTTGCTGAAAGGGATAAGCCAAGGCGCGCACAGGCTTTTACGGCCGTAGCGACGCCCCTTCAGAACACCGTGAGTCTGAGGAAATCCCCCCATGCTGACCTTGAATATCAATGGCAAGGATCAGGAACTCGATGTGCCGGCCGACATGCCGCTACTTTGGGTCCTGCGTGACGTGGCGCACCTGACCGGCACCAAATTCGGCTGTGGCATGGCCCAGTGCGGGGCGTGCACCGTGCACGTCGATGGCGCGCCGTTGCGCGCCTGCATCACGCCGGCCACCGCCGTGGCCAACGGCCAGAAAATTCTCACCATCGAAGGCTTGTCCACGGACGGTTCGCACCCGGTGCAACAGGCCTGGGCCGAACTCGATGTGGTGCAGTGCGGGTACTGCCAGTCGGGGCAGATCATGTCTGCCGCCGCGCTGCTGGCGAAGATCCCCAAACCCACTGACAGCGATATCGATCAGGCGCTCTCCGGCAATATTTGCCGCTGCGGCACCTACCCGCGGATCCGCGCAGCGGTGAAACGTGCGGCCGAGATTGGCTGATTGGGAGACAGACGATGAACAGTCCTGTATCGCGTCGCGGCTTTCTCAAGGGCAGCGCCCTGCTGGGTGGCGGTCTGGTGGTGGCGTTTGTCGTGCCCGGTGCCCATCGGTTTGCCTTGGCG
Organism: Pseudomonas sp. HMWF021; assembly: GCF_003061005.1. GTDB lineage: Bacteria > Pseudomonadota > Gammaproteobacteria > Pseudomonadales > Pseudomonadaceae > Aquipseudomonas. The sequence continues at coordinate 16,874 of NZ_QAIK01000155.1, read as the reverse complement.
GCAGAGAATGAAGGCAAGGTCTTCGCACCGAATGCATTTTTGCGCATTGCCGCCGACAACAGCGTGACGGTGCTGCTGGGGCACTCGGAAATGGGCCAGGGTATCTGGACCGGCCTGACCATGCTGATCGCCGAAGAGCTGGACGCCGATTGGTCGAAGATCCGCGTCGAACACTCGCCGGCCTCGGCGGCCAATTACGGCATGCCGGCGTTTGGCGGGATGCAGATTACCGGCGGCTCGACTTCGACCTGGATGGAGTTCGACCGTTATCGGCTCGCCGGGGCCACGGCGCGGCAGATGCTGGTGGAAGCGGCGGCCAAGCGTTTCGACGTGGCGCCCTCAGCCATCCGTACTGAATCGGGCGTAGTGATTGCCGGCGATAAACGCGCCACTTACGGCGAACTGGCGGACGCCGCCGGGCAACTGCCGGTGCCGGATCCGAAGTCGATCACCTTCAAGGAGGCCAAGGACTGGAAGGTCATCGGCAAACCGACCAAACGCCTCGACACCCCGGAAAAAATCACCGGGCGCGCCAAGTTCGGCATGGACGTGCAGTTCGAGGGCTTGATGACCGCGATGGTCGCTCGCGCGCCGGTGTTTGGTGCCACGGTCAAATCGTTCGAAGGCGCCGAAGCGCTGGCGGTGCCCGGTGTGCACAAAGTGGTGCAGGTGCCGACGGGTGTAGCGGTGATCGCCGATCATTATTGGGCGGCGAAACTCGGTCGCGATGCGCTGAAGGTCGATTGGGACCTGGGGCCGCACACTGACCTGAGCAGTCAGGGCCTGCTCGACAGCTTCCGCAAACTGGCGGCGACACCGGGCACTTCCGCCAGTCAGGCCGGGGATCCGAAGGGCAACTTCGACAAGGCGCCGAAGAAAATCGACGTCGAGTACAGCGTGCCGTATCTGGCGCATGCACCCATGGAACCGCTGAACTGTACGGTGAAGATCAGCGCCGAGAAATGCGAGATCTGGACCGGCACGCAATTCCAGACCCTCGACCAGATGGTCGCCGGCAAAATCACCGGTCTCAAACCGGAGCAGGTGGAGATTCACACCGAATTTCTCGGCGGTGGCTTCGGACGTCGAGCCAACCCGACCTCGGACTTCGTCGCCGAAGCGGTGCAAGTGGCGAAAGCCGCCGGCATGCCGGTGAAAACCGTGTGGTCGCGCGAAGATGACATTCGTGGCGGTTATTACCGCTCGATGTTCCTGCATCAGGCGCGCATTGGCCTGGACGGGCAGGGTATGCCGCTGAGCTGGCAGCATGTGCTGGTCGGTCAATCGATCATGGCCGGCACCATGCTCGAACAGACCATGGTCAAGAACGGCATCGACGCAACCTCGGTCGAAGGCGTGGCCGACAGCCCGTATATCAAGGGCCTGGCCCATCAGCAGGTCGAACTGCATTCACCTCAAACCGGAATCAATGTGCTGTGGCTGCGTTCGGTGGGGCACAGCCACACCGCGTTCGTCATGGAGTCCTTGATCGATGAAATGGCCACGGCGGCGGGCAAGGACCCGGTGGAATATCGACGAACACTGCTCAAGGATCATGCGAGGCATCTCGGGGTGCTGAATCTGGCGGTGGAGAAGGCTAACTGGACAGCGCCGCTGCCGGACGGGCATGCGTTGGGTGTGGCGGTGCACGAATCCTTCGGCAGTTATGTGGCGCAGGTGGCCGAGGTCTCGCAGGACAATCTGGCGATCCGCGTGCACCGCGTGGTGTGCGCGGTGGATTGCGGGATTGCCGTTAACCCGCAGAGCATCGCGGCGCAGATGGAATCGTGCATCACCTTTGGCCTGGGCATGGCGCTGCACAGCAAGCTGACGGTCAAGGACGGTGCGGTGGTGCAATCCAACTATCACGATTATCAGGTGCTACGGCTCAACGAGATGCCGGTGGTCGAAGTGCATATCGTGCCCAGCAGTGACAAGCCCGGCGGCATCGGCGAAGCCGGTGTTCCGCCCACCGCACCGGCGGTGGCCAACGCGGTGTACGCGCTGACCGGGCAGCGTTTGCGTGAATTGCCGCTGCAACTGTCGGGGGTGTGAGATGAGACGACATCTGCTGTTGGGCACGGTGATCCTGCTGGGGCTGGGCGGCTACGCCTCGGACCTGTTCGCCGATGATCAGGAAGCGCTCAAGGCATTCGGCACGGTGCAGAAAGTGTTCCAGAGCCCGCGCTGCCAAAACTGCCATATCCCCGGCGACTCGCCGCTGCAGTTCGATGCGGGCAAAACGCACGCGATGAATGTGGTGCGCGGCATGGACGGCAAGGGAGCCGCCGGTTTGCCCTGCGCCACCTGCCACGCCGAGAGCAATCCGCCGGCCAGTTACGGCCCCCACGCGCCACCGGGTGCACCGCACTGGAGCCTGCCGCCGGCGGCGCACAAGATGGCCTGGATCGGCCTGCCACCGGACAAGTTGTGTGCAATGATCAAGGACCGCTCCAGCAACGGCGACCGTGATTTCGCCGCACTGATAAAACATGTCAGCGACGACAAACTGGTGTTGTGGGGCTGGAATCCCGGAGCAGGCCGCACGCCGGTGCCGGTGCCCCATGACATTTTTGTGGCCCAGTTCAAGCTTTGGGCCGACGCGGGCGGTCCGTGTCCGGTGGCGGGGGGTTGAGGTGTGTGAGTCGCTGGCGAATCAGGCTACTCTAACGGTCATTGACCCTGATGGAGTGCGTGATGCTGGCCCCGATCAAACCCGCCAATGAAGCCACCCGAATTCAAGCGCTGCATGGCTTGAATGTCCTCGATTCGGCGCCAGAGGAGCGTTTCGACCGCCTCACTCGCCTGGCCAAACGCCTGTTCAACGTGCCGATTGCCCTGGTGACGCTGGTGGACAAGGACCGACAGTGGTTCAAGTCCTGCGTGGGGCTGGATGTGACTGAAACGCCAAGGGACGTCTCGTTTTGTGGGCATGCGATCCTCAAGAACGAACTGCTGCTGGTGCCGGATGCCCGGCAGGATGAGCGTTTCCACGACAACCCATTGGTCACCGGCGCACCCAACATCCGCTTCTACGCCGGTTACCCGCTGACGGTGCCCAATGGCAACAAAATGGGCACCTTGTGCCTGATCGACACCCAGCCCCGCGAACTCGATGACGAAGAACGCGCACTGCTGCGGGATCTGGCGCAGATGGCCGAGCAGGAGCTGACGGCGGTGCAGATGGCGAGCATGGACGAACTGACCCTGCTGTCCAATCGCCGTGGCTTCAAACAGCTGGCGCAACATGCACTGGACGCTTGTGCGCGTCTGGAAAAACCGGCGACCTTGCTGTTTTTTGACCTCAATGATTTCAAGCAGATCAACGATCTCTACGGTCATGCCGAGGGCGACAGTGCGCTGAAGACCTTTGCCGATGTGCTGCGCATCGCCTTTCGCGAGAGCGACGTGGTCGGGCGCCTGGGCGGTGATGAGTTCGTGGCGCTACTGACCGGCTCCAGCCACGTCGAAACCACGGCGGTAATGGCCCGCCTCAAGGAAATCCTCGAAGAGCGCAACGCCACGTTGCACCGGGGATACGCGATTCGCTTCAGCGTCGGCCAGATCGAATACGACCCGCAGCGCCATGACACAGTGGATCGACTGCTGGCCGATGCCGATAGCGCAATGTACGAACACAAGCAGCAATTGAAGCGCGGCCATTGAGGGCCTCATCGCTGGCAAGCCAGCTCCCACAGGTTTCGCGGGTGCTCACAAAATCCAGATACCGCGCAGAACCTTGTGGGAGCTGGCTTGCCAGCGATGGCGTCCGGTCAGGCGATATTGATGTTGAATGTGCTGGCCTCATCGCTGGCAAGCCCACTCCCACAGTTTTATCGGGTGCTCACAAAATCCAGGTACTGCGCGGATCCTTGTGGGAGCTGGCTTGCCAGCGATGGCGTCCGGTAAGACGCCACACTTTTATTTGGCAAACAACTGCCCGATGTCCTTGAACGCCTTGAACTCCAGCGCGTTGCCACATGGGTCGAACAGAAACATCGTCGCCTGTTCGCCCACCAATCCCTGAAAGCGAATCCCCGGCTCAATCACAAATCGCGTGCCCAGCGACGTCAGGCGTTCGGCCAGCGCCTGCCATTGCGCCATGCCCAGCACCACACCGAAATGCGGCACCGGCACGTCATGCCCGTCCACGGCATTGGTGTGCGCGGCTTCCTGTGCAGGGTTTTTCGGCGCCAGATGAATCACCAGTTGATGGCCGAAGAAGTTGAAATCGACCCAATGTTCGCTGGAGCGACCTTCTTCCAGCCCGAAGACTTCGCGATAAAAGTGGCGTGCGGCGGCCAGGTCATAGACAGGGATGGCCAGATGGAAAGGGCTTAACGACATGGCGCAATGCTCGATCAGAGGAAGTGCACTGAGTTTAGTGCTGTGAAATGTGATTGAAAGACGATAGTTTTTGCGCCGAGCTCAAATTTTTTCGATCAATCGAGGTGTGCATGCTGCGTGAACTGAAGACCTTTCTCGCGGTGGCGCGCCATGGCACGTTTGCTGCCGCCGGTTTGCACATCGGCCTGACACAATCGGCAGTCAGCGCGCAGATCCGTAATCTCGAACAGGCTTTGGGCATTCGACTGTTTGATCGCACTGGCCGCCAGGCGACGCTCAATCCGGCCGGGCAGCGCGCCTTGCCGATGGCGCAGGAGATGCTGGCGATCTTCAGCCGCATGGCGGTAAGCGAGAATGTCAGCGAGTTTCGCGGCGAGCTGAAAATCGGCGCGGTGGCGACTGCGCAGACCGGACTGCTGCCTAAGGCATTGTTGCGCTTGCGTCAGCAGGTACCGGGGTTGGAGCCAAAACTGGTGCCGGGAGTGTCGTTGAATCTGTTGAGTCAGGTCGATGCCGGCGAGGTGGATCTGGCGATCATGATCAAGCCGCCGTTCGAGCTGCCCAAGGAATTGTCGGCGACGGTGATTCGTCGCGAGCCGTTCGTGCTGATCGTGCCGCTGCAGGTCAAAGGCGACGATCCGCTGCAGTTGCTCGCCGACCAGCCGCAGGTGCGCTATGACCGCCATTCATTTGGCGGGCGCTTGGTGACGCAGTTTTTGCGCGAGCAGCGGATCCAGGTCGAGGTGGCACTGGAGCTGGATGAGCTGGAGGCGATCGTGAAGATGGTCGAGTCCGGGCTGGGCGTTTCGCTGCTGCCCAAGGCTGGGCTGTGGCTGGAGCATCCGCTCAAAGTCAGGGTGATCGAGCTGGGTGAGCTGACGTTCTACCGCGAGATGGTCTTGTTGCAGCGCTATAGCCAGCGTAATCAGCCGGTTCAAAAACTGTTTGCCGATTGTTTGCTCTGAAGATCAAAGGATCGCAGCCTTCGGCAGCTCCTACAGGGGTGGTGTTGTCCCTGTAGGAGCTGCCGAAGGCTGCGATCTTTTGATGTTGAACCCAATAAAAAACCCGCCGGAAGAGGCGGGTTTTTTAATCGGCAGAGCGAAGATTACTCTTCGATGTTGCCCATCGCGGTGGTGTTGAAGCCGCCGTCGACGTACATGATTTCACCGCTGATGCCCGACGCCAGGTCGGAGCACAGGAAGGCGCCGGCGTTGCCGACTTCTTCGATGGTGACGTTGCGGCGCAGTGGGGTTTGCGCTTCGTTGGCGGCCAGCATCTTGCGGAAGTTCTTGATGCCCGAGGCTGCCAGGGTACGGATCGGGCCAGCCGATACGCAGTTGACGCGGGTGCCGTCCGGGCCCAGGGAACCGGCGAGGTAACGTACGCCAGCTTCCAGCGAAGCCTTGGCCATGCCCATCACGTTGTAGTTCGGCATGGTGCGCTCGGCGCCCAGGTACGACAGGGTCAGCAGGCTGCCGTTGCGGCCTTTCATCATTTCGCGGCCAGCCTTGGCCAGAGCCACGAAGCTGTAGGCGCTGATGTCGTGAGCGATGCGGAAACCTTCACGGGTGGTGGCTTCGGTGAAGTCGCCGTCCAGTTGGTCGCCCGGGGCGAAGCCGACGGAGTGCACGATGCAGTCCAGGCCGTCCCACTTCTTGCTCAGTTCTTCGAAGACCTTGGCGATTTCTTCATCGCTGGCCACGTCGCACGGGAAGCACAGCTCAGGGCTCGAACCCCAGCCCTGTGCGAACTCTTCGACGCGACCCTTGAGTTTGTCGTTCTGATAAGTGAAGGCAAGCTCAGCGCCCTCGCGATGCATGGCGGCAGCGATGCCGGATGCGATGGACAGCTTGCTGGCGACACCGACGATCAGTACGCGCTTACCGGCGAGAAAACCCATGTGTTGCTCCTCTTTCAGGTTATTGCGCAGTGGCTGGTGCCAAAAAAGCGGCTTCCAGCAACTGCTGTGTATACGGATGTTTGGGGGCGGCAAAAATATCTTGCGCGTCTCCCTGTTCGACCACTTGGCCATGCTTGACCACCATCAGCTGGTGGCTCAGCGCTTTGACGACAGCCAGGTCATGGCTGATGAACAAATACGTCAGGTTGTACTTGGCTTGCAGTGAACGCAACAGCTCCACCACTTGCCGCTGCACCGTGCGGTCGAGCGCCGACGTCGGCTCGTCCAGCAGGATCAGCGCCGGTTTGAGCACCAAAGCCCGGGCAATGGCGATACGTTGCCGTTGCCCACCGGAAAATTCGTGGGGGTAGCGGTGCCGGGTTTCCGGATCCAGACCTACCTCCTTCAATGCCGCAATAATCGCCGCTTCCTGCTCGGCGGCGGTGCCCATCCTGTGAATCCGCAGGCCTTCGCCAACGATGTCGCTCACGCACATGCGCGGGCTCAGGCTGCCGAACGGGTCCTGAAATACCACCTGCATCTCCCGCCGCAACGGGCGAACCTCGTTCTGCGTCAGGCAGTCTAGCTGCTTGCCCTCAAAGCGAATGGCGCCTTTGCTGCCGATCAGCCGCAAAATCGCCAGACCGAGGGTGGATTTGCCGGAACCGCTTTCCCCCACGATCCCCAGGGTCTGACCCTGAGGCAGGCTGAAATTGATGCCGTCCACTGCCTTGACGTAATCCACCGTGCGCTTGAGCAGGCCTTTCTTGATCGGGAACCAGACTTTGAGGTTCTCGACTTCGAGCAGCGGCGCCCCGATTTTATTGGTCGCCGGGCCTCCGCTGGGCTCCGCGCCGAGCAATTCCCGAGTGTACGGATGCTGCGGCGAACGGAACAGCTCTTCGCACGATGCCTGTTCGACGATGCAACCGCGCTGCATGACACATACGCGATGCGCAATTCTTCGCACCAGGTTCAAATCATGACTGATCAGTAACAGCGACATGCCCAATCGAGCCTGAAGCTCCTTGAGCAAATCGAGGATTTTCAGCTGAACGGTCACGTCCAGTGCAGTGGTAGGCTCGTCGGCGATCAGCAGTTCCGGCTCGTTGGCCAATGCCATGGCGATCATCACCCGCTGGCGCTGGCCGCCGGACAATTCGTGGGGCAGGGCCTTGAGACGCTTGTGCGGCTCGGGAATGCCGACCATCTCCAGCAGCTCCAGCGTACGTTTGGTCGCGACTTTGCCGCTCAGGCCCTTGTGGATGCCGAGAATCTCGTTGATCTGCTTCTCGATCGAGTGCAGCGGGTTGAGCGAGGTCATCGGCTCCTGAAAGATCATCGCGATGCGGTTGCCGCGGATGTGGCGGATGGTCTTTTCGCTCAGCCCCAGCAGATTCTGCCCGGCATAGGTGATGCTGCCGGCCGGATGCCGGGCCAGCGGGTAGGGCAGCAGGCGCAGGATCGAATGCGCCGTGACCGATTTGCCCGAGCCGGACTCGCCGACCAGCGCCAGGGTTTCGCCGCGCTTGATGTCGAAGCTCACGCCTTCGACCACCCGGTGCAACCGCTCGTTGAAGCCGAACTCGACGGCGAGGTCGCGCACTTCGATCAGATTGTCCTGATTCATTTCACTTCCTCGGGTCGAAGGCATCGCGAGCGGACTCGCCGATAAACACCAGCAGACTCAACATCAGCGCCAGCACCGCGAACGCGCTCATGCCCAGCCACGGCGCCTGCAGATTGGATTTGCCCTGGGCCACCAGTTCACCCAGCGACGGACTGCCGGCCGGCAAACCGAAGCCGAGGAAGTCCAGCGCAGTTAGGGTGCCGATGGCGCCGGTGAGGATGAACGGCATGAAGGTCATGGTCGAGACCATGGCGTTGGGCAGGATGTGGCGGAACATGATCGCGCCGTTCTGCATGCCCAGCGCCCGCGCCGCACGCACGTATTCAAGGTTACGCCCACGCAGGAACTCCGCGCGCACCACATCGACCAGGCTCATCCACGAAAACAGCAGCATGATCCCCAGCAGCCACCAGAAATTCGGCTGAACGAAACTGGCGAGGATGATCAGCAGGTACAGCACCGGCAAACCCGACCAGATCTCCAGAAAGCGCTGCCCGGCCAGATCGACCCAGCCGCCATAGAAACCCTGCAGCGCGCCGGCAATCACACCGATGATTGAGCTGAGTACCGTCAGCGTGAGCGCAAACAACACGGAAATGCGGAAGCCGTAGATCACCCGCGCCAGCACATCGCGGCCCTGATCGTCAGTGCCCAGCAGGTTGTCCGCCGACGGTGGGGCCGGCGCCGGGACTTTCAGGTCGTAGTTGATGCTCTGGTAACTGTAAGGGATCGGCGCCCACAACACCCACGCGTCCTTGGCCTTGAGCAGTTCGCGGATGTACGGACTCTTGTAGTTGGCTTCCAGCGGGAATTCGCCGCCGAAGGTGGTTTCCGGGTAGCGCTTGATCGCCGGGAAGTACCAGTGGTTGTCGTAATGCACCACCAGCGGCTTGTCGTTGGCGATCAGCTCGGCACCGAGGCTCAGGCCGAACAGGATCAGGAACAGCCACAGCGACCACCAGCCACGCTTGTTGGCCTTGAACAGTTCGAAACGGCGGCGGTTGAGCGGGGACAGGTTCATCTCAATGCTCCCGGCTGGCGAAGTCGATGCGCGGATCGACCAGGGTGTAAGTGAGGTCGCCGATCAGTTTCACCACTAGCCCCAGCAGGGTGAAGATGAACAGGGTGCCGAACACCACCGGGTAATCGCGGTTGATCGCCGCTTCGAAACTCATCAGGCCCAGACCGTCGAGGGAGAAAATCACTTCCACCAGCAACGAGCCGGTGAAGAAGATGCCGATGAATGCCGACGGGAATCCGGCAATCACCAGCAGCATGGCGTTGCGGAACACGTGGCCGTAAAGCACGCGGTTGCGCGTCAGGCCCTTGGCCTTGGCGGTGACCACGTACTGCTTGTTGATCTCGTCGAGGAAGCTGTTTTTGGTCAGCAGGGTCATGGTCGCGAAGTTGCCGATCACCAGCGCGGTCACCGGCAGCGCCAGGTGCCAGAAGTAGTCGAGAATCTTGCCGCCCAGGCTCAGCTCATCGAAGTTGTTCGAAGTCAGGCCGCGCAGCGGGAACCAGTCCAGATAACTGCCGCCGGCAAACACTACGATCAGCAGAATCGCAAAGAGAAACGCCGGAATCGCGTAGCCGATGATGATCGCCGAACTGGTCCACACGTCAAAGTGGCTGCCGTGCCGCGTCGCCTTGGCGATCCCCAGCGGGATCGACACCAGGTACATGATCAGCGTGCTCCACAGCCCGAGGGAGATGGAAACCGGCATCTTTTCCTTGATCAAGTCGATGACCTTGGCATCGCGGAAAAAACTGTCGCCGAAATCCAGCTTCGCGTAGTTCTTGACCATGATCCACAGGCGTTCCGGGGCCGACTTGTCGAACCCGTACATGTGCTCGATTTCCTTGATCAGCGCCGGGTCCAGGCCTTGCGCGCCGCGATAGGCGGAGCCGGCCACCGAGACTTCGGCACCGCCACCGGCGATGCGGCTGGTGGCGCCTTCGAAGCCTTCGAGCTTGGCGATCATCTGTTCCACCGGACCGCCGGGCGCGGCCTGGATGATCACGAAGTTGATCAGCAGAATGCCGAACAGGGTCGGGATGATCAGCAACAGTCGCCGAAAAATGTACGCCAGCATCTGATTACTCCGTGCCCACAGGGTCGGCTTGCAGTTTGGTTTCGACTTCTATGGCAGGCTTCGCGTCAGGCTTGACCCACCAGGTGTTAATCCCGATGTCGTATTTGGGGGAGACTTTCGGGTGGCCGATGTGGTTCCAGTAAGCCACGCGCCAGGTCTTGATGTGCCAGTTGGGAACCACGTAGTAACCCCATTGCAGCACTCGGTCCAGCGCCCGGGCATGCGCCACCAGGCTGCTGCGTGAATCGGCGTTGATCAGGTTTTCCACCAGGTGATCGACGATCGGATCCTTCAGGCCCATGGTGTTGCGGCTGCTCGGTTTGTCGGCGGCGGCGCTCATCCAGAATTCGCGCTGCTCGTTGCCCGGCGAGTTGGATTGCGGGAAGCTGCCGACCATCATGTCGAAATCCCGCGAGCGCACGCGGTTGATGTACTGCGAAACGTCGACGCGGCGGATCACCAGATCGATGCCGAGGTCGGCCAGATTGCGTTTGAACGGCAGCAGCACGCGTTCGAATTCGGTCTGCGCCAGCAGGAATTCGATGACCACCGGTTTGCCGCTGGCGTCGACCATTTTGTCGTCGACGATCTTCCAGCCAGCCTCCTGCAACAGCTGATAGGCCTCGCGCTGCTGGGCGCGGATCATGCCGCTGGCGTCGGTCTTCGGGTTCTCGAAGGCTTCGCTGAACACCTGGGCCGGCAATTTGCTGCGAAACGGTTCGAGGATCGCCCGTTGCTCGGCGTCGGGCAGGCCGGTGGCGGCCATTTCCGAGTTCTCGAAATAGCTGCGGGTGCGGAAGTAGGCACCGTTGAACAGCTGTTTGTTGGTCCACTCGAAATCGAACAGCAGACCGAGCGCCTGCCGCACCCGCACATCCTGAAACACCGGACGGCGCAGGTTGAAAACGAAGCCCTGCATGCCGGTCGGGTTGCTGTTGGCGATCTGTTCCTTGATCAGCCGACCTTCGGTGACCGCCGGAATGTTGTAGGCGTTGGCCCAGTTTTTCGCGGTCATTTCCAGCCAGTAATCGAACTGCCCGGCCTTCAGCGCTTCGACGGCGACGGTGTTGTCGCGGTAGTAATCGGTGGTCATCACGTCGAAGTTGTAGAAGCCGCGATTGACCGGCAGATCCTTGCCCCAGTAGTCCTTGACCCGCTCATAGCGCACCGAGCGCCCGGCCTTCACTTCGGCGACCTTGTACGGGCCGCTGCCCAGCGGAATCTCCAGATTGCCCTTGGTGAAATCGCGATTGGCCCACCAGTGTTTCGGCAGCACCGGTAGCTGACCGAGAATCAGCGGCAGCTCGCGATTGTTGGTGTGCTTGAACTTGAACAGCACCGTGAGCGGGTCTTCGGCGATGGCCTCTTCGACATCGCTGTAATAACCGCGAAACAGCGGCGAGCCGTCCTTGGTCAGGGTCTGGAAGCTGAACACCACGTCTTCGGCGCGCACCGGATGGCCGTCGTGAAAACGCGCTTCCGGGCGCAGGTAGAAACGCACCCAGCTGTTGTCCGGGGCTTTCTCGATCTTCGCGGCGATCAGGCCGTACTCGGTGAACGGCTCGTCGAGGCTGTGCTTGGTCAGGGTGTCGTAGATCTGCCCGACATCATCGGCCGGCACGCCTTTACTGATGAACGGGTTGAGGCTGTCGAAGCCGCCGAATCCGGCCTGGCGGAAGATCCCGCCCTTGGGCGCATCGGGGTTCACGTAGTCGAACTGTTTGAAGTCCGCCGGGTATTTCGGTGGCTCGTTGTACAGGGTCACGGCGTGTTGCGGGGCGGCAATCGCCAGCCCGGCGAACAGCAGACCGCTGGCCTGCAGGAGCAGGGCGCGGATGGGCGTCATTTATTGTTCTCCGAAGATTTCAGCCACCACGCGCTCAGGCCCAGGGTGTAGGGCGGCGTGGTGACGAAAGCCAACCGGTTGCGGTAGGCCAGTCGGTGATAATTGAGGTACCAGTTGGGAATGCTGTAGTGCTGCCAGAGCAGCACGCGGTCGAGCGCCTTGCCGGCGGCGACCTGTTCATCGCGGGTTTGCGCGGCGAGCAGTTGTTCGAGCAGGTGATCGACCACCGGGTTGGCGATGCCGGCGTAATTCTTGCTGCCCTTGACCCCGACCTGACTGGAATGGAAATACTGCCATTGCTCCAGACCCGGGCTGAGGGTCTGGTTGAGGGTCATCAGGATCATGTCGAAATCGAACTGGTCCAGGCGCTGTTTGTACTGGGCGCGATCCACCGTGCGCAGGCGCGCATCGATGCCGATGCTGTTGAGGTTCTCGATGTACGGCTGCAGGATCCGTTCAAGGTTCGGATTGACCAGCAGCAACTCGAAACTCAGTGGCTGGCCTTTGGCGTTTTGCAGGCGCTGGCCATTGAGCTTCCAGCCGGCCTCGGCGAGCAGGGCCAGCGCCTTGCGCATGGTTTCTCGCGGGATGCCACGGCCATCGGTCTGCGGCAATGTGAACGGTTCGGTGAACAGCTTCGCGGGCAACTGATCCTTGTACGGCTTGAGCATCAGCCATTCATGCCCGACCGGCAGGCCGCTGGCGCTGAATTCGCTGTTAGGGTAGTAGCTGCTGGTGCGCTGGTAGGCGTCGCTGAACAGTGCGCGGTTGGTCCACTCGAAGTCGAACATCAGGCCCAGCGCTTCGCGCACCTTGACGTCGCTGAAGGTCGCGCGCCGGGTGTTCATGAACAGGCCCTGGCTCTGCGTCGGGATCTGGTGCGGGATCTGCGCCTTGATCACCTCGCCACGACGCACCGCCGGGAAGTTGTAGCCGTTGGCCCAGTTCTTCGCCTGATGCTCGATGTAGATGTCGAATTCGCCGGCTTTGAACGCTTCGAAGGCCACGTCGCTGTCGCGGTAGAACTCGACTTCCATGCGATCGAAGTTGTACTTGCCGCGATTGACCGGCAGGTCTTTGCCCCAGTAATCCTTGACTCGCTCGAAAATCAGCTGCCGCCCCGGCGTCACCGAGGTGATGCGGTACGGGCCACTGCCCAGCGGTGGCTCGAAGGTGGTGGCCTTGAAGTCGCGATCTTTCCAGTAATGCTGTGGCAGCACCGGCAATTCGCCGAGGCGCAGGATCAATAGCGGATTACCTGAGCGCTTCATCACAAAGCGAATGCGCTGCGGGTTGAGGATATCGACCCGCGAGACTTCCTGTAGCGCAGTGCGGTACAGCGGATGGCCTTCCTTGAGCAGCAACCGATAGGAGAACGCCACGTCGTAGGCGGTGATCGGTGTGCCGTCGTGGAAACGCGCTTCGGGGCGCAGATTGAACACCACCCAGCTGCGATCTTCGCTGTACTCCACCGATTGTGCGATCAGGCCATAGCTCGATGCCGGCTCATCGCCCGACGGCGAATACTGGCCGGTGCCGACCATCAGCGGCTCGTTCAGCTCGTTGATGCCGTACTGCAGGAAATTCGGCGTGGTGACCGGGCTGGTGCCCTTGAAGGTGTACGGGTTGACCGTATCGAAGGTGCCGAACGCCATCACCCGCAACGTACCGCCCTTGGGCGCTTGCGGGTTGACCCAGTCGAAGTGGGTAAATCTGGCCGGGTACTTGAGCGTGCCGAACTGCGCATAACCGTGACTTTCGGTAATCGTCGCGCTTGCGGGTGAGCTCAAGGCCAGGCTGATCAGGAGCAGGAGGAGGGGACGCTTCAAGTCAGATCCGATCCAGGCGGCTTGGGCTTTTGTGGCCGTACAGTAACAGCTTGTCTGGACTGGAAAAAGATAGCGGGTTAATGCTGTGTTAATGCAAAAAAAAGATCGCAGCCTTCGGCAGCTCCTACAGGGATCAATGTAGGAGCTGCCGAAGGCTGCGATCTTTTGATTTCAACTCAGTGCGGCTGGTAGACCGTGAGCATCTGCCCAGGCTTGAGGGCCTTGCCCGCACCCGGATTCCAGCGCTTGAGGTGCTGCATCTCGACGTTGAACCGCTTGGCCACCACATACAGGGTGTCGCCACGCTTGACCTTGTACTGGGTCTGCTGCTGGCTGTCGGCCTTGCCTTTGGTCTTGCTGTTGGCGGCAATCACCGTGTTGACCCGACCACTGCTGCGAGCCGGGGCACGCTTGGTGGTGTCCTGCATCACCAGGGTCTGGCCGACCTTGAGGTTCTTGCCGGTCAGCTTGTTCCAGCGTTGCAGGTCCTTGACTTCGACCTTGTTGGCCTTGGCGATGGAACCGAGGTTGTCGCCGCGTTTGACCCGGTAGGCGCGTTTGAGCGTTGCCACCTCGGTCGGGTCGGCGCCGTCGAACACCGGTTTCAGCGAGCGCGGGCTGATCAGTTCTTCAGGTCGCATGGTCTGCAGGCTGGCGGTCAGCAGTTGCGCCTTGGACGTCGGCACCAGCAGATGCTGGGGGCCGTCGATGGTGGTGCGCTGCTTGAAGGCCGGGTTGAGCTGGAACAGCTCGTCTTCGTCGATATTGGCCACCGCTGCGACCTTGGACAGGTCCATGCGCTGGTTGATTTCTACGACCTGGAAATAGGGTTCGTTGGCGATCGGGTTGAGGTTCACCCCGTAGGCTTCCGGGGCCAGTACCACTTGCGACAGCGCCAGCAGTTTCGGCACGTAGGCCTGGGTTTCCGCCGGCAACGACGACAGGTTCCAGTAGTCGGTCGGCAGGCCGAGCTTTTCGTTGCGCTCGATGGCGCGGCTCACCGTGCCTTCACCGGCGTTATAGGCCGCCAGGGCCAGCAGCCAGTCACCGTTGAACATGTCGTGCAGACGGGTCAGGTAATCCATCGCGGCGGTGGTCGAGGCGGTAATGTCGCGACGGCCATCATAGAAGCGGGTCTGGCGCAGGTTGTAGTAACGACCGGTGGACGGAATGAACTGCCACAGGCCCGAAGCGTCGGCGCGCGAGTAGGCCATCGGGTTGTAGGCGCTCTCGATCACTGGCAGCAGAGCCAGTTCCAGCGGCATGTTGCGCTCTTCGAGACGCTCTACGATGTAATGAATGTAGAGGCTGCCGCGTTCGCCGGCGTTCTCGAGGAAGGAGGGGTTGCTGGCGAACCACAGGCGCTGTTGCTCGATGCGCGGGTTGACGCCCAGGCCGTCCTGCAGCTGGAACCCGCCGCGCATGCGCTCCCAGATGTCCTGAGGTATTTGCGGGCTGGGTTTTTCGCTCAGCCAGATCGGCTTCTGCTTGGCTCGCGCAGCAATGTTCGGCGTATGGGTCGCTTCAGTCTGCGGAGCATGGCTGGAACAGCCCGCCAACGTGGCGGACACAGCCACCGCGATGGCTTGGGCCAGGCGGGTCAACGTGTCTGAATTGACGGACTTACGTATGGATGACGACATTGGCTGGAAGTAAGTTCCGGGCAAAAATGTCGGGCGATTCTAGAAAGCGCACCCCCTGCGGTCAACCATTCAGAATTTTTGTACTAGGGGGCGAGTCACTTAGAATTTATCTTTCCATGCCCGCAGAGCCGCAAAAACCTCACTCGGCGCCCGGTTTTGAGCGCCTGCCCGTTCGTCCACTTTTTGTGTAACCAATGTTTCAGAGGTGCGCAAAAACGGATTGGTGAGCTTTTCCAGGGCCAGGGTCGAGGGCAGGGTCATCACGCCTTTTTCCCGTTGCTGGGTGACTTTTTCCAGACGGGCGGCAATGTCCGGGTTGCTCGGTTCGACTGCCGCGGCAAATTTCAGATTGCTCAGGGTGTATTCATGGGTGCAATACACCAGCGTATCCTCGGGTAAGGCAGCGAGGCGGCCGAGCGAGTGGTGCATCTGTTCCGGCGTGCCTTCGAACAGGCGCCCGCAACCGGCGGCGAACAGCGTGTCACCACAAAACAGCAGGCCGTGGTGGTAGTAGGCAATGTGGCCGAGGGTGTGACCGGGCACCGCATAGACATCGAAGTCCCAGCCGAGCACGCTGACGGTATCGTTGTCCTTGAGTGCCACGTCGCGCCCCGGGATGTTTTCACTGGCCGGGCCGTAGACTTTGGCGCCGCTCGCGGCTTTCAGGCGTTCGACGCCGCCGACATGATCATGGTGGTGATGGGTGATCAGAATGTCGCTCAGCACCCAGCCCGGGTGCGCGTCGAGCCAGGCCTGCACCGGCGCGGCATCGCCCGGGTCGACCACGGCGCAGCGCTGGGTGCGGTGATCCTGTAACAACCAGATGTAGTTGTCGGTGAACGCGGGCAGGGCACTGATCTGTATCATCGTCGGAATTCGCCAAGCGGAAAACATTGGCGCATCTTAGAGCTTCTAGCGGCGTTGGAGAATGACATGACCGATAAAGCGTTCGCTCAGGCCGATCCCGACTGGCTGGCGTTGATCGGCGCGGCCCGTGAATGGCTGGCCGGCCCGCTCGGGCAATTTCTGCTGGATGAAGAACGGCGCATGCTTGAAGACGAGTTGGGGCGTTTCTTCGGCGGCTATCTGGTGCATTACGGGCCGTCGGCCCAGACCCCGCCGTCAGCGCCGCAGGTGCAGCGTAACGTGCGACTCGGCGCGCCATTGCCGGGGGTGGAGATCGTCTGCGAGGAACAAGCCTGGCCGTTAAGCGAGCATGCCGCCGACGTGGTGGTGTTGCAGCACGGTCTGGATTTCTGCCTGTCGCCC
>NZ_QAIK01000155.1:0-301 GCF_003061005.1 Pseudomonas sp. HMWF021 | reverse complement strand
GCTGATCATCGGCATCAATCCCTGGAGCAGTTGGGGCTTGCGCCACGTATTCGCCCACGACGCCTTGCGTCAGGCGCGCTGCATCTCGCCGTCGCGGGTCGCCGACTGGCTCAACCTGCTGGGCTTTGCGCTGGAGAAACGCCGCTTCGGGTGCTATCGTCCGCCGCTCGCGTCGCCCAAGTGGCAGGCCCGACTGGCCGGCTGGGAACGCAAGGCCGGTGACTGGCAACTGTCCGGCGGTGGCTTCTATTTATTGGTCGCGCGCAAGATCGTGGTCGGCCTGCGTCCGGTGCGTCAGGAA